>CAYQXM010000153.1:0-9738 GCA_964421295.1 uncultured Pirellulales bacterium
GGGCGTGATGGCGACGTAATAGAACAGGCCCTTGAGCCAGGAGATGAGAATCGTGGCCAGGCCGATGATCGTGACCAGTGCGTATCCTGTCGCACTCATTTCGAAGCCCAGGTGTCCGAAGAGCCGGAAGAAGCCGCCGACGGCGCCGAGCAGGTAGAGCCAGAGCAGCAGCAGGGCGACGCCCAGGATCACGATCAGCACGGTCTTGATGTCGATGTTGTATTCCTCGACGACGAAGTTGAGGAAGAAGATCGCAAACCAGATGCCGCCGACCACCGGCGCACTGACGCCCACCTTCACGAGGAACGCCGCCAGCAGCGAGGCCAGAATCGTCGGCACATAGAGGACTTTGGGCGTCCAGCCGAAGACGATCAGCCAATCGTTGATGTCTTTGTCGGCCTGGAGCTGTCTCCGCATGGCTATACGGGTCCGCAGCGTCCTGGCCAGCACAATCCAGGCCACGACCGCACCGATCAGAACCGCGATCAGGATGTAAATCGCAATCGCTTTTTGGGATGTCCACATTGCCGTATTTCCTATCTTTGACTCAAAACCAACACCAATCTGTCCTATCCCATGAATCGACAGGAGCACTCAGAAAGCAACACTCAAAATCGGACTTCCTACCGGCTGCTCGTCATGATTGCGTGCGTGGCGCCGGTGGTGAAGCCGCCGTCCACGAGGAGAATCTGCCCCGTGATATAGGCGGAGGCGTCGGAGGCCAGGAAGACTACGGCTCCGTCCAGATCGTTCGGTTGCCCCGGCCGGCCCAGCGGGATGCGGTCGGTGATATACTCCAGCCACTTGGCGTTTTCGTACAGAACCTTGTTCTGGGCGGTCTTGAACCACCCGGGCGCCAGGACGTTGGCCGTGATGCCGTGCGGCCCCCACTCGGCGGCGAGGCTGCGCGTCAGCCCGAGGATGCCGGCCCGGCTGGCCGTGTACGGCCCGATGCCTTCCATGCCGAAGACGCACGTACACGAGCCGATGTTGATGATCCGCCCGGAACGCCGCTTCATCATCTCCTTCGCCACCGCCTGGGCGACGAAGAATGATCCCTTGAGGTTTGTGTTCAGGACGGTGTCCCAGTCCTGCCATGTGAACTCCGCCGCCGGACGGCGGATGTTCAGGCCGGCGTTGTTGATGAGAATGTCGATCCGACCGTATTCCGCGATCGTCGCACGCACCATGTTCTCGATATCGGTCTGGTTCAGCACGTCGAGCTGGAGCGGCAGGGCCTTGCGTCCCAGCGCCTCGATCTCACCGCGAAATTCACCCAGTCGTGACACGTCCCGGCTGGTGATGACCAGGTCCGCCCCAGCGCGCGCCAGGGCCCGGCCGAAGTACTGTCCCAGCCCGCGGCTGGTCCCTGTGACAATCGCCACTTTGCCCGTCAGATCGAAAAGGTTCGTCATGTACTGAACTCCCTTGGAAATCAGCATAGGCCAAGGCCCATCCTACCCGTCTTCATAGTGTTAGACGCATGAGAGTACCTGATACTTCAAACATCAACCCTCAAACTTCGCACTTGTCTCACGGTTCCAGAACGATCTTGAGCAGGTTCTCCTGGGCCGCAAGCAGCCGGTCGAAGGCGGCAGGGCCCTGGGAAAGCGGCAGAACCTCGCTGATGAGCGGCTGGACGTTGATTCTGCCCTGCGCGATCAGGTCGATGCACGGCCGGAATTCGCCGGCGCTGGCGTAAGAGCCGCTGAACGTGAGCTCCCGGCTGACCAGCTCCTGCAGATTGAACTCCGTCTGCTGGGCCAGGTTGCCGACGGCCACGAGCGCCCCGCCCGTACGGAGGAGGGACACGGCCTGGCGGAACGTTTCCGCAAAGCCAACCGCCTCGAACGCGACATCGGCGCCACGTCCGTCCGTATGTTTCAGTATTTCCTGCTTCGCGTCGGCTTGGCGGGTGTTGAGGCAGATGTCGGCGCCGACCTGCCGGGCCAGACCGAGGCGGAAGTCGTTGATGTCACAGGCAATCGTTGTCTTGGCTCCGCGCAGCCTGGCCGCCTGGAGAATGAAAAGGCCGATCGTGCCGGCCCCGATCACCACGGCGGTGTCCCCCGGCGCGAGCGGAGCGCGGTTCGCGGCGTGCAGGCCGATGGATGCCGGCTCCAGCAGCGCCGCCTGCACGAACGACATGCCGTCGGGCAGACGCGCCACGATCCAGTGCGGCACCGCGACGAATTCCGCCATCGCGCCGTGGCGCCGGAAGTCGGGGGTGGAGACGCCCAGCACCTGGCGTTTGACGCAACGGTTGAAGAGGCCCTGTCGGCAGGCAGGGCACTGATTGCAGTACACCGTCGAATCGAAGCAGACCCGGTCGCCCGGGGCGAAGGTCTTGACGTTTCGGCCAACGGCTTCGATGACCCCGGCGGCCTCGTGGCCCATGATGATAGGCGGAATGCGGCGGCCTGTCTTGCCGGTATAGCCCTGCACATCCGACCCGCAAATCCCGCACGCCTTGACGCGGACGAGCACGTCGTCCTGGCCCATCGTCGGATCGGAATAGTCGCAATACTCGATAACGTATGGCTTTGTATGAACCAGAGCTTTCAAAGTACCCCCTTGTTTGACGAGATAGCCGGCAGCGTACCACCGCAGGGGCTGCGTGTCCAGTGTATTGGCAGAAGTGACGCCCTTAGCGTGGGCGCTTGGACTTGAGCCAGGCCTTCAGCTTGGCCAGGGGCAGGGTATTGATGACATCGCTCCTCGTCGCCCACCCTCGGGCGGCCGTGGCCACGCCGAACGGCATCAGCAGAAGACCACCGACATCGTGAGCGTCGGTCCCAAGCACCAGCTTCACGCCCTTTTCTATGGCCATTCGGCAATGCAGGTCCTTCAGATCCAGCCGATACGTGTTGGCGTTGACCTCCAGGGCTGTTCCCGTCTGGGCGGCGTGTTCGATCACGGCCTCGATGTCCAGGTCCATCGCCTCCCGCTCGCCGATGAGCCGGCCGGTGGGGTGGCTGATGCACGTGACATAGGGGTTGTCCATGGCCTGGAGCGTGCGGGATGTGACCTTTGCTCGTGGGCTGCCCAGGCCGGAGTGGATCGAGGCCGTGACGTAATCGAGGTCGGCCAGCAGCTTGTCGTCGAAGTCGAGCCTGCCGTCGGCGAGAATGTCCACCTCCGCGCCGGCGAAGACCGTTACCCCTTTTCTCTTGGCGTTGATCTTGTGAATGCGTGCGATCTGCTTGGCCAGCTTCTCCGGCGTCTGGCCGTTGGCGATGGCCGAGGAGACTGAGTGGTCCGTGATACAGATGTACTTGTAGCCCAACTCCTTGGCGGCGGCGACGTAGTCCTCGATCTCGCTCCGGCCGTCGGAGGCGACCGTGTGCATGTGGACGTCGCCCTTGATATCCTCCGGCTGCACGAGGTTGGGGAGCGTGTGCTTCAGAGCGGCTTCCACCTCGCCCCGATCTTCGCGCAGCCAGGGGGGCACGAAGTCCAGGCCCAGCGCCTTGTAGATTTCCTCCTCCGTCGCGCCGGCGATTCTCTCGTCGTCTCTGAACAGGCCGTACTCGTTGAGCTTGAGCCTGGCCTTATGGGCGATTTCCCGCACGCGGACGTTGTGGGCTTTCGAGCCCGTGAAGTACTGCAGGGCTGCCCCGAAGCTCTCCGGCGCGACGACGCGAACGTCCACCTGCACCGAAGCTGATTCCGTCTCGATGATGGCAGAACCCTTCGTATCGCCTTTAGCCAGCACCCGCTCGATGAAGGGGGCTTCGGTGAATGCGGCAATGGTCTGAGCGGCGGTGTCTTTTTCGCCCTTGGTTGTCACGAGGATGTCGACGTCGCCGATGGTCTCGGCACAGCGGCGCGTAGAGCCGGCCACCTGTAACCTGTCAACGCCCGGCAGTCCCGTCAAAAACTCAACGACCGTCCGGGCGGCGTCCATTGCCTGGTCGAGACGGATTCGGCCGGTGGAACCCGCCAGAAACTCGATGCCCTTGCGGATGGTCGCTGCCTTCTTCTCGCCGAACCCGTGCAGTGCGGCGACGAGCCCCTCGTCCAGGGCCTGTTTCAGGTCGTCGAGATTCGTGACTTTGAGCTCTTCCCATAGCGTCTTGACGCCCTTGGGGCCCAGGCCCGGGATGTGGAGCAGGTCCGGCAGGGTGGGCGGGACTTTCTTGAGCAGGTCCTGGTGAGCAGTGATTTTACCCGTCTTGACGAACTCCTCGATCTTGGCCAGGCTGGATTTGCCGATCCCCGGCAGCTCCGCCAGTTCGCCGCCGGTCAGCAGGTCGGCCACGTCGGCGGACTGGTCGCCGAGCGTGCGGGCCACATTGCGGTAGCTGTTGATCCGGAACGGGTCCTCACCGAGGATTTCCATGATGTCGGCCATCTGGTCGAAGATCGCACTGATCTCTTTGTTTCTCATACGGTCTGCAATTTACGATCTACAATTTGCCATTTACGATTTGATATCCCGATAGGCACAATCATAAATCGTAAATCGTAGATGGTAAATCCGAAAGGGGGTTCATGGATCACGGAACCTGCGACATCCGGATCGGCACGTCCGGCTGGCATTACGACCACTGGATGGGCAAGTTCTACCCCGACAAGCTCCCCAAGACGAAATGGCTGCAGCATTATGCTCAGCACTTCAATACGGTCGAGATCAACAACACGTACTACCATCTGCCCCGCGCGACCACGGTCGAGAACTGGCGGGCACAGGCCCCGCCCGGATTTCTATACGCCGTCAAGGCCAACCGCTACATCACGCACATGAAAAAACTGCGCGACGCGGGCGACGAGGTCCGGCGGTTCTTCGACGTGATCGATCTCTTCGGTCCGACGCTGGGCCCCATCCTCTACCAGCTTCCCCCCAGCCTCCACAGAAATCTCGACCTGCTCGACGCCTTCATCAAGCTACTGCCCGGCGGTTCGACGTCGGTCTTCGAGTTCCGCCACGCCAGTTGGTACGAGCAGGACACACTGGACCTGCTGGACAAGCACGGCGCCGGCTTCTGCGTCCACGACATGCAGGGCAAAGCCTCCCCCCGTGCGGTCACGGGAGACGTCGTCTATATCCGCTTTCACGGCACCACCGGCCGCTATGCTGGCAGCTACCCCGACGAGATGCTCCAGGACTGGTCCGACTGGCTGAAAGCCCAATCTCGCACCGCCCGTGCCGTCCACGCCTACTTCAACAACGACGTCCAGGGCCACGCCGTCGCCAACGCCACAACCCTCAAACGCCTGATGAACGTTTGACGCGTTCCGCCACCCCCAAGCTCCGCTTGAGGGTGCCACCCTAACTGCTGTTCACGCCCCTGTAACCTCGACAAGTGAAGCTCACACAAACCTGTCAGTCAGTGATTTGAGTGAAGAGAGGACGATGTGAACGCCATAAAGAGAATTCGGCGAAGATGGTGCCGGACAGGTTGGCCCCACGCCATGTCCATGAGCACGCTTGTTCTTCTTCTCATTGCCATAGCACTGCTGGCAGTCGCATACATTCAGCCATTCCAGCCTTTCCCGGGGCGCATAGAGAAAATGGCTGCCGCTACAGTCCAGATAGAGTCACGCTTCTTTGAAGCGCTGGACAGGTTCAAAACCGCAGTGGGCCGTTATCCGACCACGGCCGAGGGCCTTCATGTCTTGATAACGAGAGAAGATTCGCTCTTGGCAAAGATTCCTCGCGACCCCTGGGGCAACGAATACCAGTACACCTGCCCCGGCGTGCACAACGTCGATTCCTACGACCTGTATTCTTTCGGCCCCGACGGCCAACGTGGCACGGCGGACGACATCGGGAACTGGCAGGAACCCGCATCCAGACCCTGAGCTGGGTCAGGGTGGCAGCCTCAAGCCGAAGGCTTGGGGATGGCGGAGGGTGCCCGAGTGTATTTTCTCTGGTGTTTTGTATGGATTTCGTGTTCAATAGGGGCATGGTAAGAGAATTGCATCAGGATGATGGTCCATCCGTCAATGGAGGACAGAATCCGCAGCAGGAAAAACAGCCGGAAAGCGGCGAAACGGTGAATGAGGGAGCCGGCGAGGCGATGTCCGTCGCCCATTCGACGCCCGAGGCGGAGACGCCCACAACTTCTGAACCCCAGGAGGGCCAGCCGGACGAAGGCCCGTACAAGCACCATCGCCGGCGGAAACATTGGACGGCCGAGCAGTTCCAGGTGCCGCCAAAGGAAGGCGAAACGCGGTTCCACGACCTCGGGCTGCCCGACGTGATCATGCACGCCATCGCCGACCTGGGCTTCCAGTATTGCACGCCGATCCAGACGAAGGTCCTGGCCCCCGTCCATGCCGGGCGGAACATCTCCGGCCGGGCCCAGACCGGAACAGGCAAGACCGCCGCGTTCCTGATCTCCATGTTCACCAAGTTCCTGCAAACCCCGCTCGTGGGCGAGCAGAAGATCGGCCGTCCCCGGGCTCTGGTGCTGGCCCCGACGCGGGAGCTGGTGATCCAGATCGCCGAGGATGCGAAGGCCCTGGGCAAATACTGCCACATTAACTGTCTGGCCATCTACGGCGGCCTCGATTTCAACAAGCAGCAGACCTCGCTGCAGAAGCGCCCCGTCGATGTCGTCGTCGCCACCCCGGGCCGGCTGCTGGACTTCGTCCGCCGCCAGAGCATCGACCTGTCGCACATCGAAGAGCTCGTGATCGACGAGGCCGACCGCATGCTCGATATGGGCTTCATCCCCGACGTCAAACGCATCATGCGGGTGGTGGCCCCCAAGCAGTACCGCCGGACCATGCTCTTCAGCGCCACGCTCACGGAGGACGTCCTGCGCCTGGCCTCACAGTGGATGCCGGACCCGGTGATCTGCGAAGTCGAGCCCGAGCACGTCGCGGTCGACACCGTCGAGCAGATCGTCTACATCGTGACGGCCAACGACAAGTTCAAGGTCCTGTACAACATTCTCCAGCACCGTCCCGGCGAGCGCGTCCTGATCTTCTGCAACCGCCGCGACAGCTCCCACAACCTGGCGCACAAGCTGCGCGCCCACAAAGTGGATTGCGAGCTGCTCTCCGGTGCCGTCCGCCAGAAGAAGCGGCTGCGGATTCTCGACGAGTTCAAGGGGGGCGAAACCAAGGTCGTCGTCGCCACCGACGTCGCCGGCCGCGGCCTGCACGTCAAGGACATCACCCTCGTGGTGAATTATGAATTCCCGTACGAGGCCGAGGACTACGTCCACCGCATCGGCCGCACCGGCCGGGCCGGTGTCCTGGGCACGTCCATCTCGTTCGCCTGCGAGGACGAGTCCTTCATTATCCCCGCGATCGAAAAGTACATCGGCAATTCCCTCCACTGCACGATGCCCGACGAGTCGCTCCTGGCTCCCGTCCCCCGCATGCACGGCGTGCCCGAAATCCGCGATGTCCCGACCAGGACCGGCGATCGCCGCCCCAAATTCCGCCGTGGCGGCCGCCGCCCCGGTGGCCCGCGCCGCCGCAGGTAGGACGGGCCTTGGCCGATGCTGCCTCTAAGCTCAGATCAACGCACAGGCCTCATCGCCATTGGCTATGCATCAGTTCGGGTCACGACATTGAGCCACTGTGCTATCCCAGGTGGCAATGCCTCGTCCTTTATGATTCCGGTGGCCGATGGACGGAAGAGAATCTGGAGTATCAGCTCCCTCTGGTCTTTGCTTGGTCCGTCGTCATCCCTCAACAGCGCCAAGTAGGTCAAGAGCATTGTCCGCCTCTCTACGGCCTCAGATTTGAGGTGCAGATTACTCAGAAGCAGGCGCACTAATATGCGCACGGCCCAAATGCCTAGCGCTGCGGTAAGGAGCAGGACTGCGCCTTTCCACACCTGCAAGTCAATAATCTTCTGGAGGGGTCCGATTATGAGGTAGGTCTCCACGCCAAGCATAATTGTCACGCCGACCCCAACAATCCCGCAGGCCCAAGCCAAACGTTGGGCTGTGTTTGCATGACCAGTGGCTTTTGTCTTCCAATACCGGACGGAAGACTGGAGGGCGAGTCTCTCGTCATAGGTCCTCTCAATTTTCCGTAGCTCCTCATCAGAGTGCTTCATCTGCTCTTCAGATCTCTTCGCAAGCAGAGCCAGGTCGTTCTCAGCACGTTGCCTGAGTTGGTCGAAAGCCTCTCTCTGCGCGGTGCTTTGGTCTGCTGCCAGCCTTCCCAAGTCATCCTGCTGGCTCTTGGCAGCCCGTTGTATATTTCTGGCGTCTTCGAGCAGATTGTTCCACTCAGTATGGAGTTCCTGAAGTGATGCGAGTTCTCCATCAGTGCGATCTATCAGCCCATTCCTGAACGCAAATGCTAGGAATGGCCCTTCCATGCCCTCTGGCGACTCGCCGTGAACCTTGACACCGAGCATGGCTGCCGCAGCATGAACAGCGAGGGAGCGAGAACGTTTGTTAAGGTCATCTAGGTACTTGGCTTCTGGCGAATTGGAGAACACCATTGACCGTCTCGCCATCCATCCAGCGATTGCCGACCTCACGTTGGTCTCTACTCTCGCCAAGGTTTGATCGTCGTCTGAATCGCCGGCATTATTAAGAACATTGTCGATCGCCGTGTAGAAATCCCGCAAGTGCGAGTGCACGGCAGAGACAACATTCGGGTCCTGCGGTTTTGCGTTGCTCACCCATCCCCAGTAACGACGCTCTCCTTGGGACCATTCTCGCATTTCCTTAGGTGAGGAGAACACCCTCAAGCCAACGTCACGGAGATCGATTTGTCTGGGTGTGTTAGTTGAACTGGCCAAAGTGATTCCTCCTTATTCTAACGTCTCGCGATTTTCCAGTGGGGCGGACAGAAGTGCGCTATCGCCCCAGGGCCTACCCGCAAGGGTAGTGTATGCATGGCCGCGCGAGGCCACTTCGGGTCTGTCAAGTCATGCAGACTATACGCCATAGGCACTTCCAAAGTCCGCGTCTCTTTCGCAAAGGCACGATACAATGATATCATTCTGCAATGTTTAGGGCAAGGGATTCCGTGCTGACGCACAAAGGAGACTGAGCGGCTGTGACTGTCCTGGACGGTTGTGCTCTGATAGAATGGGCCCGTGACGAGTTGTTGTGAGGTTGGAGTCATCTTTGGATTGCTGACAAGGAAGACTGCGCATGGCACGGAAACAGACGATTGTGGGGGCGGGGCTCCCGAACATACCGTGGGAGGAGAGGCCGCAGGGGTGTGGGGACGTGATGTGGCGGTATAGCGGCAATCCCATCATTCCGCGGAACTTGCTGGCGACTTCGAATAGCATTTTCAATAGTGCGGTCGTGCCATTTGACGGGGGATTCGCGGGGGTGTTTCGGTGCGACAATACCTGTCGCGAGATGAAGGTGCACGCGGGACGCAGCCGGGATGGGTTCAGGTTCGAGATCGATCCCGAGCCGATTCCGTTCGTGAATATCCCCGGCGTGGACCCGACGCCCAGCGAGGCGTACGACCCGCGCGTCTGCCGGCTGGAGGACCGCTACTACGTGACCTGGTGCAACGTCTGTCACGGCCCGACCATCGGCATGGCCTGGACGCACGACTTCAAGACGTTCCACCAGATGGAAAATGCGTTTCTGCCGTACAACCGCAACGGCGTGCTCTTTCCCCGCAAGATCGACGGCCGCTACGCCATGCTGAGCCGACCGAGTGACAACGGGCACACGCCCTTCGGGGACATCTTCTACAGCGAGAGTCCCGACCTGTGCTACTGGGGCCGGCACCGCTTCGTCATGGGCCCCCAGGGGCCGTGGCAGTCCAAGAAGATCGGCGCCGGGCCCATTC
>CAYQXM010000154.1:0-9617 GCA_964421295.1 uncultured Pirellulales bacterium
TACGGCGACGCGAAGGAGACGCTCGGGGTGTTGGTGCAGGCGATAAAGAAACTGTGAAGGTTTTCAAGAAATCCATGGGTCTGGGATGCCGGCCCACCCGGATTACACTTTTTCAGGTTTCTGAAAATCAGAGGTTTATCGGCGGGTAGGGCAGGGATAAAGCTACCGTTATTTTGGAAGTCCGGACGCAGGAAACACATTTGTTACCGGTATTGAAAGTGTCCTTACTGGGTGGATTATACACACCTTCACACCGCCGATCAAAAGATTTAATGTAATTAGGGATGAAGGTGAATTATCAAGGTAATATTTAGAATATGGAATAATTATTATTAAATTTTTGTTAAACGTTAAAAGGCGGAATCGATGATTGAAGCGATACAGGAGATTGGGCAGTACTCACTTAAAAAAGATCACATAAGCACGAATGATCCTCAAGGGCTTATCGAAATTTTTTGTGAGGACATTCAAGGACGATCAGAAAAACCTCCGCATATTCTCACCATAGAAATTGAAAAAAAAGGCGAACAATTCTCTTTTATCAGAGTGACGGAAGAGGAATATTCCAGAAAAAAGAACAGCCTGTATCTTTATCGGTTTGGGAGTTCAAGGGGCACAAATACTACTCCCACCTCAATGGTTACGGATATTGACAAGACCTATCCCAATAAAATAAAAAATTGGTTCGGGCAGAGGTTCACGCAATCACCCTACTTTCTTGAGAACGGTGACCTGAATTACATTTTAGAATTGAAGAAATGCCTTGATGCACATCAAACAGAAATAGTTAACCAGATACGATCACTTCTTGAGAATGTCCGTCAAAAAAAGGAATCGGCTCTTATCACTTTAGTCATTCAGGAAGACAATAAGTGCCACTATCTTGGTGATATTGACCTGTTTCGGAAAATTTTCATACAAAAATGTCGTGCCTCGCTATCAGAGAAATACGCTACAAAGTCTCTTGGAAAAAACAAAACCTGTTCAGTTTGCCGGACCCCGAAGGAAGAAGTATATGGATTCGTATCTACCTTTAATTTTTATACTGTAGATAAACCCGGCATGGTTTCCGGGGGATTCGATCAGAGTCTTGCATGGAAAAATTATCCCGTTTGCCTTGATTGTGCGCTTGCAATGGAACGAGGGAAAAAATATCTGAATGACTTTTCTCACTTCAGATTCTATGGGTTTGATTATTATGTCATCCCTAAACCCCTTTTTGGAGAGGATTCAGAAGTATATGAGATTCTGAAAACTTTCCAATCTGAAAACGAAAAAATCAAACTGAATGAGAAATACCAATCGCTGATGAGTGACACCAAGGTGGAGATCCTGAACCACTTGTCAAAAAAAGAAAACTCATTCCTCTGTAATATTCTCATTTATCAGGAAAATAACAATGAATTTAAAATTGAACGGTATATTGAAGATATCTTTCCTTCCCGTTTGAAGCAGCTTTTTGATGCGAAGAACTTAATTGACAACAAACCGGTTTTCGGATCGTTGAATGTCCCGGTATTCAAAGATAAAAAGAAAACCGGCGAACGACCATTTGAATTCACATTTGACAGTATTTATCATTTCTTTGGCAAGGAAAATAACGAAGATCCTTATTTCCTTGACATTGTGAGCAGAATTTTTTCAGGAAAAGAGATCAGTTATCCGTTTATTATCAGTGGGATCACCAGAAAAATCCGGAACTTATACGCTCAAAATATACCTGCGCGGGAAACTACCCTTCGGGGTCTGGCGTTGCTTGCATATCTGGATGAACTGGAATTATTCGGGAAACACAAGGTGAGAAGTACTATGACAACTCAACCAAAAAGTATTGTAATCGATGGATCTTCAGACACAAAAAAGAGAGCAGAAACAATCTTTCAGGAATTCTCTACTTTTTTCAACACACCGGCGAAACGAGCTGTATTCCTTGAAGGTGTGCTCTGTCAGAAACTTTTGGGTATTCAACATCATGAACGGGATGCAACTCCGTTCAGGATAAAACTTCAGGGGCTCAAACTGGATCAGAACAGGGTTCAGGCATTGTTGCCTCAGATCCAGAACAAACTCGAAGAGTACAAAGCAAATTATTACCGTGATCTTGAAACTCTGATATCCGCCTTAATGATTGAGGCAGGTAACGATTGGAAATTATCCAAAGATGAAATTGCATTTTATTTTGTATTGGGCATGAACCTGGCAAATCAGGTTGCAGCTAAAAAACAAGAAAGTGGAGGAGACTAGAATGAGTGAAATTGTTTCAAAGCGTTCGGAACTATTGTTTTTCTATGATGTGAAGGATATCAACCCCAATGGTGACCCACTTGATGAGAACAAACCACGCATCGATGAAGAGACCATGGAAAATCTTGTAAGTGATGTCCGACTGAAACGTACTGTCAGGGATTATCTTTATGATTGTAAAGGGATGGAAATTTTCATCCGCGGACAACGCGATGATGATGGCCTGCTCAAAGGCAAAAAAACAGTCTTGGATGAAAACAATATTTCAAATGCTGACGACTTGATAAAAAAATATATCGATATGCGCCTTTTCGGAGCGACCGCAGCCATTTCAAAAAAGGGGAAAAAGGGACTAAAAAAATCTGATCAGGAAGATAATGAGAATGGGCAAAAAAATGAAAAGAACATCATCTTAACCGGACCTGTGCAATTCCGAATCGGGCGGTCCCTTCACCGTGTAAAATTGTTATTTATTAAGGGAACTACGGTCATGCCCTCACAAGAAAAGGGAAAAGCCCAAGGAACTTTCACCGAACAATATGTTCTTCCCTATTCTCTCATCGGATTCTACGGAATTGTCAATGAAAATGCAGCGAAGACGACCCAGCTTACAAATGATGATGTGAAAAGCCTGATGGATGGCCTCTGGAACGGTACAAAAAACCTTATTTCCCGCTCCAAAGTCGGACAGATGCCCCGGCTTCTCATAAACGTAACCTACAAAGAGAAGAATTACCACATCGGGGATCTTAACGCCCTGGTCAAAAAGGGGAAAACTGATGTGTCCGATGAGGAAATCCGTGATGTCACCCAGATACCGCTGGAGATCTCGGCACTTATCGAGGCGTTTGTGGTAAATGTCGCAAAGATTGATCATATCGATTATTGTGTTGATCCTCATATTCGTCTCACAGTTAAGGAAAAAGTTGTGACTCTGGAAGAAGCCCTGAAGTCTGTAAAGTGCACGGCAAATCAACTCAGTTTCTGATCGACATGGACAAAGTACTGGTCTTCGATGTTTGGAGTGATTACGCTCACTTCCGAAAATTTTTCACAACAACCTCCCCCCTCACATTTTCCCTTCCACCCCGTACGGCACTCTGCGGGTTTATGGGAGCAATTCTTGGCTTGTCAAAAGAAACATATCTCAGCAAATTCCCAAAAAAAGATGCACATTTTTCGGTCAGACTTTTAAATCCCGTGAAAAAGGTCCGGTTTTCAGAAAATCTTATTGATACTGACTCGATCAATACAATGAATGTCATCAAGCAGCACACGCGAATAAAATTCGAATTCCTGAAGGATCCAAGATACCGAATTTATTTCTCGCATACAGATCCGAATCTGTATTCATTGGCACTTGAAATGATATCCGATCATAAATGTGTCTATACGCCCTGTCTTGGTATATCAGAACACATTGCCAATTTCAGATACGTCGGGGATTTTCTCCTTATTAAGAAAGAGAATTCTGATGAGGTCACTCTCGACTCGGTTCTACCAAAAGACCAGATTCAAAAGATTCAGTTCGAGGCGGGCAAGGAATATATGACTGAGACCTTACCGAATGAGATGGCTGAAGACCGGACTGTAAACGAATACCAGCAGTTCATGTTTGAGAGGAACTGCAAACCGATTTCTGCAAAGGTCAATCATTATTATGAACTGGGGCACAATGATCGAATCCTCTTCATGTGATCTTTTTTCCCATCCCGGGAAAAAACTCCATGATCATCTTTCAGCTGTTGCAAATTATTGTGAGACAACCCATCACTCTGCCCAACCTGATTTTTCCTCACTCGGCTATTCATATGACATTCTCGCGGTATTCTCCCGGACTCTTGGAGCGTGTCATGATTTTGGAAAAGCAACATCTTTTTTCCAGGAATACCTGTTTGCTGATGATAAAAAACGACCAATTCTGAAAGCGAAACCGGAAACACGACATGGGCTTGTTTCAGCGATCTTCACCTATTATTGCCTTCAGAAATCTCTGAAAAATAAATCTGGGGTGACAAACTCCCTATTACCCTTTGTCGGTTTTATTCTCGTCCGAAGACATCATGGTAATCTGATAAACTTTTTTGATGAGATTGCGGATATTCGGAAACCAGAAAAAACCGATCTCATCAAACGTCAGTGCAAATCGATCAACAGAGATAGTCTAGAATCAGCATATAGCAGCTTGATTCCAAAAGAGGTAATCAATGGCTTCTTTCTTGAAATTGAAACAACCCTTGCCGCAATTGTGCATGATGGAAACTTATTCCGTCTGAAACCCCGGCTCACAGAGATTCCCGAGGCTCCGGCAATGGAGATATTCACCCTTTTTTATTACTCGCTTCTTCTTGATGGTGACAAGCGGGATGCAGCGGAGATATCTGCCGACCGAACAAATTATCCTATACCCGCAGATCTTGTAGATACATACCGACACACTCATGGCTTTACCGAGGCATCAAGACCGGTAAACAAATTGCGGAATGAGATTTATGATGACGTGATATCAAAAGTCAGCAATCTTGATCTCATCCAGAAAATATACTCGCTGAATGTTCCGACAGGGTCTGGAAAAACACTGACTTCGGTTTCATTTGCCCTCAAATTGCGGGAAAGAATTATTCACGAGACCGGTTTAGCCCCACGGATCGTTTATTGTCTTCCGTTTATGAGTATTATCGATCAAAATTATGATGTTATCTCTTCGGTTTTCTCATCATCATTTGGACCTGAAATCCCCACGGATATTTTGCTCAAACACCATCATCTCAGCGATGTCAACTATACTCCATCCGATGATGAAATCTATGATGAAGATGCCTCACAATTATTAATTGAAGGTTGGAACTCAGAATTCATCATCACAACCTTTGTCCAGTTTTTCCATACGATCATTTCCAACAAGAACCGGGCAATCCGGAAATTTCATGCCCTCGCCAATGCGATTGTCATACTCGATGAAGTCCAGTCAATCCCCCATCATTATTGGCTGTTGTTTCATGACATGCTCCAGACCTTAGCCCGTTGCCTGAATGTCCGTGTAATATTTGTTACTGCCACGCAACCGCTGATCTTTGATGAAAGTAAATCAGGGGAGATTGTTGAACTCGCTACAAAGAAAAGTTCGTATTTCTCCCGTCTTGACCGGATAATCCTCACATTCCACAATGAACCCCGCCCACTTCCGGACTTTATCCTGGAAATTCAGGATCGTATAAGAAATGAATCAGGGAAAGATTTCCTGATCGTCCTGAATACAATCAAATCCGCTGAAAAAGTCTATGCCGACTTGTCATCGATGTCTGTTTCAAACACCGAATACACGTTTTTATCAACACAAATTATCCCAAAAGCAAGGCTAGCACGAATCAGGAAAATCTGTGATCCCAATAAAAAATCGAGAAAAGTTATTATCAGTACACAACTCATTGAGGCTGGTGTCGATATCGATGTCGATGTAGTTTATCGGGATATGGCACCTCTCGACTCCATCAATCAGGTTGCTGGACGGTGTAACCGGAATAATAATCAAAATATACCTGGTGAAGTACAGATTGTCACATTAACGAACAATGGAAGGAAGTACTGTACATCGATATATTCTCAATTCCTCCTTGATAAAACCCAGCTTATTCTTGAAGGAAAAAGTGTGATAAACGAACAACAATTCCTTTCCTTGAATAATCAGTACTTCCGGCTTGTGAAAGAGCTTCACTCTGATGATGAAGCAGAAAAATGCCTTGACCTAATCCGATATCTCAAATATTCAGACCTTCATGACGCATTCAAACTGATTAAGAACGATTATCCTAAAATGGATGTCTTTGTAGAATGCGATGCACCTGCCCAAAAAATATGGCAGAAATATGTCGAGATTAAATCGAAACCACTGCTTGAAAGGAGAAGAGAATTCCATAAAATAAAACGCGAATTCCTTGATTACGTCATTTCTGTTCCTGTAAAAGATGCAAAGCGATTATTACAGGAAGACCTTGGCATTGGATATGTTAGTTATGAAGAACTAAAAATTTGGTATAATCCGAAGACCGGATTTTTCCCAAATGAGGGAGGAGTCATTATCAAATGATCCTCCACACCTTCACCCTAACTCTCGGCTCCACCCGACCTATACACGGCTCCGCCCACGAGCTCAGAGGATTCTTCGCAACTAAATTTACTGAATATACCGAGCTCCATCAACATAATTTTGACAAATTCATCTATCGATACCCGGTTGTACAATACAAGATGATCGGAAACGTGCCAACTGTCATTGGTATAAACGAAGGGGCAGAGGTTCTCAAAAAGATCTACGATGAATATAATGAGATCCGGCTCGGGGAGAATACCTACCAGATTGTTGAGCGGGGCATCACTGTCAAGAACGAGGAATTCGGGATTTCAGAAAAAATCCATTCCTACGAATTTGTAACTCCCTGGCTTGCGCTGAACCAGGAAAACTACAGGAAATTCTATACGCTTAAGGGGAAGATCGAACGCGATGAGTTCATCAGAAAGATACTTATCGGAAATATCATCTCGATGTCAAAGTCCCTTGGCTATGAGGTTCCTGGTCAGATCAAGTGCGATGCCCATGTGCGGTTCAGGAAAGACCGGCTTAAGGATGTCAGCGTAATGACATTCAGCGGGATATTCCGCACAAATTTTATAATCCCCGATTATCTCGGCATAGGTAAATCGGTGTCCCGTGGATTTGGTGCAGTCAGACAGATAAAAAACACCGAGGGAGGTGATCGCGTTTGCAGCTCGTTATCAATACCCGGGGCTCGTACTTGAAAAAAGCCAATAATTGCTTTCTTGTCAAAAACGATGAGAAGTCATTTGAAGTCTCTGCTGACAAACTGGATACTATTTTAATCACAACATCGGCTACAATCACCACCGATGCCATCGAGTTTGCAGTGGAGAAGAACATAGATATCATCTTCCTGAACAGTTACGGTGATCCGTACGGAAGGGTCTGGCATTCAAAACTGGGAAGCACTACCCTGATCCGCCGTCGCCAACTTGAGGCAGAAACCACGGATCGAGGATTCAATTTCGCAAAGGGATGGATAGTCAACAAGATCGAGAATCAGATAGATCTGCTCAAGGATCTCAAAAAGAATCGGCCGGAACAGAAAGATGCTCTGGAATCATCGATTCGCCGGCTGGAAGTCCTCCTGGAATCCCTCCAATCCATGAAAGGTACATTAGATTTTAGACGCGGTTCGATCATGGGCATTGAAGGGATGGCATCACAGGCGTACTTCGATGCTATCAATGGTGTAATGCATGATCCGTGGAAATTCAAAGGGAGGAGTCGTGACCCCGCTCGTGATGGTTTCAACTGTCTGCTTAACTATGGGTACGGGGTTCTCTATTCACAAGTAGAGCGGGCATGTATCATTGCAGGGCTTGACCCTTACATCGGATTCCTTCACACTGATAATTACAATAAGCGTTCCTTTGTCTTCGATCTGATCGAGATTTTCCGGATCCATACCGATCGAACGGTGATAAACCTGTTCACCAAGCGACAGGTCACGGATCAGTGTTTCGATCCCGTGCCCGGAGGATTTTACCTGAATAAAGAGGGAAAAACTCTCCTTATCGGTGCTCTCAATGAGACGTTCGATCGCGAGATTCCTTATA
Organism: uncultured Pirellulales bacterium; assembly: GCA_964421295.1. Classification (GTDB taxonomy): domain Bacteria; phylum Planctomycetota; class Phycisphaerae; order Sedimentisphaerales; family Anaerobacaceae; genus PLanc-01. The sequence continues at coordinate 7,900 of CAYQXM010000154.1, forward strand.
AAGGACGTAATGTAAAAATTCGTAATACGATCCAAATGGAATGTCATTCCATTGCTAACAGTCTTATAAAGTGAGATGAACTGATGACGATGGTCTGGGTGGTGTATGACATTTCAGAAAACAAACGAAGGAACCGAATTGTCCGGATCTGTCTGAACAAGGGCTTGTATCGTGTACAGAAAAGTGTGTTTCTTGGAAACCTCAATGCCAACGAACGTGATTCACTGGCGTTGGAATGTGAAGCGGAGATCGACCTTGAAATCGATTCACTCTATGTCTTCCCCATGGATGATGAATCGTTTCGGAAAGTAAAAATGCTCGGACAAGCATTTGACCGGAATCTCGTGAGCGATGAATTGCTGACAAAATTTTTCTGACAGAAATGACTGAGAATGGAACGATCATCACAATATCCGATGTGTTGGAGTACTTGTTCTGCCCAAGGTTCATCTATTATATGCACTGTCTTGATATCCCTCAACACGAAGAGATGCGATTTAAGGTTCTAAAGGGGCGGGAAGTTCACGAAAAAAAACGGATTACGAATCCGGACTATTTCAGAAAAAAACTCGGGGTTGTGGGGAAGGAGATCGATGTATTTGTTGCGTCGAAAGAATGTCATATAAAAGGGATTATCGATGAGATTCTCTTTCTCGATGATGGAACCGCTGCCCCATTCGAATACAAGTATGCAGAGTTCAAGGATACGATTTTCAAAACCTACAAGTATCAACTTGTTTTGCATGGACTGATGATAAAAGAGAACTATGGAAAGGAGGTAAACCGAGGCTTCATCTGCTATACAAGGAGCAATAATCATATCGAGCAGGTGGATTTTAAGAAGAGTGATTTTGCCAGAGGAATCGAGATAGTCAATGAGATCCTGAATATTATCGAAAAAGGATTTTATCCTGTAAAAACAACATTCAAAAACAAGTGCATCGATTGTTGTTATCGAACAATGTGCACCTGATTCTTGTGTTTATATGGGAATCAATAATTCCTCGTAAAGAAAATTGTCTGGGAATTCCGGGCAAATATAACAGGATTTAGGTAAAAATAGGTGAAATTAGGCGGACTTGCAGAGCCTCATCCAAGAGAACAAGGATTGAAACTCAGGAACCAATCGCAGTGATCACACCAATCCAGCTTGCAGAGCCTCATCCAAGAGAACAAGGATTGAAACTCAGGGCGTATATCGGGGATGACTCATTATCTACTGCTTGCAGAGCCTCATCCAAGAGAACAAGGATTGAAACCTATCGCCGCCAGTGCCGTCGAAGCGTCCATGATCTTGCAGAGCCTCATCCAAGAGAACAAGGATTGAAACTGGTAGTGATTGCGGCATAAGTCAGGAGGTAAAAACTTGCAGAGCCTCATCCAAGAGAACAAGGATTGAAACACCGTGCTTCTATCTCCTGCTCGATAGAAGTAGACTTGCAGAGCCTCATCCAAGAGAACAAGGATTGAAACTTCGGACGATGAATACTTGACCGTCCCGGCAGGTGACTTGCAGAGCCTCATCCAAGAGAACAAGGATTGAAACTCTTACAGATCCGTCCTCAACCAAATATCTCCATCACTTGCAGAGCCTCATCCAAGAGAACAAGGATTGAAACTCCAGCACACCGTCCGTATCAGTAACATAATTCGCATCTTGCAGAGCCTCATCCAAGAGAACAAGGATTGAAACCCGGAAACGATGGATGAGCAGATCG
>CAYQXM010000155.1:0-9584 GCA_964421295.1 uncultured Pirellulales bacterium
CTCGTGGAACAGGATGCCGCGGGGCGCCTCGACGCAACCGCTGGCCTTGCCGGCCCTCGGACTGACCTTCACCTGCTCGGGCTTGATTCCTTTGGTCAACAGCTCGTCGATCATCGCCAGGCTGGTCTCGACCACATGCACGGTCTCGACCAGTTGCGCGACGCTGTTCATAAACGGGTTGCAGCAGCCCTGCTTGAGGCCCAGCGTCTTGGCCAGGGCCTTGGCCCCGCTAGAGAGAAGCGGCGCATTGTTGTTGAAACGAGCCAGCGCCCCTACCGCGTACGAATCCCGGTGCCACTTCGCCCACTTGGCCGTGGACTGATCGACCACGTACTCATTGGCGACGGTCTTCCAGTCGTTGATCGCGACCGTTCCGCCTTTGGCGTCGGTCGAGGTGATTTCGCCGTGATAGAACGTATAGGTCGGGGGCTTGTCCTGCTTGAGCGAGACGTACTCGGTGTCGCGCGTGAAGTTCGGCAGATTGCCCGCCACGGAGAGCACTGCATCGACCACCTTCTTGAGATCGTCGCCGCAGTGGGTGAGCCGGTCCTTGAGCTCGCGCAGCTCTTTCTCAGTGGGGAACCTGGTCAATCCGCCGGGCTTCAACGTCACGGGGTGCGTGGTGCGACCGGCCAGGAGGTCCGACCATTCGTTCGCCAGCCGGTGCAGCCGAACCACCGCCTTGACCACTTCCGGAGCCTTCGCCACCAGCGGGACGACCGACGGCAGCCCGAACAGATCCGGCGCCACCAGGTAGCCCACGTGCAGCACATGGCTCTGCAATTGCTCGGAGTAGTGCATCAGAATGCGGATTTTGTCAGCCTGCTCCGAGACCTTGATGCCCAGCGCGTTCTCCACGGCCTTCGTGGCCGCGAGCGAGTGCGTGATCGAGCAAATGCCACAGATGCGGCTGACAATCGTCTGGATATCTTCGTAGCTGCGGCCGCGTACCATCGCCTCGAAGAAACGTGGCGCTTCCGGCACCTGCCACTCCAGCTTCAGGATCTTGCCGTCGTTGGCGTTCAGGACGATATTGCCGTGCCCCTCGACGCGGGTCACGTGATGGACGTTTATGTTCACTGTCTTGCTCATAAGCTCGTCGGCTCCTGTCTGCTTCCAAAGAGGACCATCTTGGTCTTGAGTTGGTCGACCGTCAGCCCGAACTTGTCGATCACGTCCTTGGCCGCATCGACGTTCGGGTTATCCACATAGCCGCGGCATCCGAAGCAGCGGAAACCGTTGGACGGGCAGCGGGCCCCACACCCGGCCCGGATGATCGGGCCCAGGCACACCTGGCCCTCCAGCCACAAGCACGGGTTGCCCTTGGCCTTGCACTCCACACAAATCGGCCATTCCGGAATTTCCGGCTTCTTGCCCATCAGCAGCGAACGCACGATGTACGTGAATTCCTTGCGATCGATGGGGCAGCCCTGGACGTTGAAGTCCACCTGCACGACCTCGCCGACACTCTTGACCGGTGCCGTCGCCAGGTGCGGCTTGCGGGCATCCTTGCCGTAGACGCAGGCCTTGACTTCGTCCAGGTCGTCGAAGTTGTTCTTGAGCTTGTTGATGCCGCCGATCGTCGCACAGGCCCCCAGCGCGATCAGGACTTTGGCCCGGCTGCGGATCAGTTTGAGACGCTCTTCGTCTTCGAGCCGGGTGATGGATCCTTCGATGATCGCGATGTCGTAACTGTCGCTCTTCTCGCTCATCGCCTCGCGCCACTCGACCACGTCGACGGCACCGACCAGCGCCAGCAGTTCCTCTTCAAGATTGACGAGCTGCAACTGGCAGCCTTCACAGCAGGCGAAATCGAATATCGCTATTTTCGGCTTGGCCATTTAGATCGCCTCCGGCATTGCTGCCAAATCAGAGTATCGATAGACGGGCCCGTCCATGCAGACGTAGCTGCGGTTGATCTGACAATGCCCGCATTTGCCCACGCCGCACTTCATCTTGCGTTCCAGGTTCAGGAAGATGTTCTGGTGCGGCACCTCATGCTCCTTGAGGGCCATGAGCACGAACTTGTACATGACCGGCGGCCCACATACGAGAATCATCGCGCGGGTCAGGTCCATCTCCACCTTCGGGATCAGCTTGGTGACGACGCCGACGTGCCCCGTCCAGGACGGATGGCCCTCGTCGAGCGTTTCCAGCAGTTGGACATCCTTGGCCTTGGCCCAGACGGGCAGCTCGGACGTGAACAGCCGCAGGTCGAAGCACTTGGTCCCCTGGAGAATCGCCACATTCCCGTAGTCGCTGCGGTGGTCCAGCACGTACTTGATGAATGACCGCTGCGGGACCATGCCAATGCCGCCGCAGATGAAGACCAGGTTCTTGCCTTTGGCTTCCTCGACCGGGTAGCACCCTCGACCCAGCGGACCGCGGATGCCCACTTTCTGGCCCGCTGTGAGCCGGTGAACCGCATCGCTGACGTTGCCGATCTTCCGGATCACCAGCTCGATGCCGTTCTTCTGCGTGGGCGACGAGCTGATCGTGATCGGCGCCTCGCCGATGCCGGCGACCGAGACTTCCACGAAATGACCCGGGATATAGTCGAACTGTCCATCATCCATCGTCAGCCGCAGATACTTCTCGGTGACATTCATGGCCTCGGTCTGGGCGACCGTCGCCACCTGCGGCAGAAAGATGTCCTTTTTTTCAACACAGCACTGACACATGAGTCATGCCCCTTCAATCGAAGTTTGATGTTTGAGGTTTGAAGTTTGAAGTAAAAAATCAAAAATCAAACTTCATACTTCAGACTTCTTCTTATCCTATTCCCAAGTCGTCGATCAGACGGTTGTAGATGCTGACCGGGTTGGCGATGTCGGGCAGGCAGGCCGAAACGCAGCGGCCGCAGCCGACACAGGCGATCTGGCCCCCGATCTTGGCCGGCACGTACTGCGCCTTGCGGTAGAGCCGATGGCGGAAGCGGTCCGCCCTCTTCTTGCGGAACTCGTGATTGCCCGCCACCTTGGTGAAGCCGTCGAGCAGGCAGCCATCCCAGGCCCGGCAGCGGGTGCCGCTGGCCAGGTCCCAGTTCACGTCGTCCTGCACGTTGAAGCAATAGCAGGTCGGACAGACCTGATTGCATGAGCCGCAGGAGAAACACGTCTTGGCCCGCTCTTCCCAGACGGGATGATTGTACGCCTTAACCAGCAATTTGGGCAGATAGGCCGGGTCGCACTTGAGCACGTGCTGATTCAAGCCCTTCTTGTTCTTCGCCCAAACCGCTTCACGGCCCTTCAACGCCGCGTCGTCGGCCTGGGAACTCTTGGCCAGAGCCAGAAGTTTTTCGCCCTTCTCCGTCGCGGCCTCGGCCACGTAGGCATCGCCGACATCCGTCAGGAGAATGTCGAATCCTTGCCGCACAACGGCCGTGCCCATCGAAGAGGCGAACACGTCTTTCGACAGCGTGACGACATCACAGGCGATGATCGTCGCGTTGGCCCGCCGGGTCATGTAATGCGTGTCGCAATTATCCTGACGGAATAGCTCATCCATCTGGTTGATGGCCACCATGTCGTAGGGATGCACGCCCAGCAGAATGAACGGGTCGTCCTGATACTGCGACTGATATCCCCCGCCGACCTCGAACGTGAGCAACACCTCCGCCGGCGGCAGAAAGACTTTCCGGCCGGGCGGCTGTAGCGATACGTCGTAATCCAGCCGCAGATCCCGGGCCGACTCCAGAGGCGCAAAGTCGAAACGATCGCCCTTGGCTTGAATGCCGATGACCTTCTGCTTCTTGATCATCGCTTCAACGAAGCCGGCAAAATCACCCTTTGCTATCTTCTTTATGCTCATCGCACAGCCCTTAAATGATGTTTGACGTTTGATGTTTGACTTTAGAGGTGAAGATCAAAAATCAAACTTCATATTTTCTTCGCACTTTCTTCTCAGTGACTCTATCCCACCGGAAAATAATAAGGCAGACGCGCCAATTCCATGGCGATATCCAACGTTATGACCTTGACGCGTTTGGGAGCCTCCACCTTGCACGGAGCAAAGTTCAGAATGCCGCGCACGCCGCAATCCACCAGTTTGTCGACCGTCTCCTGCGCCGCGGCCCGGGGGACCGCGATGATCGCCAGCATGATCTCGCGATCCTTGATCGTCTGAATCGAGGCCGCATCTTCAATCCGCACACCGTAAGCCGTTCGCCCGATCTTCTCCGGATCGACTTCAAAAGCGGCAACGATGTCCAGGCCATACATCCCGAATCCAGGGTAGGCCAGCAGCGCCGACCCCAAATCCCCCACGCCTATCAGGGCCGCCCTGCGGACGGTATCCAGACGAAGGATCTTCTTGATCTCGCGGGCCAGCTTGTCGATGGCATAACCCACCCCCGGCGTGCCGAACTCCCCGAAGTAAGAGAAGTCCTTGCGAATCTGCCAGGATTGCACGCCCACGAAGTCCGCCAGAGATTGGCTGGAAATGCTCTGATGGCCCTGATCGGCCGAAAACACCAAGCCTCGCAGGTACAGCGGCAGACGCCGGACCGTTTCGTCTGGAATCTTGTGATACCTCATGCTTCAATGGCGTATATCGTATTAGTACTTGTGTTCACATTCACAAAGTTCAGAGTATACGATCCATCCAGCCGTGTGTCAATAAAATCCGATATTTTTGCGGCCACCCTCAGCACTGTCGCCGTAAACCACTTTCCACCCATGGCTTACGCATCGTCTCATAATAACAAAGAGGCCATTTACAAGGTTTAGTCCAACTTGCCAACACAGGGAGAGGGGTAGAGAAGTCGTGAACTATTGCGAGAAGACAGGAGGCTGAGAGATTTGCGCAAGCTCGGGGCCCGCATCATGGGATACGGGCCCCATTTTTCGCTATCTGAATGTCGGACGGCACACAACAGGCCGTCCGCCTGGGTGATCAACGCAACTGAATATCGTCGATATAGATCGTGCCCGTGGGACCGGCCACAGGAACCGTCGGATCGCCGACGCCGATACCCAGCTTCATGATGGAAGTCGGATTCAAGCCGGCATCCTTGAACGTACTGATCGGGATGTTCCACTGTGTCCACGTCGTCGTCTGGACAGCGGCAGCATTCGTATGCGTGACGACCTTACGAGCCGAACTGCCGTCCTGCACGACCACGTACAACGGGGCGGCCGTGTTCGCAGCAAGACCACGGAACCACAGCGTCAGAACGGTCACGCCATGGCGCGTCCAATCCTGTGAGGTCGTCCATTGCAGGTTGACCTCGGAATAATGCATCGTCGACGAATTGTCGTACGCCATCGGCATCGACTGCGCGCCCGCGTGCACGATCGTGCGTTCCGCGAACGGAGCGGCGAGATTGCCGACGGTCGCACCCGTGCCGTTACCCTTGCGGGCGGCGATACCGCAATCCTTGTTGGCTTCGTGACCGTACCCATCCAACCAGGTGTAGAAGATCGCGCCGCACTGATCGTTGTAGCCTTCAAAATCATCCACCGAGAGGAAATCGGCAACATTGATGGTCCAGATGCGTCCCTTCGTGATAGTCCCATCGTCGCGGACTTCGTCGATCCGCCAACAGTAGGCCTGCCCCTTGGCGAAGGCATCCAGAGGCGTATAGCTGTTGGCATCCTGACGGCCCCGATAGATGCCGGTGGTGTCGGCGACCGTAGCTCCCGTGACGGCATTGACGTCGGTGCCCAGGTAGACATCGTGCTTCGTCGCTCCGAGTCCGGGCGACCAGAGGAAGGACGAGATACGCTCCACATCCCGGGTCGTATTGTGCGCCGGACTGGGATTCCAGGCCAGCCGCGGGTCCCCGGCCATAGCCCGGGTGACTTCGCCGGTGGACAGGACAAAATCGTAGATCCGGAAATCGTCGAGCGCACCCAGATAGTAGGCGTCATCCGCAGACTGCGACCGACCCAGCCAGTTGTTGGTAGTCTTGCCCAGGTCCTTCGGCAGCAGCGCATTGGTCACGTTACGTGCCACCTCCGCGCCGTCCAGATACAGGATGGTGACGTGGCTGGTCGCATCGAGGGTCACCGCCACATGGTGCCAGCCGCTGGGCAGGGCCGCGGTGTAATCCGTGCAATCGCCATCAGCGGCGATCTCGTAGCCGGTGCCCGTCTTGGTAATGGCGAAACGCATCGGATCGATGAAGAACTTCCGCGGCGTCAGGAACATGTGAACATTCGGGTCATTGCCGAAGTCGAAGATGCGCTGCCAGGCGCCGCCCGAGTTCGAGAAGTCAGCCCACGTCATGAAGCTGGAGCTGCTCAGGGAACCGATGAGATCGCCGATCGGCAGTTCCACATACGTATCGCGGCCGTTGAACGTCAACGCGCTGCCGTCATATCCGGCGATCCACGTCGGGGTCCCCTTCAGCTTGCCGTGGCGGTTGTAGCCCGACGAGTCCACGACGATATCGTTGTTGGTGCAGCCGCCGTCGAGCTTCCACCAGCCGACCAGGTGAGTATCCGTGATCGCGATATCGCCCAGTGTCTTGAAGCTCCAGACAGCCCCCTTGTACTTCACGTTACTCTTATCCGCCTCGTCCACACGCCAGAAATAGGTGGTGTTCGCTGCGAGGGCGCTGGGCTTGTAGGTGGTAGTCACCTGCTTCTTGTACGTGGTCCCCATCGCGTTGGTCGACGTCGCGGCACCTACCGCGGCTTCATCCGTGCCCAGGTAGACTTCGTGCAGGAAGGCCGTCGCCCCTGCGCTCCAGGTGAGGGAAGCGCTGGTGAGCACGCATTCCGCGTCATCGGCCGGGCTGGGGTTCCACGCGACCATTGAAATGGGCGTAAAGCTCCAGACGTCGCCCTTCCACACTTTATCGGGATGCGTCTCGTTGACCTCGTCGATGCGCCAGTAGTAGGTCACGCCCGGGGTCAGATCGGCGACCGTGAAGCTGTTGGGGTCCTGCCGGCCCTTGTAGATGCCGGCAGTCGCTGTCGTGGCGTTGTTCACATCCGCCAGACTCGTGCCGAGGTATACATCGTGCCGGGCGGCATAATCGCCGGGCTTCCAGGTGAGCTTGGATACCGTGACATTGGCGGCCTTGTCGGCCGGCGTGGGATTGTACGCCTTGTACTTGATGATCACTTCGAGCCGGAAATCGTCGAACGCCACATAGCCCGACGCCGTGGAGTAGGTGGCATGACGCAGCCCGACCTGCAGCGGGATTCCCGCCAGATCATTCCGCGTCTTGGGCGAGCAGGACATCTCGGTCCAGGTCACCCCGTCCTTGCTCGTCCGGACATGGAAGACGCTGCCCGCCCGTTCGAGCTGGAGCCATGGATCCAGATTCCACCTCTTGCCGTTATTGCAGCCTTTCGCCTCGTTGCGTACGTTGTCATCCGCCTGCCAGAGGAAGTTGCCGCAATTCCAGATCGGGAAATAATCGATAGAAATCCAGTCTTCGCCGGTGCCCGCGTCCTCCGGAAACGCCCGGGCCATCAGGCCGCCGTCATTGTGATAGACCGGCGCCGCCGCGGTGCCCGCGTAGTCGGTGACTTTCACTGTCGCGATGAAATCTCCTTTGACGATCTTGTAGAGAAACGGGCCCAGCGGACTCCAGGGTGTATCCCAGTAGCTGCCCTCCGACGAAATGAACAACTGTCCCTCGCGATCGCCGGCGGCGTTGAGAGCCGTCACCGTCTCGCCGGCCATCCAACCATAGTAGTCGTCCCAGATAGTCCCCGTCGCACCGTTCTTGACATAATCGTGGGGCGTGTTGAAGTCATCGATGAATACCTCCGCCTGTACCCCGGTGCCGACCGCCAGCACCGCAATCATCGCAACCAGATGAATGACTGTCTTTCCCATGACTTTCCTCCATCAAAAATGTGGCGTGATCGGTAAGCCTGCACACTTCAGGTACTTATAACATATCGGACCTGGCAAGGCAATGGTTTTTGCCCGCCGCATGGGGTGCAGACCGCATCTGACGATTCGGGATATGCAGGGGCTTGACAAACCGGCCGGGCGACACTACGCTCGCGACATGGAAAATGTCCCAACGAGTAGGGTGCCCATGGAAGTGGATGGTGGCAGACACGATGCCATTGGAGGTGTTCTGGCGTCGGCGCTGAATATGGAAGAGGAGATCGGCAAGGGGGTGTATCAGGACTATCTCAAGGCCCAGAATTGGCCCCCGGAGCTGGATAAAGAGGCATTTCTGCAGATCCGCAAGCGTCTAACCCTGCTCATTCAAGGCACCGAGAGACACAAGAAGACCCTTCATGCCCTGAGCAAGGATTATGACCCAGACCGGAATGCCGTCTAAAGAAAAGATCCTGGCCGAATTCGAGACGATGAAGTCCTTGGAATTGTCCGCCAGGGATCTCTATGCTCGCATAGCGGTCGATCCAACGGTTCGACAGAAGAAGGTCAAGGACACGTTTGCGGCGCTGGCGCGAGAGGAATTGCAGCACGCTGAAGCAGTTCAGGAGATCATCGACATCATTCGTGCGTCTCTGTAAGGACTGGTTCCACCGCCGGCGTACAGTCCCATGTCAGCAAAGCCGCCACCCTGTGGGGCCCCAGCCGGGCCGCCGCATGCAGAGATGCGACGGCCGAATCCACGATTTCCGCTGCCAGGAGCGAGGTAAAATCCCGGGCAGCAGTCATTTGTCGTGCAATGTCCTCTTCCAGGGCCTGCATATGGGTCGGTTCGAGGAGGACTTCCTGTTCCAGCGACATCTCGGTCTCGCTCGCAGTGCCGACACTGGACAGGCCGTCGTCGCCTGGTGCACCGAACCATGCGCCGGATAACGGCAGCGGAGGAACCTCCTTGGACGCGTCTTTCGGAGGCACGTCTGGGGACATTGCTTCACCAGAGACATCACTTGTACGATGCGCCGGTCGAGGCCGGCATGAACACCCTCATCAGTACAAAGTATGCTTCATCTTCCAGCCTTTCAAAATGGTTTCTTCCTGCTTGTGATATCCTATTACTTACCTATGATTTTATCGGCCCATGCGTATGCGCTCGGTACGGAGGCCTATACACCACTGAGTCCTTGTAATCCGGCCCTTCGCCTATATAATGGGCGGCTGTCTTTTTGGAGATTCGGTCGCTATGGCGAAGTTGGCTAAACTTGACGACATCGTATCCTTGTGCAAGAGGCGTGGGTTCATCTTTCAGTCCAGCGAGATCTACGGCGGTCTGGCGAGCTGCTACGACTACGGTCCGTTGGGCGTCGAGCTGAAGAACAACGTCAAGAAAGCATGGTGGAAGGCTGTCGTGCAGATGCGCGATGACGTCGTGGGCGTCGATTGCAGCATTCTCATGCACCCGCTGGTCTGGAAGGCCTCGGGACATGCCGACAAGTTCGCCGACCTGGTCACCGTGTGCCGTAAGTGCAACACGCGCAGCCGCGTGGACCATCTGGAAGACAAGAAGCCCGACGGCGCAAAGGAGCACACCGAACACGTCTCGATCGACACCGCCGCAGCCCAGCCGCACGACCTGAGCCACAAGGTCTGCCCCGCCTGCGGAACGGTCGGCCAATTCACCGAGCCCATGGCGTTCAAGCTGATGTTCGAGACGCAGATGGGCGCCAACGCCGATGATTCGATGACCCTCTATCTACGGCCCGAAACGGCCCAGATCG
>CAYQXM010000156.1:0-9485 GCA_964421295.1 uncultured Pirellulales bacterium
TGCTGGGGCCGCCGATATCGATGTTCTCGATGGCGTCCTCGAACGTGCAGCCCGGCTTGGCGACGGTCGCTTCGAAGGGGTAGAGGTTCACGCACACCAGGTCGATGGGCTGGATGCCGTGCTGTTGCATGGCCTCGACGTGCTCTTTCTTGTCGCGCAGCGCCAGCAGCCCGCCGTGGATCTTCGGGTGGAGCGTTTTGACGCGCCCATCCATCATCTCGGGAAAGCCCGTGACCGCATCGACGCTCGTGACATTCACGCCGGCGTCGGCGAGCGTGCGGGCCGTGCCGCCGGTGCTGATGATCTGAACCCCCAGCTGCGTGAGGGCCTGGGCGAAGTCCACCAGCCCGGTCTTGTCGGAAACGCTGATCAGGGCGCGCTTAATCGTGACATCCATCATCGAACCTCAACAATCCATCATCCGTTATTGGCTAAAGACGGGGCTGCAGACAAACGACGTGGCCGCGTTCGTCGGCGACATAGATTTTCCCGTCCGTGGTATTCGTCGCATGTTGGGCGATCGTGCCGAAATTGACGCGGGAGACGCACTGGCCCGTGGTGTTGTCCATCACGGCCAGGGTCTTGTTGCTCGTGAGAACATAGGCCCGGTTGCCGGCCTCGGCCAGCAGATCCAGACCTTCCGGCAGCGACCACAACATCGTGCCGCGTTCTTTGTCGATGGCGCTCAGACCGCGATAGAGAGCATACTGATAGACGTTCCGGGCCGCGACACGAGGCTCCCGATCGAGGAGGGCCGGGGTCTGGCAGCGCCAGGTGAAGGCGACTTGATTCGGGCCGGCCTGGTCGATCCGGTAGACATAGGTGTCCTTGCTGGCGAAGTAGAACGAGCCGCCGTCGCGAACGATCGGGCCGGCCAGGGCGTCGGAGGCGTCGAACTGCCACAGCTTCCTGGGCCTATGGGCCGCCAGCGCCAGAAGGTTGCCGCCGTCCGTGCCCACGACCACCATATCGTCATCGGCCAGGACGGACGTCATCATCGTTTTGTGGGGGACCGTCCCGTTGAACGCGCGCACCATATCGTCGGCCTTGAAGGCGTAGAGACGCCCGTCGCCGGCGGCGACGTAGTAATACTGACTGTTCCGGGCCACCGGCGCCACGATGCCGACCTCCGGATCGTTCACGCGTGCCTGACGGCCGGTGTTCTTGTCGAACTCCACGATCTGATTGTTGATCACGGCAATCAGGCGGTCGTCGAACGCCGTCAAGCCCAGAACCAGCATGTCGCGGGGCGCGATGAACTCGGCAAACACGGCCTTGCCCGTGTTTCTTTCCAGGGACCAGACGTAATTCCGGCTGGATTGGATGTAGAGGCGGTCCTGCAGAACGAGCATCGTGCCGATGCTCTCCTTGTCGAGGAGCGGCACCGTGGTCCGCCAGACGACATCGAGGCCGGCGTGACCCAGCAATTCATCGGAGATAGGCGCCGCGGGTCTTCCCGCGACGGCGCACGTCGCGACCGACAGCAGGCATACGCCTAAAAACAAGTATGTCCTGGCAAGTGGAATTCTTCTCATTTCCCAGCTCCTGCTAATACTATGCCAACGGGCCCCCCGAACGCGGCTTTGCGGCGCCCGGGGCGCCCAGATCGACGTACTTGGCCAAGTCGATATTATGCGCCGTTTCGAACCGGCGCATATCCTCGATCCGTTCGATGTCATCCTGGATGCGGTTGACCAGTTTGAAGATGTAGGGCTTCCCGGCCAGCCGATTCCGCAGATCATCGAGCATGGGTTCCCACGAACCTTGGTACAAATGGGCCTTCAGGGCCACCAACATCCGGTGCTCTTCGCGGAGACCGTGAACGTAGTCAGCCACCACTCCATCGAACTCCGTTTTCGCATTTTCTGTGTTGCCTGGGGCCGGTTCAGCCATCGATACCAACCTCGCGTCACACGAGACCCATCGAGCCACAGTACATCAAAGTCGATGGTAACGCGGCCGGGGGCGGATTTCAACAGAATTCCGCTGGTCCGAGAACGATGGCGGGTACCCGGGTGAAAAGAGCCCGGATGGGACTGCCGTTCACCGGCCGCCGGTCACGGCGGGGCACTTCATGATGAAGTCTATCAGGTCGCTCCGTTTGGCCGTGGCCAGCGTGATGGAGGAATCGGCGGCGCCGTAGTACATGTAGACCATGCCGCCTCTGACGATCCAGCCGCAGGGGACGACCACGTCATCCACGTCACCTTCCCGCTCGTACCGCGCCTTGGGACCGAAGACCCACTCGTCCGTCCGGCGCAGCGCGCGGAGGGGGTTCTCCCGATCCAACAGGACCAGACCGAGTCTGTAGATGCAGCCGCCGGCTGTTACGCGGACGCCGTGATAGAGGACCAGCCCTGCGTCGAGAGGATGGGGTTCTCCGTCCGTCTCTCGAACAATTCACGAGTCGCACCGTGATCCATGAGCATTTCCTTCCTTGAGGGCAGTTCCCGCACCGTCTGGGATCAAGCTCGTCCACGATTCTCCCGGGTTTTTACGAGTTGGATGGCTTGAGGTTCTTCGGCGTGAGGTGGAAACGGCGCGCGAGCCTGTGGGAGAAAGCTCACAGGGAAATCGGACCATCGGGCGCGTCAGGTGGTGCTTAAATCTTGACCAGAGATGTGCTCGTGGCGGAATCGGCGCCGATGAGCTTGAGGAACCGACGCTGGAGGTGCCTTTCCAGCTGTTGGCGTTGAACCTTGGACTGGTCGGCCACGGTAACCTGGGCGCCGGCGTAGGTCAGATGCCCGCCGCCCGTACCTTTTCGAGCGACGAGCCGCCGGGCCACCTTGTCGGCCAGGTTGGCTTCGTCGGTCGTGCGGATGGATATCAGAAGCCGATCCTTCCAGAAGCCGGAGCAGAACGTCCATGTGATCTCGTCGTCGCGCAGAAGGAGATCCGCCACTTCGGCGATCATGTCGGGATTGTCCACGTCGCCCAACTGCGTCAGAATCGCAGGGCCCTGGACTTGGGCGTTTCGCAGCGCATCGGCGATCGACTGGAAATAGACCCGCGGCACTTTTCCGCGTTGGATGACGCTGAGCATCCGTTTGTTGGCCAGCGGATAGAGCAGCTCGATGGCGTCGAGGTCGGCACGCGTGGCCTCCCGGCCTCCGTCCTGCGTATCGGAGCGGACCCCGTAGAGCAACGCCGTGGCCAGCGGTACATCGGGAACGATCTCCGCCTCGATGAGATACTCGACGAGAATGGTCGAGGTCGAGCCGTAACTGCTGCGAATATCCGTGAAGGGGACCGTGCGAGTCAGCCGGCGGATCGGGTGATGGTCGATGACGATATGCGGCAGAACATCCTCGGGCAGCGAGTTGTTTCCCGTGCCCGGCTGAGTATCGACCATCGCAATCAAATCGAACTTGCTGTGGTCGAGCTCGGCACAGCTGCGCAGATTCAAGCCCAGATACTCGACGAGAGCACGGTTCTCGCCACGGCCCACGGTGCCGCCGCACGCGATGGAGCATTGCAGATCCGCCAGGCTGTTGGCGATCTTGCGCAGGGTCACCGCCGCGGCGATGGAGTCGGGATCAGGGTTATCCTGCATCACAATCAGCAGATAGGTCTTGTCCGTAAACGCCTCGCGCAACTTCCGCAGCTTCCGGTGGGTTTTGCTGACGCTTCTTTTCATTTCCTTCAATTTGTTCTGCATATCTTATCCGCGGCGTCCATGGGCGGTTCTACTTGGCCTTGCGCAGGGCCCTCAGAGGCTGCAGTGCTTCGAGTGTCGTCCATCGCCTCTTCAAGGGAAACACTCCCCGTTCAACGAAATCCACATCCTCAATCGTGTAGAACGCGTGCGGGTGGAACTCTTTGACAAGGTCCACGACCGATTCCATTGCGCGCCGCGGCACGATCGTGAAGATGACTTCCACCGGGCCGTTGGCGCCCTGGCCATTGAGACGCGTGACCCCGTAGTCTTCTTTCCTCAGGCGTGCGACGAGCACGTCCGCTCTCTTCTGCGTGATGATACGGATCAGAACGATCCCCAGAGAGAGCTTCTCCGCAATGAGGATGCCGACATGATTGCCCATCGCGTACCCGGCGGCATACCCGAAGTAGCACATCGGGGTGGACAGGTGCCCCAGAATCTGACTGATGGCTATGATCCAGATCAACACCTCAAAGAAGCCGACCAACGGCGCCAGGTACTTGTAGCCCCTGGAAACGAAGATCAAGCGCACTGTTCCCAGTGAAACATCACAAATCCTGGCCAGGAAAATCAGTATTGGCAGAACAACCCAAGCGTACACGCCAGGTGCGCTTGATGCAGCGGCAATCAGTAGCATCGGGCTATTATATCAACTCCAGGCAAACTCCTGCAAGTGCCCCCCGGCGTCGGAGGGCGATTGCGGGCCGCAAGAACGTAAGTGGTTGTATTTACAAGGCCTATGGATGGAAGTTTCCGGGTGACAAATCGGTGGATGACTGAACGAAGCTGCATTATGATGACACAGCGCATTCGCAGGGAATGGTCTTGTTGGGACGAATCGATGATGAAAGCACGCGTAGTTCATCGGCAACGCCTGTTTCTCGTGGCCTTCGCCATTGCGGGTCTTGTGGCGATAGCGGCGTCCGCCGGCGAGCGATGGCCGCTTTCACCGGTGGGGAACAAGGACTTCTTTCCGATCGGCGTCTGGCTCCAGAACCCGGCCAACGCCCAGCGCTATCGGGCGGCCGGGTTCAACCTCTATGTGGGCTTGTGGCAGGGACCGACGGCCGCGCAATTGCAGCAACTGACGCAAGCCGGGATGCCGGTCATCTGCGGCCAGAACCAGGTCGCTCTCTCCCGTCTCAACGATCCGATCATCATCGGCTGGGTGCACGGCGACGAGCCCGACAACGCACAGTCACTGGGCGAGGGCAAGGGCTACGGCCCGCCCGTGGCACCCGACAAGATCGTCGCAGAGTACCGCCAGATGCACGCCGCCGATCCGAATCGGCCCATCCTGTTGAATCTCGGTCAGGGCGTTGCCTGGGATGGCTGGTACGGCCGGGGCATACGCACCAACCATCCGGAAGACTACCCGCAGTACCTCCAGGGTTGTGACATCGCCTCTTTCGACATCTATCCGCAGACCCACGACAACCCCCAGGTCGCGGGCAACCTGTGGTACGTGGCACGCGGCGTCGAGCGGCTGATCGGCTGGGCTCAGGGGAAGAAACGGGTCTGGAACTGCATCGAATGTACGCACATCAACAACCGCAAGACCAAACCCACGCCGCAGCAGGTCCGCTGCGAAGTGTGGATGTCCCTCGTCCACGGCTCGACCGGCCTGATCTACTTCGTCCACGAATGGCAGCCGAAGTTCAATGAAGCCGCCTTGCTGAGCGACCCGAACATGCTCGCCGCCGTGACGACGATCAACAAACGAATCCAGCAGCTCGCCCCTGTCCTGAACAGCCCCACAATCACGGGCCGGGTCACGATAGGCGTCAAGAACGAGAAAGTGCCGATTGCGACGATGGTGAAACGCGACGACAAGCACCTCTACATCTTTGCCGTAGCGATGCGAGGCGAACCCACCTCCGCCCAATTCACCGTCAGCGCCCTGCCCGATGCTCGGTCCGTGTCGGTCCTGGACGAGAACCGCACGTTGAAGGCTCAGGCCGGCGTCTTCGCCGATGATTTCGCCCCCTGGGATGTCCACCTGTATCAGATTCCCTTGGCGACGACTCCGCAGAACGATTCTGGAGGGACACGATAGATGGCTGAACAGCCGCAATCGCGCGACGAATTGCTGTGGACGCTCGACCCGGGCATCTTCAAACGAAGAGAGTATCCCGGCATGGATGCTCTTGTGGCCATCGTACCGAAAGGGCAGGAGGCATCGCCTGACGTCAAGCGCGTCGAGGGCGGGAGAGAGTCCCGCTGGTTTCCATTTGATGGCGGATGGAAGGTGGTTTGTCCCTTTGTTGGTCAGGCCTTCGATTCCAGCGTGTTTTCCGTCGTGAAGAACGGATGGGATCATGCGCATTGCGAAGGCTGCAACGCCACGATCGATATCGGAGGCTCCTGCTGGACGGCCAAGGCTGAGGATGATTTCTTCGTACTATGTGATGCCTGTCACGCCCAGTTGGGATCGCAGAACGATCAGGAACCGAGGAGTTGAATCATGGGACTTGACAGTGTCGAGCTGGTCATGGAGTTCGAGGAGGCTTTTGGCGTCGAGTTGAAGGACGAAGAAGTGACTCGGATCGTTACCCCTCGCGCGGTCATCGATCTGATCTTCTCCAAGCTCAAGACCGCGGGCGAATCCATCTGCCGAAGTCAGCGGGCCTTCTACACGATCAGGAGAGTGCTTATTACAGCGTTTGGTCTCGAGAGAAACGCCGTGACTCCTGACCTGCGGTTTCGAGATTGGATTCCGAAAGCTCGATAGAAAGAGTTGTGGGATCAGATCAGGGCTGCCCTTGGGCCGCGAAGCTGGCCACAAATGGCACGTCCGGCGTGGGTTTCAGTCCCGCTCACGGCTATGGGGCTGGTTGTCTTTGGTGCGGTGGTGGCAGGCGGGGTTCTTCTGTTCGGAAGTAACACCGATCGCACTCCAGACCAGATCGCGCGGATGGGCATGTCTACACTTGCGGCCGCATTTGTCGTGCTGTTGTTTGCCGGGCTTGCCCTACGGCTCACTCGCTGTTGGGAGACGCGCATACCACGGCGTGTGAAAACCATCCGCGATGTCATTCCCTACGCGGTTACGTCGGACCGCATGCCGGAATGGACCCGCGAAGAAGTGGCCGTCGTCGTAAAGCGACTCACGATGGAACAGATGGGCCTCAAGGAATCCCAGTACACGGAGGACTCTCGGTTCGTCGAGGACCTCCATATAGATTGAGCCCGTGCGAAAACTGCTCCTGACGAGGGCTCCGATCAACCCACCTTCGCGAAGACGAGGTTCTGGCCCTTCACGTCGACCCGGATGGTGTCCCCGTCGACGAACTTGCCGGCCAGCAGTTCGTTGGCCAGCGGGTTCTCGATACGCTGCTGGATCGTGCGCTTGAGCGGCCGGGCGCCGTACGAAGGGTCGTAGCCTTCGTCCATGATCTGGTCGCGGGCCTTGTCGGTGAACGTCAGGCTGATCTTGCGGTCTTTGAGCCGGTCGGCCAGATAGGCAAGCTGGATGTCCACGATCTTCTTCAGATGCTCGCGGTTGAGCATGTGGAAGACGATGGTCTCATCGATCCGGTTGAGAAACTCGGGCTTGAAGACCTGCTTCAGCACGTCTTTGACGTGAGCTTCGATCTCCCAGTCGGCGCCCTGCTCTTCGGTGAGCTTCTGGATCTGCTGGCTGGCGATATTGCTGGTCATGATGAGACAAGTGTTCTTGAAGCTGACGGTCTTGCCCTTGCCGTCGGTGAGCCGGCCATCGTCGAACACCTGCAAGAGGACGTTGAACACATCCGGGTGCGCCTTCTCGATCTCATCGAGCAGGACCACGGAATAGGGTTTCCGCCGGACCGCTTCGGTCAGGCGACCGCCTTCTTCGTAGCCGACGTATCCCGGAGGGGCGCCGATCAGCCGGGCCACCGAATGCGGCTCCATGAACTCGCTCATGTCGATGCGAACGAGAGCGTTCGGATCGTTGAACAGGAAGTCCGCCAGCGCCTTGGATAGCTCCGTCTTGCCCACGCCGGTGGGGCCGAGGAAGAGGAATGTCCCGATGGGGCGGTTCGGATCGGACAATCCCGACCGACTCCGGCGCACCGCGTTGCACAGCGCCGTCACGGCCTCATCCTGGCCGACGACGCGCAGGCGGAGGCGGTCCTCCATCTTCAGGAGCCGCTCGCGTTCGCCGCTGAGCAGCCGGGACACCGAAATCCCCGTCCACTTGGCCACGACCTGGGCAATATTCTCTTCGGTGACCTCATCCTGCACCATCTTGCCTTTGGTGGCTTTGGCCAACTGCTCTTCTCTGGTCTGCAACTCCTTCTTCAGATTGGCGATCGTTTCGTACCGCAATCGGGCCGCCGTCTCGAGGTCGCCTTTGCGCTGGGCGTCTTCGAATTGATGCTCGGCGTCGTCGATCTTCTGTTTGAGACTCTTGATCTGATCGATCCCGCCGCGCTCGGCTTCCCACTGAGCGGTCATTTCCTTGTTCCTGGCCTCCAGCTCGGCGAGCTGCTTCTCGGCTGTTTTCAGTCGCTCTTTGCTGGCCGGGTCCGTTTCCTTCTTGAGCGCTTCCCGCTCGATCTGAAGCTGGAGCATGCGCCGGCGGATGCCATCCAGCTCGGCCGGCAGCGAATCGTTCTCGATACGCAGCTTGGACGCGGCCTCATCGATCAGGTCGATGGCCTTATCGGGCAGCCAGCGATCGGCGATGTAGCGGTTGGACAGCGTCGCCGCCGCGACGAGGGCGGAGTCGGTGATGCGCACGCCGTGATGGGCGTCGTAGCGGGGCTTGAGGCCGCGCAGAATGGCGATCGTTTCCTCGACGCTCGGCGGATCGACCAGGATGGGCTGGAATCGCCGTTCGAGAGCGGCGTCCTTCTCGATGTTCTTGCGGTACTCGTCGATGGTCGTGGCGCCGATGCAGCGCAGCTCGCCGCGCGCCAGAGACGGTTTCAGCAGGTTGCCGGCGTCCATGGCTCCCTCGGCTTTGCCCGCGCCGACGACGGTGTGCAGCTCGTCGATGAACAGGATGATTTGTCCCTCGGCGGCGATCACCTCTTTCAGCACCGCCTTGAGACGGTCCTCGAACTCGCCCCGGAACTTGCTCCCGGCGATCAGCGCGCCCATATCCAGGGCGATCACACGTTTATCCTTCAGACCGGCAGGGACATCACCCGTGACAATCCGCTGGGCGAGACCCTCGACGATGGCGGTCTTGCCGACGCCGGGCTCGCCGATCAGGACGGGGTTGTTCTTGGTCCGGCGGTTCAGCACCTGCATGCACCGGCGGATCTCTTCATCGCGTCCGATCACCGGGTCGAGCTTGCCCTTGCGCGCCAGATCGATCAGGTCGATGCCGTAGCGTTCGAGCGCCTGCATTTTGTCTTCGGGGTTCTGGTCGGTGACCTTGGTGCCGCCGCGCAGCTCCTTGATGGCGCTTTCGATCTGCTCGGGAGCGACCGAGTTGAGGCTGAGCACTTCGCGCGCGTCACTCTCGACGCTCGCCAGCGAGAGAAACATGTGCTCGACGCTGAGGTACTCATCGCCCATTTTGTCGGCGCGGTTCTGGGCGTCGAGCACGACCTGGTTCAACGCCGGGTCGGGCATGATCTGGCCGCCCGTTTTGCCTTGCGGCAGACGGCCCAATTCGCTCTCCGTCATCTCCTGGACCCGCCGGACGTTGGCCCCGATCTTCTTCAAGATCATGATCGCCACGCTCTCCGAGTCGCTGAGAATCGCACTGAGCAGGTGCAGCGGAGACAATACCGTATGCGACTTAGCCATCGCCATCTGCTGAGCGGTGGCCAGTGCTTCCTGTGCCTTCAACGTGAATTTATCGCATTTCATCTTGGAACTCCGTAAG
>CAYQXM010000157.1:0-9437 GCA_964421295.1 uncultured Pirellulales bacterium
ACCTCGTCTTTACCACCAGTTTCGGCTTTATGGATCCCACCGCCACCGTCGCCGGCCTCGAACTGGGTCAAGATGTACCGATTGTCCTCATCCGTTATCGTACGCGCCACACCGAGAGTGACGACCGTCTTGACGAACTCCGGCTGGCAATCGTCGCCGAAGTAGATGGTGCCGCCGAACGACTCGGCGCCGTTAAGGCCCATGTCGCCGCCTTTGCCACCGTCGCCGCCTTTACCGACCGTACCTGGCTGGCCATCTGTGTTGGGATCGGTGTCTGCGCCGTCGGGTGTGCCCGTGCCGCCGGCACCGCCCGCGCCGCCGGCACCGCCTTCGCCGGCTTCGCCGCCGTCACCGCCATTACCGGCTTGGCCGCCGATATTGCCCATGCCCTGGAGTGTGAAGTTGCCGAGGAGCGTGCAGGACTCGATCTTCGGCTTACAATTGGGGCCGAAGTACATGGCACCGCCGTAGGCATTGCCACCGTCGCCGCCTTTGCCGCCGTCGCCGCCTTTGCCGCCGTCCTTGCCGTTGCCGCCGTCCTGGCCTGCTCCAGCCGTGCCGGCGTCGCCGCCCGGGGCCTCACCGATGGCGTTGCCGCCGTCGCCGGCGTCCTGACCATCCTGACCATCCTGGCCATCACCGCCGTCCTGGCCATCCTGACCGTCCTGACCGATGCCGCCGCTGCCGCCGACGGCATGGCAGTACCGAATCTGGCAATGGAAGATTACAGGTGAACTATCGGATTCGAAGTAGAAGGCGCCGCCGTAACCGGCCCCGCCGTTGCCGCCGGGTACACCGTCTGCGCCGGGCGCACCACCGTCACCTTCGGCTCCGCCCCCCGTGCCAGCGGCTCCGGACAAACCCGGCAGACCCGCCACATTGTTGGGATCGGGCGCATTCTCCGTATTAGGATCTCCCGGAGTGTCGGGCTTCGCCGGCGCGTCCGGCGGATCCTCGGGATCGGCAGGCGCGGTCTGCGCCGTCTGCCCGGCATTGGCGTTCTGGCCGAGTTGGCCACGAGCCTGGCAATTCTCGATCACCAGGTTCGACAGGGTCGGACTGCTGCCCCCGAAACACGCCACCGCGCCACCCATGGCGTCGGCACCTGCTTCGCCGTCGGTGCCGTTGTGACGATTCGGATCGTATACGGCCGTGCCGTTGCGGATCGTGAAGCCGTCGATCACGGAATCGTTGCCTTCGCCGCTCTGGAAGATGAACGCACGCCCCGACATGGCGCAATCGATGATTGTCGCGGCGACACAGGTCGGATCGTCCGGGCGTTCGCTGGCGATCGTGATCGCCTTGCCCTGGAAGTCGATACCGTCCCCGCCGCCCGGGTAGTAGGTGCCCGTGCTGACGATAATCTTATCGCCGTTCTCCGCGGTATCCACGGCGCCGGAGATGCTGGGATGTTCGGAGTTCACGTATATGGTCCGGGGCTTCCGGAACTGGACCGTGACCTCCACGTCCTTTTCGATCGTGATCGTGTTGGTGTTGGCGTGGATCTTGTCGTTGTCGGTCCCGGTCCACTGCTGGACGATGTAGCTGGCTTCGGGCTTGGCCGTCAAGGTGACGACGGTTCCCTCCAGATAGAGCTGTCCCCGGCTGTGGAACGGCAGGATTTCGCCGTGGCCGCCGATGACGCGGGTCTTCAACGTGTGGCTCGGGATCTTCTCGAAGATGGCGAAGATGTCCACATCCTGGAGCATCGGGAACGTGACGACGTCACTGGTTTCCGCGTCCTCGAGGCCGACCCAGGCCTGGAACCGATAGCCCGCCTTCGGATGGGCCGTCAGGGTGACCAGCTCGTACTGGCGGAAGGAGCCCGCGTTGGGATCGACGGTCCCACCGACAGCACCCGCATCGCTCGAGGACGTCAAGACCGTGACGTTGAGCGTGAAGCGCTGCGGCGTGAAGGCTTTATAGTGGGCGCCGATATCGGGCGTGCCCGCGTCCGGCGCGCCATCGGTCCGCGTCGAGCGGGCCTGGAGCTCGGCCGCCAGGGCGGCGTCGAGATCCGGCGTGCCGGCGTCCACGCAGGGGCTGGTCGTCGCCTGGCCGGCCGTCACCTGGCTGAGGTAGTAGGCGGCGCCCGGACCCTGAACGAGCTGCGGGTTCGTGTGAATGTTGCCCGCGCCGGCGTCGCTGTCTTCGATGCAGGAGTACGTCGCGGCGCAGCCGAACAGCTCGTCGCCGTTGCCCCACAGGATGCAACCCGTGATGACCGGATCGCATGTGCCGTCGGTCCAGATACCCCCGTCGCCCGGCACCGTCACGTCGGAGACGATCGTGCAGTGCGTGATCGCCGGGGAGGCGTTGTACAGATGGACCTGGCCGTAGCCGTTGGTCGCGGTGTTGTTCAGGACGAAGCAATTGAACAACGAGCCCGAACTATTGACGAACGAAACGCCGCCGCCGAGGTTCGGGGAGGCGTTGGCGCTGATCGTGCAGCCGGTGATCGTCGCCAGGGCTTCTTCGACGTTCACGCCGGCGCCGTTGCTCGAGGCATCGGTCGTCGTATTGCTGCTGATCGTGCAGTCCTGGATGAGCGGGGCTCCGCCGTAGCAGTCGATGCCGCCGCCGCTGTACTTGGCCTGGTTGTTCGTGATGATGCACTGGACGATCGTGGGCGAAGCACTCTCGCAGCCGATACCACCACCGTAATCCGCCACGCCCCAGCCAATCGTCAGGCCTTTCAGGACGCTGTCACGATCTTCGGCATTGGCGAAGGTCACGACCGGACCGGTCGAGTCCGAGCCGATGATGAAGGTGGTCGCCGGGAAGAGGCTCAGATCGTTCAGGTCATTGATATTACCGCTGCGCACGGTAATAGGCTTGCCTTTGAAGTCGATGCATTCCTTGTAGACGGTGTTGACGCCCGCCTGAGCGGCGACGATGATCTCATCCCCGGCCTCGGCGGCGTTGATCGCCTCCTGGATCGTGTTGTAGGTCGTCGCCGGGACGCGTTTGATGATAGCCTTTGTGACTCCCCTCCCGGTCGGCATGGCGGCCAGCGCCTTGGCCAGATTGAGACGTCCCTGGGAGGCGGACAAGCCAGGCGTGACCTTGTCCGCGGTCGACAGGAGCGCCAGCTTGACCTGGCGGAAGGACATGTCGGAGAATTGCGACAGAAGCAAAGCCGCGGCGCCCGAAACGTGGGGCGCCGAAACGGAAGTACCGCTGATCGCACCGTAGCCGGTCGACAGACCCGCCGCGGTCATGGCCGGGGTCACGTACGTCGGCAGCGTGCTGACGACGGACTCGCCCGGCTCGCCGATATCCACGCTGAGCCGGCCGTAGTTCGAGGACCAGGCCAGCTTGTCGCCGGCATTGGTCGCCAGAACCGAGACGATGTTGTCCAGGTCGTAGCAGGCGGGATACACCGGATCGCTGTCGATGTCCCTGGCGTTGTTGCCGGCCGAGGCCACGAACAGAATCCCCTTGGCCTGGGCGGCGGCGATGGCCTGCTTCAGACTTTCGCTGTAGTCCGCGCCGGCCCACGAGGCGTTGATGATCTGGGCGCCGTTGGCGACGGCGTACTCGATGGCCGCCACCGCGGCGCTGAGCTGCACGCCGTTGGCGTCCGCGACCTTCAAAGGCATCAGGCTGACGTTCCAGCAGACGCCCGTCACGCCGGCCGCGTTGGTTCCGGAAGCGCCGATGATGCCGGCCACGTACGTGCCGTGATAGACGTCATCCGTCGGGTTGCCGGTATCGTTGATGAAGTTGTAGCCATGAATGTCGTCGATGCAGCCGTTGTTGTCGTCATCGGTGCCCGACTTGCCGGCCGCTTCGGCGGCATTCGTCCAGAGGTTGGCCGTCAAGGCCGGGTGCGTCAGATCGACGCCGGTGTCCAGGATCGCGACGATCACGTTCCGGCTGCCCGTCTGAATGTCCCAGGCTTCGGTGGCGTCGATATCGGCGTCAAGCAGACCGCCAGTCTGACCGACGTTGTTCATATCCCACTGCGACGCGAAGGCTTTCACCTGCGGCACGCGGCACAACTGGTACCTGTAATTGGGCTCGGCACAGACCACATCCGCGCACGCCGAGAACGCCAGCACCGCCGTGACGGCAGACGTCCCCTGGGGCAGCTTCACGACCGTCAATCCCGCTACCACGCGGTCAAAATTTCGCTCAATGGAGGCCCCCGCCACGACCGCGTCCGATATCGCCTGACGTTTGGACGCAGTGGTTCTCGGACCTGTCAGGTTCGGGCAGCTTACCGGCGTGCCATCGAGGTTGGCGAACTGAACGAGGAGTTCCGTCTGCGCGTTCGTGCCCGCGCTGGCCGCGGTGATCATGTCGGACCATGAGGAGAACGACACGTCCGCCGCCAGACCAATCTGGGCGCAAAGAAGAATCGAGCCAATCAGCAACCACTTGGCGCCGGGTCGCTCCTGAATCTGCTTTTCCATAGATGTATTTCCGTCTTTGTACCTTCGAGTCGGTAGTATCTCTGCCAAAAGGAAACCCCTCGCGTACAAGCCCGCCGGCCACCGATCGCTCGGCGCCGGCCGGGCCTCAGCCATCTTATTTATTCGCGGACACCGTGCTATCGCTGCCCTCCACTGTCCCCAGGGCCGCGGCGTCATGCTCCTCCTGGAGAATGATCGTCGGCTTGACCAGGACCAGCAGGACTCTCTGGTCGCGGACCGTGCTGCGATTGGTGAACAGACGTCCGATGAGCGGGATCTTGCTCAACACCGGCACGCCTACTTCCTTGGTCACTTCGGCAGCGATCTTCTGACCGCCGAGCAACAGGGTCCCGCCGTCCGGCACGGACACGCGGGTGGCAATCGATGTCTGCTCGGTCTGAGGCATCTGGTACACGGCGTTCTGCAGCGAGGAGCTCGTGCTGCCGTCGGTCGAGGTGTTCGTGGTCGTATCGCCCGTGGCAATCGGCTGAACAATCGTCTGCATCTGGAGTAACTCGGTAAGGCCGGCCTGGATGTTTAGCAGAACATGCTTCTTATCCGCCATGACGGTCGGCGTAATGTAGAGATTCGGTCCCAGCAACATCGACTGGGGCTCCTGAATCTCCGGCGTCGTCGTCGAGGCCGAGGTCAATCCCGCGATCAACGTGGTGACCAGGGAGCCCGGCGTCGCGTACCAGATCGTGTCCAGCACGTAGAACTGGGTCGGTTCACCGCTGATTACTGTGGCCTTGGGAGCCGTCAGCGTCACGCCATCGGTCCGGGCCTGCGTCATGTGCAGCAGGTAAGTCACCTGGAGATCGTCAAGAATACCGCCGTAGGTGCCCGCCGCCTGGATCGCCGGCGAGTTGCCGCCGAGGCTTCCGGGGACCTTCGTGGCGTCCGGTCCGGCGCCCGTCGCCGAATCCGACGTGAACGCGACCGTGCCGAATTTGCCGCCAAAGTTGTACGTGAAGTCCATATCGAGACCGATGTCTTCCAGGAAGTTCTCCCCCACCGCGAGGAATCGGGCTTCGACCGACACCTGCGTGCCGAGGGCCTTCCGCAGTTCCGCGAGCAATTTGGCGATCTTGTTATGTCCCTCGGGGGTCTGGCTGACGGCCATCTTCTTGGGCATCGACTCGGGATACATCATGATCTGGGCTTCGGCCGTGTCCGGATAGTTGTCATACCAGGTCTCAGGGTCGATACTCTGTTCGATGAGGTTTCGGAGGCTCATGGCCATCGTACCGCCACCGCCCATGCCACCCATCATACCACCCATCATACCACCCATCATGCCGCCGTAACCACCCATGCTACCCATGCCACCCATCATGCCACCACTCATCCCGCCGTAGCCACCCCCCATGCCGCCCATGCCACCCATCATGCCGCCCATGCCACCCATCATGCCGCCCATACCGCCCATCATGCCGCCCATGCCGCCCATCATGCCACCCATACCGCCCATCATGCCACCCATGCCGCCCATCATGCCGCCCATGCTGCCGCCCATGCTACCACCGTAGCTGCCGCCTGAGCTGTAGTTACTGCCATTGCTGGACGTGCCGTTACCGGTGTCATAGGTGTCGCTGTAGCTGCCACCGCTGCCGCCCATGGGGGGAGCCATCATGTTCATACCTGTAGAGGGCTGAGCCGCAAGGTCGGAGATATCGTAGACGCGAACCTCCAGCTTCGTCGGAGGCAGGTTATCGCGCATGGCGATCGTGATGACGCCATTCTCGAGATGGTAGAACACCGGATTCTCGGCCTGCTCAATAGGCGTGACGGCACGCAGCAGATTCTCCAGAGCACTGCGAAGCCGAACGTTGGGTAGACCATCCACCTGAATCTGTGTGTCGCGCATGATGCCCGCCACCTCTTCCAGATTACGCCAGATCACCTGGATGCTCAAGGGCGGTTGAACCGCGTTCCGGATCATCTCGACGGCCTCGACGAAGGGGGTCTCCGGTGTCATCTTCGACAGGTCGACCCGCGCCTCGAGCTGCTCGGCGACCCGGACGTTTTCTCTGTCCAGATCCATCGGCTTGTCTTCTTTGCGGAACTCACTGTTGACCAGCTCACGCCAATTCTTCGGGTAGTTCATCTCCCCGGAATAGGCGATCATCGCCTCGTCTGCATTCTGCAGCGTATTGGCCCTCTCCAGCTTCATTTCCGCATTCATGGCTCTCTGCTTGCGCTGATATATCGTGTCCTTGAGAGTCTGCTTGAGAATCAAAGCTTCATTGTTCAGCGGGTCGATCGCCAAAACGCCTTCGACCTGGCCCAGGGCCGCCTCATATTTCTGCTGCTTCTCGTACACATAGGCGCGATCCAGGTACTCCCGGATGCGTTTGGCTTTGTCGGCGTCCGCCTTCTTGCGGGCATCCAGCTCCGCTGTCCGCGCTTCCGTCAGACGCGCCTCGGTGAGATTGCCGTTCTGTTCGGCTTCCGCCCGGTCGACCTCGCCCATGACGGTCGTCAGACGGTCACTGTACTTGTTGAAGGCCTCTTCGCCCAGGTCATTGCGATACTGATTCACCTGAAGCAGCGCGTTGTCCAGCGGCGCCCGGGCCAGACTGAAGTTCCCCGCCGCCATCTGCCGCTTGGCCTGGTCGACGGCGTCACTGACGACTGCCTCGGTATGGCTGCGAAGCAAAGCACGGCGTCTGGTCAGATTGTCGATGAAGGTGTCCTGATCGGACGACGTAACCGGCGTGGTGCCCTGCCCCAGCGGCGTCACCTGCGCCGGGGACGTGCCCGCGGCGGCAGTGGCCGCCGTCGGCGACCGCGTCGGGGATGACAGCAGGTCGATCGTCGTGACGTAGTCCTGGGGCCTGCGGCCCGGGGCGGCGTTATACAGGCCGCTCTGCTGAACTTCGACGAACCCGCGGCGGGCCTCGGCGTAGTTCCCCTGGGAATAGGCTTCCAGGCTGCGAATGTAGAGCTGCTCGATCCGCTGCCGCTCCGCCGTCGACGCTCCGTTCGTGGGTGTCGCGCGCGCACCCGCATTGGGTTCCGCCGCGGCCTTCGTATCGATCGCTGCCGTTTTCGAGGCCCCGACCGCCTTTTCCTGATCGGCGATCGCCTTCGCGCACTTGGCCTGCAGATCCTGCAGACGCTGGCGATTCTCCGGGGACAATGCGTCCGCGTGATCGGCGACCATTTTCAGAGTCTTCTGCGCATCACCGTAAAGACTCTTCTCGTACTCAGTGTTCGCGACACCCAGGAAATATGTCGCCATCTTCGTCTCGGCGGCATTCGGGTCGGCAGTCGCCGCGCTTTCATGACCGAACGCGGGGGTTGTCGAGGAAAACGAGAGCAACGCCCAGACGACGACTACGGACGCCCACCGTAGGGACTTTGTGAACACACTTGGCCTATCCAAATGTAACCTCCTGCCTGAAAAAACATCACCGATTTGCGGAAAATCTGCTACAATTGCTGGTTATTATCCACCTCCACTTTGAAGGATTTAGGCCAGAATCATGAATGTAATTTATTAAAATCAGCGTTTTTTTGCAAGAGAAAAATTGCGCCGGGCCCCTTGGGCCCCATAAAATCCGCCGCAACTTAAGCATAACAGGCATAGTCCACAAATCAAGAGAGAAAATGGATCAACTGAAAAGAATGGGTACCATGGGTCATAGCGAGCTACGACGCGACGTTGGGGCGACAGAAGGTGCTCGGGACATGCCAAATCGGCTTATCCTGGCCGTCGAGACATCCAGTCGGATTGGGTCCGTGGCGTTGGCTTTGGGACCCGACCTGCTGGCCGAGAGTTCCTTCTCCGCTCCGCTCCGTCACAGCATGGAGATCCTACCTGCTATCACTCAGCTCCTGCACCGGTTCGGCCGGCAACCTGAGGACATAAGACAGATTCACATCGCCACCGGTCCCGGCAGCTTCACCGGCCTTCGCATCGCGGTGGCCATGGCCAAGGCCATGAGCCTGGCCGGCGGCGTCGAAATCATCACTGTCGATACTCTCGACACCATCGCCGCCAACGTTGCAGGCCGCGCGGGCCCGTCCACACCCGTCGAACGGCTCGCCGTGATCCTCGATGCCAAGCGGGGGCAGTTCTTCGCAGCCGTCTACGACCGGATCGACGCATTTGACCCCACGGCATCCGGCGGTTCCACCGAGGATCCAGGCTATCAAATCCCAGCCGCTGACTCTGGATTCTGGCGCAAGGTTGTGCCGGACTGCCTCGTGGATGCGCCGGAATTGCTCCGGCGTTCCGCCGCGGCGGAGCGACCAGTCTATATTGTGGGCGATGGCCTGCTCTACCACCATGAGGCGTTCGAATCCGTAGGAATCCGAGTCCTCGACGAGGGTTTGTGGAGCCCCAGGGCCTCCAGGGTCCATACCCTCGGTTTCCAGAAAGCCCGGGCCGGTCGCGTGGCCGATCCTTTGACTGTCGTGCCGTTCTACCTGCGCGGCCCCGATGTGACGGTGAAAAAAGTCTGATACCGACCGCTCCCCCCTATCTCATGCGTATTATAGTACAAAAAAAGCTGGAGATTCCTTTTCCCATTTGGGCCGGCTGTGGTATAAGTCACAGAACGATGGGCATCCTATATGCGACTGTCTGGTAGTAACGTCACGAAAGCCTCCGTAGGCGGGAATGCTCCAGCGGATTCTCACAAAACTCTTGGAAGAAAGGACCGGGAATGAACATTTATGTAGGGAACCTATCCCTCGACACCACAGAAGACGAACTGAAAGCTGCGTTCGCCGCCTTTGGTGAGGTCGCCAGCGCCCGTATCGTTCGTGACGGAACGACGAGCGAATCGCGAGGATTCGGCTTCGTGGAGATCACCGACGAGCAGCAGGCTCTCGCTGCCGTCAACGAGATGAACGGCAAGGAGCTCAAGGGCAGCGTGCTGAAAGTTGAGCAGGGCAAGGCCCGCGCCTCGGCCCCGCGTGGCGGTGGACGTCCGGGCGGTCGGCCCGGTGGTCGTCCCGGCGGCAGGCCCGGTGGTCGTCCGGGAGGACGTCCCGGCGGCGGCAGACCGG
>CAYQXM010000158.1:0-4155 GCA_964421295.1 uncultured Pirellulales bacterium
AATGTGGACAGTTTCCACATTTGGAAATCCCCCGCTCGACCCTCTACCTGCTGGCTGCCAACTCCACACCGGACACCTTGCGGGAGGAGTTCGCCCGTCGGGTCGAGGCTGGCGAACCGCCCATGACGCACGCCGAGCTCAAAGCCGGCATTGCCACCCACCGGCCGGACCCCAGCGGCGAGCCTCCCAGGCCCGCCCGCAAGCCGTCCGGTCCCACCCTCCGCGACCAGATCCTCGCCCGCCTCGACGAGGCCACCACCCTTCTCCACGGCAAGCACCCCGCCGCCCTCGAGGCCCTGGAATCCGCCAGGAAGCTCGTCACGGAAATGAAGACCTGACGGTTCGGTAACTCCCTCGCTCGGCTCGCCATCTCTCCATCATGTTCGGGCACTGACCGGGTTCTACAACACCGGTCCAAATCAGCCCTTCGATGAGAGCGTCGTCCATGTGTGCTGCTTCCCCCGACGCCTCCTTGCCGTAACAGTTGCCGTATGGGGAGTCCTCAGCAGGTTTTCAGCCGCTTGTCTCCCCCCTTTTGCCGAGTGGAAGCTGTGTATGAACAAACGCCGCCGCTTTCTCCGTACCGCCCCCCGATCAGCAGATTCGAACACGGCAAAAACCAAATCTCCGCGAAGTTCAGAGGCCGGCCACTATGGCCAAGCACTGCTTCTCTCGATGCATTTGCTGGTCTTCTCGGTTCTCATTGCAGTTGCAGCCCTTCCTTCACGCCTTTCAGGATCGCGTTGGCTTTCTGGGCGGCCTCCGCCGAGGGCATCGTCTTTCCGTCACCCAGTTCGATTCTCACCTGGAAGCGGATGGGCACGTTGGACTTGTTCTTGACGTCCAGCAGCTTGGGGACAATGTCGCCCAAGTCCTGGACCTGCGACGGTTCGAGGTCGGCTACGGCGACCAGCATCTTGGGCGTTGCGCCGCCCCCGGTTCCGCCGGTCCCGTCAGTTCCTCTTTTGCCTCCGGCGGTAGCGACCTTGACCTTCACGAACTGGGCGGACGGGAATTCGCACGGCCACGCCTGCGATCCGGCCTCCAGTTCCAGGAACCGCGCCTGGAGCGCGCCACCGATCACATCCCGCACGGTCTTCCACGGGAGTGTCTTGCCCGCCTTGACGGACAACACTGTCGCGACCGACAGACCAGAAGCCACTCCGCCCTTCCACGCGTCCTTGAGATTCTCCGGGAGAATCTCGGCAGCGGCGATGGGCGCTGGCGGCACGCACAGCTTGCCGCTGGCGCTCAGCACGCCTGCGGGGATCGGCTCGCCGAGGATACTGGCGGGCCCGGAGAGTAACCAGACGCTCCCCTCCGCCACGGCAGCGGCGAGACCCGTCTCCACGACGGCCTGCTCGGCTTTCGGGATCTGCATGGGCTCCTGGTAGCCGCCGCGATCCACTTGGACGACGGTCTTGCCGCTGAAGTAGTCGAACACCGCCTGTACGGCGATCTCGTCAGCCGTCCACAGCCCCGGTAGCTTTTGGGGCGCGAACAGCGCCGGTGCGATATTCGTGAGAACGGCCGCTTCCGGCAGAACCAGTTCCATCGCCGGGTCGTTGAGCGCGTTCTCGTCCGGCCGCGACATCCACCACGAACGCGAAGTCCCGTCCGGGCGCGTCAACCGCAGCACAAACGTGCCCTGTTCGCATCCGTCCACCAGCGTGTCCAGGATGGCACTGGCCTTCAGCATCTTCGGCAGGTGGGGCAGTTGAGCAAACGCCCCCGACAGGTCCTTCACACGGCGTGCGTTCTCGCCCGGACGCCAGAGACTGTACGGACCGTCCGGGAGTAAAGCCTCGGCCGTGATGGCCGTATCCTGTACGCGCGACCGCTTGTCGGCCTTGATCGTGTTGAAATGCGGCTCTTCCGTCACCGTGATCTTGAACGCCTGCGCCTCGTCCTTCTCGGAGACGGTAACCACGATGGAATACGCCTGCTTGATCGCTTCCGGGATGCGGCCCTTCGCCTTGTCGATGTTGATCTGCATCGTCTGGGCGCGGGCCGGGTCCACGTTTCCGTCCTTCTGCTGCTTCTTCACCTCGTCGCGCACGACTTCCCATGCCAGGTAGTCACGCACGCGGGCCATGGCGAGCTCCAGTCCGTCCTTCGAGGGTGTCACCAGCAGAACGGCGTTCCGGTAGACGCGCGGCCGGTCCGATCCGGTCGTCTCGTCCAGGAACCGCTTGGCTTCCGCGCTGGGCTTCCCCGACTCGGACGCCGCGTTCGGCCCGAGGACGGCGTAGTGGAACGCGCCGTCGTCCTCGATATCCTTCGGGCGGGTCGGAAGCGTATGGACGCGGACACCCGCAGCCGAGGCGTTGGCGGTGAGCGCCTTGGCCTTGCCGATGTCGTCGATCAAACGGGCGCGAACGGTGTCGTCCGGGATGTTCTTCGCCGCCACTGCGTGCATCTGCGTAAGGTTCGGCCGGTTGCCCAGTCGCCACGTACCCGGAAGCTGACCTTCCGAGACGGCCGTGTAGAGGTCGTCAAGCCAGTAGCTGGACTGCGACCAACGGGCCAAGCCCTTCTCCAACTCGATCTTGTCGGGACGCACGGAGCCCAGAAGCACAGCCAGATCCCGCGTCCGGGCGTTCTGGCCGACCGGCTGCGAGTGCAGGAACGTTGCCACGACGGCCTGTTCTACCTCGCGGTTCCTAAGACCGACCGACTCCGTCTGAATCCGGCGGGCCTGGCTGAACTCGTTATCCAGGATGCCGGTCCATGCCTGCTTTTTGCCTTCCCACTCCTCCGTATCGGCCACCGCCACCATCTCCCGCAGGGCCTCGGAGAGACCGTCCTTGTCGTGCGCGGTCAGGAACACCGCCGGTCCGACCAACGGGCTGGTGTCCCACCTCTCCGCCTCGCGCAACGCCAGCGCGAAGGTTCGCAGCACGCCGCGCGTGCGCTGGAAGCGGGCCAGTTGCGTCCATTTCGAATAGAGCACTTCTGTCAGATCAGGATGGAACGGGAAGCTCTTGAGGAAACGCTCCTCGGCCTCCGCGCCCTGTTTGGCCGTCTGCTCGTCCACGGCGGCGATCCCCTTGATCGCGGCCAGGACATGCTGGCGGAACCCCTCGCGATCCTTGAGCGATTCGGGTGTGAAGAACCGGCGGCGTAGAACCTCGGCCACGTCCTCTTTCACCACCGGTTCGACGGCCTCTTCGCGCTGACGCTGGAAGATGTCGTACAGTTCGGCCTGAATCTCCCGCCCGAGTGTGTCGCTCTTGCGCGGGTCCGTTGCCAGGAGCGACGCCACCAGACAGCACCGGTCCACCTTGGTGGCCGCCTGGGTCAGGTACTGGAAGAAGTTGACGAGCTTGCTGCGCCACTCCCTGTCCTGCGCCACCTTCTCGCGGGCGTACATCAGCACCTCGTCGATCAGGACGAGCGTGCCGAGACCATCCTTGCCGGGTAGTTCGAGAAGCTCGATCAAGACGTTTTCCGCTGGCGCGGTGTCGCGCTCCTCGGCCTTGTTCGAGGCGTGGAGCACCTTCAGCCCCACATCGCCCGCCAACTGGTAGGCCAGCACACTCCACGGCTGCTTGAGCGTCCGAGTCTTGCCGTCCGGCGACCGGACGTCCATGCCCTTCTCGACGTCGAGCTTATCGAAGCACAGACCGGCGATGCGGCACTGGGGCGGCTTCTGACCAATCTCCTGCACGAACTCCGCCACGGCGGGCAGGTCCGGCAGGTTCTTCGGATCGTTGACGAGATGCCGGAGCGTGATCAGCGTGTGCGTCTTGCCGCCGCCGTAGGTCAACTCCAGTTGACGGACGGCCTTGTCGTTCTTGCCCGCCAGCCGCAACACTACATCTCGCACCAGATGGCGCAGGTTGTAGGTTGGGAAGGTGAGCGCGAAGAAATGTTCCGGCTTCTCGTAGATCGGCCGTTTCCCGCGCTGCATCATGACCTCGTAAAGGTCAGCGGCGAACATGTGCATTGGCAGCTCGCCGGAACGCAGATCGTCCCGCAGCTTTACCACTTCATGCCAGGGCTTCCAAGGCAGTTTAGCCATTGTCGTTCTCCTCAGCCAGATTACGTCTTCATTGCGTTGAGCGCTGTTCAAAAACCACCGAGCGCAATGCGCTTCTTGCTACTCATAAATAGGTTACACATGACAACATTGTGTCGTATTGCTTCATGATT
>CAYQXM010000158.1:4165-8877 GCA_964421295.1 uncultured Pirellulales bacterium
TGCGTCTCCAGAGTATCTCCGACGCAATCCAATACCCCATCATCGGGGAACCAACGTCGCAGTCTGGCCTTGGTTTTCAAGAACGCACGGTCTTCGCATCGGTTCAACCCAACCGTCTCCGCCAACCGCGCGAATACATGGGGGGAGAGTGGCTTCCGCGCATGCCGCATGGCTCGTTCCATCGCCGCTTTCGGGTCAAACGGCTTCACGGCATCGGCACCCAGTAGTTTTTCCGAAACCATCCATTCACGAAGCGTGGGATGACGCCCCGACCAACCCAGTTCCGAGTCCACGTTCGGCGAGTCGCTCCACACCCACGCTTCTAGTTCCGGGGCAATCACGACGACAGCACATCGGCCAGCCCAACCCGCACGGGAGAGGCGTTCTTCAAGGTCGGTCTCAACCGCCTGAGGGTCTTGGCCCTCCCACCCGCAGCCGTGATGGTCGAAGACCACCAGTGCATGGCCATGTGTGCGTACAAACCCCTCCAGGAATGCTTCCGCAGCAGACCGGCAGCCAGAGTCACGCTGCGGATGTCTATGCAGATCAACATCGAGCCCTTCTACAAGTTGGCGAATACCGATGGATTGCCATCGCCCAAGAACTCCGCGCACGGCATTCTCCGCATCCAAATCAGCAGTGAGGATGACCAGATCCTTGTCGTAAGGGGGCGCAGCGCACATCACAGGACCCCCCCGGCGAAGAGCGTGCCTAGGTTGACGCCGCCGCGCCAGTCCCGCAAGGCAGGATGTTCACTGCCCTTGATAATGTCCGTGGCGCCAGATGGTGTCTTCCTGAAGCACAGAACCTTGTCCACTTCGGCGACGCTCAAGATCACCGGAGAATGCGTTGCGAGCAGGATCTGCGCGCCATAGACGCTTGAGAGTGATCGAAACACCGTTTCTACCGCCTGCGGGTGAATTCCATTCTCGGGTTCCTCGATAAGGCAGATCCCCGAAAAATCTGGAACGTAGGCCGGAATCGTCAAGGCCAGCAGCCGAAGCGTGCCATCCGAAGCCATCCACGACGGAACTTCCAGTCCGCCCTTGTACTTGATCACCAGATACCGGCTCCGATCCTCCGGTCTCTCCACGGTGCGAATGGCTTCAATATCCGGCAAGGCCGTGCGCACATGATTCAACCACCAGTCGTATCGCTCCCGGTTGGACGGCTGCTCAAGATTCCAGATGACCCACGGAAGGTTCGCCCCGTCAGGACTGAATCCCTTCACGCGGTTGGAAGGACTCGGCTTTCTCAAGTGCATGCTGTTCAGCACGATCTGCTGAACGCCTTCGAGGAGCAAGCCCTTGAACCAGGTCGCCACCGGGAATTTACTCTCATCCTCCGGCAAATTGGCCAACGCTGACTTGCGTGGTCCCAGCCGGATGGAAGGAAACCAGCCCTTGCCGGCCTGTTTCTCTTTGTGCCGCACTTCGACATAAAAATTGTCGTTACCGCCGTGCGCTTTGCTCAACACTCGTTGCCACCGGCCATTGCGGCTGGTCAGAATGGTCTGCGGCGCACTCCTCTCCATAGGAAAGAGATCGCGCTGCACGGGCTGTGCAATCGCTTTGGCGGCTTGTTGCAGCCACGCCTTTTCATCCAAAATGCCCGTTTGCTGCGTATCGGGGTCGATTCCGACTTTCATCTCGTACCGGAAAGATGTGAATGGTTTGGCCAGTTTGTTCCGACAATGCTCTGGCACTGCGGCTTCCACAGCCAACTCGAAAGCATCGCCTTGGCGGCCCCATACCAAATCCATGAAGTTCGACGTCCTCTCACCCACGGCTGCGTCAATTCCATCGGACACCATGCGTCCAATGAAGCTAACTACGTCGAGAAACGTGGTCTTCCCGCTGGCATTCGGCCCGACAAGCACATGGAAGGGCCCAAGATCCTGGCTTACATACCGCAAGCACCGAAAACCTTTTGCTTCAATACGCGTAATCATGGTTGGTTCTCCGCATTTTCAGAAAAGCCTATCATTAACTGATCGTCTTTCATAGCCCCGCGTGCGCCCACATGATTGCTGATGGACTCCATGAGCGACCGCTCCTCACTCCCGTGGGGGGAGAGTTCGATCAGCGACTGCAGGAGCCGCTTGAAGAGCTCATGCCGCCGCAGTCCGTTGCCGTCCAGGTAGCCGTCCACCTTGGATAGGTCGCCCGCCTTCCAGAGGTGCATCAGGCAATGCACGCGGTCGATCAGCGGCACGGGCTTGCCGCCCGGCGCTTCGTAGCCCAGCGACTTGCCCTTGCGCTGCGCCCACGTCTTGAGCTTCACCTTGCCGCCAGAATCCTCTTCCGTTTCAGGGTCCGCCTCCGCGTCGGCGTCGGCTTCCTCAGCCTCATCATCCTTGCCCTTGGTGAAGCCGATCAGGTCCCACGTCCCAGCCAGTTCCCGATCCGAGATGCCGCAGGAGATGGCATAGAGGATGCATGCGCCCGCCGGGGCCTCGTCCATACCGAAATCGTGCCGATGCAGGAGGTAGTAGGCCGTGACCGCGTCGAGATCGCCAATCGGCGCCTCGCTGTCGGATGACGCGGAGACGCGGCGACCCGGAGACACGGGGATCGTGTCTTTCTCCGCGTCATTCTTCTCTCCGCGTCCCCGAGTCTCCGTGTCCCCGTGTCCTTCTTCCTCGCCTCCGGCGAGGACCCGGCCGACCACGAAGTCCACTACGATCCGGCGGACGTGGGTCAGGAACTCGCTGACCGTCATCGGTCCGGGCTCGTTGGCCTTCTTCACGACTGGATGCTTGCTGTACGCCTCCATTGCTGGGCCGGTGGCCGCCCAGACAAAGTCCGGCCCGCGAATGCCCGCATCCCAGAACTCCCGCAGCATCGCCCGGATGTTTGTGCGCATATCTTCCAGAACTTGCCTATCCCAGCCGGGTCGGGCTGTTGCCGGGCGCTTTCTGCACACGAGCCAGACTGAGGATGAGAGTGCGGCGGAGGATAATGACCGAGTTCGAGCCACGCGCTCGGTCATGATCGGCCAGGACCCGTCCACCACAAAACCAGCGCGGATGATTGCTGAGACAAGCGTTTCCCACGCATCTGGGTGCTTGTGGGCAAACACAATGATCAGCCGTCCATTGTCCTTCAGCGCAGAGTGGCAGGCAAGAAAGACACGAGCCATACCGTCTTCATAGGCGTTCTTCGACTTCTCCTTATCACCGCCGTGTCTACTTGCATCATCGATCAACTCCCCGTCCTGTTTTTCGTTGTCCCACTTGGGCGACAACGGATTGGCAAAAGCATGGTCGAACTCCGAGGACAGCCCGTGTAACGTGCGCCGAAGCCAAACATAAAAGAAGTCCATGCAATCCGAATACGGGATGGCGTCGTAGTAGGGAGGATCGGTTACAACAGCGTCGAATCCATTTCCCTCCACTGTCATTGCGCTTCTCTGCGACACCAAGGGTGGCTCGGCCGCGTGACCTGCCTGAAGTCCATGATCGAGATAACGACATATCCAATCCAAGGCATTTGCGTAACTCCCGCTGGACCCTGCGCAGAAATCGACTTCGGCAAAATCCCACGACATGGGAAGTGCGAAACGCTGAAACGTATTTACATTGAACTCATTGCCCGTCTGCCAATGGCAAATGGTGGAGCCCGAATCAGCGAGTCTGTCGTTACTGATGGCCAGGGAAGCGCAGATGGCATCGCTCCACGATTGTGTGTATGCGTGTTCACACATGGCCTTACGTGATGCCCTCGTCAAGTTCACGAAGGAACCCAATGCTAAGAGCTGGCGCGACGTGAATAGCTTCTTCCATTGGTCGAAACCGTAGCCATCTACGGAGAATGCTCGACTCGCACCGTTTCCACCTTTGGGTGTGGGTTCCTCCGGCAACCCGAATGGAATCTTCACGAAGACATCGGCCAAGGACTTCTCCGCCTTTGCAGCAACTGCAAGGTCGTGTTTCGTGGGCAAGCGGTACTCTTTGCCGTCCTGGCCGTCCACGACAACGGTGGTCATCATTGCGCCAAGTCGTCCGCCTTTCCCCTCGACCCGAATGTCCTCCATCGTCATGATTGTTCCGCAACAGGGGCATTTGGCACCGGAGCGCGACATAGTTCCAGCGGCGATACGCTTGTCGTGCTCCCGCTTCTGCGCCGCGTTGCCGCCTTTGGCGGGCACATTCGACTCGATTGCGAAGACGACGCCGGTCTTCTCGCGGTTCGGCTCCATCGCGAGCAAGATGCGCTTGTTGTTCTTCCTACAGAGCCACCGGGTCTTGAGGAGAGGGAGGGTGACCCGGCAGTTCTTGCACGCCACTGTTCTCGCCCAGAGATAGACCACGGTCGGCTTTGCCACCCAGCGCGGGTTCTTCTTATCGTCGAGATATTCCTGGCTGAAGTCCTTGTTGAGCGCATCGATGTCCGGCGTACCGTCATCCTTGAACGGCACGAGTTGCATGGGCCGCTTCTCATAGAGCTTTGCGGAACCGACATCCTTTGCGGTCAGTTTCAGTGTCTCAAAGTCGGCATAGGTCGGGTAGAACTGGGCCAAGTCACGCCGAGCGCGCTCCAGCACCCACTGACCCCAGGCGCGGACGTGCCACGCGAGATCGGCCTTGGGAGCGCGGCCGGAGTCCTCCTTCACCATCATCGGGAACATGCCCGCTTCGTCCGCCGCCTGCTTCTTCGTCTTCTTGGTCCGGCCGACCAGATACGGGTGCGCCTTGTAGAAGGCGTTCATGA
>CAYQXM010000159.1:0-8802 GCA_964421295.1 uncultured Pirellulales bacterium
ACAGACATAGTAGTCGCTGATCCACCGCGCCAGCTCCAGCAGCTCCGCCCCTAACAGCGGCTGCTCATCCACGACCTTCAAAACACTCTTGAGCTTGATCTCGCGGTTCTTCGCCCCATACACCTGCCCCGCCGGCACATCCGCCGCCACGACGAACGCCGTCTCATGCTTATCCCCCTTGCCAAACGGCACGAGCACGCGCCTTCCGACCTCGATCGGCCAAAGCCCCTCCGGCACCGCATAGTCAAACTCCGAGTCCGCCGCCGAAGCCAGCGCCACGCGGATCACATGCTTACTCACCGGCTCAGCCTTCACCGGCTCCGCAAACAGACTTGTCGTTAATTCTTTAGCACTCACAACTTAGCATCCCCTTCCTCTACCCTCCTATTCTATACGCTACCCCCAACCCCGCCGGTCGTCAAGGTGGGGATTTCCAACCGCGAAGAATGTGTAGGTGCTTTTGATCCGCAGATTTCGCAGATTCACGCAGATTGGATTTGTAGGTGTGCATGGCACACCGATTCCCTGAGAAGATGAGTCTCAGATCGCGCGAAGGGACTCAAGGATTGACCTCTTAACCTCAGACCATGGCTGGACCGATTGAGGATTGCTCGCGTAGTTCCGCTTGCGGCGTTCAAGCTCTGCCTTCTGCCAATCAGCCACCAGCGTTCTCATAGGCCCCCCGGCTGGCCTCTCAATTTCTCGCCCATTCTCGCCCTCGCCGCACATCATTGTT
Source organism: uncultured Pirellulales bacterium (assembly GCA_964421295.1). Taxonomy (GTDB): domain Bacteria; phylum Planctomycetota; class Phycisphaerae; order Sedimentisphaerales; family Anaerobacaceae; genus PLanc-01. The sequence continues at coordinate 737 of CAYQXM010000159.1, forward strand.
TCCCTCGCCTGGCCACTCTGCGAGTCTTCTTCGGCTCCAGAGTAACCGCACGCTCACCGAGGGTGGCTTCGAACGCCCTCAGGTCTTCGCAAATCCTATGCAGGTCGGCGCCGAACTGCTGCGTATGTTCCATGCGGTGTTGCCGCACTTCTTCAACGATTGGGTCTTTCATGATTCGCCTCCCAAAAACGCGTCAGGCGAGACAATTTCGGGACATTCGTAACCGGCATTCTCGACCGTCTGACGGATCATCATCGTCGTGAACGGATTATTGATGTGGGCGAAGTTCCATGTCACGATGGACTCCATGCCCGCCGTGGCAGCCACGGCGACATGCAATGCATCCTCAGGGTATTCCGCAGGTATCGCCCTCGCATCAAGGAGAGTCTGCGCGAGATGCTCCGCCTCCGGTGTCGCGCGAAACGATTGGATTGCGTCGAGCCGACTCCTAGCCAGTTCCGCGTCACCCTTTCCCGCTTCTTTCACGACAAGGGCCGAGACAAATGGCGACAGTTCGTCGCCCAGTAGAGCCCAGAAATCCACCGTGGCCTGCTGATGCCCGGCGATAACCACGTCTCGGCTCGCCCGCCCAACGTAATAGCTGACCACGCTCGTCTCAATGTACACCGTCGGTTTCATACGGAATAGTAGTATACCGCCATCGCCATAACCCCGTCAAGCAGCCGGATTTATGTTCTTGACCCAAAGCCACAAGGCCTCCGCATTTTTCGCCGACGAAAGCCGACTGCCGACCGCCAACACTTCTTTGTTCGCCGTTTCGCCCCGTCGCCCATTCGCCCGTTCCATCGGTCCGCCCTCTGATTTCCGGCGACCGAGACAGGGATCAGGTGCCGGGGTTCGGGGTGCAGCGCTGACCATCCCAATCAAACATCAACCTTCAAACATCAAACTTCAAGGTCCGACTCAAAACTGAAAACTCAAAACTCAGCACTTGAAACTCCCCTCGCCCCCGCCGTAGAATAACATACGTGACAGTAACCGGTTGGGACCTCGAGACGAAGAAAGGGGCAGCGAAATGAATATGACGTCCTTCAATTTGCACCAATTTGTGAGTCGTCCCAGAAAAGAAAGGACGGGAAGATGAGCGGAATGACTGCAGCGGCGATCCTCGCAGGCAAAGTAGTGTTCAAGAAGACCGTGACGGACATCTACGGCTATTGTCGGGAGAAGACGGGCAAGACTCTCAAACAGTGGAACACGGAACGCCAAATTGAGACCCTATATCGCCGCATTGCACAAGTGCGAAAAGTCAAGACTATCTGGCAGGTTGACAAGGCCGTGGACCTCACAGGTTTCTACTGTGATTCGCATGTGATCATTGCGAGAAAGCGCATAAAGATTGTCCAATTGGCCGACTTTGGTCTGAAGGACAATATATTGATCCAAGGGATTGCGGGCCAGGGCAAGTCAATCTTGCTGAGATACCTTTGCACGGTTGAACTAGCGAGAGGGGAGGTTATCCCGCTTTTCCTGGAACTCCGCCGAATTACCCAAGAGACATCGCTGATGGAGCGTATTCGAAGTTCTTTCCTTTCGTTGGGCCTTTCCGTGGACGACGAACTTTTCCACGCTCTCGCTTCATCCGGGAAGATAGTACTGTTTCTCGACGCATTCGACGAAGTGGCCGATGAGTTGAAAGGCAAGGTTCTAACGGACATAGAAGATCTCGCTGCCCGTCACGAAGCTCTTCGAATTGTCGTCACATCTCGTCCTTATCACAACATACAGATGTCCAACCACTTTACCGTGGTAACACTTGACAACCTCCAAGGAGATGAGTACGCACAGGTCATAAGGAAACTCGCAGGCGGACAGGCATGGGCGCAGCAACTAATCAAGCACATTGACAGCAAGGCAACTCATATCCGCCCCCTGCTGTGCACTCCCTTGATGGTCACCCTCTTGGTCCTGTCCTACAAATCCTACCAGAAGCTTCCCGCAAAACTCTCGGACTTCTATGATGCCCTGTTCCAGACGTTGCTCCAAAGGCATGATGGGACCAAGCCGGGTTTTGCTCGCCAACGAGGTTGCTCGCTTGATGACAACGAATACCGACAGGTCTTCGAGGCTCTCTGTATCTTGGCAAAGAAGCAAGGCCAACAGTCATTTAACAGCCCAGCAATCACCCAGATAGCAAAGGAAGCCATCAGCCACTCTGGATTCAAAGCAAACGCGGCGACATTTGTCGACGACATCGTGAAGATCACGTGCCTCATCATCCGTGACGGCGAGGAACACCGATTCATTCACAAGACGGTTCAGGAGTATTACACGGCGTCATTCGTCCAACGAAAACCGGATATATGGGTGAAGGATTTCTATCTGAGACTTTTGAATAAGGGACATTCAGATTGGATTCAAGAACTCTCCTTCTTAGAAGAGATCGACTCATACCGTTATAGCAGATTCTTTCGCCTGCCAGCAATCCTCGCTTTTCTCAATGTTCCAGAGGCGAATCTCGATTTGCCCCTTCCGAGCGTCTCCGCCGACTGGCTACGCGAGACATTGCGCCCTTTGTACGTCAATCTAAAGAAGTTGCAGAGAGACACGATCGCCTACGCATTTCTCCTTTCCGGCCAGACTCCTTCACCCATTGGAACGGATTTCCTGCAGCATGTGATGAGAGTAGGCCCATGGCGTACAATAGCGGACACTGAACCCAAGGAGCTCACTCGCACGTTGGAGAAGCATAATCCTTCAATGTCGCGATTGGAAGCTCTTCCTGGGAAGGTCTATTCCGTATCGGAAGCATTGGACGACAAAGGAGTCCTGACTGAGATGCGCATAGTCGCAGACCAGTACCGCAAGAAGCTGCAACAAGAAGCAAGACAATTGCGGACCACACTTGAAGGGATGGAGAGCAAATCGCTTCTGGATGGGCTCGTTTAGACTCTGTCTGGGTATTTCGGGAAAATCAGGGGAAAAATCAAAAATCAGGACAACTACCTATTATGACCACCTATTATGACTACCTATTATGACCCTGCGTTTCCTGATGTTTCGGCGTATAGGTCGTGACATATTGGATTCCGCACTCCGATAGTCCGCATGAGATGGGAGCTTTGCGGGGTCACATCTCGGACGATATTGGGGTCAGGCACTAGTTTAAGCTTTAAGGTGTTCACTCCCAAGAGACAAGGCTGGTTCTTAAATTGGCGGAGGCCATCGCATCCTGAAACGGAGGGTCAACTCTTGACTCCTGACAGGTGAGGGGCCCTTGACCGGAAAATCAGGACAACTACCTATTATGACCCTGCGTTTCCTGATGTTTCGGCGTATACATCGTGACATATTGGATTCCGCATCCCGATGGTCCGCATGAGGGGTAAATAGGGGAACCGCCGAGGGTCAGCCCTCAAAATAACAATTAGGCGAGTTGAGTGGCACTTGGAACCGCCGAGGGTCAGCCCTCAACGGGCTGTTGCCCAAACCGGTGGGCTTAAATAGGGCTCAAATAGGGACTGTCCCTATTTAGGGTAACATGGGCAAGTACTGCGGATACCATGTACAGTCACCTATTATGATGAAGGACGAGCGGTCCGGCGGCAAGGACGAGTTCCAGTTCCAGCGGGGACGGAAGTCAGCAGCTGCCTGAAACGGGAGCGCCTCGGTAGGCAGAGAACAATGAAACACATCGAGTTCAAAGGCGAGCTGCTGGATATGGCGAGCATCTACCGCCGGCGGGCCTGGGCGTTCGGTCACAAGTCGGCGGAGACGTGATATCCCTCCGGCACCGTATAGTCAGACTCCGAGTCCGCCGCGGAGGCCGGCACCACGCGAATCGCGTGCGCCTCGCCTCTCCTCGCCGTTTCGCCCTGTCGCCCGTTCGCCCATTCCCCGTTTCTCCCGGCTCGCCCTCCGCCCTTCCGTCTTCAAATCAAACATCAACCCTCAAACATCACACTTCCGTCCGGCTCAAAACTTAGGACTTGCCTATCCTCCTCCTCCACCGTAGGATGACACGCATGATGTGAGCCTGTGGGCTCTTTGAGACAAAGATACGACACTCGTCAAGTCTCCCGGACATTCCAGACAACGATCTATCCGTCTTGCCGGGTGAGTCTTCATCCGCGTTTTGCGTTCTGACAAGGGCTGCCGGGCCGGCTCATGCCTGCCGACCAGCCCGACCGTTGAGCCTCTCGCCAGGAAGCCGCGCGTCGCAGCATGGTAGCCGCAGAAAGGAGGCAAGGAACGAACCCCACCGGTGTGAGAAGGCTGAGGCTCTTTCGGAAATTCCAACGCCAAGGATGTTAAGGAGAAACGAAATGAAACGAAGAATAGCATTACTGGTACTGTGTCTTTTGGTTGTGGTCGCACTGGCGGTGCCCGTGATAGCTGCGGCTCAGAAGACCGCCCTCGTGCCGTGCCCCGTCAACTACCCGGACCCGGCGGCGGCTCCTCCCGGCGGCGGCTTCGTGATCTTCAACAACTCCTCCGGCCCCGACAACCTGGGGATGACGCTCGCCCTGAAGGGTGTGATGCCCGACACCGCCTACGACATCTACCTGGGCGTTGATACCTGGGGCACGCCGGGGAAGATCGCGACCATCACGACGAACAAGCAGGGCAACGCCACGTTCCACCTGAACACCGCCGTCGTGCCTGGCGAACACACCCTGAATGTGGATGTCACGCTGGAGGGCAGCGGATCGGACATCTACGAGCTCCCCGGCATCCACGACGGTGACATGGGCGGCGTGACCATGACTTTCGAGTAGTTCGCCCTCTCCCCGTCGCTCTAACCTGAGTCACGACCAAGGGAAGCGGGTCCATCGCGACTCGCTTCCCTTCTTTCCGCTCCCTTCCGTCCGGCTTTCACTCGTCCCCGTAGTGCGCCCCGCGAGCTCCCTGACGACCTCCTTCCGAATACTCTTGCGTGCCCATGGGGCATGTGGTAAGAATGTGCCGGTTCGCAGGCGATGGATTCACGCCGTTGGATTAACGCGTACACCAGGAGACCCAGGTGCTTGCATTGCTGAAAGAGAAGCTCCTTGAAACTCTCCGGGCGGTGGCTCCGCTCGTGGCGGTGGCCTGCTTGCTGCAGTTCACGGTCGTACGCGCCTCCGGCACCGTGTTTCTGCAATTCCTCGCCGGAGCGGCCCTGGTCACAATCGGGTTGGTCCTGCTCTTCGCCGGGGTTGATCTCGGTCTTCTGCCCATGGGCCGATTCATTGGCGCCGCCTTGTCGCAGAAGAGATCGTTGGCCTTGATGCTGGGGGTCGCCTTCGCGATGGGTTTTGCCACAACGGCCGCTGAGCCGGACGTCCTCGTCCTCGCGGGACAGGTCGAGAATGCGACTCAGGGCGCCTTGTCCGCGCAGCGGCTGGTCTATTTCGTCGCAGCGGGGGTGGGCTTGTTCGTGGCGGTTGCCATGCTGCGCGTGGTCTGGAGTTTCTCGATGGCCTGGCAACTTACCATCGTGTATTCGCTGATGATCGTGCTCTCGCTTCTCGCGCCCGCGACTTTCGCGCCCCTGGCCTACGATGCCGGCAGCGTCACCACCGGGGTGCTGGGCGGCCCGGTTGTGCTGGCGCTTGCTCTGGGCGTCACTTCGGTGCTGGGAGGGCGCACCGCGGTCGCAGACGGCTTCGGCCTGCTCGGCATGGCTTCAGTGGGGCCGATCATCGTACTTCTGTTGTTCGGACTCCTGCGATGAACGATGCACCGTTCCTGACCGATCTTGCTCACACCGCCGGCAGCGTCGTGCTGGCCATTCTGCCAATCGCGGTGGTGTTCGTGGTATTTCAACTGTGGTTGCTCAAGCTGCCACGGCCGGAGGTGATGCGCATCGTGACGGGGACCGTTCTGGCGTCAGTCGGTCTTTTCCTTTTCCTGCTCGGCGTGGGCATCGGGTTCATGCCTTTCGGGCGGGCGATTGGCGGAACGATCGGCTCGCTGTCGCAGAAGTGGCTGGTGGTGCCATTGGGCCTGGTTCTCGGTTTCGTGACGACTTGGGGGGAACCCGCGGTGCGCATCCTGGCCGATCAGGTGGAGGAAGCGTCCGCGGGATCCATCCGCCAGCGGCTCGTGACGATCGCGATCTGCACCGGCGTCGCGGTGGCCGTGGGCCTGGGGTTGTTTAGAATCGGCCACGGCATTCCGCTGCTCTGGCTGCTCATCCCAGGCTACGCCATTGTCATCGCGGCCATCTGGCTGAGCAACCGCGAGTTTGTGTCTATCGCCGTGGATGCCGGCGGAGTGGCGACCGGTCCTCTGGCCAACACGTTTCTGCTGGCGCTCGCGCTCGGCGCCTCATCGGTCGTGGCCGACCAGGACCCCCTCGTGCATGGGCTCGGACTGGTGGCCCTCATCGCACTCGCTCCGATCATCTCGGTAATGATGCTGGGGTTGCTCATGCGTTGGAAGATGCGTTCCAGGAATGAACTATGAAGACGAACGTTTCACTCATCGTAAGCATCGTGCGGAAGGGGTGGGGCAGCACCGTGCTGCAAGCGTCGGTAAAGGCAGGCGCACGCGGCGGGACCGTGCTCTTCGGTCGGGGCGCCGGCATCCACGAGAAAGAGAGGATCTTCGGGATGTCGATCGAGCCGGAAAAGGAGATCGTGCTGACCCTGGTATATGCAGAGCAGGCCGATACGGTCCTCTCCAGGATCGTCGCGGCTGCGGAATTGAACGAGGTGGGCCACGGCATCGCCTTCGTGATTCCCGTGGACCGGGTCGTTGGCGTCGCGCAGTTCATGAATACGCTGCCTGAGCACGAGCAAGGCTAAGTAGAAGCCATTTCGTAACCTCCTGAGAGCGACGATCATGCAGCCGATACGGGAGAAGGCGTAAATGGGGACGGCGCAAATGGAACTAATAGGGGGACTAATAGGGACGGGCCCTATTTCTTTGCAGGGAAAGGGATCAACGATGAAACGCAGAGATTTCCTGGCGGCGGCCGGGTGCTCGCTCGGCGTCTGCTGTTGTGCCGGGGCGGCCGCGGCGCAACCGGCCGCTCCTTCGGACAGCCCGGAAGTGAAGGAACTCCGCCAGAAGGTGGATTTCATGCAGAAGAGCATGGCCCGCCTCGTCGCAGCATTGGATGAGCCAACCCGCAAACGAGTCCTGGAAACGATGGGACGCGAGTGTGCCAAGACCTCGCGGCGGGAGCGGGAGAAGTTCAAGGGCAAGCCCGCGGAATTCGTGGCGGCCTTGCGCCAGCGATGGATCGAGGAGTCGTCTGAATACGACGAGAAGACGGGCCGCATGCGCATCCTGGGCAAGCCGGGCCCGTGCCCCTGCGCATTCGTCCGCGTGGGACTGACGCCGCCGGAATTCTGCCAATGCTCCGTCGGCTGGCTGAAGGAGGTCTATTCCGAGATTCAGGGCCGCCCCGTGGATGCCGAGATCGAAACCTCCACGCTACGCGGCGGACGGCAGTGCATCTCGCGCATCCACCCGTCCAAGACCGGCTGAACAGAAGACCATATGAGCGTATAGGGACAAGCGTATAGGGACAGTGGGGCTGTTGAAAAAGGTTCTGGTTTTGGGTCGTCCCACGAGCAGCCACCCGAGAACGAAGTGGGGAAATCAGGACAACTACCTATTATGACCCTGGGTCTCCTGATGTTTCGGCGTATATATCGTGACACATTCGATTCCGCACGCCGATGGTCCGCATGAGCTGAAGTCTATCTTGCCTCGCTTGACAAATCCCTACTCGACCGCGAAAATGACGTGAGACTCGACTGTATCCTCGCGGTCGAATGCTTATTAGAGCGTCTGACAGAATGTGTCGTTTTGTCACCCCCGCGCAGACGGGGGTCCAGCTCGCTTCGTGGGGCTTCTGGATTCCCGCCAGTGCGGGAATGACAGCGTCGGAATCAGACCGGCGATTTCCATTCTGTTACGGGCTGTTAGGCGGACATGGGACACTACGGCACATGCGACTGCATTTTGGAACTATACCAAGTTCGCCGGACTTTGCGCCGGACGCGGGGTGGAAGCCACTGAGGGGGCCTGCGGCTGGGAGGGAGAAACTGGCCTGGCTGGCGACAGGTGTGGTCGCGGCCGGGGTGGTCGCGGTACTCTGGTTGGCGGTG
>CAYQXM010000160.1:0-8550 GCA_964421295.1 uncultured Pirellulales bacterium
CCCACGATGGCCCGGTCGATCTCCGCGATGCGGGTGCGATACCGATCGGCGACGGCCGGATCGGTGAGAACGCCGCCGTTGAAAAAGAACCTGTGTGCCAGATCGGCAAACCGCATCCGATATTCCGTGTTGCCTTTCAGCTTGTCGTGGAGGCTGCTCTCGCTGAGGCCCCACACGTTCTGACCGTTCCAGTACTCCAGGGCGTGCTCGGCATCCCAGACGTGAAAACGCCAGAGGCCGTCCACAACGCTGTGCGTCGCGTACCAGTTCTTGGTGGGCCAATCCCAGTTCAGAGCGAACCAGTGCGCCAGCAGACAGGTGATGAAGTTGTCGATGTCCAATACCTGACAGAGCGTGTTGTACTTGGTCATATTGGTGGGATCATTGCCCACCGCAGTCGCCGCCGCCACCATAGCATTATAGCTGGCCGTGGCCGTCTTACCGGGACCTGCGTCATTCACAACCGTGTTCGCGTTGTGTCGGATCGCATCATATTCTTCCTTATTGCCACCGAAGGTCTGAGCCGCCCAGGAGTGATCGGGACGCTCGTGCAGGCAATACATGCCCCAGTACATGCCGTTGATGTAGACATGAACGTACCGGCCGTGGGGGGAGCCGCCGCCCATCGCGTTGTGAAGATCGCACGTGAATTGGTCTTCCAGGTAATTGGGATGCGTGTTCTGCGTGCCGTCCGAGTGGTTCCAGGTATTGGCGAGCAGGCCGTCGAGCACGAAGGTGTCGAAGATCTCCGTCGGCGAATCGGGGAAGATCTGGTAGCTCAATTCCGAGGGACCGCCGGTGGGGGTGCCGTTGTCGAGCGTGGTCTTGAAGCGCGGCCGCATCGACAGCTTGAACAACTTCCAGCGGCGGAGACTCGTGCCGCCGCTGGTGACGCCGCCCTGCATGGCGACAGCGCAGTTGATCTGAAACGTGCTTCCGGTATTTGGATCGATCCACTCGAGCGAGCAGGCACGCTCGGTGCCGTCCAGCGATTCATTGACATAGATGCCGGTGGTGCCAAACCAGTCGTCCATGTTCATGAAGAGCGATACCGTCGGAACAGCTTTCATGTCATCTTTGAAGCTCTGAGCATAAAGGCCGCCAAACTTGTCCTTGCCGTTCAGGCCCACGACGTCGGGGTCCACCTGATAATTGCCGGCCACGGGACCGGTCGTGGAGCCGCCGGGCCAGGTAGTTGGGAGTCCCTCCGGAACCACTTGCGCTCCTGTTGAGGGATTGGTGGCCTGGTTGCGCACATCCTCCAGGAAGATGTACGTGTGTGCCGCCATGTTGCCGGCGATCCAGTTGGATTTGACCGCGCAGGCACGCACGCACGTGGTCGTGCTGATGGTAATGGGACCCGTGTAGAGCGTGCCGGTTGGCGTGCGTGTGACCAGGTCGTACGGCTGCCGCCCGTCGAGCGTGTAGAAGACGGCCGCTCCGGGAGTGTCACACGAGAGCGTCAGATCGAAGGGGGCCTCGTAGAAACCTCGCTGCCGACTGTACTGAACGTCCGCAGCCTTGCCGTTGCTCCTCGCCTGATTCGTGGCGCCGGGCGTCGGGGGTTGCATGAAGCCCAGGGTGTCCATCCCATCGGGATAACGGCCATAGGACACGTTCGTCGTCTGCTGCTCGTATTCGACGCTGTCCAGCAGCGTGACACCATCCGGGGCGAAAAGATAGACCCCGCCGCTGTCACTGCCGAGTTGGAACGAAGCGTGCAGTCCGGTGGCCGTCGTGTCACCATCGGCCCAGATGATCAGGTACGTGCGGGTCGCCAGGGTGGTGCTCGCGCCGGCGGGGATGCGCCATTTGCGGGGCACCGTCGGGTCGTCGGTCAGGTAGTAGCCCGCCACACTCACCGATTGACGATCGCGGTTGTACAGCTCGATCCAGTCCTCGTATTGACCCTGAGGATCCTGGGGGAGGATACTGCCGTTGGAGGCGAGCACCTCATTGATGACGATGTCACCGGCAACGGCCGCGGTCACGGTGCGTGACGGCAAAGCGACCGATAATATTCCCATCGTAAGAACGAACGCGAGTGTGCTATGTAATCCCTTCATCCTTATCATTCTACCACAAATGCCGCAACGGAGTCAACTTAGGAAAATCCGGCGTGCCAAGTGTTTCAGTTGGCCGGTTCGGCGGAAGGGGACGCGGTTTGCCTCGCCAGTCCAAGGAGACGGGCGACTCGGTCGGCCATGAGTTGATGGCCGAGCGGGGACAAATGCGCCAGATCGGTGCTCGAACCCTGCCGCCGCAGGACACCGGCGAGAAATCGTTTGGGGACGATCGTAACACCGAGCGATTTCGCCACCTGGCGCTGGATACGTGTGTACCCAACGTCCCACGGCAGGACGGGCAGCTCCAGCAGGACCACCGTTCTGTTGGGGCGGACGACCCGCTCGATCAGGTGGCTCAAGTCCTTGCGGAACTGTTCCGGCGGCGTGGGAGCGAAGAGATCGTTGCCGCCGATTTCAAGGAGGACCAATGGAGCGTCTTCACCAAGGCGGTCCACCTGTCGGCCGGCAGCAGCCACGGTGGCACCCGCCTCGGCGAGGCTGATGACCTCGATGGAGTACTGGGCGGCAAGTAGCCTGGGCCAGGTCCGCTCATTCGGCCCTGCGATACCCGCACTGATGGAATCGCCCACGACCCATAACGGCGACCCTTGGGGCTGGCCCACCGCTGCGTGGAAACGCAACTCCAGTATCACGGCGGCAGTACACAGGATGAAGATACCCGCTTGTCCCGCCTGCCGCAGCACGGCGTGATGGCCTGACGCACGAGGCCAGAGGAACAGCAGCGTCGAAACGATCAGAAGCCCAAGGTAGAAGAGCAGCGTCAAGGGTATGGCCGCGAGCAGGACGAGTGTAAGCCCCACGATGAGCAGGACTCGGCAGAAGATCGCTGCCGTTCGGTTCCCTCGCATCATTGGCAACGCGGCAGCAAGGACCAGGAGTCCTGCTCCCAGGAAGAAGGAGTCGCCGGAAGCGCAGAACCAGACGAACTGCATCATCGGATCAGCCGCCGGATTCCATTGCGGCCTGGTTGACCAGGAAGAGGACGGCCATGCGGACGGCCAGGCCGTTGGTGACCTGCTGGAGGATGGCGCTGTTCCGGCCGTCGGCGACTTCGCTCTCCATTTCGAGGCCGCGGTTGATCGGGCCGGGGTGCATGACGAGGATATCACGTTTGGCCCGCTGCATGCGTTCCACGGTCAGGCCGAAGTAACGGGAGTACTCGCGGGTGGAAGGGAAGGGGTTGCCGCCGAGCCGCTCGAACTGGATGCGGAGCATGTTGACCACGTCCACCTCCTCGATGACTTCGTCCAGGCAGTAGCTGACCTTGACCGGGAGCTTGCTCACCTCGGCCGGCATCAGCGTGGGCGGGCCGACGAATGTGACCTCGGCGCCCAGCTTGGTCAGGGCCCACATGTCGCTGCGGGCCACGCGGGAGTGGGCGATGTCACCGACGATGGCGACCTTGAGGCCCTGGAGCGAGCCCTTGATCTGTTGGATCGTGTAGACGTCCAACAGACCCTGGGTGGGATGCTCGCAGAAGCCGTCGCCGGCGTTTACGACGCAGGCTTTGATGTTCTTGCTGAGGAATTTGGGTGCCCCGGCGGCGCCGTGACGGATCACGACTATATCGATGCCCATCGCCTCGAGATTCCGGGCCGTGTCGAGCAGGGTTTCGCCTTTACTGACGGAACTGTCCTTTTTGGTGAACTCGATCACGTCGGCGCTGAGCCGGCTGGCGGCCAGGGTGAAGCTGTTGCGCGTGCGCGTGCTGTCTTCGAAGAAGAGGTTCACTACGACCTTGCCGCGCAGGGGCGGGGCCTTCTTGACGGAGCGGGTACTGACCTGCTCGAAGCCCTTGGCCGTGGTGAGAACGTGCAGAATCTCCTCCGCACTCAGATCGCGCAGACCGATGAGGTCCTTGCGGTGCCACTTGAACTGTTCGTTTTTCTGCATCGTCATCATGTTCGTGTTGTACCGTCTCTTGGGCCCGGTCGATGCCGGGTGACTCCGAAGCGCGGACACCTGCGTTCGGGCAACTCCCTGTTGCTCCGACGTATGGAGGATGCGGTTCATGCGTCCTTACTCGACTACAACCTCGTTCTTCCCGTCCGATTCGACAAGATTCACCTGGATCGATTCCCCAGGTTCCACGCGGGCTTCACAGCCCACGAAATCCGCCTGTATGGGCAACTCCCGCCCGGAACGCTCGATAAGCACGGCCAGGCGGATCGCCTTGGGTCGGCCCAGGTCCATCAGGGCAGACATAGCGGCCCGCGCGGAGCGGCCGGTGAAGAGCACATCGTCCACCAGGATGATCGTCCGATCATCGATGGAGAACCCGATCTCGGTGGTCCGAACCAGCGGCTGGCCACCGGTGTGGGGGGAGTTGAGGTCGTCGCGATAGAGAGTGATGTCCAGCGTGCCACAGGGGACGGTCCGGCCGAGCCGTTGCGAGACATATCCGGCGATGTGCTGCGCCAGAATCTCGCCGCGGCTGCGGATGCCGATCACCGCCAGATCGCCGTTGGAGCCGGCGCCGGAAACGATCTGGTCAGACAGATCCTGCAGGGCCTTTTCGATTTGGTCTGCGTCCAGGATAACCTTCATACGATCGTCCATTCCAGACTTCCGCGGTGTAAACGGCGAATCATCCCCAAGTGACCAAAGTATATCAGCCTCCGTTCAGCAAGGCAAGGACTGACGTTGCGACTTTCCACATTCCGGCACTATCAATTCTGAAAGCCTCCGCTTACTCGGTCCAAAGGGCAGATTTTGCTTGAAACAGGGGGGCGGTTCTGCTATCATAAGGCCAATCAACGCGAGGATGTTCTACTTGGCGACGGAGGCCAATACTTGGGGGGTGCCGGCGAGCATGGCAGGGCGCATCATGAACTCGGTGGTGGGCAAAAAGGGCAGCCAGACGGCTATCGCAGTCCCGACATTATGGGGCTTGATGGTCCTGGGTGCTGTCTGCACGTCCGCCGCGATGGCCCAGACGACCGGTGACCTGACCGTTCAGCCCCAGGGACTCAGCCGGGCCGAAGTTTATGCCCTCCGCCAGATCGATCCCAACCTCACGGGCGAAGGCATCCGCGTTGGCGTGATCTCTCGCAGTGGTACCTACCTGAACAACCAACCTCAGAATGATTATCGGCCCAACGTCGACCATGGCTGTTTTCGCAACGCCAAGCTGCATTTCTACGACAATGGCATGGTGGCGGCGGGCGTGTCCGCTCATGAGACGGCTATCTGCTCCATCCTGTTCGGACAGGATCCGAAGGGTGCCGCTCTGAACGTGAGCCCGTTCTCGTACGAGGGAGCGGTGCCGGCGGCGGAAGGGCACGTCTACGAGTTGTGGCACTTCGTGACCAAATACGTAAGCGATCAGAACACTCCGGACGTCGATCTTCTGGCGGCCAGCTTCGGGGTTCCGCTCGAAGCCTGGTGGACCAAGGGAATGGAATCGTTGGCGGAACACAGCGGACTGCCGATCATTGCCAGCATCGGCAATGGGACGGACGTCTCCGATCCGCCGCTGTATCCGGCCGCGGGTTCGAATGCGATCGGCGTCGGTGTCGTCAGTTCGGTCAAGACCACCAACCCGGCCACGAACCTGAGCTACTTCTCGCTGGCTTACCCGGAGCATTCGAGCCTGGGACCCACGACCGATGGCCGCTCGAAACCCGACGTCATCGCGCCGGGGAACTGCCTGGTGGCGATCACCGATAGCAACGATCTCTATGCCGCTTCGGGCGACTGGTCCAGTTACTCCACCCCGGTCACGGCCGGCATCGTGGCCCAGTTGATTCAGGCCGCCAAGCTGGACAGCACCCTGTCGGCGGCGGCGTCCGGGCCGGGCAGCAATTGCGTGATCAAGGCGCTTCTGATGACCGCCGCGACGAAACTGCCTTACTGGCACAAAGGTCACCTGGCCACGGACGACGATCACGAAGTCCCGCTGGACAATGTGCAGGGCGCCGGCATGGTCAACGCCGTGGCGAGCTACAATCTCCTCAAAGCCGGCCAGAACCTCGGCTTCGAAGCCCGTTCCGCGGGCTGGGATCTCAACCGGATCGGCTCCAGCCTCGGCGTCGAGCATGTCTATCGCGTCGTTGTGGACGAGCCGAGCGACAAGGTGATTGCCGCCACGCTGACGTGGAACCGGCACTACAGCACGAAGTCCCCGTTCGACCGCATCGCCGGCAGCGACACGAATCTTCGCTTCGAGCTGTGGGCCGTCAATCCGGCCAATCCCGGCAGCAACATTCTTCTGGACTACAGCGACAGCCGGATCGACAACGTCGAACACATCTATGCCCAGACCGTTCCGGGATTCAGCAATTACGAATTGATCGTCACGTTCGGTGGCACCGATGCCCAGATGGCCGCTCGCATTTCCGAGCAGTACGCCGTCGCCTGGTCGGCCGGGCCGCGTTCGGACACCGACAGCATCCTCCTGTACGATCTGAACGCTGACGGCATCGTCGATGAAGCCGATTTCGAGATCCTGCTCGACAACCGCACCGCCGGGCTGGCGTCGCCGAACACGTACCTCCTTGGCGACATCAACGGTGATGGCGTCATCGACAGCAAAGACCTGGCCGACCTCATGGCCAAACGGGACGCCAAAGCCGATTGGTACGCCGCCCCCGCGACGAACTAGAACAAGTTTGAAGTTTGATGTTCAAAGTGTGAAGTGAACATCAACCATCAAACTTCATTTGTCCCCTCCCTCCTTTTGCGGTAGCAATCCCCACTGTTTCACAGTACAATAGGTTGCGTGCTTTGTGGAGACGTATCGGCAGGCTTCGACGCCCAAACGTGAAACGGAGGGTAACTATGGCAATCAACAGCGGCAGAGACGCAAGATTTCGCGTCTCATTCGTGACGGTGTGTGTCATCAGTCTGGCTCTGTCGGGCGGAGTCCTTGCCGGCAACAGCCCGGGCTCGTTCGAGGCAGACCCGAACGTCACGGTCATCGACGATTTTGAGAGCTACACGAACGATTCCCTCAACCTGCTTTGGGAGACGTGGATCGATGGAGTTAACCGCTTGGACCGCCCCGGCAACCATAGCGGCGCAACTACGGGTACCCTCTTCCCAGGGATGATCGCTCACAGCGGCGGGCAATCCATGCCGCTCTACTACAACAACCTCAATTTGCCCTACTATTCCGAGGTTGCGCGCGCGTTCGCGACGCCACAAGATTGGCTCGGCGGCGATGCCAATAGCCTCTATCTGTGCTCGCTATGGTTCCGCGGCAGGGCGTCGAACGCATCCGACTCGATTTACCTGAGCCTCGAAGACAGCACCGGCCATGAGGGCACAACCACCGACCCCAATTCGCAAACGATCTCGCTGGGGGAATGGCAACAATGGGCGATTCGTCTGACGGCCTTCACTGCTGCAGGCGTCGACCTGCACAAGGTCCGCAGCATCGGGATTGGAATTGGCAGCCGGGCAAATCCCCATTCCACCGGTTCTGGGGTCATATACGTCGACGATATTGAAGTACGCCGCGCTGAGCCGATGCCGTTGCCACCTGATCTGGTGGAGGTGGCGGATGCTCCCTACGTCTCCTTGGCCGGACTTGCCGCTGGCAGTGCGGTGGCCCAGGCGAGCCAGGTGCAGACCGTGCAGCAGCTTGGATTGCCGCTGGAGGTCAAAACGGCCAACACAGGGATCGTGTTGCGTCTGATCCCGGCGGGGAGGTTCACGATGGGCAGCCCGACGACGGAAGCCGGGAGGTACAGTGAGGAAGTACAGCATCAGGTGGCGCTGACCCAGGCGTTCTACTGCGGCAAGTTCGAGGTGACACAGGGCCAGTGGCAGGCCGTGATGGGGAGCAACCCGTCGTATTTCCAGAACGCAGGTCTCGAAGCACCCATCGAGCAGGTTTGTTGGGACGACTGCCAGACATTTCTCAAGAAGTTGTGCGAGATGGAAGGGGTCGCGGAGGGGATCTATCGATTGTTGACGGAGGCGGAATGGGAATATGCCTGCCGTGCGGGGACCACCAGTGCATACAGCTTTGGCGACAATCCTTCTACTCTGGGTGAATATGCCTGGTATCGTGACAACAGCGGAAACACCACGCACCCGGTGGGTCAGAAGATGCCAAATGCGTATGGGTTGCACGATATGATCGGCAATGTGTGGGAATGGTGTCAGGACCGGTACGCGTCCTACCCGAGCGGTCCGCAAGTCGATCCGCTTGGCCCTGCTGACGGCAGCAACCGCATCTACCGGGGCAGCGGTTGGGGCAACTACGCCCGGGGCTGCCGGTCGGCGAATCGCCTCTGGGATTTGCCCAGCCGCCCCAGCGCCAGCATCGGCTTCCGCCTCGCGAGAACAATACCATAGTCCTACCCTTCAGGGTGGTTTGGCCGAGTGACGGCCCGCCTGGTTTGTAGAGACGCAAGATTTTGCGTCTCTACGGGACTCATCGGCCGGACCATTCTTCCATTCCGGCGGCGCCTCTGGTAAAGTAGCAACTCAGGATTTTGGCCCCGCCTGCGCGGGG
>CAYQXM010000161.1:0-8438 GCA_964421295.1 uncultured Pirellulales bacterium
TTGTTGAGCTGGCCGACCCCGTTGTCGCCCCAGGTGGCCACTGTGCCATCCGTACGGAGACCCACGCTGTGCAGGGCTCCCGCCGCCACGGCGCTGAACGTGCCCGTCGGAACCGTGCTCTCGCCGGCAGAATTACTGCCCCAGCCTGCCAGGGTGCCATCCGTACGGAGACCCAGGCTGTGCCACCATCCGCCGGACACGGCCGCAAAGGTGCCCGACGGAACCGTGCTCTGGCCACAGTCATTGTTGCCCCAGGCGACCAGTGTGTCGTCGGTGCGAATGCCGAGGCCGTGCATGGGTCCCGCCGCCACGTCACGGAAGGTGCCCGACGGAACGGTGGTCTGCCCACTGCTGTTCGAGCCCCAGCCGACCAGCGTGCCGTCGGTAAGAAGACCAAGAGAATACCCGTTATTCGTTGCGACGGCTTTGTAGGAGCCGGCCGGAACATTGAGCTGACCGTACGAGTTGTCGCCCCAGCCGACGACCTCGCCGCTCGAATCCGCCAGCGACCCGACATCCGCCCAGACCCCCGCCGCCATGACGCCGCACACGCATACCGCGAGCACCCCTGCCAACCGCGCGCTTCTCATCCCTATCACTCCTCCCGCCCCCAACTCCCAATCACCTGCCACAGACAATACTCCTGCGGCACGCCGCGCAAAAAACACTCCAAGCAGCGTCTCTCTCTTGACGGACCGCGCCAGGCTCTCCGCCGACTCCGTTCACGTCGCAACTTCATCGCCCGGCAAAGGGCGGTCGCAGTGTCCCAGATTCCACGACCTTTTTATTATGACCCCACCGCGCGACCTTGTCAAGAGAAACAGACTAATCCCAGCATAAATCAGGTGTTTCCGAATCAGCTCGGCCCGCGAAGCCATGCGCCGGCCGTCGCGTCAACCGCATCGCCGGAGAGGCGACAGTCACGCCGGGCATTCGTCCCCCCGATCTTAAATCTCCAATTTCAAATCTCAAATTTCCCACTGTCCTCTTGCAATGGCGGCGGGAATGTGCTAATGGCTGCCCTATCGTGTGTTTCGTTTCTGTTTCATGGACCTCTAAGGAGAAAGGTCGTTATGTCTAAGGGAAAAGACGCCAGGAAAGAGAAGAAGAAAGCTCCCCAGAAAACCTTGAAGGAGAAGAGAGCCGAGAAACGAGCCAAGAAGACCGGCCTGTAAGAGGCGGCCTGCACCCAAAAACCTGAAAGGACGAAGCGGACTCCATCGACCAGGTGGACGTAGCGTCTGCTTCGTCCTTACTATTTTCCGCAGGACCCAGACTCCTCACCGCCGCCCCTGAAGGTCCCCGCTGAAGAAGGACCGGGAGTACAAACAGGGCGTCGAACCGTGCCTGGGCTGGTTCGATCCGCCGCTACAGGCCAGCAGCGGCGCGACGACAGCACCGGCCGGGCCGGGCGTGGGCATCGTGGGGATTGACGAACTGCTCAAAGGTGCTCGGGGCGTGGGAGAGGCGTCTCAGGTTCTCTTTTCCTGGACAGGATCGCCCTGCTTCTGTGTCGGTTTCTCGACGGGCGCGGCAATCTCGATCATCGCGTCATTGCTGCCGCTGAGTTCCTACCGCTGCTCCACGTGGTCGATCCCGCTGTACGGTTGGCGAAACCCTAGAACGCCGTCCGGCGGATGGGTGGCCAATGGGGGCCAACGGGGTCAACTCTTGACACTTGACAGCCTGCATTTCCCATTACTCGTTCCCTTGATGAGCGAGCGCGTTGAGTCTTCGCAGTTTCGAGGCGATGGATGAGTCTTCTTGGGCCCGCGTCTCCAAACGCTGCACGACACGACGTACGCCGCTGCCATCACGGAAACCATAGCGGGACGCCACATCCACCGACCGCTCGCCCGCCAAACGAACACGAGCCCAGATCTGGAATCGACGATCCGTCTCCTTCTCCAACAACCGCTCAACTCGCTCCCGTCGCTCCGTCTGCCCGGCGCGACGGCTCCATGCGATTTCCTCCCGGCCCTGGGACCCGGCCACGCACGCCTTCACCTTCTGCCACAAGCGTTCGGAACCCAGGACCAATCCCCCTTGAGCCGCGTCGAACAAATCGGGCGCCCCTTGCCGCAGATGGTCGGTAATCTGCCGGCGGTACTTCTGGTGAGCCCCGTGACGAGTGCGGCCGAAGTACGAGAGCCATTCCAGACTCAGCCACGGCGGGACATCCTTCGGGCCGCAACGGCCGGAGTAAGCCTTGTGACTCGACCAGATGAAATCGTCCAGAAATTGGCGGCGTCGGGAGACGATCGGCCGCTGCTTGCCTTCAGGATGAACCGGGTTCACATGAACGTAGAGCACGAGCCTGCGGGCGTAGGCGTCTGCCTCCACGACGTGCGCTTTGAATCGCCCCTGGAACAGGTGGCCGCTGCGTTGGTGACGACGGTTGAAGCGAACGCTGTAGGTGACTTGAAGCCATCCCACGGCCTGACTGAGATTGGCCCGCGGCGTTTGGACCACGAGATGGTAGTGGTTGGGCATCAGGCAATAGGCATGCACGACCAGGCCGAACTGCTCGCATGTCTGCGCCAACATGCCCAAAAACATGCGGCGGTCAACGTCGTCATAGTAGATTGCCCGCTGTTCGTTGCCTCGGGCCATCACGTGGTAGACGGCCCCGTCATATTCGACTCGTATCGGTCTGGCCATACGCGCAATAGTACCCACGAGGGGAAGGTCTGTCAAGTGTCAAGAGTTGACCCCATGGGACTTCATCGCGCGTCTATTCTGGATCGACGTCCTCCTGAACGCCTCGATGATCCTGACCGGCATGGGCCCCGTCGACCCGATGAAGGAGGCCCCCGCGAAGCTCTTCGCCTCTCGCCTACGCCCTCTTCAGCGGCGTGGTCTTCCTCTCCGCGATGAGCATCGTCCTATCCCCTATCTTCCACCGCATCCTCCACCACTTCCACCTCGACGGAGCCGATGAGACCGACCACGAAAAGTGACACCCGACCGCGTGGCAAGAGTTGCCCTCCGCCCCACAAAGGTGTCATCGGTCGAGGGTGAGACTACAGACCGCATCAGGGTTTCTTGGGGTTCTGCCTGAGCCATGCGAGGATAGCCTCGTTGTTGGGCATACGACTCTGGGCCACACTCAATGGCGTCTCCCCGTTCCGGTCGGCGGCGTTGACGTCGGCGCCGGCCTCGACGAGCACCCGCACCACCTGGCTCCGCCCCTCCTGGACCGCAAAGTGGAGAGGTGTTCGGCCGGAGGCGTCACGCGCATTGATGTCACTCCCCCTGGCGAGCAGTTGTTTGGCTACCTCGTCAAATGCGCTGCGGGAATCCCGCAGCGGGACGCTCCCACGGTCGTGCCCGCCCGCGGCTTTGTGCAGCGGCGTCATTCCGAGAGCATCTTTCGCATCGGGGGCGGCCCCCTGCGCGAGCAACAGAGCGACCCAGCGTGCGCGTCCGTTCTGAGCGGCCAGATGCAACGCCGTGCTGCCGGCCGGCAAACTGGGAAGAAGGTGGGACTTGTCGGTGGTCTTGATCCGGACATTCACGTCCACGCCCTGCCGGATCAGCAACTCGACCAACTCCGGGCTTTCGTTCCACAGCGCGTAGACCAGACCCGAGTATCCCTCTTCCGTGACCGCCCGCGGGTCAGCCCCGTGCGCGAGCAGGCGCCGGGCCAGATTCGCGTGCCGACGCAAGAGCGCCTCCAGAAATGGCGTACTGCCCGTCTTGTCTCTGGCGTTGACGTCGGCGCCTTGGGCTATCAGCAACTCCGCCATGTTCGCGTCAGGAGGATAGGTCGCTTCGTGCAGCGGCGTGCGCCCGTGGGTGTCCCGCGCGTTGACGTCGGCTCCACGGGCGATCAGCAGCTCTGCCGCCGCCGGATCGTGGCGTGACGCGACCCGATGGAGGGCCGTCCGGCCCACGGTGTCCCGCGCATTGACCTGGGCGCCACGCGCCAGGAGCAACTCCATGGTAGCTTTGTCGGGACGCGACATGTCGCGCGGCTCTGCCCCCGCGGCCGCGGCGTGCAGCGGCGTATAACCTCCCGGCGCCGTGGCGTTGACATCCGCCCCGCGGTCGATCAGCAGCCTGACGATCCTCCGGTCTCCGCAGGCAATCGCCACATGCAGAGCCGGGTCGCCCTCTGCGTTCCTGGCACTGGCGTCGGCGCCCTGGGCGAGCAGGGTTTGCACTTGTGCGACGTCCCTCCGCCCGATGGCCTCCAACAGAGACACGTTTGATCTATCGTGTTGTTCCCTGGCACAGCTCAGCCCGACTGCCAGTGAAACCCCGACCATCAACCATCCCAACCGCCTCATTCACAGCCCTTTCCAAGGGGATCTCCAAGACTCCCTACTCTATATAGGCGACAAGTCCCCCCCGCGGCAACGAGAAATGCGACGCAACCGGGACCGTCGCGGCCATGATCCGTGCAGCGTTTGTCTAGGCCGGACTGCGCGTCAGGGCGCGGAGGGTTTGGAGGCGGCGGAGGATCGCGACGATGTGACCTCGGACGAGCATGCCCTCCAGGTGCCCGGCGGAAAGGCGGTCCTGATGCACGTGGGCGGTGAGCAGTTTTCGCAGGGTGTCCAAGTCCGCGTATTCGATCAGTCCGGGGTCATGGGTGTAGCGATCGGCGATGGGCTGCCACTGGGTCAGGTCGAGCGGACAGGTGAAGCCCTCTTCCTCCAGGGTGCGGAGGAAATCGAGCACGTCCCGGTTGTACTCGGGGGCGTTGAGGAAGTCGGAGTCGTCCGGCGGCCTTTCGGAGAAGCGGTAGCCTTCCTGTTCGAAGGTCGGCAGGAAACGCAGGATGCGGTCGATGCCTTCGGGGGTCAGCGTCCGCACGGCCTGGGCCCCGGCCATGCTCGTATCCCCCGGCCGGCCCATCCGGTGACGGCGCGGCGACTGGAGCGTCACGTACTGGATCTGACCCGCCAGCAACTGCTTCAGATTGTCGGTGGGAATGTCGAAGGTCTCCCATTGCGCCCCATCGGGACCGGCCGGCGAAATGCCGAGACGCCGCAAGGCTTCGTCCGCACTGGCGGCGGTCGCCAGGATCATACGTCCCTGATCCGCCCGACACCACAACAGGAAGAACTTTCTCATGGCCACAGTACGCAGATCTCCTTGCACGGCATTTCCCGCACGTCCCGACAGGGTGCGCGGCAGCACATCACCTATCGTACCGAACGCCCCCCGCCGTGTCGAGCGTTACGTTCGACGTGGGGCATTCAGCCGGCGTTGGCGGAACAAAGGAGCAGCCGTAGCTGCGTAGAGACGCAAGATTTTGCGTTTCTACAGGGTCGCCGTCAGCCGTCGGGCCAAACGGGTGTTTCAGAATGTAATAAAAAGCGAGGGGCGGTCGACGTATACTGTGGTTACGGGAATAAGTGGGTTCCGTAAGGCGGTTCGTGTCGCACGGAACGGGTATCGGAGAATGGAAATGGGGTCCTGGCTTGCAGACGTATGACTGGCAGGTGATCATGGAGCGGCACGGGGGACTGGTCTGGCAGACAGCCTATCGGCTGCTGGCGGACGAGAGCGATACCGCGGACTGCTTTCAGGAGACGTTCCTGTCGGCGCTGGAGATTTCACGGCGACAGCCGGTGCGGAATATCGAGGCCCTGCTGGTGCGTCTGGCCACGATGCGGGCCATCGACCGGCTCCGGCAGCGGATTCGCCGGAACCGACGCGAGTTCGATATCGAGGAACGTCCCGACCTGGCCGCGGAGGCTGGCGATCCGCTGGGGCAGGTCCAGGGCCAGGAGTTGGCGGAACAACTGGCGGAGTCACTGAGCCGCTTGCCGGAGCAGGAGGCCGGGGTCTTCTGCCTGAGGTACCTCAACGG
This sequence comes from uncultured Pirellulales bacterium, assembly GCA_964421295.1. Lineage (GTDB taxonomy): Bacteria > Planctomycetota > Phycisphaerae > Sedimentisphaerales > Anaerobacaceae > PLanc-01. The sequence continues at coordinate 5,825 of CAYQXM010000161.1, forward strand.
CATGAGCTATCGGCAGATCGCCAGACAAATGAAAATCAAGACCGCCCACGCCGGTGTGATCCTGCACCGCGCCCGGGCGAAACTCCGACAGATGCTGAACCCGACTCGTGGCGAGAAAGACGAGGTTTGTCATGAACGATCGCAAAGATGAGAAAGACACACTGGCGAAAGCGTTGAGCGAATTGAAGGGCCGGGCCGATGGGGCCACGCCGCCCAAGGAAGTCGTTCAGGAAACACTCGCGGAACTGGAACGGGCCGAGTTGGCCGGTACGAGAACGGCGGGTGAAGGCGGATTCGACGCCGGCGGAGACCGCCTGAGGCTTTGGGTGTGGCCGGCAGCGAAACTGGCGCTCGCGGCGGCAATTCTCATCACGACGGGCTATGCGTTCGGCCGGGCCTCGGCGCCGAAACAAGTAGACATTGAGCAACTGCGTACCGCCCTGGCGACTTCGCTGGAGCCGGCGATTCGCAAGAGCGTTCTCGACGAGGTCGCCCGGGACCGGCAGCAGGCCCTCATGGCGGCGTATGTCCAGATCAAGAACGATCTGACGGAACAGTACCGCGCGGACCTCAATCGCTTCGCGGTGCAAACGTTCACGGCCTCCAACGCCGTGACCAACCGGCTGCTCGAGGAGCTGGTGCAATCCGTCAAGTTCAGTCGGCTGCAGGACCGGCAATGGGTCGCCGACGTATTGGCGCAGGTCGAGACTCAGCGCGTTCAGGACAGCACCCAGTTGGGCAGCGCCATCGTGGGCCTGGCCGCGACGACCGACACCAAGCTGCAACGCACGAAGGAAGACCTGGTCAAGCTGCTCGTCTATCGCGAGCCTGACGGTCTCGCTCCAGCCAACAATGAGATCAACAATCCGAACTAAAAGGAGAAAGACATGAAGATGACGATTCGATGCATTCCCCTGGTTGTCGGCCTGATGGCCACCGCATCCGTGTTCGCCCAGATGGCGAGTTCCGGAATGGCCGCGGTCTCCACGATGCCAACTCCGGATCCGATGGCCGCGACACAGTTGGCCAACCTCAACGAGGCGTTCGTTGGGTTCGATCCATTCGCCTCCAGCGGCAGCACCAGTCCGATACTGGTCGTGCCGGCCGGGCAGATGAGCGTGGAGGCGATTTCCGCCGCCAATGAAGATATGAACGTGATGGGTCGCATCCTCACCACCGCTCTGAAGCAGGCGGGTGTGACAGCGTCCAACGGCGAGTGGTCCAACATCTACGGTGTCGGCGACATGGGAAGCGGCTGGACTTTCCGCCCGCCCGCGTCGAGTCCGGAGAGCCTCTACGTGCAGGGCTACGGCGTCCTGTTCACGTTGAAGGTGGGCTTCCCGCTTTCCCCCGGACCGGACTCGAACGAGCCGCAGAAGGCCGCGGAGAAAACGGGCGGAGATTCGGTCTGGCTGAAGGCGAAGGAGGAATTGTATGAGCCGCAGGTGGTGGAGCGGCGCATCGCCACGGGCCGCCGGAGCAAAGAGGAGAAATATAGTGCGGAGCGTGTGGACAGCCTCAAGACGGCCGTTCTCACGGCACTGCAGCATGCCGCCAATATCCGGGGTCTGCAGCCGACCGACGTCATCGTCGTCACCGTCATCGGACAAAGCAGCCGCACCTCGATTGTGAGCTTGAAGACGATCGAGGGAACGAATGACGTAGTCGTGACCGACCGAGGCAACAAGACGGTCGTCTACAAAGGCGGCTTGCCGGAGAACGTCAAGCAGACCGCCCCGACGATACTGACGATCCGGGCGAAGGTCTCCGATGTGACGGCGTTCAACAAAGGTGAGATCAACCTCGAGCAATTCCGCCCGAAGGTCCAGATCCTGTCGCACCCCTACCTCGGCAGCAAGGCTGGTTCAACCGTATCAACATCGTTCGTCCTGCCGTCCAGCAGTCAGTCTCTGCCGCCTGTCGGCACCCCATCGACCCAACCTTGACTTTGGCACTGAAGCGTCCGTGAACCACTGGGTGGTCGCCTCGAACCGCGAGGCCGCCACCCAGTTTTCTTTTGCGCGGGCTGTGGCTGTCAAGTTGGCGTCCGGCCATCGTGTCCACTGCCGGAAATGGTATCGCGGCCGGCAGGCAGGAAGACCATCCGCCCGGCTGACGGGAGTTCGACTTCACTGTAAAGTACTGCATTATAGGCACTTGTGGAGAGCACCGGCAAATTGCCGTGGTCAACCTTGGCGGTTGGTACATTTTTTGCTCATATCATGAGCTTATGCAGAACCAAACGACAACGACGTTTGTTACGAACGCAAATTAAGGAGGCACGCAATTATGGCAGTCAAAGATTTGGCGTTTGAAGCTGAGGCCCGGGCCAGTCTGCTGGCGGGTGTGGAGAAACTCGCCCGCGCGGTCACGGCCACGCTGGGTCCTCGCGGCCGCAATGCCGTCATCGACAAGAGCTGGGGCGGACCGACCGTCACGAAGGACGGCGTTACGGTGGCCGAGGAGATCGACCTGAGCGACAAGAATGAGAATCTCGGGGCCAAGCTCGTAAAGGAAGCTGCCAGCAAGACTTCCAAGATCGCCGGCGACGGCACCACGACCGCGACGGTCCTGACCGAGGCACTGTACAAGGAATCCTGCAAGAACCTGACGG
>CAYQXM010000162.1:0-8348 GCA_964421295.1 uncultured Pirellulales bacterium
CCCCCCTACTACTGCCATGAGGGACTTGTGCGCGTGAAACCGGACCGCGAATGGACTATGCGCAGAAGTGACGTCGGGGCGGTAGATGGAAGGCGTGGCGCATAGTAGGTGTATGGGCCGTCCGATAATATCCATCCCGTAAATATGCTGACACGGGTCTGGTAACATATGGCATCCCAGTGATGGAGGGGGGACATAGCACGGGAGGGGGCGAGAATGGTGCGGCGGAATACAGGTCGTACGTCAGGGTTGGTCGTGTGAGGCGAGGTCAAGTAGTGGCACTGGTTGGAACGGGCGGGCAGAGGTGGGTTCGCCAAGGGCGGCTAGCGGGGAGGAAATTCAGGGCATTGGCTCGCGGCGAACGGAGGTGAAGTGATTCGAGAGGGCGGGAGGTCGCTGGTCAGCATGTGGCACGTGGAACAGGATGGACAGGCGAATATGAACAGAGAGTAGGTAAAACCGGCCAGCCAACGGGAACCACGCTACGATCCGGTGGGAGTTTCACGTGGCACGCATCGCGCCGACGGCGAAAACGGTTTCTCAGGCGGCTGCTGTAGACGACATTGTACTTGATATACGGCGCGAGGTCTGTAGAATGTCGGAAAACGGAATGGCATCGATCCTCTTTGAAGGAGCGTAGCATGAACAGCCAGAAAGCCGAGAAGCCGCGCCACCTGGGTAGGGGGCTTGCGTCTCTACTGGGTCCGGTCACAGACACCGGGCTGAACGAAGTGCTTGCCGTGGCTCAAGAGAGCAGCCATCCCAAGCTTCCGGTTGACAAGGAATTGCAGGGTTCGTTGGTCGATGTTCGGGTGGACGAGGTTTCTCCGAACCCATACCAGGCACGCACCGTCTGGAAGGACGAGGATCTGCACGAGCTGGCAGAATCGATCAAGGCGAACGGCGTAATCCAGCCCATTCTCGTGCGCCCGTTTCAGGGACGCTACCAACTCATAGCAGGGGAGCGGCGTCTTAGAGCTACGAAGGTGGCTGGGCTTACGACGATACCAGCCCTGGTCCGGACTGTCGTCGACGATGAGATGTTCGAATGGTCGCTCATTGAGAATATTCACCGGCGCGACCTGAATCCAATAGAACGTGCGAAAGCGTATCAGCGGTTCCTGAATGCGTTCTCTCTAACCCAGGCTGAAGCAGGGGAGCGACTGGGCGAAGATCGGTCCGTGATCGCTAACTATTTGCGCCTGCTGGAGTTACATGAGGACATAAGGGAGATGCTCGTCGAGGGGCGTTTGACGATGGGCCACGCGCGGGCCATACTTGGGTTGCCAACAGACGAACTGCGGCGGAAGTTAGCTAATAGGGCAATGGTAGGGCGCCTGAGCGTGCGCGAGGTTGAGCGGCTTGTGAGGCAGTACACGGCGGAACAGACGGCTCCCGCCGCGAAGCCAGTGCTGAAACAACCGCATATTGTTGACCTGGAGAACAAGCTGCGGCGTCAACTTGGCACGCGAGTGGCGATCGAGACTCGGCGAAACGGCCAGCGGGGCCGGATCGTGATCGAGTTTGATTCCCTGGACCATTTTGACCGGATTACTGAGACCTTGGGCCTGGCCTGCGGAGACGATGCTTAACAGCACGGGAGGACGGATCAGCAGGGGGCCGAAGAAATTGGCGATCCGAAGTGCCCGCGGCGTCATATAATAGGATAGCAGTGCTCGTTGCCTGGCGTGAAAGCCGGGCTGCCACAAAAGCGTATTTACAGTACTGGAAAAGGGCTTGATGTGAAGCGCAGCAATTTCTCTAGCGGATTCGTGTTGGTTCTGGCGAGTTTAGTGGTGACAGTTTCGGTAGCGGGGCAACCCGGGATGCCGGCGATACCGCAAGTATCCAATGAGCCGCTCCATCAGGCGGCCATGGCAGGCAATGAAGCGGCGGTGAAGAAATTCATCGACGAAGGTGCGAACGTCAACGCCTTGGATAACGCGAAGTTGACGCCTCTGGTATGCGCGGCCATGAGCGGAAACGTGAATATCTGCAAGCTGCTCCTTGCGGCGAAGGCCGATCCCAATGTCCCGGGTGCCGAAATGTCCCCAGTGGCGGCGGCCGTGATGGTGGGGGGTATGATGGGTGCGATGGGGGCGACAGTACCAGCGATGCCTGGCCTTCCCCAACACACGGAAGTCGTGAAGATCCTGGTCGACGCCGGTGCGTCGGTGGATGCCAATGGTCCGGAAGGGCAGACACCGTTGGCGATGGCGGTCGAGGCCGGCGCGTTTGCGATGGTGGAAGTGCTTTTGGAGAAGGGGGCCAACCCGAACAAAGCGGGGCTGACTGCAACACCGCTGCAGGCGGCCGAGGCCAAGCTGAGGGACATGAATCGGATCGTCGAGCTTATGAGAGCCAAGGGTAGGGCGGCAATGCCGCCGGGCGCCGGACCGGGACGGCGGAGCGTGCTCGACAGGGCGGCGCTGACCGCGCGTGATGTCCCCGCACTTCCTCCCGAGGGCGTGACACCGCCCGCGGGTCCGACCGCCGCTGACGCGAACGAGGCGATCATTCTGGCGATCCTGGCGGATGCGAACAACGTGCTGGCGCGCGCGCGGGCGATTCCCGAGGTGAACGCGCCGGTGATGAGCGTAGATGCGAAGGCACGCTCGGAAGAGAGCGGGTGGCGGTCCCGCACGACCGACAATCGGGCGACACTCGTGCGGGCCGTGGAGAGGCAGTTCAACGAGGAGATGGCGGTCATCAAGAAGATCGCGGCCGAGGAGAAAGCCACGAAGACGGTGAGTGACATCAACAACCTGATGGCCAAGCGCGGCAAGCGGTACGCGGCGATCTACGAAGAAATGCGCCTGGCGCGGCAGACCGCGGCGGCGGAGAACCCGACGACGGGGCGCGGGCGCGGGGGCAATATGGGCACCGGGATGACGGGCCGGGGCAACCGGGGCACGATGGGGGGCGAAGCCATGGCTCCGGCGCCGGTGCGGCCGATGCCGCGGCGGAACGCGGAGGCGAACGCCGGCGCGAACGATCCGAGTTATGACACACAGGTGCAGGCCTGGAGCAGCTCGAATTTCGAGGACAAGCGCGACCTGCTGGCGAACGTGCATGAGTTGGACCTGAAAGAACTGGAATTGCTGGACGACGCTGCCCGCCAGGAGAAGGCGGAGAAAACGTCCGCCGCCATCGAAGCGCTGATGGTCCTGCGCCAGCAGCGCGTGACACGCATCGGCGCGGCGATGGAAAAGGACGACATCCGCCTCCAGCGCCAGGCAGACCGCGGCATCACGCCCGGCACGCGCGGCGGCCGGGGCGGGATGACCGGTCAACAGCAGCAGGGCATGCGCGGGGGACGCTACTGAGAGCGTCGGTGACGTTGTCGCGACATGCTATGGTACGGGCGAGGGCGATGGGCGCGGCCTGCGGTGTTGGATTGCATCAGACGCGAAGTTTCTCGCACAGAGAGGACAGGTCGACGACCTCGGTCCCGTCTTGTAGTTTCCTGCGTGGGAAGACCTGGAGGAACCAGGGGTCACGCGGGGTGCCCCAGCGGTTCTGTGTGATAATACCGGTTGTGGAGCCGCAGTCCTCTCTGATGGCGGGCGCGGACGCTCCGAACTGGTCACAGAGTTGACGTAAGGTCAGATCAACTTTTCGTCCTGAGACGATGCAACGAGGTGTGAGCGAGTCCTGGACCAGGCTGGCTTCCTGAAAGACTGCTTCCTTGATGAGCTCACAAGTGGCAAGGAAGGCCTGGAACCACCGTTCCCAATCCTGATCATCGGGATGGGCTGCGTGCAACTGAGCGGCGTGCTGGATGATGGCGCTCCCTACGGCAGTGCGCAAGCCGCTACCGTGTTCCTCGGGAACAAAGAGCCTGCAAGCACTCGGCTGCGGCGCCACGCGGCCGTATGCGTCGATGCGTACCGAAACAGTTGGCGGCAGGATACTGCATTTGTTGGCATCCCCGGTCGATGGATTCCAATTGAGCACGAGCGCCGGGATCCGAATCCCAAAGAGACCGAGGGCATACTGCGAGTCCAAAGCGACGTCACGTAGGTTCGGAAGGTACCCCTTTCCCTTTTCCAGCGCATCAGGCCAGGCAGAACGGTCGCCCGAGAGCAGGATTGCCGGCCAGTCCATGTAGAGGTTGCCCAGAGATGAAGATTTTAGATCGAGGCGTTTATCACTGATGATGTCGGCGACCCAATCGCGCTGATCGGTCGATAGGTCCAGTAGTGGATTATCACTCGGATCTGTGAGTCGCAGAACCGCCCGCCTATCGTCGGACGGCTTCGCACCCCGAAGGATCCCGAGGAAATCCCGTTCCAATTCACGGATGTCAAAGGAATCCGCGCGCAAGTGACTGGCTATAAGGCGCCAGATCTTCTCACGAAAGGCACGTTCTAGGCCCCTAAGGAGATGTACGCACCTTGACAGGCCAATAATGTCCGGTGCCACTACCCTGGCGTGAAGGCCGCCGTATTCGCCTGACGACACTGCGACATCTCCACAGGCTGGACACGGTTCGCCTCGGGGGTCCTTTAGCATCCAGATTGCCCCGACTCCGCGCAAGCCGGTCTCGACATAATCCTGGAGTAGAAAGGTGGACGGAGCGAAACAAGACTCTGGAATGCATTGATCGCGATCTATGTACCCGGAGCCGCAGAAAAGTGGTGCGTCATGCTCCCATCTTCGGCGCTTGATGGCAGCGCGTGCCTGCGACATTCCGTCAAAAATGTGGAGGTCGTACTCCTGGTTCACGGCAAAGGTGTCAAGGGTCTTCCTGACAACACCGTCCGCGCCTTGGTCGGAGGGAGAATGCCAGCCGTCCTTCAGATACACGGTGACCCGTGTGCCAGGGCATTTCCAGGGGCCATCGTCAAGCTCGTTGGCAGGGGACTTGAACTGGATCACCCTGGTCGGGGGTTTCAATCTCTCGATGAGAAAGTACTTGCTCGGGCCTGTGATCGTGATCTTCAAGGGGTCGCTCCCGTATCGCCATGTCTCCACCTCGATGTGATCACCCGCCAGGAAACAGGAAAGGAAGCCGATCCCAAACTGGGAGCAGGCGTCCAGAGAGATCCCTTGTTTTTCAAGACGATGGCGTTCCGCATCGAACTCGGCCGAACGATAAAAGCTCTTGCCGACGCGGAGGAAGAAGTTCTCGACCTGGCGCTGCGACATGCCGATGCCATTATCCTGGAAGACGATCCGCGGGTTCTTCTCGTCCTTGCTGTAGTCCCAAGCCATGATGCGCGGGATGTACTTGTCATCCATACCCGCCTCTTTGGCGAGGGCGCTTTGATACCGGCAGGCGTCCAAGGCATTCTGGAGCAACTCGCGCAGGAAGAGCGTCGGATCGGGATAGAGGCTCTTATCCATGAGGAGACGCATGATTTCTTCGTATTCGAGCCGAAAGCGAAACGCGCCCGCCACGTACTTTCTGTCGCTCATACGCACCTGCCGACGATCAACTACATGGGCCAACTGGAGCGAATATCTATCCGCGTCACCGGCCGGATTTTCGTCGAGCAGGTAGCGGCATTCCCGCAGCTCGTCGTCTACCCAATTCAGAAACTCATGTACGGCCACGTAGTACGCCGGATGCGTGCAAGAAGCATCGAAAAGAACACGATGCTCGTCGATATCCCACCCGTCTATGCTTAGATGTTTGTTCCATTCCTGGACGGATGCGTCCTCAGTGAAGTCGATCTCTTCGTATACGCTTGCTGGAGTGCGCGATTTGTCAAAGTCAAGAATGTCTCCCAAACGGAGACAACATGCCAAGTACTGCAGATTCACACGGGCCGCTCCAATTCGCCGGTTGCGCTGCATTTGTGAGACGGTCGTGTCGGCATTGCGCGGATCATTGGACTCGCGTACGCCCCAGCCATGACTCTCACAGAGATCGCCAAGATCGTTGACGAAAGAGACATCGCGAAATTCAAGGCGCACCTCCTTGGCCAGTTTTCCGATAATGTAAGCACGTGCCCGCTCAGGATGAATCCTCCGGATGAACTCCGCAAATATGGCATCCTCAATGGCGCGTGCCTTCACGTCCTGCCCATCGCCGCGAGCTTTCTTTGCGGCAGAGACGCGATCAACGTGGTGGGTAAGGTATTCCTCATAGTCCTTTGATTTGATGATTTCCTGCTTCTCTTTGTCGCTGACATACATTCCCATGTCATGCAGTAGTATTCCGAGCCACATGAACGCCAACTCAACCGCATTTAGACGGATGGCGGGAAGCGAAGCGGGATCGGTACCCGGCTTTGAGGTGCTCTTGGGCAAGAATCTGTAGATGAGGTCTGCGACGTTGCACAGATGACGTAAGTCATGCTCGGTATACTGCCAGAAGGTGGCGCGGATACGATCCAGACGTGGTCCGATCTCATCCGAAACAGCCAAGACCAACTCCTTCAGGGCGGCGACGTCGGCGTTCGATACATCATCTACTCCGACGAGCAGATCGAACTGCTTGAACAGCTTGCTCTGAACCACCTGCTCCCGATATTGAGCCATCGTTCTTCCTTCCTCAACGCACGACCCGACCGATGGACATACTCCCTGTCGTCTGACGAAGCAGAAGCCCCACCGGACATCTGATACATGTCAGACTGTCCCCGGTGGCACGCAGCCTCCGGGAACAAACGATTGTAGCGACAAGCTGGCGAAAATGCAAGTCCGACTATTGTCGACATATGCGGGGTTGGATGGGCCTGTCTGGGACACTACACCGTGTCCCTGAATGCAAGAGTGGGTCACGACCGTGAACACGTTCCGCTGTTCGCTCAGCAGGTCGGATGGGTCGGAGGCGTGGCTTTCCGCGCACCTTCCCATCCCGCGACAGCTTCGGCCACGGTCACTTCCCCTTATTGCGGCGGCGATGCGTCACCGTCAGACGGGCGGTGGCGGTGGTGCGGGCCACAATGAGGCCGGAGAGGCGGACGGCGCAGGAGCGGCGGAGCGGGAGTTTGACGCCGGGAGGGGGGCCGTGAGGGAAGTTCTGGTAGGCGTAGTCGCCCTGGGTCTCGGTGCAGTTGCAGCAGAAGAGCAGGCCCGGCCAGCGGGACAGGATGATGCGGATCCAGTGACCCTTCGGCCGCGTCGCGTTCACGCATGTGGCACAACAGCGCTTCGTCATAGACACCTCCCGACTGTCCGACACGAGAACGGTGCTATGGTAGGACCACCATAGTCTCCGGTCAAGACAGATTCCCGGAAAAAAGAATTCAGGGTGGCAGCGGCAAGCGGAGGACAACGGAGCTTGCCGATGGAGTGGACATATTCGCATGCGCCATCGGCAAGCTGCGCTTGCCGCTGCCACCCAGCTACTGTGGTCCGGGGCACGGTTTGGGGGTTGAATCGGCTATCGAGGGCAGGTAGACTGCGCACCGTGACTCGTGCCCTGGAGGGTGGAGGAAACACCACGGGCGGTGTGCTGACAGAGTTGTGGATCAGGCGATAGTGGAGGTGCTTATCATGGAAAACTTCGTCGTCGCGGCTTTCGAACAGTTGCTGACCCAGGCGCCGGTGCTGGTCGTCTATGTGATAGGCCTGTTTCTCGGGGCGATGCTCTGCGCGCGGTGTCGGGCGGCCGGCCTGCTGGTCGTAGCCAGTATGGCCTTGCTCTTCTTTGGTTCGATCGCGTGGGCGTTCGGGATTCAGTATATCCTCGTGTCGCATACGCGCTGGGGCTGGCTCGATGGTCAGCTCGGCATGGTCATGACCGTCGGCGGTTTGCTCATCAACATGGTTCATGCGACCGGCATCGGCCTGCTCATCGCCGCCGCGTTTGTCGGCCGCCGGACGGTGGTCGCAGAGTCGTGGAAGACGCCCTGACGGGTTCGGCCGGGGCGAGAGGAAAGAGAACGGGCGTCCAAGCCGCGGCTGGCGGCGGGGACGCCCGAAGACTACAGAGGTCACGCGGTCGCTCAGACCGTGTAGGTGCCGGCGGCGGTGGTGCCGCCGTGGCCGGTCCAGTTGGTGTGGAAGTACTGGCCGCGGGGCTTGTCGACGCGCTCGTAGGTGTGGGCGCCGAAGTAGTCGCGCTGGGCTTGGAGCAGGTTGGCGGGGAGCCGCTCGCTGCGCAGGCTGTCGAAGAACGCCAGGGCCGTGCTGAAGGCGGGGGCCGGAATGCCCTTGCGGACGGCCGTGCTGACGACCTTGCGCCACGAACGCAGGCAGCTCTTCATCGCCTTCTTGAAGAACGGGTCGAGCAGGAGGTTCGTGAGGTTCGGGTTCTTATCGAACGCGGTCTTGATCTTGCCGAGGAAGGCGCTGCGAATGATGCAGCCGCCGCGCCACATCAGGGCGATGCCGCCGTAATTCAGATTCCACTTGTACTGCTGCGCCGCGGCCCGCATGAGCATGTAGCCCTA
>CAYQXM010000163.1:0-8255 GCA_964421295.1 uncultured Pirellulales bacterium
AATAATTAGAACTGATGACGTTTTAAAGTATTTCTTTTTAATAGATTATCCAAACGAATTTAGTTTGATTAATATGGCATATGGTTTTGATTTAACCTACAAAGGCGAATCAGTTGACCAGCCAGGCGATGAAAAAACAAGAAACGTTTATCATTTTAAAAAGAAAATATGAAAAATTATTTTAAAATAAAAGTTACTATATTGACAGTGATATTGTTAATAAAATTATGGTTTGGCTTTGAAATAGCATCTTATTCGTTGATGATATGTACCGTAATAGATGTTATATATTTATCATTTAAAACAGAACAAGAAAAGAAAATATGAAAATACTTTGCATAATCGTATCGTTCAATGGTGAGGTTCTTTTGCCTCACGTTTTAACTCATTACAGTTCTTTCTGTGAAAAAATAATTGTATTCGATAACGAATCTACTGACAACTCACTTGAGATTATAAAGCAATTTCCAAAGGCGGAATCCCGTGTATTTTGCACCGACGGAAAACTATCAGACAGCACCAATACCAGAATAAAAAATGAGGAATGGAAACCTTATAAAGATAATTTTGATTGGGTTATTTGTGTGGACTTGGATGAAATTGTCCATTGCAAAACAGATATGATTGAATTTTTAGAACAAAGAAAAAAAGAAGGCGTCAATCTTATTCAATGCGATGGCTGGAATATAGTTGATAACCATGAGATTATTCCAAATGTGGATTTAGTAAAGCAATATCCAAAAGGTCTTAAATCGGAGGCCGAATGTAAATATGCAATTTTTAATCCTAAAGAAATTGACATTAATTATGGCTATGGTCAGCATCCATGGTGTGCAGAAAAACCAAAAGGCAACGTAGTAAAATATAAAGCAAACGGTGATCTAATGCTTTTACATTTCAAACAAATTTCTTATAGGTATTGGAAAATTCGTTTTGACCATCAACAAGCTAATTTAAGCAAAGAAAACCTTGAAAAAGGAATAGGTTGCTACTTTAAGACAGTAGATATGGAAAACATACACACCGAAAAATGGTACAATGAACAGGTAATTCCACAAACAAAATTTTGGTAATATGAAACAATCCCTTGTAATAACAACAATATCGAACGACCAGAACCCTATTTTAAAACAATGGGCAAAGGAAGCAAAAGAAAATGATACTAACTTTATTTTGATAGGTGATAAAAAAAGCCCTGTTAATTTTGATTTAAAAGACTGCGATTATTATTCAGCGGATAAACAAAATTTATTAGGCTTTGAACTTGCCAGGGTGCTTCCTTTTAATCATTACGCACGTAAAAACATAGGTTATCTTTTAGCAATGGCAAGAGGCTCAGAAGTAATTATTGAAAGTGACGACGATAATAGACCTCGTGAAGGATTCTGGGATGAAAGAGAAAAACTTATTACAATTGAAAATTTTTATGATGCAGGATGGATAAATGTATATGATTATTTTTCAGATGAAAATATTTGGGCGAGGGGATTTCCATTAGAATTAGTAAACACAACTAATAAAGCGCAAATGTATTGTGATGAATTGTCTTGCCCTATTCAACAGGGTCTTGTAAATGAAAACCCAGATGTAGATGCAATTTATAGAATGACAGGTAGATTACCAATAACTTTTTATAACGAAGGATCAATAGCATTGGCTGGCGAATCCTATCATCCTTTTAACTCCCAAAATACAACTTGGTTTAAAGAAGCTTTCCCTTTGCTTTATATTCCTTATTATTGCAGTTTTAGAATGTGTGATATTTGGCGGTCATTTGTAGCTCAAAGAATATGCCAAGAGTATGACTGGGGTGTATTATATCATGGAGCTACGGTAATACAGGAACGCAATGACCATAATTTAATGAATGATTTTAGAGATGAAATACCCGGCTATTTAAACAACGTTGAAATTATGGAACATTTACAGGCATTGACTTTGACAAAAGATATTTATGAAAATCTCAAAATCTGTTACAAAGAATTATTTATGATCGGAATAGTTGAAGCTGGCGAAATGCAGCTTTTAAGTACGTGGATAAACGATATAAAAGAGATATTGAAGTAATCTTTAAACCTCTCTTTTTTAAGTTCTCAATTTTTGAGGGCTTTTTTGTTACATAAAATTGTAATTGACAAACATTATTCTGATGATATATTTGTATCATAATTTTTATTATGGCAAGGATATTATTAGAAGGCGCATTTGGTGACGTTTCGGAAGGCAAAGACCCTTCTTTGAAATTTTTTAACGTTGTCGATGTTATCGCCTTAGTTGAAAAGCAACCTAAAAACGAAGACTTAACCGTAGAAATAGAATCTTACGGAGGTTTTGTTGATGTAGGCGAGGGTATCGCAAAATATTTAAAAAGTTTAAATAGAAACATTACCACTATTTCAAATTATAAGCTCGCCTCAATTGCAGTAAGTGTATTTCTTACTGGCCAAAATCGTTTAATATCCCCAAACCACGAAGGCGTAATAATTCACAATCCATTTGGAATGACCGAGGGCGATGCTGACGCGTTACACAAATACGCTGACGAGGTTCAAGCCATTGAAGACAGATTAGCAAAAGAATATGCAAAAGTAACAGGCATTGATGTAAAAGTAATTGACGACCTTTTAAAAGTTGAAACGATTTTAACTCCACAAAGGGCGATTGATTTGCGATTTGCAACTGGGTTTTCTCAAAATAATATTCAAGCGTGTGCAAAAATAAATTTTAATAAAAAAAACAATGATATGAATGACAAAGAAATAAAAGATTTATCTGAAAAGGTAGACAAACAAACAGGTTTACTTGAAAAAATCGCAAATCTGTTTAAAGGAAAAGTAAAAAATATGGATTTTATTGACGTAAACGCCCAAAAATTCACCGTTGATCGTGAAGACGAAAATATTACAGTAGGTGACAGTGCAGCTCCTGACGGGAAATATTTAATGCCAAATGGTAATACTGTTACCGTTGCGGGTGGAAAAGTAACTGAGGTTTTATTACCACAGGCAACAGATAAAACTGTTGTGATTGAAAATTTGAAGAAAGCTAATGCCGACTTACAGGCAGAAAACGCAGCCTTGAAAGCTGAACAGGCCAAAGCTTCAGATGAAAAAGCTCAAATAGTTAAGGCGTTAAAAGAGGTCGAAGACTTGAAAAAGGAATACGCAAATATTAAATCTGAGTATTGTCCTGAAAAAGCAACAAAGGCCGACAAAAAAAACCCAGAAACCGCAGAGGAAAAGGCAAAAGCATTATGGGAAATGCGCCACCCTGAAGAAAAAAAATAATTTAATTTTAAAAGAAAATGGCAAAAACTATAGGATTTGAAGACTTATTACCTGCCGATCTGATCGCTGCAAGTAATATAGTGAAAAAAGAAATTGTGAATGCTCCTGAGTTAAGGAACATGCACCAAATTACGCCAAACGTAAGAGCATCCAAAAAGATTGTGATTACTGGCGAAATGGGATTAATTGGTAAAGCATCTCAGGGTTGCGGCGGAACTCCTCAATCAAATTCAGTATATATTAATACTGATAAATACTGGGCTCCTAAAGAATGGGAATTTTATTTAAGGGAATGCTGGAAAGATTACGCTCCTACATTCGCTCAATATTCATTCAATAAAGGAGTAAAGAGAGCCGATTTGACAAGTACTGATATTTTGAATATTTTACTTGACAAATTAACACCTGCAATTAAAAAAATGTTTATTCGTTTCGTTTGGTTTGGCGATACCGCTGCAAATGCAGTTGATGGAGCTTCTCCTGCTGGTATTCTTACCTCTGGAACTGATGAAACATATTTTACTTTAATTGATGGTATTTGGAAACAGGCAAGAGCTATTATCGCTGCTGCACCAGCAAGAAAAATAAATATTGCAGCAAATGAACAGACTACCTATGCTTTACAGAAAAGTACACTTACACCAGAGATCGCATGGGGAATTATAAGAGATGCTATTTTTAACACAAAAACAAGCGTACGTTATGCTCCCGGCATTGGTGGGTATGCTACTCAGTATTTATTCGATATGGCTTGTCAGTGGATTTCAGATAAATCTATTCCTGATACCTTCTTAAATATGGTTAACGGCGTAAAAACCCTTAAAGCATATGGCACTCCAATCACAGCAGTTCCTATTTGGTCTGAAATAATCGAAACCTATGAAGACAATGGAACTTACTGGAACGATCCACATAGACTTATTATCTATGACAAAACCAATGTACAGGTAGCCTGTGACGGTTCTACACCTCTTGAAGATGTAGTATTATTACCTAATCCTTATGATAAATATTTCTATATGGAAGGTATGGATACTATTGATGCGAAAATAATTAAAGACGACGAAATCCAAGTAGCAATATAATTATGGCTGATTGTTTAGAAAAATTAGATCGTTCCATTGATTGTAACCCCGACGTTATAAGCCCTGGAATTAAAAATAGAGTTATAATTGTTAATTATGACGATATTGACAGAGCCGCATGTATGTTTGACGCTGTTAATAATGCTCAAATGAAAAGCATTGCATTAAAATCAGGATCGCCTACCCTTACTGCTTTTTATATGGATGGACAAAAAAATTCATTTACAAAAGATTGTACCGAGGTAGACTTAAAATATACAACTGCCTGGAATCACAAAATAACTGGGTTTATTTTTGACAATGATCCACTTGCAAAAAAAACCATACAGCAAATTGCCAATGGTAAATTCGTCGTGATTGTTGAAAATATTTATGACAATGTGTCTAAAGTAGGAGCCGCATCTGATTCGCTTTTTGAAGTTTATGGCTATGCAAATGGTTTAAATGGAAAATCTATAACAAACTCAAATGCCGATGCCAGGGGTGGATGGTATTTCGAATTAGTATCTTTGGCCGATTACCCAGAACCAAATATATGCTATTCATTATATGATGGTGTAAGTGCTGCAACCACAAGGACTGCTGTTGAAAATTTGCTTTAATTGTTTGTTTAATTAAGAAAAGGGGATTAAACCTCCCCTTTTTTTTTACAAATATTTTTTTATGAATATTAATGAAAAAAAAGAGTTAATTAATAAGCTGGTAGCAAGAGTAGAGGCGATCGGA
The DNA here is from genome assembly GCA_964421295.1 of uncultured Pirellulales bacterium. Lineage (GTDB taxonomy): Bacteria > Planctomycetota > Phycisphaerae > Sedimentisphaerales > Anaerobacaceae > PLanc-01. The sequence goes on from CAYQXM010000163.1 coordinate 5,099, forward strand.
TTTCAAAATTTTTTACAATCTAAGCATAAGGACGGGAATTTGGTACCGGATATTTATGAGTGCTTTCGCCAGGTTATGGGTAGGCATTATAAAATAGGTTGTAAGGCATGTTTTACTGATTGCTTCATTGAATTGCGAGCTATGTTAAAAAATGATACACTAATGAAAATAGAAGAAAAAGAATACAGATTAAAAAAGGGTGCAGTCCTAAGCGGATTTGCCTTCAAGGTGCAAAATATTGACTGCACAGACGATAATTTAACAACCGAGTTAGCCGAAAAGCATTTAAAACTTGACCCGTCAAGAATAATCTTTTTTAGTAAATACCCCGTAGACTGGAAATCAAGAGTAGGAATAAAGGACGAGGTTGTTAATGAAACAAAACCAATTGAACCAATTACCTCAGAAAATGCTATTATTCAAATTGACAAGTTAAGCAGAAATGATTTATTTGCAAAATTGAAAACAATGAAAATAAAGACAGGCGCAACAATGACCACTGAAGAATTGCAGGTATTGTACGATCAAAATAAAAAATAATGATAGTAGGTAAACTGGAATCTGAAAAACGAAAAGAAAAACCACTGGATAAGCCTAATGGTATCATTCTTAATGGCAAAAAAAACGACTATCCTAATAAGATAAAAGAAATTGCCGAGGGTTCTGGAACCGCTATGAATTGTCTTGATAGGTATAGAGATTTTTTAATGGGAGACGGGTTTGTCGATCAGTCTATTGGAAATATTATTGTAAACGAAAAAAAACGTTTAACAGTAATGAATATTCTTAGGGCTGTTATAGAAGATTATACATTACAAAATGCGGTTACATTGCATTGTAATTATAATCTAAATGCAGACATAAGCGATATTACGCCTATTGAATATGAAACAGCTCGACTTTGCGAGGCTGATGATACTGGTTATATCTCACAGGTTGCCTTAAATCCGTGCTGGCCTGAAGGCAAAAAAGACAAAATAAAAAGGTTGTTTATTCATAATTTTGATAAGAGATTTATTTATGAGCAAATAAAAAAAGTGGGTGGTATTAAAAAATATAGAGGTCAGGTTTATTGGTGGAGCAAAAGGGGATTGGATTACCCGGCCTCTATTATTGATCCCATAGCGACTGATTGCGTAAGCGAGGAAGGCTGTGCAAATGTTAAAAAAAGAAATGTAAAAAATAATTTCTTACCGTCTGGTGTCCTTATTACATACGGAAAACAAGAGGGTAAACAAATGCAAATGGATAAGGATATAAATCCGATGGATAAAGAGGCATTGAGGTTATCAGGTATTCAAACAGATTTTGAAGGCGGGGAAAGCATTGAAGACACATTAATTGAATACCAGGGCGATTCAGAAGCATGTAAAATGATGAGTATTCGTATCGGTTTTAAAGAAGAAAAACCCGAGTTTATTCCTTTTCCTACGACAAATTTTGACAAAGAATTTGAATATACTGAAACAAGTTCGCAGGCAAATATTGGCAAAAGATTTAATCAACCTGGCATTTTGAGATGTGAGTTGGTAGCTGGTAAATTGGGATCATCTACAGAAATTGCAGACGCTTATAATTATTATAACAGCGTTTTAAAACCCAAACGGGCAGAAATAAGCGAAATTATGAAAGAAGTATTATCCCACTTTAATCCCTTGGTGTTTGACTTTACAAACAAAGATTTTACAATAAAACCCTTAAGTTACATACCATGATAGAACTATTAATTACTTTGTCTGACATTCGCAAGGTAAGACAAAATATAGACGCAAATATCACCGATGCAATGGTATCTAATTATATCGAGGAGGCTCAAAATTTAGATATTAAACCATTTATTGGGGATGGTCTTTTAATTCAATTGCTAAATGCTATTAATGGAACGCCAACAGCAGCTGAAACATTATTATTAGAAGGCGGCACTTATACATATGGAGGTCATTCTTATATGTTTAAGGGTATTAAAACAATTCTATCTTATTTTGCTTATTCTAAAATAATCGGTAGCGATTCATATAAGATTACTCCTTCTGGCGTAGTAACTAAAAAAAATGATGTATCTGAAATAATATCAGACGCCTCTTTGAGCAGACTAATAAAAATCTCTGAAAATATAGCAATAGGTTACAGATTAGACTTATTGAGTTATCTCAATAGATTTACAACTACTTATCCAGAGTTTATTTATTATGAAAAATTTACAAAATATAGCAATCAAATTTCACATCCAATAGGAAAATAAAATGGCTACAGTTTATACAAAATATTTAAGACAAACAACCTATACAGGTTTTACTACCACTAATGCAACCCTAACAAAGGCACAATATGATAGCACTTTAATAGGATTAAAACAAGACATTGACGCCATTGTCTTGACAGTTGCAGCAATACCGAGCCACACTCAAGAAACCGACAGATATTTAAAGAGAGGGACTGCATATGAATATGATTCCTATCATAATTTCGATGGTTCTTTTGATGGAAAATATGGAGATGACGCCAATAATACTGTAAAATTTCTTGCTTCTGATGCAAATTATTTTTCAGCATTAACCGAGTTTGAAATAAAAGTTTGGGGGGAAAAGACCGATGGTGATGGAGTGGTTCAGACCGTTGAAGTTGGTAAAAAGGATGTAGGATTAAATGGATTTATAGCAATGCCAACTGAAGATTGTAGGGTAATTTGGCAGGTATTAGGTAATTTAAGAAATAAAGCAGGAATATGAAAAAACTATTTTTAATTATAATTTTATCAATTGTTTGCACGTTTGCAAACTCACAGAATTACAGAGCTAACAAGGTTTATGCTAAAGATACTATTTTTGTTTTAAAGGGTCTTTGGTTTGCTGCTGACTCATCTTTTATGGATGTTGCCGGGGGTACTGCATCAGATACAACTTATTGGAACTATCCAACGTACGATGGCCACAAAATGATAAACGCGCGCCAAAGTAAACAAGTAAATGCTGACAGCGGTTTTGCTTCAAGTGGTTATATTTGGTTAAAAGCACCAATAAGCAAAAGCAAAGGGTCTTATTATATAGGCAGTGGCACATCTGGAATTGATGCTAATTCATCGGGAAATAATGTATTCGGATATAATGCAGGGGCTTTAACCTACTCAGGAGGCTATAATAATATAATAGGTTACCAA
>CAYQXM010000164.1:0-8214 GCA_964421295.1 uncultured Pirellulales bacterium
TGGGCGGCTACCCCGAGAACTTCAATCCGACCCGGGGCAGCGTCCGCTGGAGCGGCGAGATTGGCTCGGATCAGGCCGGCATTCACAGCCTCCGCCTCTACAGTTCCCACTACGCCAAGGTCTGGCTCAACGGCAAACTCGTCGTCGATTCGTGGCGGCAGAACTGGTGCCCCTGGACCAACTTCCTGCAAGTGCAGATGGAGCCCGGCAAACGCTATCCGATCAAGATCGAGTGGATTCCTAACGGCGGCTATATCGGCCTCAAGTGCCTCGCGCCCAGCGACCCGCAGGACAAGGACACGATGTCCCTCTGGTCGGAGGTCGCCGATCAGATCGATTATTACTTCATCGCCGGACGGGATATCGACGGGGTGATCAGCGGCTACCGCACCGTGACCGGCAAGGCCACGATGATGCCGAAGTGGGCGATGGGGTTCTGGCAGTGCCGCGAGCGGTATCAGAACCAGCAGCAGTTGCTCGACGTCGTCAAGGAATTCCGCAAGCGCCAGATCCCGCTGGACAACATCGTTCAGGACTGGTTCTACTGGCCGGAGGATAAGTGGGGCGATCACGATTTCGACGCGGCCCGCTATCCCGACCCCGCCGGCATGGTCAAGGAGCTGCACAACGACCTGAACACCCACATCATGATTTCGGTCTGGCCCAAGTTCTACGTCGGGACGAAGAACTACGAGGCGATGAAGGCGAAGGGCTGGCTGTACATGCGCAACGTCGAGAAAGGGCAGAAGGACTGGGTGGGCCCGGGGTATGTGTCGACATTCTACGATCCCTACAGCGAGGGGGCCCGCGTGCTGTACTGGAGGCAAATCAACGAGAAGCTCTTCAGCAAGGGCTTCGACGCCTGGTGGCTGGACTCGACCGAGCCGGACCTGCAATCCAACCTCTCGATGGACGAGTGGCGGCTGCGAATTGGCCCGACGGTGCTGGGCTCATCGAACCGCTACCTGAACACGTTCTCCCTGATGAACGCCAAGGGGGTCTACGAAGGACAGCGCAAGACCAATCCCGATCAGCGCGTGTTCATCCTGACGCGGTCCACCTACGCGGGCCAGCAACGCTACGCCACCAGTTGGAGCGGCGACACGGCCACACGCTGGTACGACCTGAAGGCCCAGATTTCCGCCGGCGTGAACCTCTGTATGTCGGGACTGCCTTACTGGACGATGGATATCGGCGGTTTCGCCACCGAGCCGAAATTCGAACGCAATGTCACGCCCGAGAACCTCGAAGAGTGGCGGGAGCTGAACGCCCGGTGGTTCCAGTTCGGGGCGTTCTGCCCGCTATTCCGCTCGCATGGGCAATTTCCCTATCGCGAGATGTTCAACATCGCTCCGAACGGCCACCCAGCCTACGAGACGATGGTCGCCTACGACAAGCTGCGCTATCGCCTGATGCCCTATATCTATTCGCTGGCCGGCATGGTGACGCAGGACGATTACACGATCATGCGGGGCCTGGTGATGGATTTCGGCCTGGACATGAAGGTCTTCAACATCGACGATCAGTTTATGTTCGGTCCGTCCCTGCTGATCAACCCCGTCTGCGAATACCAGGCGCGCAGCCGCAAGGTCTACCTGCCCGCCAAGGGGACTGAACGGGTGGAGGTCAGAAAGGGCAATTCCACGGTGCGTGACAGCCGCACGGTGTACAATGGCTGGTACGATTTCCGGACCGGCAAGTACTTTAAAGGTGGTCAGACTATTGACGCGAACGCGCCGCTCACCGACATGCCGATCTTCGTGAAGGCCGGCTCGATCATCCCCTTTGGCCCGGCGCTTCAGTACGCGGCGGAGAAACCCGCCGATCCGATTCGCCTGGTCGTCTACACGGGCGGCGACGCCGAATTCAAGCTCTATGAGGACGAGAACGTCAACTACAACTATGAGAAGGGCGTTTTCAGCACCATCCCGCTCAAGTACGACGAGACCACACGATCTTTGACGATTGGCGCCCGCCAGGGTCAGTTCCCCGGCATGTTGAAAACCCGCACGTTCGAGATTGTGTGGATGAGCAAGGACAAACCCGTCGCCTTGAACCTCGATGCCGCGCCCGCTCAGTCCGTTTCATATGATGGGAAGGAGATCGTGGTCAAGCAGCCGTAGCATGAAAGGGAGGGCACTATGTGGCAGTGTGGGAAGTGTCACGAAACGATCGGAGACTCGTTCGACGCGTGCTGGAACTGCGGCACTTCGAAAGAAGGACAAGAAAACCCTGACTTCAAGCGGCAAAAGCAGACCGTCGAGGACGCCCACAAGATTCCGCCCGGCATGATCCTGGTGACGACGCCGTCGCTTGAATCACACCACGTCAAGAAATACCTGGGTGTGGTCTGCGGCGAGGCGATCATAGAGACCACCATGTTCGGCAATCTCTACAAAGACGTAACGAATGTTGTCGCAGGCCGGAGCCGCGAGCACGAATCGGCGCTGGCAGACGCCCGACAGGTCGCGACGCGCGAAAGAATTGGGTGGCAACGCCGTGCTGTCAATTGACATCGACTACGAAACGATACACGCGTCGAGACTGATAGTCACCTGTTCCGGCACGGCGGCCGAAATCGAAGGCCCGCAAATCGCGACCGAAGTTGGGTAGTCCAGACAGGATAAGCGTGTGACCCGGCGAGAGATGAACTGGAGGACGCCATGTGGCAATGTGGCAAGTGTCACGAAGAGCTGGATGACAACTTCGAGATCTGCTGGAACTGTGGGACGTCAAAGGACGGTGTCGAGGATCCCGAATTCCGCAAGACAGAAGGTGCAGCCGATGTCCGGAGCCCTGAATCTACTGAACGTGAAGAGGAACCCGAGCCGAATCCGATCACGTGCCCTCGGTGTCATTGCGATCTGAACTACGTGGGCACGAAGGCCCTGCACGAACAAACCCGCTGGGTGCTTGGCGACCTCGGCGAATTGTTCGTGGACAAGGAGCGTTTCGACGTCTACTGCTGCCCCCGCTGCGGCCGGGTTGAGTTCTTCATCGACGGAATCGGCGAGCAGTTCCGACCGCACTGACGGCGACCGTGTTGATCCAGGCAAAAAGGGGCAGGTCTAAGACCTGCCCCTGCGATATCTGTTGACATGCAACAAGACTGCGCTACGCGTTCACGATTCGCAGGCCGTAGGCTTTCAGTTGCAGCTTGAGCTTCTCGCCGGTCGGGGTGAAGACCTCCGTCGTTTGCTGCTTGGGGCTGCTGTTGACGACGACCAGCTTCTTGCTGGCGGGGTAGTAGGCGCAATCGGTGTTGACGTTGCTGCACGTCCAGGGCTGGAAATCGCTCTCGCGGGCGGCGGACCAGAAGAGGGAGCGGTGGAGCAGACGGGTGTTTTCGGGAGCGAACTTGAAGCCGGAAAGATACACCGTGCGGCCCTTGCCGAAATTGTGCAGGGCGATCTGCGGCGAACCGTTGCGATCCGCGAGCACCTGCGTGGTCTTGTCCGTGACGAAGACGTTGTCGATGTCGGTGCCGAAGTCCAGGTCGCCCGTGGCATCCTGAATGATGAAATGCCCGGCGGGGGACTTGGTGTACTTCCGCTTGCACAGGCCGAAGGTCGGACCCGTGTCGCGGTCCACGCCGAGGACGTGAGCCAACTGGAAGTACTGGCCCGAGAACGCCGCCGCGGACGGCTCGCCGACGCCGACAAACGCGCCGCCGTTGCCGACCCAGGCGCTGATCGCCTCGACGACTTTCGGGTTCTTCCAGTGATCGCCGCCGGTCCATGCGGTATTGACTTTGCCGGCATTGAGAAGGACCTGGGCGTCTTTCGGGACGCCGTTTTTGAGGATGTCGTCGAAGCTGATGAAGACCACCTCGATGGGCAGGCCGGCCAGGGACTCCGTCACCTCATACAACTCCATGCCGTGAATGAAATGCCCCACGTAGACCCACGAGCGGGGCTTGCCCCAGGCGGTCAGGACCGCCACTTTCAGTGGGGCGGTATAGGGGGCACCGCCGGCGTGGAGCTTCTTGATCTGGCGGAATTCATCGTTGATATTGTCGATCGCATCGAGGAAATCAGGATAACCCTGCACGAGGTGCAGATAGCCGCCTAGGCCGATGCGGTCCACAGGCTGGCGCATGAGGCCGCGGCGGATGTTGGACCAGAACCGCCGGGCGTCGGACGCGGGGTCGCCGCCCTCCATGAAGGTGGGCTCGCCGCGGAGGCCCGTCGGGAACAGGTATGGGTGCAGACGCAGCTCTTTGGTCTTGACGCCCTGGACGCCGGCGCAGAGCCGGGCTTCGAAGGCGTTGAAGACGCACTTGATCAGGCCGTCGAAGTTGAAGTCCTTGAAGCGGCTGCCCCAGGGCTCGGTGCCCACCCAGTGGTCGTCGTAGAACATGTACGCTTCTTTGCCCGCCGCCTGCACCAGGTCGATGCACTTGCGGCCGAAGCTGGTGACGAACTGGTTGATGAAGTCCATCCAGTCGAGCAGACGCGGCGAGGGGACATTGTGTGTGGAGCAATAGGCGCCCTTGTTCACGAAGTCTTCGCTGGTCAGCTTGTAGCCCTTGGCTTTCTCAAAGAGCCGCAGCGCGGCGGGGCTGGCCATCATCTCGGGCGAACCCCAGTCCGCATAGACGAAACGCAGCTCCGGCGAATCGCCCCAGAACCAGGCGAAGTTGTAGAACATGGACGTGAACCGCACGATCTTCGTCCGCGGGTGCTCGTTGAGCCATTTCTGGAGCCACTGGAGGATGAACTCCTGGGTCTCGGGATACATCGGGTCGATGACCATCAAGTGCTCGCGGTCGCCCCAGTTGTTGGTGATGTGGTTGTACATCGAGATGGATTCCCAGATGCGGTAGGCCAGGAAGTTGACGGTGTAGCGATGCCACGGCGTCGTGCGGGTGATCGTGACGATTCCCTGGGCGGCGTCGAAGCTCCACCGGTCGGCGGGGACTTCCTCGCCCGTCGTGCGGTCGAAGACCTGCCACCACTCCTTGGGATTGTCGTTGGCGTTCACGCGGAACTGCTCGCGGAAGAAGCCATCCAACAGATTGACCTTGACCGTGTCGCCCTGGGCGACCACGGGGTAGCTCATCAGGTAGTTCTGCTGGAGCCTGCTGGGATGGGCCTTGGCCCATTCGTTGTCGCAGCGGACCAGGCAGATGGTCGAGTAGATGTCGAAACCGCCCGCCCCGGTGATCTTGTCGGAGAGAACCGTGCCGTCGCTGTCGCGGATCGCGTCCGCGCCCCAGCGTTTAGCCAGGTCCAGAGTGAGATCTTCATACCCCGCCTCGCCCGGCAGGGTAAAACCACCTTGGTTCGATGTCTTGCTCGTCATGTCAGCCCTCTCGTTCTAGGTACTATTCCTTGCTCTTCCGCTCTTTCAGGTCGAGCTCGATGGTGGTCAGCAACTTATCGGTGATGGGGTAGAAGCAGAGCACGATTCCGCAGACAAGGATGAACGCCGCGGGAATAATACTCAACGACAGCTTGATGCCCGTAACGGCTTTGGCGCTCTGTTCGACATTGGCCACGTATCCGAACAGGCCCAGCGATTTCAGTTGCATGAAGCCGCCGATGGCAACGCCCAGTTTGATGGCGAACATAATGCCGGCTGTGACGAGGCCGGTGGCTCGTCTTCCAAACTTCCACTCATGGTAGTCAGTGGCGTCGGCAAACATGACGAAGAGGAAGACTGGCGTGGCGCCATACAAGATCGACCAGAGGAAGTTGTACAGGCTGAGCATGAGGAAGTTATCCGGCGGCAACACATAGAACCCGGCCCCCATCACAGCGCTTGCCATAGAGAGGAAGATCAGCAACGGTTTCTTGCCGAAGTACTTCTTGCACGGCGTACTTACGAACACGCCGGCCATCATGCCCAGCACTTCAATTGTCATGAATGTGGTCGCCCGGTCGAAATCCAACGTGAACAGCCCGAAGGGAATGGAGAACAGGGCATCCTTGGTCCGGCCACCGACGTAGTCGAAATAGTACGCGATCGCCCCATCGTGGATCATGTTGTGAACGAGCCAGAAAACGCAGGCGATGAAGAGAATGACCCACGGAGTATTGCGTGAAAGGTCCTTGATATCGTGTCCGAACGAAGTGTCACGAATTGTTCGCCAAATCGCCACCATCGCAGTGACAGCGGTATGCCCGATCAGTCCGAGGACAATCGCATATGCGAGGACCTTCATAAAGAGATTGGCACGCAGCGGCATGAAGACGGCCAGTATTCCCGCTCTGCCCACTACTACCGCGATCAACAGACCGATGCTGATGAGAGCCGCAATGATGAAAATGGCGTTCCGGCGGAACTCATGCAGGTCCTTTCGCGTCGAGCCGGCCGGTGCCGGAGGTGCTATGACGCGCTCCCGCGTGGTCAGGAACGTGATGAGCAGAAGGACCGTGGCGATGGCACCAAAGAGCAGCATGGTCATCTTGTAGCCCACGGTCTGGCTGTACCCAAGGGTAGCGTTGTAGCCGGGCAGGGCCGGATTGGATCCGAAGAACTTCACCAGGGGGAGCATGAAAGTGGCAATCAAGAGCTTGCCGACAAATGCGAGGAAGAAACGATACTGCGAAAGAGTCGTACGTTCTTTCGGATCGGGCGTGATCACGGCCATCAGGGACGAATAGGGAATGTTGATGGCGCTGTAAGCCATCGCGGCCAGGATGTAGGTCACATAGGCGTAGACGATCTTGGCGTTCGGACTCCACTCCGGTGTGACGAACATCGCGTAGACCAGGGCCCCATATGGAACGCCGATCCAAAGCAGGTACGGCCGGAACTTGCCCCAGCGTGTGTTGGTGCGGTCGGCGATCATGCCGATGATGGGATCGAAGAACATGTCCCACACCCGGGCGATGAGGAAGAGCCACGCCGCGTGGTCCGTCGGAAGTCCGAACACGTCCGTGTAGAACTTCGCCAGGAAGAAACCCCAGGCCTGGTAGAGGATGTTGGAGGCGGTGTCGCCGAGGCCGAAGCCGATCTTCTCGGTTACGGAAAGCCTTGTGCCGAGGGTATTTGTGACGTTGGGGGTGGCGCCTGAGCTCGCACTCATATCACTGGCCATAGCAATCTATCCCTAAGCAGTAGTTGACATCCTGACCACCATTGGGTTCGAATGGGCATTATTTGACAGGAAACGGGGGTCGGGTGCAAGATCAAAGTCAAAACGATTGAATCGCCAGCGCGTTTGGCTTATGCTCATCAAGGGCTTGTTGGCCCCTTCAATGGATGGATACGATGTTGGGAGTGTGGAGAAAACCGCGTTATGAAATACGGCCATTTTGATGATTCTCACAAAGAGTATGTCATCACCGAGCCGCAGACGCCTTATCCGTGGATCAACTATCTGGGTACGGAGGCGTTTTTCTCCCTCATCTCCAACACCGCCGGCGGGTACAGCTTCTATCGTGACGCCAAGCTGCGCCGGATCACTCGGTACCGGTACAATAGCGTCCCGATCGACTCCGGCGGCAAGTATTTCTACATCCACGACGACGGTGACGTCTGGTCGCCCGGTTGGAAGCCCGTCAAGAAAGCACTCACCAAGTATGAATGCCGCCACGGGCTGGGCTATACGCAGATCACCGGACGCCGCAAGGGCATCCAGGCGGAGGTGCTGTACTTTGTCCCCGTGGGGGACGATTGCGAGGTTCAGAAGGTCACACTGACCAACTTGGGCAAGACGGCGAAGAAGATCAGGCTGTTTTCGTTCGTCGAGTTCTGCCTGTGGAATGCCCTGGACGACATGACCAACTTTCAGCGGAATTTCTCGACGGGCGAGGTGGAGGTCAAGGGTTCCGTGATTTACCACAAGACGGAATACAAAGAGCGGCGGAACCATTACGCCTTCTACTCTGTGAACCAGCCTCTCCAGGGTTTCGACACCGATCGTGACAGCTTCATCGGCCTCTACAATGGCTTCGACAGTCCCGACGCCGTGATGGAGGGGAAGTGCCGCGACTCGGTGGCGCACGGCTGGTCGCCCATCGCCTCCCATTGCATCGAGGTGTCCCTGGCACCCGAAGCCTCGAAAGAGCTGGTCTTCGTTCTGGGGTATATCGAGAACGCCGAGGAGGAGAAGTGGGAGCGCCCCGGCGTCATCAACAAGAAGAAGGCCGAGGAGTTGATCGCCAGGTATGCCGACGGTGCAGTCGTGGCGGGGGCCCTGACCAAGCTTACGAAATATTGGTCCGATCTGCTGTCGATCATCCAGGTCGATAGTGGCGACGAGAA
>CAYQXM010000165.1:0-344 GCA_964421295.1 uncultured Pirellulales bacterium
GATCGGGCTCTGCCTGCTCATGGGCTACGCCGGTCAGGTCTCGCTCGGCCACGCGGGTTTCTTCGCCATCGGCGGCTACACCTGCGCCGTGCTGACGACGCTCAATCTGATCGCCTATCGAGACGCCCCGGCCGTCACCCTGATGAAGTCGCTCGGGCTCCTCGTCCAGTGGAAGGACCTCTATGAGAACGAGATTCTTTCCTTCGCGCCCTGGCTGGCTTTCCTCGCGATGCTGCTGCTGACACTCCTCATCGCCCTGGCGATCGGTCTGCCGGTAATCAAGCTCAAGGGTCACTATCTGGCCATGGCCACGCTTGGCTTCGGCCTGATCATCTATCGCATCG
>CAYQXM010000165.1:354-4709 GCA_964421295.1 uncultured Pirellulales bacterium
CGAATGTCCCGGCCTTCCACCTGTTCGCGGGCCTGCAAGTCAACGGCCGCTCCTCCTTCCGAGTGCAGAACTACTATATCGCTTCTGCCGCCGTTCTGATCACCATGGTCCTGGCGATCAACCTCGTCCACTCCCGCGTCGGTCGGGCGCTGCGCTCGATCCACGAGAACGAAGAGGCCGCCCATTCCCTCGGCATCAATACCTATCGTTATAAGCTGGCCACGTTCGTTCTCAGTGCCCTCTTCGCCGCCGCGGGCGGTGCCCTTCTGACGTACTACAACGGCAGCATCGGGCCCTCCGAGGCCACCGTCATGAAGTCCGTGCGGTATCTGGCCATCGTCGCCGTCGGCGGTATGGCGAACCTGTGGGGCGCCATGATCATGGGCGTCCTGCTGAACTTCTTGTCGCTGCGCGGCGTGTTCGGCAGCTACGACGACGCCGTCTTTGGCGGCATCCTCGTGGCGATGATGATCTTCGCACCCCAGGGTCTGCTGCGCCTGCCCTCCCTGCGGGGGCTGGCGGCGCGTCTGTCCAGGAGGTCACATGGATAAGGCTCTCCTCCAGACACGCAGTCTGCGCCGTTCCTTCGGCGGTGTACACGCCGTCAAGGACGTCTCCTTTCACGTGCCTCCCGGCGCGATCAAGGCGGTCATCGGTCCCAACGGGGCCGGCAAGACGACGCTTTTCAATTTGATCGCCGGGGCGATCGCGCCGCACGGAGGCGAGGTGCTCTTCCGCGACCGGCCCATCACCGGCTGGAAGCCGCACGCGGTCGCATCGCTCGGCATCGCCCGGACCTTCCAGACCACGAAGCTCTTTCCGCACATGACCGTGCTGGAGAACCTCATGGTGGGCCGGCATTCCCGTATGCGCTCCGGGTTCGTAGCGGGCCTCTTGAACCTGCCCGGCACGTGGCGGGAAATCCGCGAGGCCCAGGCGAAGGCGCACGCCATTCTCGATGATCTCGGCCTGTCGGCCCACGCCGAGGAGATCGCGGCGAACTTGTCGTTCGGGCGTCAGCGGCTGATCGAGTTCGCCCGGGCGCTGGCGATGGAACCCACCCTGCTCTTGCTCGACGAGCCCGCCGCGGGACTGAATATCTACGAGACGAACGAATTGGCGCAGCTCATTCGCAAAATCCGCGACCGCGGCATCACGTGCCTGATCGTGGAGCACGACATGTCCCTCGTGATGAATATCTCCGATGAGGTGGTCGTGCTCGACCAGGGGCAGAAGATCGCCGAAGGCACCCCGTCGGCCATTCAGCGCAACCCCGACGTCATCCGTATCTACCTGGGGGACGACCATGCTTAAGATCCTCAACCTCGAGGCCGGATACGGGGCACTGCGGGTGCTCAAGGGAATCTCGCTGCACGTCGCGCCGGGAGAGGTCGTCACTGTCATCGGCGCCAACGGCGCGGGCAAAACCACGCTTTTGAAAACCATCGCCGGGATCCTGAAAGCCCGCTGCGGCGAGGTCGTCTTCGACAAGCAGAAGATCCACGGTCGTCCGGCCGAGAAGATCGTCACCCTGGGCTGTGGTCTCGTCCCGGAAGGACGTCACGTCTTCGGCACCATGACCGTGCGCGAGAACCTGCTGCTCGGCGCCTACCGCCGGCGCGGCGACAACAGCAAGACCCTCGAGGAGATCTACCGTCTCTTTCCCATTCTCCAGGAACGCTCGGGGCAGCTGGCCGGCACGCTCTCCGGCGGCCAGCAGCAGATGCTCGCTATCGGCCGGGCCTTGATGGCCGGGCCGCGCCTGCTTATGATGGACGAGCCCTCGCTGGGCGTGGCGCCGCTGGTGGTCAAGGACATCTACCAGACGATCCGTACGTTGAAACAGGGTGGCCTGACGATCCTGCTGGTGGAGCAGAACGCCCGGGCGGCGCTCGCGGTGGCCGATCGCGCCTACGTCATCGAGACCGGGCAGATCGTGCTCCAGGGCTCGTCCCGGCAGCTGAGTGACAATCCCGAGGTCCAGCGGGCGTACCTCGGCAAGGAATATCGAAGCATCGACGAATAATGAGCACGAATATCGAAATCCGAAATTCGAAACAATCGCGCATGACCAAAACTCGAAATACCAAACGACAGACTGCAAACGTCAGTGTCCTGGTCCCCAGGTCACTCAGGCATCCGTGCTTGTTTCAGATTTCGATATTCGGATTTCGGATTTCTCCTAGTCGAGGGATGGACCCATGAATCAGGTCAGCATGTACAATCCCGAATGTGAGACGGTCTCCCGCGAGGAGTTGGAGCAGCTCCAGATCGAGCGTCTGCAATCCACGCTGAACCGCGTCTATCGGAGCGTCGCGTTCTACCGGTCGGCCTTCGATGCGCATCAGGTCAATCTCGAACGGGTGAAGAGCAGGGCCGCCCTGCGTGACCTGCCCTTCACGACGAAGGAAGACCTGCAGAAGAGCTATCCGTACGACATGTTCGCCGTGCCGCTGCGTGACATCGTCCGCATCCATACGACCTCCGGCACGACGGGCAAGCCCATCGTCGTCGGCTACACTCAGAACGACCTACGCAGTTGGCGGGAGTGCTCCGCCCGCCTGCTGGCCGCGGCGGGCGTGACCGAGCACGATGTCGTCCAGGTCGCGCTGCACTACAGCCTGTTCGCCGAAGGGTTCGGCTTCCACCAGGGGGCGGAGCGCATCGGCGCCTCGGTCATCCCGGCCTCGCTGACGACCGGGGTGGGCAAGCAGATCGTCGTCATGCGGGACTTCAAAACCACCGTCCTGATCTCGACGCCCAGCCACGCGCTCAATATCGCCGCCACTCTCGACGAAGCCCAGGTCCCGCTGGAGCGGCTGCACTTGCGCCTGGGCATCTTCAGCGGCGAGCGGTGCAGCGATTCGCTGAGCCGGCATCTGGAGGAGCGTCTCCGCATCGCGTCGATTGACACGTACGGCCCGACCGAGCTTTTGGGGCCGGGCGTCGCCGGCGAATGCCTCCAACACCACGGACTCCACATCAACGAGGATCACTTCATCGTCGAGGTCATCGATCCCAAGACGCTCGCGCCCGCGGCTCCCGGTGAAGAGGGAGAATTGGTCCTGACGACCATCATGAAAGAAGGTTTCCCGCTCATCCGCTATCGCACGGGCGACATCACCCGGCTGATGGTCGAGCCCTGCCCCTGCGGCCGCACCTTCGTGCGCATAGCTCCGATCATCGGCAGAACGGACGATCTCATCCTGGTTCAGGGCGTCGGCTTCTTCCCCTCGCAGATCGAGGAAGTCCTCGCCGGCTTCGAGGGCGCCAGCCCCTACTTCCAGATCGTTCTCGATCAGGAAGGCGGCGTCGATACCGTCCAGGTGCGGGTCGAAATCTCCGACTCGATCCAGTCGCTGGATGCCGTCAAGGCTATCGAGACGATGCAGATCCAGGCCGCACAACGCATCAAGGCCGAGCTGGATGTCCAGGCCAAGGTGATCCTGGTCGAACCCCGTTCCCTGCGTCAACTCGCCGCCGGGGCGGAACGCGTCGTGGACCGCCGCCCGGGATGACGGGGGTTGCCCGTCCATAGCGGGACCGTTATGATGGGTGGATGCAGGAAATCCTCAAGAATCATATTCTGCATCTGCTGCAGAAGGATAGCACCCCGCGCCGGCTCGCCCAACTCGAGCAGGAACTCGGCATCGGCGCCGACTTGAGACCGGCGTTTCGCCAGGCGATCGACGCACTCTCCGCGGAAGGCAGTATCATCATCGGCACGCAGAACCTGATCAAGCTGCCGACGGTTTCCAGCGAGATCACGGGCTTCTTCCGGGCCAACCCCAGAGGCTACGGTTTCATCGCGCCCCAGCAGAGCAGCATGGAAGGTGATGTCTTCATCCCGGCCAATTCCACCGGCAGCGCCATGACCGGCGACCGCGTTGTCGCGAAAGTCGTGCGTTCGAGCGACGAGGGCCGCCTGACGGGTAAGATCGTCAAAGTCCTGGAGCGGGCCCATACGACGGTGGTCGGTACGCTGCGCCAGGAGCAGACCGGCTGGTCGATCCAGCCCGACGGCGGGGATTTTACCCGGCCGATCCAGACCCAGAACGTCGATGCTCGCGTGGTGCGCCATGGCGATAAGGTTGCGGTCGAGATCCTTTCCTATCCGACACGTTCCGAAGCAGCTCGCGGTGTCATCACGGAAGTCCTGGGCCGGCCGGGCCGATTCGAGGCGGAGGTTTCGGGCGTCATCCAGCGTCATCACCTGTGCGAAGCTTTCGACAGTTCCAGCCTCGTGGAAGCCAGCAACGCCAAGACGGATTTCAATCCACGCAGCATCAGCGGCCGGCAGGACATCACGGGGGACCTCGTTATCACCATCGACCCGCCGGACGCGAAGGATTTCG
>CAYQXM010000165.1:4719-8073 GCA_964421295.1 uncultured Pirellulales bacterium
CCTCACCCGCGACGAGCACGAACAATGGGTCCTCGGCGTACACATCGCCGACGTGAGTCACTTCGTGCCGGAAGGCTCCGCTCTGGATCGCTGCGCCCGTCAGCGCGGCAACAGTGTTTACCTGCCGGGCAAGACGCTTCCCATGCTCCCGGAGATGCTCAGCAACGGGATTTGCTCGCTGCAACCCGACCAGCGCCGCTGCACCAAGAGCGTCTGGCTGACCTACAACAAAGATGGTGACGTCCAGGCGACGCGGTTCGCCAATACGATGATCAAGTCCAGAGCCCGACTGACCTACCAGGAAGCCGACCGGATATTGAAAGGAGACCCGTGCGGTTTTCGCGAGCCGGTGATCGCCCTGCTGCGGGCCATGGAGACGCTCGCCCGCATCATCGAGGAGCGACGGCGCCGCGCCGGCATGATACAACTCCAGACGTTCGCCAGCGAGCTGGTGATGGACGAATCCGGCCAGGCGGTCGGCGTCCAGCCCGAGGACACGAGCTACCCGCACACGATCATCGAGATGTTCATGGTCGAGGCGAACGTGGCCGTCGCGTCACTACTGGATCGCCATTGCATCCCCTTCATGCGGCGTATCCACCCCGATCCCGACCCCGCCGCCCTGCGGAGGCTATCCCAGACTCTTCGCCTGCTGGGTGTCACGTTCCCCCGTCAGCCGCAGCGGTCCGACTTCCAGAGAGTGCTGGACCAGATGCGCAACACGCGCAACGCCCTGCCCGTGAACCTCCTGGTCCTGCGCAGCCTGGAGCGGGCCACCTACGCCCCCGTCAGCGTCGGTCACTACGCCCTGGCCGCCCCCAAGTATTGTCACTTCACCAGCCCGATCCGGCGGTACGCGGATTTGCTCGTGCATCGCGCCCTCGACGCGTACCTGGCCGGCGATCTGGATCTGGCCCGCCAGCAGTATGCCTTTCCGGAACTGGTCAGCATCGGTGAGCATATCTCTCAAACCGAACAGGACGCCGAAGACGCCGTGCAGGAGCTGCGTGCGATTCTCATCCTCCACCTGCTCCACAGGCAGATCGGACTGGAACTGACGGGCGTCGTCGTGAGCCTGAACTCGTTCGGCGCCTCCGTTCACCTGCCGGACTACGGCGTGGAGGGGTTGATCCGCCGGGAAGCCCTCGGGCCGGACCATTGGCAGTATGACGAACAGAACCAATGCCTGATCGGCCGACACACCAAGGTGGTTCTCCGCCTCGGCCAGGTCCTGCGCGTGCGCATCGCCGAAGTGCGTCCCGCCGCCGGCCAGCTCGACCTCGCCCCCGCTGTGGATATTATCGCCCGCATGCCCCGGCGCAGCCATCAGTCAAATCCCGGCCCTCGAAACAGCCGAAAGTCTCGTCGCTCCCAGCGGAGACGCTGAAGGCCCCAAGCGACCGCTCTTCCGTCTCCGACAGGTGGACAGCAGCCCCCCATAATGGCTGTGTTATAAGTCCTTTTTGAAAAAAGGCTTGCAGGATGGCACTGTCTCCCTGAAGTCCGCGTCGACCAGCCCCGCGGAGGGTATGAATGCCCCGTTTCTATATAGCGACACCCATTTTTCTGTCCTCCGGGGCAAGATTTTATTTGCTATCGAGCAATTTTGAGCGTAAACTACATGACTTCTTGCCTTACGTGCGATGAGAATCATACCGCTCATCGGCAGTATTCTAAGGATGCGATAGGGGTCAGTGACCGATATCGTTGCAGGCGGAAAAGGTTGACCCGATGAAAACGGGTCCTTTCTATAAAAAGCTGGTGTGCTTGAGTTTGAATGGTGGTTCTGGAAGAACATGGAGAACGTTAGCAGAATTCGCAATATCGGTATTTCGGCGCATATCGACTCGGGAAAGACCACTCTGAGTGAGCGCATTCTCTTTTATTCCGGCCGCATCCACCGGATGCAGGAGGTACACGACGGTGAGGGCGGCGCCACCATGGACTATATGGACCTGGAGCGCGAGCGGGGCATCACCATCTCCTCCGCCGCGACACAGGTCGTCTGGAACGACCGTTACATCAACCTGATCGACACGCCGGGACATGTGGACTTCACCGTCGAGGTGGAGCGGTCTCTGCGCGTGCTCGATGGGGCCGTTCTCGTTCTTTGTGCCGTCGGCGGCGTTCAGAGCCAGTCCATCACCGTCGATCAGCAGATGAAGCGTTACCGCGTGCCGCGTATCGCGTTCGTCAACAAGATGGACCGCACCGGCGCGGACCCGGCCCGGGTGCAGCAGGACCTGAAGACGAAGCTCGGACTTCACGTGGTCCCCATCCAGATCCCGATGGGCCTGGGTGACGATTTTCAGGGCGTCATCGACCTGGTGACGATGGAAGCCATCACCTTCGAGGGCGAAGACGGCGACGAGGTGGTCCGCGGCCCGATTCCGGCCGAGTACGCCGATGCCGCCGCCAAGGCACGCCATCAGATGCTCGATTCGCTCAGCCTGTTTGATGATGACCTCCTCGAACACCTGCTGGAAGAGAAGCCTGTGGACGCGGCCATGATCCATACGGCCATCCGCGACGCGACGATCAACCGCGAAATCGTGCCGCTGATGATGGGTTCGGCTTTCAAGAACAAG
Source organism: uncultured Pirellulales bacterium (assembly GCA_964421295.1). Lineage (GTDB taxonomy): Bacteria > Planctomycetota > Phycisphaerae > Sedimentisphaerales > Anaerobacaceae > PLanc-01. Next base: position 7,308 of record CAYQXM010000165.1, read on the forward strand.
GGCGTTCAGCCCCTGATGGACGGCGTGTGCAACTATCTGCCCAGCCCCATGGACCGCTCGTGCTTCGCCCGCGATCACAGCAACGAAGGCACGGAAGTGCCGCTGGCCAGCGATCCCGACGCCCCGACCGTGGCGATGATCTTCAAAATTGCCGATGAGTCCTTTGGCCAGCTCTCCTACGTGCGCGTCTATCAGGGCACCCTGCAAAAGGGTGGCCAATACCGCAATGCCCGCACCGGCCGCACCGTTCGCGTCGGCCGGATCGTTCGCATGCACGCCAACGACCGCCAGGACATCAGCGACGCCGGCCCCGGCGATATCGTCGCCCTGATCGGCGTCGAGTGCGCCACGGGCGACACACTCTGCGGCGGCGACCTGAATTACTCGCTCGAAAGCATCTTCGTCGCGGACCCGGTGATCAGCCTGTCCCTGACCCCCGCCACTTCGGCGGACCAGGAGCGCATGGGCAAGGCGCTGAGCCGGTTCATGAAAGAGGACCCGACGTTCCGCGTCACGACCGACCACGAGACCGGACAGACCCTCGTCGCCGGCATGGGCGAGCTGCACCTCGACATCTACGTCGAGCGGATGCGGCGCGAGTATCGTGCCCAGGTGACGGTGAGCGCCCCGAACGTCAGTTATCGCGAGGCCCCGACGGTCGAATCCAAGTACAATTATCGTCACAAGAAGCAGACCGGCGGCTCGGGCCAGTTCGCCCACGTCGTCGGACGCCTGATCCCCCTGCCCATCGGCAGCAAGGATCCGT
>CAYQXM010000166.1:0-7998 GCA_964421295.1 uncultured Pirellulales bacterium
GTCGATGTGGAAGTGGTCGCGGAACGTCGAGACGATGCCTTCGCGCTCGTTCTTGCGGAGCAGGCCGTTATCGACGAGGATGCAGACGAGCTGGTCGCCGATGGCTTCGTGCAGCAGCGAGGCGACGACGGAGGAATCGACGCCGCCGGAGAGGCCGCAGATGACGGTGGCGTCACCCACCTGCTTGCGGACGTTCTTGACGGTCTCGGTGACGAAGTCGCTCATGCGCCAGTCGCCCGAGCAATTGCAGATGTTGTACAGGAAGTTCTTCAGAATCACTTCGCCCTTGGGCGTATGGCTGACTTCGGGGTGGAACTGGACGCCGAAGAAACGCTTGCCGGCGTGACGCACCGCGGCGTAGGGACAGGTGCGGGTCTCGGCGAGCGTGGCGAACGCGTCGCCCAGCCGGCCGACCTGGTCGCCATGGCTGGCCCAGACGAGCATCTCCGAAGGCAGACTCGCGAAGAGGTCGCTGTTGTCGCGGACGGTCAGGCTGGCCCGGCCGTACTCGCGGCTGGGCGCGGGGGTGATCTCGGCGCCGAGGATCTGGCAGCCGAGCTGCATGCCGTAGCAGATGCCGAGGATGGGGACACCGAGCGTGAAGATTTTCTCGTCGCAGCGCGGGGCGCCGGGCTGGTACACGCTGGCGGGGCCGCCGGAGAGGATGATGCCTTTCAGCGGCAGCTTCGCCAACTCGTCGGCCGGGAAGTCGGCGCGGAGGATGCACGAATAGACGTTCAGCTCGCGCACCCGGCGGGCGATGAGCTGGCCGTACTGGCTGCCGAAATCAAGGATGGCGATCAATTCGTGAGTCATAGAGAAACTCAAATCCGAAATTCGAAACCCGAAATCCGAAACAAATCCCAATGACCGAAATTCAGAAACTCGAAACCCTGGCACGTTTCGGTCATTCGATCATTTGGATTTCGTGCTTGTTTCGGATTTCGATATTCGTGCTTCGTGCTTTTTGAATTAATCCTCGAACGGGGTGCTGGCGGAATAGTTCGGGGCTTCCTTCGTGATCTGGATGTCGTGCGGGTGCGACTCGCTGACGCTGGCGGAGCTGACCCGGACGAAACGAGCGTTCTTCATCAGCGAAGCGATGTTCGGCGTGCCGCAGTAGCCCATGCCGGCGCTGAGGCCGCCGACGAGCTGGTAGACGAACTCGCTGAGTGTCCCGCGATAGGGAACCCGGCCTTCGACGCCTTCGGGGACGAGCTTGGCCACCTCGGCTTTGCTCGACTGGCCGTAGCGTTCGGCGGAACCCTTGACCATCGCACCGAGCGAACCCATGCCGCGGTACTCCTTGAACTGGCGGCCCTTGTAGATCACGAGCTGGCCGGGGCTTTCCTTGAGGCCCGCGAACAGCGAGCCGATCATGACGGAGGACGCCCCTGCGGCGATGGCCTTGGTGATGTCACCCGAGTGGCGGATGCCGCCGTCGGCGATGACGGGGACGCCGTGTTTGGCGCCTACCTGGGCACAGTCCATGATGGCCGTGACCTGCGGGACACCGACGCCGGAGATGATGCGGGTCGTGCAGATGGCGCCGGGACCGATGCCGACCTTAATGGCATCCGCACCGGCGGCGATCAGCTCCTCGGCCGCGGCCGCGGTGGCGATGTTGCCGGCGATGACCTCGATCTGGTGATTGGCCTTGATCTTCCGGACGGTTTCGATCACGTTCTGCGAGTGGCCGTGGGCGCTGTCGACGCAGATGATGTCGACGTCGGCCTCGACCAGGGCGGCGATGCGCTCGTAATCATGTACGCTGACGGCGGCCCCAACGCGGAGGCGGCCGCGCTCGTCACGGGCGGCACGCGGGTATTGCTGCACGCGGTCGATGTCACGCATAGTGATCAGACCCGCTAGCTCGCCTCGCTCATTGACGAGCAGGAGCTTCTCGACCTTGCGTCGCTGGAGGATTTCCTTGGCCTGGTCGAGCTTGGTGTCGGCGGGGCCAGTGACGAGGTTGGTCTTCGTCATGACGGTGGAGATTTTCGCGCCGTAGTCAGGTAGAAATTTGAGATCCCTGCGGGTCAGAATGCCGACGAGTTTCTTTCCCTCGACGATGGGAATGCCGGAGACGTTCTGCTCTTTCATGAGCTCCTGCGCCCGGCGGACCGGCTCGTTCGGCGTCAGCGTGACCGGATCGCTAATGACGCCGTGTTCCGACCGCTTCACCTTCGCAACTTCGCGTCTCTGCGCCTCGATGCCGAGGTTCTTGTGGATAATCCCGACCCCACCTTCCTGCGCCAACGCGATGGCAAGCGCGGATTCGGTAACAGTGTCCATAGCGGCGGAGACAATCGGGATGTTGATCCTGATATTGCGAGTCAACCACGTACTGGTTTCCGCCTGAGCCGGCACAAAGTCGCTCTTGGCGGGAAGCAGTAGCACATCTTGGAACGTGATGCCCTCGGCTACAATTTTATCGATGTTCATAGAAAGACTCCAAAGGGTATCGCGAGAGTATAATCGCGAGCGTCGAACAAGAAAAGGACTAATTGAAGCGCCCATATGGAGGCTCGCGGCACGTCTATGATGTGAATGTACAGAATAGGCGATCGGAAGACAGCCAGGTGATCGACGACAGAACTGACATTGCGTTGGTGGCACAGGCCGCTCGCGGCGACGGCGACAGCTTCACGGAGTTGTGCCGACGGTTCTACCCCGCCCTAGTAGCGATCGGGCACGCGATCACCGGCGACCGGCACCTGGCGGAAGACGCCGCACAGCAGGCCTTGGCGAAAGCAGCCATGAACCTCCCGAAACTGCGATGCCCCGACCAGTTCGGCGCCTGGCTGGCGGCAATCTGTCGCAACGCGGCGACGGATATCGTCCGCAGACGGATGCCGTGCACTCCGCCCGAGGGTCTGTCTGAAGTCGCCGATCCGACACCGCACGACGACCTGACCGAAGCCGTAAAGGACGCATTAGTAAGGCTCTCCGCCGAAGCCCGGGAAGCTGTTTACCTAAGATTCTATGATGGCTTGACTTACGAGCAGATATCAGCCGTCCTGGGTATATCCGAACAAGCGATCAATGGCCGGCTCAGACGTGCCAAACGCATAATGAGAAACCACCTGCGGCAGCAGGGTTTTGATGAGGCAGAACTATGAGTGAATCTGAACGCAAACCACGCCTCGACAACGCGTTACGCGCTGTGATCAATACCGCCACGCCCCGTTTCGACGCCGAGGCTTGGCAACGCAAGTACCGCGATGAGTTTGACGCCCTTCTGGCACGGGCTAGGACAAGCCACGGCCAGTCCAAGCCGGCGAGATTGCGCCCCGCCGTCTGGCTGGGCATTGCCGCCACGATTGTCGTTGTGGCCTATGGGCTGACCTGCTGGACTGGATTTTACCGGACCCAAGCCCCCCCGCCGGCCAGGGTGGAATCACCCGCCGAACTCGTTGTGATGTCGTCGTTATACTCGGCATTTCAGCGAGGCGGAATGGAAGCACTGGACAAGCAATTGGATGAAGCCGTTGTGCGGTTGGGACCGCCGCCCACGAGCACCTTGACGGCCAGACGACTGACCGATCTTGGAAGTTGAGTACCTGAAAGGACTTATGTATGCACTTGGCAACAGACGCGAAGAGAGGAGTCCTGTCTATGTTTGCAGTACTGACGGTGGCTGTCGCAACGCCCAACGTTCGGGCCGTGCCCGCCGACCCGAACAACGCGGCACTTCTGTACTATCAGGCCTTCCTCGTGATACCCCAGGGGAAGGATCAGGTGCGGACTCTGCTCGACGACGTGCCCTACGGCGTCGAGCCGAACGAGCAGGTGCGCGAGTACCTGCAACAATGCCAACCCGCCATCGATCTGGCGATGGCGGCCTCACAGGTCCCGGCCTGTGACTGGGGCCTCCGGTACTCCAAGTACTTCGAGATGCAGATGCCGTGCCTGGCGCAGTTGCGCCGCCTGACCTTCATCGTAAGAGATGACGCGAAGATCCTGGCCACCGATGGACAGTATCGCCTGGCGTTGGAACGCTGTCTGGCCACCCGGCGGATGGCCGCCCATGCGGGAGATGCAACCGTGATCTCCTTCATCGTGCACGTGGCGATCAACGCGCTGGCAGACAAGGCCATCCAGAACACGCTCAGCATTATGCCTCCCGATGAGCGGGTTCTGTCGTGGCTCAAGGGCGAGTTGGCGGCGGCGCCGGGAAAGCCGCTCCTGATGCAGAACGCTTTGACCACCGAGGAAGAGATGAAACTCGCCAAACTCGACATGGACCACAAGGACTGGGTGGTCGATGCCGCTCAAGACAGCGTCGACCAGATACCCGCCGCATGGCTCGATCGTGTCAAGAACGCGGATGCGGCCTTCTTCGAGGGCACCCGCAAGTACTACCGGAATCACATGAAGGCGGTACGTGCGGTCTTCGACAGCTCCGCTCCCTACGCCCAGAGACTCGGCCGCCTCGAAGCGCTGGACAAGCAGCCCGGCCTGGACGCCCAGACGAACCCTGATGCGATACTGACCGCCGTCTTCGTGACATCCTTCTCCCGCGTGCTGACGCTCGCCACGCGGGCGCAAGCCGATGACAACGCCCTGAAGACCGCGATCGAAGTCTACCTGATCAAGGCGAGAACCGGCGCGCTGCCGAACCAGATCCCCCCCGCCGCCCCGAAGGACGTCTTCACCGGCGCGGACTTCAAGTACGAGAAAACCAAGGACGGCTTCCGCCTCACCCGCTGGACCGACGACCCCGCCAAAGACAAAACCCGGCAGTTCGAGTACAAGGTCAAGTAGCCGCACCTCCGTCACCGAGTGACATCGCCGGGCCCCCTCGCGGGCCCGGCTTTCCGACCTTCGATCTCTGATTTCTGTTCTCCGTCCTGCCCCGGCTACGGAGCGAGACTTCCGTCCCTGCCGAACTCTTTCTTGATTCTCGTCCCTCCCACCCTATACTATCAACGCTAGAAGGGGTCCACGCGGACAAGTGCCACAGATGCGAGTGGATATGGAAGTGGTGGCTTGAGCGCTGCGTCCCCTGATGCCGTCCAGATGAGACATCCTTGATTCGTTGGCTTGTGCGGTAGTTTACGTCAGGGAATTGGAGGCTCGAGTGTTGCAGACATTGATCGTTCAGCATGTGCCTAAAAGTGATCCGCCGGCGTTTACCGTGGCTCGTCTCGACCCGATGCAAGTCACACCCCATGCGGCAGGCGTCACTCCGCCCGAGAAGTTCGCCGGCGACCGCTTGCCGGGCAGCGATCTGCCGCGGGAGCTACGCTGGTATTTGGAGCAGTTCCTGGAGTACCCCTTCCCGCCGAACACGGACCGGGCCGACCGGGCGACCGCCGCCCTCGAAGCCTGGGGCACGCACGCCTTCGAAGCCCTCTTCCTCAGTGTCCCGGCCCGTGATTGGTACCGCGACATCGTCCGCGAGGGCACAGAGCACCTGCAACTGCGGATCATCGCCAACGAACCCGCCGTCCTGGCCTGGCCCTGGGAGGCCCTGCACGACCCCGAACGCGGCTATCTCGCCTCCCAATGCCACATCGAACGGCAGCTCAATAACGTGGCCGACCCGCCGCCGCTCCCGGAGAACCTCCCGCACGACCGGCTCAACATCCTGCTCGTCACCGCCCGGCCGTTTGAGGGTGATGTCGCGTATCGTTCGATCTCCCGCGCCTTGGTCGAGCAGGTCGAGAAGAACAGACTCCCCGCCTGCGTCACGGTGCTGCGTCCGCCCACTTTCGACAATTTGCGCGAGGAACTGGCCGGCAAACCCGGTTACTATCACATCCTCCACTTCGACGGTCACGGCGGCTACGGTATCATTGCTGAGAATCCGGATCAGGCGACCACGCTCTCTGAGGCCGTCAATCGGCACACCTTTCAGGGTCCGCAAGGCAGCCTCGTCTTCGAGACCACCGAGGGCAAGCCCCATCCTATTCCCGCCGAGACACTCAGTGCCACGCTCCACGAGTTCCGCATCCCGATGGTCGTCCTCAACGCCTGCCAGTCGGGCACCATCGATGACGACGCCCAGAGCGCGTTCGCCTCGGTGGCAGCGTCGCTCGTCCAGACCGGCATCCGCTCCGTCGTGGCGATGGCCTGGTCGCTCTACGTCAGCGGCGCCCAGCAATTCCTGCCCGCCTTCTACAAACGCCTGCTGGAAACAGGCAACCTCGCCGAGCCCACCCGGGCCGGACGCATCGCGATGCTCACGCATCCAGGTCGGGTCTGCTCCCGGGGCACCTATCCTCTCAAGGATTGGCTCGTCCCGGTAGTCTATCAGCAACAGCCGGCGGACCTATCCTTCGTGACGCAAGTCCGCCCCGGCGCGCAAGCTGGACAACCCGCCCTGCCCCAGGAGGCCACGGACGCAGAGAACCCCTATGGCTTCATCGGGCGCGATGCGGCCATTCTCGCCCTGGAGCGAGCCTTGCTGCGCAACCCGCCCGCCATCCTCATTCATGGCCTGGGTGGTGTCGGCAAGACGACGCTCGCCCGCGGCTTTCTCCAATGGCTTTGGCAGACCGAGGGTCTCGGTGCAGGTTGCCTTTGGTTCACCTTCAACGACATTCACACCGCGGAATTCGTCATCAACGGCATCGGCACGCCCATCTTCGGGCCCGAGTTCCGCGCCCTCGACATTGAGAAGAGACTCGGCGTATTGGGCAAGGCCCTGCGCGAGAACCGCCTGATTATCGTCTGGGACAACTTCGAATCCGCTTCGGGCAACGAAGCCGCGGGGATCGACCCCTTGCAGAAGCCGGACGACCTTCAACTCTTGCGGCGGTTCCTGCAAAGCATACAGGGGGGCAAGAGCAAGGTACTGATCACCAGCCGCAGCGAAGAACCCTGGTTGACTGCCACTCTGAGATGCAGACTATCGCTGGGCGGCCTTATAGGAGAAGAGCGGTGGAAATTCTGCACGGCCATTCTCCGAAACCTGAACGTCCAGATCGACCGCAATGACCCCGAGCTTGTCGCGCTGATGGATGCCCTCGATGGACATCCCCTTCTCATGCGCGCCGTCCTGCCTCGTTTGGAGGGCGGGCGCTCCGCCGAGTCGATCCTCACCGATTTGCAGAGCAAGCTTGCTCTGCCCGGCTCAGACGCCGACCCGACCCAGAAGAAGGTGTATGCCACGCTGAAGTTCGTGGAAGACGGCCTGCCCCAGGACCTGCGCCCCTTGCTCGAGCCCTTGGCCTTACACGACCGCTTCGTGGATGCCGACTTCCTTGAAATGATGGCCAAGAGTGCAGGCCAAACCCAAGCGACGCGAGACCGAATCGACCGCCTGCTTTCTGCACTGGCCACGGCAGGTCTTGCACGCGACCGCGCGGGCGGCGCAATTTACGAATTGCATCCCGCACTCACCAGCTTCCTGCGATCAACGGTGTTGACCCAGGCCGCGCCGGCGGAACTTGAATCCTGGCAACGAGCGTTCGTGGACGTCATGGGGAGGCTCGCCGATGCTTTAGCGCCGAAAGATCTCCACGAGCAGCGTCCTTACTTCGACATTCACAGCGCAAACTTCCATGCGGCCCTGACCCTAGCGGACGCCCTTGGCATGGACACGGGTTTCGCCTTCCTGACCCAGTCCCTGGCCGCTTACGCCCAGAATACGTCCAATTTCGATAGCGCCGAGCGGTTGTTTGCGAAACTCGCCGAGCACCACCGCGGCCATAAGAACAGCGAGGGCGAGGCGGCCGCCTACCACCAATTGGGCATAATCGCCCAGGAGCGGCGGGACTTCGCCACCGCCGAGAAGTGGTATCTCAAGAGCCTCGAAATCAAAGAGAAGCAAGGCAACGAGCACGGCGCGGCCATCACCTACCACCAATTGGGCACGATCGCCCAGGAGCGGCGGGACTTCGCCACCGCCGAGAAGTGGTGTCTCAAGAGCCTCGAAATCAAAGAGAAGCAAGGCAACGAGCGTGGCGCAGCCATCACCTACCACCAATTGGGCAGGATCGCTGAGGAGCGGCGGGACTTCGACACCGCCGAGAGGTGGTATCGCAAGGG
>CAYQXM010000167.1:0-7935 GCA_964421295.1 uncultured Pirellulales bacterium
ACATCAGGAACGCCTATGAGCCTCACCTCTATCTGCTGAATCAGCTCGCGCCAAAGGCCGTTTATCTGTTCGGTGCAAACATACCTGAACAATACGCGCAATGCGCGGAAGCCCTGCGCGTGCGCAACATCCCGGTGGCCTATCCCGAGGCGAACCGAGCGGCGGGTGACCGGTTTCACTTTGTCCGTGAAGCGCAGCAGCCCTCCGCGGTTCCCGCCTCACGTTCCGGCCAGGCTGACCGTGAGACTTGGCAGCCGCCGGAGCAGATTCTCGACGCGATCGGTGTCAAGCCGGGGATGAGAATCGGTGAAGCGGGTGCGGGGCGGGGTTACTTCACGTTTCCCCTCGCCCGGCGTGTCGGCGCACAGGGGATCGTCTTCGCCAACGACATTTCGACCGCGAGTCTGGATGTCGTTCGGCAGCGCGCCGACAAAGAAGGTCTGACGAACATCAAGACGGTCGTCGGCGCGGTCGAGGACCCGCTGTTTCCGGAGAAGAACCTCGACATGATCGTCATGGTGTACGTGCTGCACATGCTCGAACGGCCGACACCATTTCTCAAGAACCTCCAGTCGTATCTGAAACCGGGAGGTTCGCTCGTCATCATCGAGAGGAACACTACGGTCGAGAGGACGCGCCATCCTGCGTTCATGGCAAAGAACCAGATCCTCGAAAGCGTGAGCGCCGCCGGCTTCGAGCTGGACCGAACCGAGACCTTCCTGCCGCGCGACACCATCTACATCTACAAGCCGGCGGCCTCGGGCGATAACCTGTATGTCACCCGGCTCAGCCCGCGCATCCTCCAGTTGAAAGTGCGCGCGCCTGGCTTCTTCAGCACGAATATCGTCGTCGTCGCAACGCCCAGGGGCCTGGTCGTACTCGATACGTGGCACAGCCCCTTCATCTTCGAGCAGGTCAGCGAGATCGTCCAGCAACAGTTCGGACGCAAGGACTTCGCCTACGTCGTCAATTCGCACGAAGATGTTGACCACGCTATGGGCGGTGGCCTCTTCCAGGATATCATCATGGTGGGCCACGAGAATCTGTTCAAGACACTGGAGGCAACCCATCGTGGGCGGAGAGCATGGCAAACCAACTATCGCGGCAGGATTCAGGGATATATCAAGGGCGAAGAGGAGAAACTGGCCCGGCTCGAACCCATGACGGCGGAAGCCAACGAAGTCAGGGCGGGCCTGGACACTCTCAGGAAGCTGGACAAAGACTTCGAAAACGGATTTCCGGTCGTACCCGACCATCCCAAGGCCATGATCTCCTTCACCGACTCTAAAACCGTGGAACTTGGTGATGTCACCGCCGAGTGTTATGCCTGCAAGGCCGGTCATACGCGCTCGGATATTCTGATCTACATCCCCCAGGAAGCCTTTCTCTTCATGGGCGATGCGGCTCAGGTCTCCGTGTCAAAGACAGTAAACATGGAACAATGGCTGGCGCAGCTGGAACGTTTCTCAGGGCCCGAGGTAAAGGTGAGGATGATTCTCACGGGCCATGGCGTGCGTCCCTGCACGCAGCAGGACCTGGCGACTCTCCGTGATTATCTTGCGACGACCTGGACGTTCGTCCGCCAAGCGCATAAGCAGGGGCTCTCTCTGGAGCAGATGCAGAATCAGTGCTCGCTCGATAACGAGATGTCCCGTTTTTGCTCTCTGATCGATAGCCCCTTCAACGCCGGCACTCTTGAGCAGTTCCGGGAAAAGCACAAGAAGAACATCGAAACCCTCCTGGCCCTGGACAAGTAGATAGCACCATCGATGGGCTATCGCACAGGGGGTGGGTTATGGAAAACGTGTCTTCTCATTGCGGAACCGGGCCGATACAATCGCTCGCCATGATGGATCGTTCGATAGGGCAGATGGTTCTGACGCTTCTGCGCGCGGCCCGGCCGCAGTATTTGTCGGCCAGCGTCGCGCCGGTACTCGTCGGCTCGGCGCTGGGCTTCTCGGTGGCGGGGGAGTTCAGTCCACTGCTGTTCGTGCTGGCGCTGCTGTCGATCATGGCGCTGCACGCGGGGGCGAACGTCACCAACGATTACTTCGATAGCGCCACGAACGACGACTGGGTCAACAAAAACCCCACCCCGTTCTCCGGCGGCCGGCAGTTCATCCAGCGGGGGGTTCTCTCGCCGAAAGCGACGTTGCTGGCGGGACTCGGGTATCTGGCCATTGGCTGCGGGATCGGGCTGGTGATCGTGTGGCTGACGCGAAGCCTGCTCGTGCTTGGGATCGGCGTTGCGGGTTTCCTGGGCGCGTTCTTCTACACCGCTTGGCCCCTGCGGCTGGGTTATCGCGGCGTGGGCGAAATCCTTATCGGGATTCTCTTCGGCATACTGCCGGTCTACGGCGCGTACTACCTCCAGGCGTGGGTGGTCGACTGGCTGCCGATGCTGCCGGCGTTGATCGTGGCGATCCTGATCTTCCTGGTGATCTTCATCAACGAGTTCCCCGACCTGCCCGCCGATGCCCAGGTCGGCAAGCGGACCATGATCGTGCTGCTGGGAGTGCCGCGCTGCGTGGTGATCTACCGGGCCACCGTAATCGTCAGCTACATCCTGGCCGGCCTGATGCTCCTGAACGATCGGACATTCTACGCCGGGCTGCTTTACCTGCTCACCCTGCCTCTGGGGATATTTGCCATGCGCTCCGCCAACCGCGAAGACCTCGTCAAGCCCGGCCTCTACCGCGCCAATCAGCTCACGATTGTACTGCACACCGTCGGTGGTCTCTCCCTCGCCGCCGGTCTGCTCGTCCCCGGCCTGCTGGGATAGTCACAACATCAAGGACATGCGATGAAAAACCTCACGACGTACTGCTATCGAACGATGTTGGTCAGCCTTGTGACCTTGCTGAGTGCCTGCGCGACGCGGGGACCGGTCTCAGAGGCTGCCGCCGATGTCACGGCGTTGCAGAAAGAGATTGTCTCCAAGCTCTCCGGCGCCGCCGCGATCCGGCCGGGTGTGAAACTGGCCAACCGCCGGACGCTGGAGAACAGGCAAGAGGTACGTGCGTATTTGGCCGACCTTCTCAAGCAGTTCGGCCTGGAGCCTAGAAAGCAAGCGTACGATGCAGAAGGAGAGAATGTCTATGCCCTCCTCTCCTGTGGTCGGCCTTCCGCCGAGACCATCGTGCTCGGGGCGCACTATGACTCCGTCCAGAATGCGCCGGGCGCCAACGACAACGCCACCGGCGTCGCCGCCGTGGCTGCGGTGGCCCGACAGATGAGTGATAACCGCAAGCGCACCCGGGACATCATCTTCGTCTTTTTCGATGAAGAGGAACGGGGCATGCGCGGCAGCAGGGCGTTCGCCCAGATGCTCAAGGACCAGAACCGTCGTGTTCATTCGGTTCACACCATCGATCAGATGGGCTGGGATCAGGATGGTGACCGGGCCATCGAGCTGGAACGCCCGTACGAAGGCGCCGCGAAGGTGTATGCAGAGGCGGCCAAGAAACTCAAGATGACGATCCCCATCCACACGACCACCGAGACCGGCTCCGATCACAACTCGTTCCGCAAGGTTGGTTACAAGGCCGTGGGCATCACCGAGGAGTATCGCAACGACGACACAACCCCCTGGATACATCGCCCCGGTGATGTCCTGGGCACCGTCAACTTCGACTACCTCCTCTCCACGACACAATTGCTCGGTGCGGTGATGACCGAGCTGGTCGTCCGGTCCTCCGGCTGAGAAGGCTCCCTCAAGCGGGGGATTCCAGCGAGCGTATGGCGTCGCGAAGGATCGTGGCGGACTTCGCCAAAGCGGCCTGTTCGTCAGGCGGCAGCGTGACCTCGAGAATGCGCTCGACGCCCTTCTGCGAGAGGATGCACGGGACACCCAGGCTGACGCCGGTCAGGCCGAACTCGCCGTCCAGCACGGCCGAGACGGTGAGCACACTGTGCTGATTGCGCAGGATGGCGCCGGCAATCCGCGCGAGCGCCAGGCCGACGGCGAAGTTGGTCGCCCCCTTGTAGTCGATGATGTGATAGGCGGAATTCTTCACTGCCTCGGCGATCTTCAGGTGCTCCTGTTTCCAGTCGCCGCATTTGGCGCACCCCGGACAGTACTGCGCGATGGGCAGGCCCGCCACGTTCGTCATGGACCACGCGGCCAGCTCGCTGTCACCGTGCTCGCCGAGGATGTAGGCGTGGACGTTGTGCACGTCGACGCCGCAATGCTGGCTCAACAGATAGCGGAAGCGGGCGCTGTCCAGGACTGTCCCGGACCCGATGACCCGCGCACGGGGCCAGCCGGAGCGCTTGTGGGCCACGTAGGTCAGAATGTCCACCGGATTGCTCACGATCAGAACGGTCGCCTCGGAGTTCTGGAGCACGATCTCGGTCATGATGCTCTGAATGATCTTCGCATTTCGCTGCAGCAGCTCCAGACGCGATTCGCCCGGCCGTTGCTTGGCGCCCGCCGTGATAACGATCAGATGCGCATCGGCGTAGTCACTCGGCTGACCCTCGCGGATCTGCACCGACGGGAAGAACGCCTGCCCGTGGGCGAGGTCGAGGACCTGTCCCATGGCCAGCTCGTGATTGCCGTCCCGCAGGACAATCTCGTCGGAAAGCCCGCTCTGGGCCAGGGCGTAGGCGAAGGTGGACCCCACCGCGCCCGCGCCGACAATCACTACTTTCCTCGGTTTCCATGCATCGGTCATGCGAACACTCCCGGCGTCAACCGCCGATCAGCTGGTGTACCCATTGATGGTACTTCTCGTGTACGCCCTCGCCCATCTCCTGGACCTCGACCTTCTCGAACGCGGAGATCAGCGCCTCCTGATCCTCGCTATCGAGGAGACGATCTGCCATAACGTAGAGCACGTTGTCTTCTTTGTCAATGTGGGCGCGCAGGAGTGCGACGTAGGTTGACAGACTCTCGGCGATTCTGTTTCTTGCGGCGGCGTCCGGCTCGCCCTCTTGCGGCAGCGCCTCTCTGATCGCACGGATGCAGGCCCGGCCCTGATCATGGTCATTTAGCATCACAGCCAGCGGCCCAGAGGCCATGGGCATGCCCCGCTGATTCATTCGCGGGAACAGGTGCTTCTCCTCCTTGGCATGATGACAGCGGTCCACGAAGTTCCCAAAGAAGTCGATCATCTCGCGGACCAACTGCACGTGGATCGTGCCATCCTGGCGGATCGCAGCGGCTTCTTTCTCCGCTGCGTCGAGCACACGCAGCACCACCTGATGCTCATGTTTAAGAACTTCCGTCGCGGTCATAGCAACCTCCCTTCATCGCGGTAAAACCCGGACGATCCGGCCCACTTACTACACAAAGCGAATCAGCCCATGATAGTTCTACGCTGATGGTGGAGGATATGGTACAATATCGCCATGGACGAGGTGGAAAAAGAACGCGTGCGGCAATGGGTGCGGAATTGGCAGGTCGCCGGGCCGGTTCTGGAACGTCTGCGCAACGAGGCCATCCGCAACACCGATACCGCCGCGGCCATTGAGATGCTCTCCGACGCCTTCGAGTCCGCCCGCCTCCACTGGACCCCGCCCACAACCTCCGGCCTCGTCGAGCAACAACGCTGGTTCGCAAGGCTCCGCCAATGAAATCGCTCTTTCGTGCCGCCGCCGATGTGGAAGTCTTTCTCGTGGAGCAGAAGTGGCGCTATTGCTTTATTGGCGGTATCGCGCTTCAGCGGTGGGGCCAGCCGCGATTGACCAACGACGTCGATCTGACGATCTTGACCGGTTTCGGCGGTGAGGCCGCTTACATCGATGCCTTACTGAATCGCTATGAAGCGAGGATTCCCGATGGCCGCCAGTTCGCTCTGAGCAATCGGGTGCTCCTGCTCCAGACCAGCGAGGGAATCCCAATCGATGTGGCGCTGGGTGGGATTGCTTTCGAAGAACAACTTGTCTCTCACGCGACGCGCTACGAGTTCATGCCGGGCCTGTCTCTCCTGACCTGTTCAGCGGAAGATCTGATCGTCCTCAAAGCCTTCGCCGACCGCCCCCGGGATTGGGGTGACGTCGAAACGATCATTGCCCGACAAAAAGCGCGTCTGGATTGGCGCTATGTATTTGAGCAGTTGACATCGTTGTGCGACGTAAGAGGCACTCCGGAAGTTGTCGAGCGCTTGCGTCGTCTGTCCCGTCTGCCCTAGGCATTCATTGGACGGAATCTCACTCTGGGGCAGGTTTGCCTGACTTGGCCAGGAGCTGTTCGATTATCTTGCCATACGAATCAGGACGAGCGCGGTAGCCCTCGTCGTAGTACCACAAGCCTTGAATCAACTTGCGATCACCTATCGGCGTCTGTGTGGCACCTTCAGGGTACGCGCACACGCCAAAACTGGTTCCCGTAATGCCTCCGAAAGCCAGCTCGACCGTCACCATTCCGTCGTCACAAACGGTCACATACGTTGGCCGAAGCGTGCGTATCAGCTCCGGGAGCAGTGACAGTTCCCTTACCGTGTATACCGTGGATCCCCTGACAGGGGTGGCTTTCCGAGAGAGTTCTCGACAGACCCCTAGCAGTGCCGGAAAGTCAGTTTCGCATAGAAGTCGCGTCCGACGGGCCTTGAGTTCAGCGTACGGACTCACGAAAGACGCAAAAAGACCGTAGCCAAGAACGCCAACCACACTCAGAATGGCGACAATCGCGCTACCTACGATGATGGTTCTCTGTGTTCTTGCGTTCATGATGGTCCCTTGCCGAGTTGGGCCTGGTCACCTTCGCTCTACAACAACGAAGTCGCGATCATGCTCTACGGCTGTTTGAGCCTGCCGGACTTAGCCAGAAGCTGGTCGATTCTCCTGTCGTATGAGTTGGAGTCACCCCGGTAGCCCTCGTCGTAGTACCACAATCCCTCGATCAGCTTGCGATCACCCGGGTGCGGAGTTGTGTAGCTTTCGGGGTACGCATACACGCCGAAGGAATAGGATGCGAGGCCTCCAAAGCCCATCTCGACCCTCACTGCTCCGTCCCGACCGAGCGTCACGAAGCTGGGACGCAGCGTTGGAATCGGCTCAGGGAAGTGTGACATTTTCGGCAGACCGTAAGGGCCTTCCTCGAGTTCTCCACTGGCAACGCGTCGGGAGAGTTCGCGGCAGGCGTTTAGCATAGCCTGGAAGTCGGTTTCGCAGAGCAGCCGTCTCTGGCGTGCGTTCGGTCCCTCCGCAAGGTCGATGAACGGCTTCAATATGCCGTAGTGGCAGGTAACCCCGCCGGTGATGAGTACGGCCATGACCACGCTACCGACGATCGTGACTACCTGCGTTCGTTTACGCATCCCAGTCTCTCCCGATTCGAGCCTCTTCGCCCGCGCATCCCATCTCACTGGTCACCGGACGTCAGCGGATCAGCTTGATGATCGCCTGGAGGTCGTTGGGGGCCTCGACGGGCGGGTTGCTGAAATCGCCTTGTTTATCCTTGTGGTACTCCACGGTGACTTTGGGGTCTTTGAGGACGTGGCCGGTCAGGACGCAGGCGACGCGCTGGTCTTCGCCGATGATGCCTTCAGCCAGCAGGCCCTTCAGTCCCGCAATCGTGGCGGCGGAGGCGGGCTCGCAACCCAGGCCGTACTTGCCGATCAGGGCCTTGGCGTCACAGATGTCATCGTCGGTGACGGCGCGGACGACGCCGTTGCAGACGTCGAGCGCCCTGAGGCACTTCTTCAGGTTCACGGGCCGGGAAATCTCGATGGCCGACGCGCAGGTGTGCGGCGAGAAATGACGCGCCGTCAGATCGGCGTAATACGCGTCGATGATCTTCTGATTGACGTGACCGTTGTTCCAGACGAGGTTCTTGTTGTTGACCAGATCGGTGAGCGTGTCGGCACCGGTGGCATTGATGATCGCCAGGCGAGGGGTCCGGTCGATCAGGCCGAGCTGCTTCAATTCCAGGAACGCTTTGCCGAAGGCACTGGAGTTGCCGAGGTTGCCGCCGGGGACGACGATCCAGTC
>CAYQXM010000168.1:0-7830 GCA_964421295.1 uncultured Pirellulales bacterium
GCGGAAGGCGACTTCCTTGGAGTCCACCGGGTGGTACTTGCCGTCGGTGATCGAGACATGGATGTCCTGCATCGGGAACCCGGCGACGACACCGTTGGCCATGACGTCGTTGATGCCCTTGAGGATCGCGGGCTCGAACTGGCCGGGGATGGAGCCGCCGAAAATGTCCCAGCTGAACTCCAGCGACGGATCGCTGTTGCGCGGAGCCGGGGAGACGTTGAGATAGACTTCGCCGAACTGGCCGGCGCCGCCGGTCTGCTTGCCGGTGATGGTTTCGCGGTAGGGGATCTTGGGCTCTTTCGTGCGGACCTGCAGCTTGAACCGCTTCTCCATCTTCTCGATCATGATGCGGAGGTGCAGATCGCCCAGGCCCTGAACGACCAGTTCCTTGGTCTGCGCGTCGCGGGTGGTCTTGAAGCAGGGGTCTTCTTCGGAAAGTTTTTCGAGGGCGCCGCCGATCTTCTGCTCGTCGCCGCGGGAGACGGTCTCCATCGCCAGGGAGAACATGGGGGCGGGGGGCTTGGGTACCTGGAAGGTGCCGGCCATCTTGCCGTCGTGGATCATGTCGCCGGCCCGGAGCTCGTCCACTTTGGCCAGCAGGACGATATCGCCCGCGACACCCATGGGGACTTCGAGGGTGTCGGCGCCCTGGGCCTTCAGTATGTGTCCCGGGCGGAGACCTTTGCGTTCATCGTTGCGAACGAGACTGGTATCGGTCTTGAGCGTGCCGCTGTAGATGCGGATGTTCGAATATTTCATGTTGGAGCGCGGATCGTACGCGACGCGGAAGACCAGGCCCGCCAGCGGGGCGGCGGGGTCGCCCTTGATCTCCGTGACCTTGTCGCCGTCGACGAGCGTCGGCAGGACCGCATCGGCCGGCGAGGGCGTGTAGGAGACGATCAGGTCGAGCAACTCGGTGATGCCGACTTCCTTGCGGGCGTCGGTGAAAACGATCGGGACGAGGTTGCCGGACTCGACGCTCTTGACGAACGCCGCGGCGATCTGCTCGGCGGGGATCTCCTCGCCGCCGAGGTAGCGCTCCATCAGGGCGTCGTCGGACTCGATGGCGCTCTCGAGGAGCTGCGTGTGGGCTTCGGCGACATCCATGACGCTCGACGTGCCGGTCTTGTTGGTGACGCAGTCGACGACCGAGTTGCGGTCCGCACCCGGCAGGTTGGCACAACGGCACTTGGCGCCGAACGTTTCCTTGATGTTCTTGAGCAGCTCCGGCATCTCGACGTTCTCGGCGTCGAGCTTATTGATGACGATCACGCAGGCTTTATTGGCCTCGGTGGCGACCTGGAACAGCTTGCGGGTATTCGTCTCGATGCCGGACACCGCGCTGATAACGATCAGGGCCGTCTCCGCGGCGGGGATCGCCTGGATTGCCGGCCCGACAAAGTCCGGATAGCCCGGCGCGTCAACAAGGTTAATCGTCTTACCTTTGTATTGGACGTGGGCTAGCGCGGCGAGAATGGAATGGCCGTGCTCACGCTCCTCTTCGTAGTAATCGCAGACCGCGTTCTTCTCGTCGACGCTGCCCAACCGGTTGATTGCCCCGGTCTTATGGAGAATCGCCTCGGCCAACGAGGTTTTGCCGCTGCCGCCATGTCCGAGTAAAATCACATTGCGAATGTCGTTGGTAGTCGCCAATTTTCTACCTCCATATCACGCCCGAACCATATTCTTTTCGTGCCGCGAAAACTGTCATTCTATAGAAACTCCTACCTCTCTCACAAGCCCCTTTTTTCACCAATTTGGCGATTTCGCCCCCGCCGGGTTGGGTGTCCACTGCAGCACGGATGAGCCTGCCAATGTGCAGACAATCAGTCCGTGGGGCGAATCGTCTGGTCCGCCGGTTGTCCTACGAGGCATTTCATGCCGGCCTCGACATCCGCTTCGTCCGGCAAAAAAATGCGACAACCACTCGAAATCTCCGCCGAGCACGAGGACTTCTGGTGCCTCCGATTTTATTGGACGGGTTCGCAGCTCGATTCGACTCCCCAGGCAACGCCCCATATAGTACGCCCGTTCTCGTCTGTCATCCCCACCGCCTGCTCACGAACGCCCGCACCCGCTCGCCTCTCCTCGCGGCCGGATCCCACGAACCCCCGCCAGAGATGCTAAAGTACCCCACCATGCCCGGCCGATATGCCCGTCGTCTTATCACGAAAACGGGCTTTGTTTAAAGGATGCCTGACATGGACAAAATGGAATTGATCGAATCTATCCGCGAGATCAACCGGAGCGCCACCCCCGAGTACCTGGGCACCTTCTCGCAGGAAGAACTCATGGAGTACCTCGAGCGTCTCATGGAGCTCGACCTCACTGACGTCACCGTCGCGAACTGAGCGGGAAGTTCGGAGTTTCAAGCGTGACGTCTCAGGTAATGCCCCTTCCTGGAGACCTGGAACTTCGAGCTTCTCGCTTCCCGGAAATATCGTCCTCCTTGACGGGGCCGCGTCTGGCGGCCCCATCCCTTCCGCCCCTTTCCCCCCGGCCCGAGGCCCGACCTTCACCCGCCGGACCCGACAAATACGCAAAAACCGCTCCACAAAATCGGCAGGGTATTGACAGGCCCCGATCCGGAGGCTACAATTGTACCTCATTGATCGTGATTGCCTAGGGAGGACTGTTCATGGATGAACGACACACCATCCCGACCGTGCATGACAGACGGCCGCACGAGCCGCTGCCCCTTGATCCCGGACTGGACCGCCACCTCCACGTGGTCGGCTGGCGCGAGCACGATCTGCTGATCGCCGCCGGTCACTACCGTTGCCCCGACTGCTGCCGGGCCGATGCGACAGAGGCCGTTGCCCACGCCCCGCGGCTGTGAGCGCACGAAAAGACAGTTCGCCCCTGCGCCATTGGGAGGTAGCGCACGGACGAACTGTCCCGTCCAAATAGACTTTCACACGTGCAGATTTGCTACTGGGTCAGATTGTCTTGCGTTTCAGACGCCAGCCGGCAACGCCCAAACCGAGCGAACCCAACAGGAGGGCGCCGGGAAGCGGAACAGGCACGGTCTCTACGGTAACATCCATCGCCAGGTAGTCCGGCGTTTGCCCTGCCGTGGCACGGAAGCCTATGACATCCCCGACGTGAACGACAAAATCCTCATCGATGGGGATCGGGTCGGACCCGGTCCAATCATCACCCACGACGCTGCCGTTGAACGTAAGTTCGCAGTAATTCGTGCGGCCGATGTTCCGGATCCGCCACACACTGCCGCTCAGATAGACGTGGCCGTCGACGGGGCTCGTCCACTGGATTTCGATGGAGCCCCGGTCGGGCGTGTGACCGTACACGTCGCCGGTATCGAGATCCCAGCCGTTGATCGCTTCGCTGCCGTTGCTCAGGGACCATCCGACGTAGGTATTTCCACCGGGACCCCACAGTGCCGGCGCGCCGGGCGGATTGCTGAACGGATCCCCGGTCCGCGTCCCGGCCACGGCCAGGCTATTGTTCACGTAGTACGACCAGACCCCGTTGGGGTTGTTCGTCGTGCTCCAGTCATTTGAGAGATTGTAGACATCCCCGTTTGCGCCTGCGCCCAGCATGAGCGGCAGCAAGGCCACCATGAGTGCCCGTGGTAAGGCCGTGATACGCATAGATACACCTTCTCCTCTTTCCGATGCCTCTGACTCTTGTGACAAGTCCCTGTCGCCTCACGCACCTGTAGTGGCTCGGCCGTCAGTCCCATTCCCTGCAGAAAAATCAACATTTATTCTACCCCATCATCAGGGGGATTGTCAAGGGGACAGCAAACCGCAGGCTAATCTATTTCTAATGCAATCCTAACACATTCTTAACAAATAAATGCTACTTACCAAGTGCCCGTTCTTGCTCCTGAAGGCGGTCGCGGGCGACAGTTTGTGGGGATTTGCGTATGACCATCATCGTCCTGCTGATTCTTCTGGCGCTTACCTTCGACTTCTTGAACGGCTTTCACGACTCGGCCAACTCGATCGCGACGGTCGTCTCGACGCGGGTGCTCACTCCGCGCCAGGCCGTCATCTGGGCCGCGTTCTTCAACTTCATCGCGTTCCTTTTCTTCGGCACCCACGTCGCCAAGACCATCGGCAGCGGCATCATCGACATCAACATCATCGACAAGCAGGTCATCTTCGCGACGCTCATGGGCGCCTGTGTCTGGGATATCCTCACGTGGTACCTGGGCCTGCCCACCAGCTCCTCGCACGCTCTCATCGGCGGCATGATCGGCGCCGCCCTTGTCAAGGCGGGACACACCTCGCTCGTCTGGACCGGCATCACCAAGACGATCATCTTCATCTTCGTGTCCCCGATCATGGGTCTCACGTTGGGCGTGATCCTCGGCTACTTCGTCTACTGGCTCTGCCGCAACAGCTCGCCGGGGAAGGTCGATCACCTCTTTCGCAAAGGCCAGCTTCTCTCCGCCGCTCTCTACAGCATGGGCCACGGCGGCAACGATGCCCAGAAGACCATGGGCGTCATCGCCGGCCTGCTCTTCAGTGCCGGGCTGCTGGGCGAGAAGTTCTACATTCCTCTCTACGTCGTAATCCTGTGCCAGGCCGCCATCGCGCTGGGCACCATGTTCGGTGGCTGGCGCATCGTCAAGACCCTCGGACAAAAGGTCGCCAAACTAAGGCCGGTGGACGGCTTCTGTGCCGAGACCAGCGCCGCGGCGACCCTGGCCATCTCTTCCGGCTTCGGCATCCCCGTCAGCACCACCCACACGATCACCGGCGCCATCATGGGCGTCGGCGCGATGAAACGCCTCAGCGCCGTGCGCTGGGGCGTCGCCGGCACGATCGTCTGGGCCTGGATCCTCACCATCCCCGCTGCCGCCGGCATCGCCGCCGCCAGCTACTACCTCGTCGACCAGGTCGCCAGGATCCTCTGACAACGAACAACTGCTGTCCGTCATCTCTGTAGGGGCAGGCCTCTGTGCCTACCCTTAACCCATTCGCAGGGTAAAAGGGCAACCACAGAGGGTTGCCCCTACATGCTGGGAATGACTCTTGGTTCGTGCCGTTCTTTTGGGTGTTTTGAATTTCGATCATTCGAATTTGTTTCGGACTTCGAGATTCGTACTTCGTGCTTTGAGAAAAGAGGTGGCAGCCTAAAGTCCGCAGGACCTGGGGATGGCGGATTCTGGAGGATGCATCGAGCATCAACGATTGTGCGCCGGTTTCACCCTAGGCCGGAGCGTCGGGGACGGGCAGGCCGTTGATGTTGGCGAAGTATTGCAGGATGCGGTTGCGCCAGCTCAGGGCATCGGCTACCTGCACCGCCAGCCGGTCCGAGACTTCCTTATGCCGCCGGGCGTCGATCTTGTCCGCTAGTCCGGCCCATGTCTTCCGCATGGCCCGCGCACCGGTCACGCCCTTGTCGTAGTGTTCGACCAGCTCCGTCCAGAGGGTCTTGCCGGACTTCATCTTGTAGTCCCACGGCAGATGATGGAACCATAGCAGGTACTGCTCGGGACATGTCTCGAGGCTGTCGAACATGTCCGAGAGCGGCTTGAAATACTGATCCACGTAGCCGTCGCCCTTGCGCGTTCGGTCAAATCCGATGCCTTCTTTGTCCGCCTGGTGGTAGTAGACCGCCGTCCAGTCACGCCGGGGCCCTCCGCTGTTCTGCGGCATCGGGGCGTAATGGTCCCCGCCGATCAGGTGATGCAGTCCCAGCGGCATCGTGTAATTCAGAAACGCCTCGCGCGAGGGCATCATGATATCGTCGACGATCGTCTTCACCACCGCGGCGTCGCTCGTGAACGTCATCCGCGTCCACTCCTCGGCAATCGCCCGCGCGGAAAGCTTCGGGTTCCACGCCATCCGCCCCAGCGCATACCAGTTGGCTTGGCTGAAGTGGTGTCCTGTCCAGTTGGCATCGAGCCCCGGATTCAACACGCCCGCGATCCCCGTCATCGCCACCGGCTGCACCTTGGCTTCGAGCACCTTGGCGACCGTGCTGCCCGGCCCCTTGGCGAAGGTGTCGGCCTGCAGGAATTCCTCCCACATGGTCCCCAGGTAGACCAGGTGTCGCGCCTGCCCCAGGTATTCCTGCGACGGTTGAAGTTCCGCCAGAAAGCTCGTCTTGGTCAAGCCGCCAAACAGCGGGTGGAAAGGCTCACGCGGCTGGAAGTCCAGCGGGCCGTTCTTGATCTGGACGAGCACGTTGGGCAGGAACTTGCCGTCCAGAGGCATGAATTCCTTATACGCGCGCTTCACGCGGTCAGGATCGACGTTGTCGTCGTAGACGAACGCCCGCCAGATCACGATCCCGTTGTGCGGCGCAAAACCCGCCGCCAGACAATTCGCGCCCTCGGCGTGGGTGCGGTTATAGTCCTTCGGCCCCGGCTGGCCCTCGGAGTTCGCCTTGACCAGCATGCCGCCGAAGTCCGGAATCACCTGGTAGATCTCGTCCGCCTTCTTCTTCCACCATTCCTGCACCGCCGGATCGTTCGGGTCGTTGGTCTGCATGCCGCCGATGGAGCGGGGGGCCCCGAAGTTCGCCGAAAGGTACACCCGCACGCCGTACGGCCGCATCATGTCGGCGATGAGCGCGATCTTCGCGAGATTCTCCGGCCGCAGCAGGTCCGCGGTCGCATTGACGTTGTTCAGGCACGCCCCGTTCATGCCGAGCGACGCCTGAAAGCGAGCGTACTCCGCGACGCGGGCGTCGGGCTTCCAGCCCTCCTGGGCAAACGCACTGGAGAACCACAGCGACCGCCCGGCATAGCCGCGCTCGATGCTGCCGGTGATGTTGTCCCAGTGATTGGTCATGCGAATCTTCATCGCCGGCATTTCAGAGACATTCAGCTTGTCGATGGGCCGCTCGGTCGCGATCAGGCGGAGGAAATGGAACGCGCCGTAAAGCACGCCGATATCCGATTGCGACGCAATCACTGTAACCGGATTGTCGTCCATCGTTACCGACCGCAAAACAAACCCTTCATCGCCCAGCTTCTGTAACTCGGCGTCTAGGTTAAGCCCCTTGATCTTCGCCGAGTTCTTGGGCGTTCCGAAGAGGATATCGTCCCGGCGTGTCGGTCCTCCGGGCTGCGGCTCCCGATACCCGATCATCCCTTTGAGCCCATTAACCAGCTCCTGCCGGGTGATTCCCATCGTCGTGGGAATTGTCGCCATGTCCGGTATCGCCATGTCCGCCACGACCCGCTGCGCTACCGGCGTATAGTCCGCCGCATTCGGCACTTTCGCATAGCGCAGCCACAGCTTCGACCCGTCTTCCCCCGCGAGTTCCGTCGCCGGCACAAACGGCACCCCGCGCCCGCCCCGGGCCGCCCCGAAGACCGATGCTCCGCCGTCCGTATAGAGGAGGGCTGCCGTGGCAGCACCCGTGGCCAGAAAGGTACGACGTGACATTTTCATAAACGCAACTCCACAGAATGTGTCAGCGATGCTGCTTCTGCAATGCGATGCAGGACGCCGCCAGTTGCAGCCAGTATAGGGAGAACTGAGGTGAGAATCAACGATGGCGCCTCCAGGCAAGGCTCTGGTGTCCGTGAGTGTATCCGGCAATCCAGGGTGGCAGCCTCAACTCCGCAGGAGTTGGGGATGGCGATTCGGACGGCACATTCGACCATCCCCAAGCTGCGCTTGAGGATGCCACCCGCTCATCTCTGTTAGCGGGGCGACTCTCGCCTACAATCCCAAGGGCCATTGTCCTGAGATTGGGAAAATGGTCGGTCCTGCCTCTGAAGGTTCTGTTCCTGCAGAGCCGGCGAGACCCTGTACCATCCCCACGCAGCCGGGTTCACCATTTGGGTCATCGCCCGCGCCGTCAGGCTCCCTCCGCGATGTGGCCCAGCCGCCCTCGGCT
>CAYQXM010000169.1:0-7777 GCA_964421295.1 uncultured Pirellulales bacterium
CTGCACCTCCTGGCACAACTGCATGGCCCGGGCGGCGTACTGCATGACCTGCACGGTCTCGATGCCCGAGATGTTGTCGAAGAACCAGCCGCAGCTCGTGTACATCAGCATGGCGTCACGCTGCATTTCGAGCAGCTTGAGGAACTCGATCTTGTCGTCGATATTCAGGGCCCGCCCGGTCGCCTTGGTGATGAACGCCTCCACATTGTCGCCGGAGCGGTCGTTGATCACGCTGACGTACTCGTTGCGCACCAGCCACGGATCCGAATGGAACTTCGACATCCGTCGCTCGTAGACTTCGACGAGCTTGTCGCGCAGCCAGTCGAGAGCGTGACGCAGCGGCGCCCGCCATTGCTGCTGCCCCGACAGGGCATGATTGGCGGCGCACCCGCAGTTGCTCTTCCACCGCTCGACGCCGTGGGCGCAGCTCCAAGAACTGTTGTCCCAGATCTCCACTTCCTGGCTCGGCGGGAACTTCTCGAGGAACTCCCCGTAGATCGTGATCTTGGCCAGGTGATGCGTCTCGATGTGGTGGAGGCAATAGGCCAGCGCCATGTCACCATAGCGGTGATGATGGCCGAACGACTCACCGTCGGTGGCGACGTGAACGAGACGTGCTGCGCCGCCGTCCCGGGGGAACGAATCCATCAGCCGGCCGGCGAAATTCTCGCCCTTGTGCAGCAGCCCGCCGTAGGCGATATCGTGGGACGGGCCCCCGCAATAGAAGAAGATCGCCATCTGCTTGCCCGACGGCAGACGGCACAGATACGGCACGCTGGTGTCCAGGTCCGCCTCTGTGACATCACGCCACCGGCGCCCATCCGCGCTGCGGATACGCTTGGCCTGGCGCGGCGCCAGGATCGTGAAGCGGATTCCGTGCTCGGCGAGCACTTCCAGCGAGGGCGTGTCCACCGCGGTTTCGGGCAGCCACATCCCTTCCGGCGCCCGCTGGAACCGCTGCTTGAAATCCTCGATGCCCCAGAGGACCTGCGTGTGTTTGTCCCGCGTGTTGCACAGGGGCAGAATCATGTGGTTGTACGTCTGCGCGATGGCGCAGCCGTGGCCCGAGAAACGCTCCTGACTTTTTCGATCCGCTTCCAGGATTTTATCATACACGTCGGGCGCGTGGGATTGCAGCCAGTACAGCAGCGTCGGCCCGAAGTTGAAACTCATGCGTTCATAATTGTTGACGATGTCGACGATTTTGCGATCCGGACCGAGAATGCGCGAGGCGGCGTTCTGGCGATAACACTCCTCGGTGATGCGCGCGTTCCAGTCATGATACGGGTACGCCGAGTCCTGCAGTTCGACGTCCTCCAGCCACGCGTTCTCCCGGGGTGGTTGATAGAAATGGCCGTGCACACAAACGTATTTATCCATCAAAGACCTCTATAGATGATGACAAACCGGTGATACAACCACACCGATGGATGAGCGATTCTCGCGGGCGTCTTTTGCGGTCCGGTCCGGCTTCGGCCGGCGTATATCTGCCTCTCTACTACCATAACATCCTTGCCGAGATATATATCGGCCGCACGTGTTTTCCTGCTCCAGTCCTTTGAAGCCCACCGTTCGATTTTTGTGGGATGATCAGGCGCAAACGTCTTCGACCATCCTCCGACCGTCTTTCCCCGGCCTGCTTAAATCTCGCAGATTTCCCGCCTTTCCGCAACCGCATTTTCCACCGATTTACAGATGGGAGTACGAGCGGAATTCCTTTGACAACGAGGCGGCGGCCTCAGTACCATGAGGGCGGTTATCGCGGCTGTAGCTCAACGGTAGAGTGCTGCCTTCCCAAGGCAGATGTTGTGGGTTCGAATCCCATCAGCCGCTGTCTCCCGTCGTCGCGCAGTCTACCGCACCGGATGCCAAGAATCACCCACAGGGATCTTTGCGCAGCCGGGCCCCCGCTCTCTGGGCAAAAACCAACCCGAGGCCCGTGTAAATAGCAAGATTGAGTGCCAACCAGCGTGTCGCCTCATTGATGCTTCGGGTTCCACGCCTCATCCAATCATACGTGTCCTGCGGAGTTCTTCCAGGGGAATTGACAGACCGGCCTGTGGTTGCGGCCGTGACGACGCCCGTCTGAACAATCGGGTTGATGTCCACGAACGGCCAGATCGTACGTTCGCTCTTGTGCAGGATGCCCGCACACAGCAGCGCGAACGCCGGTACCGCCAGCCAGAGGCCCCCCGCCAGAACCAGGTTGGCGACGACGGCGGTCGTTGTCCGCCGGAAACGCGCGCTGCAGTAGAGTCCCGTGCCGCACAGGAACAGCGTCGCCCCGACGGCCACGAGCGCCAATTGCAGCAGCGCCACCGGATGAATGATGCC
This sequence comes from uncultured Pirellulales bacterium, assembly GCA_964421295.1. Classification (GTDB taxonomy): domain Bacteria; phylum Planctomycetota; class Phycisphaerae; order Sedimentisphaerales; family Anaerobacaceae; genus PLanc-01. Next base: position 2,335 of record CAYQXM010000169.1, read on the forward strand.
TGCGATGGTAAAGATCGTGACATGTACCAACAGCAGCAGCCACACGAGGAAGCACCGTTGCAGCACGCCCAGCGCCTTGCCCCACAAAATATCCCGGCGACGCAAGGGCGTGGCCATGAGGATCGGCCAGGCGCCGGATTCTCTCTCTGAAGTCACACACGTGGCCGGCAGCACGACGGCCGTGAGAAGACCGAGGAAGGTGAGAAGGATGCCGATGATAACGTGCGTCCCCTTGGCATCCAGGATGCGTTCCTTGGCGCAAAGGCCATACATGAGGACAAACAAACCGATGACCGCGCCGGCGGCAATGATCTTCGTGGCCATGCTTCTGCCAAAGAGCGGCACGCGGCGTTCGCGCCACAGGACGGGCGGGCCGACAATGCGGCGTGCGCGGCCGGTCGAGGCCTCTGCCACACCGCCGGATCGGGGCCTGCCGAACAGCGAAGTCTCCTGCCCCACCGCCTGACGCAACGCCGCTTTGCGTACCAAGAACGCCGAGAGCACGAGGAGTAGAACGGATGCCCCCATCGAAACGAGGCAGTGATACGGCCACCAGAATCCCGCCAGAGCACCGGGCCGGGCCAGATTGCCGGTAAGCTCCGCCATCAGAACGTAGGGGTTGACCAGCAGCAGCACCTGTTCCAGGCGTTGCGGCGACACGACATCATGGAACCCCAGCCCCAGCGCGATCGGCAGCAGTGCCAGGAGGACCAGGGCGACCAGGATGGTCTCGATGATCACGGCATAGGCGCGCCGGCAGAAGATGGAATGGAAGAGACTCAATGAGCCATAGAAAACCGCGGTCGTGAATGTCAGCGCGAACGTGGCCAGCAGGAAACTCCAGGGAATGCCGCCGAACACGCGTACAATGGCCAGCAGCGGCAGCGAGAGCCCGAGCAACAGCACGATCTGAAGCAAGCGGCTGGCGAGCTTGCCCAGAACGATCTGAAGACTGCTGATCGGCGTGGTCATCAGAAGGCCGAGCGTCTTGTGGTAGATTTCGTCGCTGATCGCGGTGCTCAGCATGATCACGGCGATGATCTGGGAGGCGATGAACTGGAACCAGACGATGACCAGAATCACGGACAGGCCCGCCTCCGCCATGCGCGACGCATGCACGACGCCCGTGTTTGTGGCCGGCACCTCGGCCAACCACACGAGAATGACGAACGCGGCGAAGAGAAACACATACAGGAAACGCAATACGCAGTTGCGGCGACGCCGTCCGGCGACGCGCAATTCCTTGTCGAAGATCGCTCCGACCCAGTGCCGTGGATTGAGGTATCGCATCATACCTGGTAGCGCCGCCCTTCGTATGTCCCGGTTCTCATCAGAAGACTCTCCGTCGCCGCATCGTTTGCGTCATGCACAACCCTCCTCACTGACAGCGGGGTCGCAGCGCCCCGCCGGCAACGTAGCCCAGGATAATTCCGACGCCGCTGTAGAGGGCAGCCTGGGCCACGACAACGATGAACGTCCACAACAACACACCGTCTCCTCCCAGCCGGCGGAATCCCAGAAACAACAGAAAGGAGAACAACAGGGAAGCAAGCGTCCGGGAGACAATGAACAACACAAGCGTCAGCGCCTGCGCCGGAGCGGTCGTCCTGAGATGAGCGCTGAGACAGAAACCGAGTCCCATGAGGAAGATGACGCTTCCCGCCAGACTGATCTCGAAGCGGGCGATGGACATGAGCGTACTCGGTCCGGGACCGCCGGGAGTCGTCAGAAAGGCCAGGAGTCCGCACGCCAGCGCCGGGACCAGGAGGGGCAGGTGACGCCGCAGAATCCCGATAGCCTTGTGCCAGATGATCGTCCGGTCATTGCAGGGAATCGTCAGCAGCACCGCCAGCGCGCGAGCTTCCTTCTCGCGCGTGATGGCGGAGGCGGACGAGGCGGCAACCCCGAACACAAAGAGTACTTCGAACAAGCCTGCCACCACGAGGCACACGGAATTGAATTCCGCGTGCAGGCTCATAAACACGTAGATCAACAGGGCCGCGATACCGCCGCCGGCGAGAGCCAGCAAAATCATCTGCACTGCTCCGCGCCAACCGCGGACGAAGACCGGTCTCTTTGACTCGCGCCACACGACGGGCGCTCCTCTGACGCGGCGGAGGGTCCTCCCGCAGAGGCGATCCCAGCGTGTGGAGGTGCCCTGCTGTTCCTGTTGGATCGCGCGACCGCCGGTCGCGGGAATCTGTGCCGCATGCCGCACCCGGCATATCGCCAGCAGCAGAAGGATGACGCTGACGCCGAGCATCAGGACGCAATGCAGCGGCCAGAAAGCGAGCCCGGATGCCGGTCCCAAACCGGGAGTCATTACCGCCTCGGTTTCGTACCACATAACAATGAAGGGGTTACTCAGGTAAGACACCGTCTCGGCCACCGGCTCACTGACGAGGTTTTTCCACCGAAGAAGCCCCAATACGGACGGAATACCCACCCACACGACCATGCCCCAGGCGATCGCGCCGGCGGTCACGTTCTGGCTGCTGCGGCTGGTGGCGGAGAGAAACAGGCTCAGGGCCCCGACAATAACCATAGCGGTCAGCGTGATGCACGTCGCTGTTACCACTGGGCCCCACGGGACGCCACCGAACGCGCGGACCACCGCCAGCATCGGCAGGCCCATCGCCAGCAACAGCACCAACTGCAGGAGTCGGCTGCACAACTTGCCGAGCACGATCTGAACCGAACTGATCGGCGACGCCAGCAGCACGTCCAGACTGCGTTTGCGCATCTCGTCACCGATGGCACCGCTGAGCAATACAACGGCCAGCAGTTGCCCGGCCAGGAACTGGAACCAGATGATGGTCATAGCAGCATAGAGAGCCATTGTTCCCATCTGGGAGACCTGAGTGACCGACGCAGGTCCCCCGGACGCACTGTATAGAGAGGCCTCGATCACTTGTGCGACAAGGAACAAGGACAGGATCATCACGTAGCCGAAACGCAGCCCATAGGTGCGCCGGCGGCGGCTGAGGACGCGCAGCTCCTTATCGAAGATCGGTCCGGTCAACCGGCCGAGGATGTTCGAGACGAGTTGGATCGTTTCCGCCATGCGGCGTCCTTACTTCTGACAGTTCGGCCGCAGACCTGCCGCGGCGGCACACGCGAGAACCCACCCGACGCCGACGTAGATCAGGGTCTGCACCAACGCCGAAACCAGGAAACCGGCCGAACCGCGATGGAGCCCAAGCATCGGCAGGAAAAATGCCGCACCGACAATCTTCACGCCCAGGAAGAGGACGAACGTCAGTGCCGTCGCGGCGGTGGTGGTCTTGAAATAGGCGCTCAGACAGAGTCCGAGCCCCATCAGCAGCGCGGTGTGTCCGACTAAAGTCAGGCTGAACCACACGGCGATCCCGACGGCATTGTCCGCATCGAGATGAGAGTTCCCGCCCAGGCAGGCCATCGCCCCGAGGAGCGGCACCGGAAGCAGAAGAGGCAGATTCCGCAGCAGAATCCCCATGGCCTTGTGCCTGATGATCTGACCATCGTCGCACGGAATGGTGAGCAGAACATGCAACGAGCGGCCTTCCTTCTCGCGTGTGAGCGACGCGGCCGCCCCGGACGCTACGTTGAATACGAAGATCACGGACAGCAGCACGGCCGACAGGATACACAAGGGCCTCGGATCTCCCTGAGCACTTGCGATCAGGAGGAATACCGCAGCGACCATGGCGATCAGAACAAGGAACCCGGCGATGGTTTGTACCAGACCCCGACGCCCGCGCGGGAGGATGGGCCGCTTGCGTTCCCGCCACGTGATGGGCGCGCCCTGAATACGGCGGATGCCCCTTCGTGACAAACGGTCCGAGGGAGTGCTCCCGTCGGCGACTTTCGACCGGGCTTCCCCCCCGCCGTGAACAGGGAGCAACGCCACGCGACGTACCCGCCGCACAGAGGCCGCCACGAGCACGGCGGCAAGCGCCAGCATAATCAGGCAGTGCAGCGGCCACTGATGGGCGATCGGGCCCGGCGCGGTCCCCGAGATCGATTGCGCCAGAAGAACGTGGTAGGGATTGCTCAGGTACAGGACTTTTTGACCGATCAGAGGGCCGATGTAGCCGAGACTGCGAAGGCCGGCGTAGGCCCAGGGAGCGAGTCCCCACACGACAAGGCACCAGAGAATCGCACCGGCCACGACGTTCTGCGCATTGCGGTCGGCCACCGACAGGAACAGGCTCAGGGAGCCGACGACGAGCGCCGCCGTCAGCGTGATGCACAGACCCGACACGACATAGCCCCAGGGGACGCCGCCGAAGACGCGGATCACCGCCAGCAGCGGCAGGCTGACCAGCAACAAAGGCACGAGCTGCAGCAACTGGCCGAAGAGCTTGCCCAGCACGATCTCCACCGAGCTGATCGGCGAGACCAACAGCGCATCGAGACTCCGCTTGCGAATCTCGTCGCCGATGACCCCGCTGAGCAGCACCAGCGCCAGGAGCTGGCTCATCAGGAACTGGATCCAGATGATGCCTGTGACAATCGCCCCGGCGGCCGATCCCATCTGGGACGCCTGGACGACGGCGGAAGGATTCCAGGCGTGCACGCGCACCGTCACTCCCCACACGGAAAAGACGAACCACGACAGGACCACGATGTAGACAAAGCGCAGCAGGTACGTCCGCCGGCGCCGGCTGGCCACGCGGAGCTCCTTATCGAAGATCGGCCCCGCCAGCCGCAGCGGATTGAAGGCCCGCCACAGATCAGATGTCGCCATCGTCTGCATTCGCTTGCGTCACTCCTCAATCTGAGATTTCCAATCTCAGATCTCAAATCCCTAGTGTACGATGCCTTTGGTCAGTTTCAGGAAGGCGTCGTCGAGCTTAAGCTGCTCCGGCTGGAGGTAGACGAGATCCACGCCGCCGTTGACCAGGGTGCGGGCAATGACACCGTCCGTCGGTTCGCCCGGCCGGAAGGTCACGGACAGGTAATCGTTGATCGTCTCGACCTGCTGGACCTGGGGTAGCGTCGAGAGCAGCTCGACGGCCCGGCGGCTGTCGCCCACGACCTTGACGCGTACCTTGTCCTGGATGCCCAGCCGGGGCCGGATGTCTTCCATCGTGCCGCCGAAGACGAGCTTGCCGTGCTCGATGATGCCGATGCGATCGCAGATCTCCTCCAACTCGCTGAGGATATGGCTGGAGATCATGACGGTCTTGCCCATCCGCTTCAATTCGCGGAGCAGCTCGCGGATTTCAATGCGAGCCCGGGGGTCCAGGCCGCTGGCCGGCTCATCGAGAATGAGGACCTTCGGATCGTGGATGAGCACCCGCGCCAGGCCAAGGCGTTGCTGCATGCCGCGGGACAGGCTGTCCACGGTGGCATTCTGCTTGGACGTCAGGTCGGTCAGTTCCAGCACGCCATCCACGATGGCTTTGCGCTTGGCGTATTCGATGCCAAACGCCGCGGCGAAGAACTCCAGGTATTCGAA
>CAYQXM010000170.1:0-7759 GCA_964421295.1 uncultured Pirellulales bacterium
GACCGAGTCGACTATGATCACGTCGACGGAGTTGGACTTGACCAGCATTTCGGCGATGTCGAGCGCCTGCTCCCCCGTGTCGGGCTGGCTGATCAGCAACCCGCTGACGTCCACGCCCAGCCGCTTGGCCCAGGTCGTATCGAGCGCGTGCTCGGCGTCGATGAACGCCGCGACGCCGCCGTTCTTCTGGGCGTTGGCGATCACGTGCAGAGCCAGGGTGGTCTTGCCCGAGGACTCCGGCCCGAACAGCTCGGTGATGCGGCCGCGGGGAATCCCGGCGCCGCCCAAGGCGATGTCCAGTGACAAGGCACCGGTCGCGACGCCCTCGATCTTCATGTTGGTCTTCGCGTCCATCTGCATGATGGCGCCCTGGCCATAGTGCTTCTCGATCTGTGCGATCACCCTCTGCAGGGCGGCTTCCTTGCCAGTCGGTTCGGCTACAGCCTCTGTCTTCTTGCTTTTTGCCATCTTCTCATCTCCAATGATTGCCTCGCCTCTTTTTGTCCGTGCTGCTCACAGCAACTTGAACCGGCCCAGAGGGGTGTATTCCGGCCCCCCCGGACTCAGTTGGCTTTCAAATACACACAACGAATCGCATCGTACGGAGCCGAGATCGAAATCCTGGTACTGCTCCACGAGCTGGGCCAGCTTCAGGCCCGTTTTGGCATTCCGAATGCGGCACAGGGTCAGGTGGCCCGAGAACCTGCGGTTCTCCGGCGGCCAGCCCACCTGGGCCAACGCCTGTTCGAGATCTCCCTGGAGCTTCAGGAGCGGCGCAGAGTCGAGTCCCGCGCCCACCCAGAGCACGCGGGCGCCTTCGCCGCCGAAGTGTCCGACCTGACCGATGGCCATGTCGAAGGCTTCGTGGCGCTGGGCCACTTTCTTGACGATGTCACAGATCTCGACGACCTGCTGGTCCGTCGCCTCCCCGATGAACTTCAGCGTCAAGTGCATCGAATCGGGGTGGACCCACTTGACATCGCCTTTGCGCATGTCGGCGCTGCGGGTCAGCTCCTTCTGCAGCTTACCCAGCGACTGCTGAATCTCCTCATCGATCTCGATCGCGACAAAACACCGCATAATGTGCTACTGCACCTTTCAGAAACTCGTGCACTGACGCAGCTCGGCCAGCCGCTTGTCGATATCGCCGCGGGTGAGTCTCGTCAGGCCATCGAGCGAGAAATCCGAAATCGTATACGACGCCACAACCGTTCCATACGCCACGGCGGTCTTCAATGACGGCAGGTCCGTCTTGCCGATCTGGGCGAGATAGCCCATGAAGCCGCCCGCGAAACTGTCGCCGGCGCCGGTGGGGTCCTTGACGTTGGTGGCCGGATAGGCAGGCAGAATGAACGTGCCGCCATCAGCGAAACACACGAGCGACCCCGACTCACCCTTCTTCACAATCACAATCTGCGGTCCCAGCGCCAGAATCTTCCGGGCGGCGGTGACGCAGTTCTTGTCATGCGCCAGCAGCTTGGCCTCGTCGCTGTTGATCACCAGGCAGTGGACCCTCTTGAGCAACTGAAGCAGATCATCCAGGTTGTTCGCGATCCAGTGATCCATGGTGTCGACCGCCACGAACGTCGGCGCGGCGACCTGCTCCAGCAGCTCCAATTGGAGTTTCGGAGCGGTGTTGGCCAGGAAGACGAACCTGCTATCCGCAAACGCTTTGGGCACGGCCGGGGGGCGTTCCGCCAGAACGTTCAACTCCAAGTGGTCGGTCACGCGGTCGTCCATGGTTTCCTTGTAGGTTCCCGCCCACCGGAACGTCCGGCTATTCTTACGAATCTCCAGGCCGGCCAGATCGACGGGTTTGCCCTTGAACAAACTGGGAATATCGAACGGGCAATCCGCCCCGATCACCCCGACGAAGCGCACCGGGGCGAAGAAGCTGGCGGACATGGAGAAGTAGATCGCCGAGCCGCCGATGCAGTTCTCACTGACACCGTGCGGCGTCCTGACGGTATCTATTCCTATAGAACCGGTAACCAATAAGGCCATCAATGCTGTCCTTCCATCTGAGCCTGGCCCTTGAATCTGGTGATCGTCGTGTCGATGCGAGCCAGGGTCCGTTGTTTGCCGAGCATGTTCACTGAATCGAAGATCGACAGGCTCACGGTCGTGCCGCACAGAGCCACCCGCAAAGGCTGGGCAACCTTACCCAGGCCAACCTGCTTGCTCTCAGCGAGTCCACGCAACATCTCTTCAAGGCTGTGCTCGGAGAACTCAGTCATACCGGCGAGCTTCTCGCGGACGATACCGAGCATCTCGATGGCCCCGCCTTTGAGCAGCACCTTCTTGACGGCGGCGTCCTCGAATTCGATCTTGTCATCGTCCACGAACAGGAAGCAACTCTTACGGTCGATGTCTTCCAGAGTCCGGGCCCCGGCGCAGAGTCCAATAATCTTCGTCAGCGTAACATCATCCGCTGCTATCATGGGCGACTGCACCTCCTGCAGATAAGCACGGAGGTGGGGCAGCAGTTCCTGCGGTGGAGTCATGCGGATGTGCTCGGTGTTGAAAGCGAGGAGCTTCTGCCGGTCGAACAGGCTGTTGCTCTTGTTCAACCGGCCTATATCGAACGCCTCGATCAACTCTGCGGTTTTCATGACCTCGCGTTGATCGCCCGGATTCCAGCCGAGCAGGGCGAGGAAGTTGACTAAGGCCGAAGGGAGGTAGCCGCTCTTGAAGAAGTCGACGATATTGATCTCGGGCAAACGCACGCCCAGGTACTCCGCCATCGCATCGATGGCGGGCATGTCCGGCACGCTCTTACCTTCGAGGAACGCGGCTAGATCCTCCTCGTTTATATTGCCCATCTTCGCGATCTTGCCCAAATCTGCATTCTGAAGGGCTTTGATCGCAGTCAGAAGGGCCTTGGGCCGCTCCCGCTTGGAAAGCTTGCCGCCGCTGTCGCTGACCGTCACGGACATGTGAGCGTATTGGGGCAGGGGCTTTTCCGGGAATAGGGCCTGCCAAAGCGCCTGCTGGCTCGGCGTATTCATCAGGTGCTCCTGACCGCGGAGCACGTAAGTTACCTCCATCAGGGCGTCATCGACGACGACGGCGAAGTTGTACGTGGGGAAACCATCGCTCTTGAGGATGATGAAGTCGCCCAGCTCGGCGGGGTCGAAGCGAATCTGACCCCGAATGAGATCGGTCACGAAAATGGGCTGGTCCGTCGGCATGGCGAATCGAACGGTGACCGGCCGGCCCTCATCACGAGCTTTCTGCGCGTCTTCATGGGTGGGGAACTGCTCGGGCCGCTTGTAGACGAAACCCTTCTTCTGGGCTTCGGCTTCCTGCCTCAACTCGTCGAGTTCTTCGGAAGACTCGAAGCAGTAGTAAGCCTGCTTGCGATCCAGAAGGAGCCGGATGTACTTGTCGTAGGTGTCGGTGCGCTCGGATTGGAAGTACGGCCCATTCGGCCCGCCGACTTCGGGGCCTTCATCCCACTGAATGCCCAACCAGCGCAGATCGGCCATCACCTGCCGGGCGGCAGTGGGGGTGTTGCGCTTCTGGTCGGTGTCTTCGATGCGCAGAAGAAAACGGCCGCCCGTGCGTTTGGCCCAGAGCCAGTTGAAAAGTGCAGTGCGACCCCCGCCCACGTGCAGATACCCCGTAGGCGACGGTGCGAAACGCGTGACCACTTGTGGCGCCACAGTGAAAGCCCCTCGATAGCCGTAAATGCCTGAAAATCGAAAGCTTAAGCCATCGCGGAAGGCTTGTCAAGGTGCGTTGTCCTAGGTGGGGCGCGCAAAAATAGAGGGAGACAGCGACCCCCCATGGTTCGAAAACCCGGTCTGCCGCCCCCCCTGGAAAGAAGGAAGGAGTATCATGAGCAAGTTGTCGTTCCTTGTTTGCTTTCGAGACACCGTCGGTGGGTGGGTCCCACCTTACGACTCCGAAGCTCTTAACCACCCCTTACACCCAAAGTATAAATCACGTTTGGCCCCGTGCCAAAAAGCGGGGGCAGAAAAACAGCATATACTCAGCGACAAGGCCTACACCTTGACATGAGGACGGGGGCCTCATATATTTTCTGCATGACTATGCCGCAAGAGAGTGGCCCCCTGGGGATCATTTCGTACTACATCCGCATCCTGTGGAAACGTCGGTTCCTGGTCGGATGTGGCTCGGTGCTGCCGGCGTTGGCACTCGTCGGGGCGATGTATTTCCAGGCCGGGACGTACAAAGTCAGCTTCGTTTACGAACGGCCGTTGACCGAGGGTGAGTACAACGTCTTCCTACGACGCTTCTACAGCTCTGAGAACCTGGGCAAGATGGCGGAGCTGCTTCGTAAAAAGGGGCTGGCTGGCTACGCCGGTAAGCTCGACTCGATCCAGTCGGAGGAAGCCCTGCAGCAATTCATCGGCTTCAAGGTATTCCCGGCCTATCCGAAACGCCTCCAAAACACGGACCCCCTTGTCTCCGAAAGGATCGGAGCTTTCCAGGCACGCCTGTTGTATGTGGACATACGGGGCGACTCCCGAGCCAACATGGAAGTGATATCGCATGTTGTCACCGCCAACATCGAGAGCGTTCTGCCGATTTACGATGTGCGCACGGATCTGAAAGAGGCGATTCGCCAGGCCAAGACCCAGTTGATGGAGATTGAAGACCGTCGGTTCACGATGTCCCTCGATCTGCAGAGAGAGCAGTCCCGGCTGGTGGAGATGAAGAAGGTGGAGGACGGGACCGTCGGGGGAATGAACGGCCTGAACGCGGTCGGGCCTCAGGGAGGGATCATTCTGCAGGTGGCCAATGATCCCAATAACCGGGAGCTGCTCCCCTGGACGTATCAGGTGCGCGCCGTTCAGGCGAAAGTGATCGATCTGCAACAAGAGCTCAGGGCGGGACAGGAGCGGTACGATTATTACCTCAAGATTCTGGATTTGAACAACAAGTTGTTGAGCCAGGTGGAGCAAAGCCTGCTGAAGTACTACACCGTTCAGGAGTTCGTGGCGTTTCTGCAACAGGAGCTGAGCCAATACAAGGATTCCGGAGTCGCGGATTACGTGCGTTCGTATATTCGCAAGACGCAGAACCGGATTCTCATCAATACCCGTGCCGGTGAGAAACCCACTGTTTATCCCGTGGACAGGAACACCGTGCGCAGCGGTGTTGTGGCTCTTGTCGTCCTGCTGATGCTGACCGGATTCATCGCGGTCGGGCTCGAATACCAGAACGGGCGGGGAAAGCAGACGTGATCGGGCGGGCATGAGGTATGATTACCTTATTGTCGGAGCGGGCCTGGCCGGCTGTGTCATGGCGGAGCGGCTGGCCAACGGTCTGGGCCGGCGCATCCTGCTGATCGACCGCCGGGACCATGTTGCCGGCAATGCCTGCGATTATGTCGACGAGCACGGCATCATCGTGCAAAAGCACGGACCTCACATCCTGCACACGATGAATCGTGAGGTCTGGGATTACCTGTCGGGCTTCACTGCCTGGAACGGCTACGTGCATCGCGTGTTGGCCAAGGTGGGTGACAAGCTGGTTCACCTGCCGATCAACCTGGACACGATGGAACGCCTGTACGATCGTTCTTTCACGGAGGAGCAGCTGCGCGAGTACTTCGAGCAGCGACGCGTCCGCATGGATCGCATTGCCAATGCACGGGATGTCGTCGTCTCCCAAGTCGGTGAGGAGCTGTACGACTTGTTCTTCAAGGAGTACACCCGCAAGCAGTGGGGGGTGGACCCGCGCGATCTGGCGCCGGAAGTAACGAAGCGGCTGCCGGTCCGCTTCGACAGGGACACGCGGTATTTTGCCGACACCTATCAGGGGATTCCCTCGGAGGGTTTCACGCGTCTTGTTCAGCGGATGCTGGACAACCCGCGCATCACGGTCCGGCTGAACACGGACTACCGGTCGCTGGCCGATCGTGCGGAGGCGGAGAAGGTGATCTACACGGGGCCGATCGATGAGTTCTTCGATTACGTTTACGGTCCGTTGCCGTACCGGAGCCTCGTCTTCAGACTGGAAACGCACGAGGTGGAGCAATTCCAGCCGGCCGGCGTGATCAACTACCCGAACGAACAGGACTACACGCGGATCACGGAATTCAAGCACTTCTATCGGCAGAACCATCCGCGGACGACTATCTGCTATGAGTACAGCCGGGCCCAGGGGGAACCGTACTACCCCATCCCAACGCCGGCCAACCACGGTCTGTACGCCCGATACAAGGCGCTGGCTGACGCACGTCGCGACGTACGTTTCATTGGCCGGCTGGCGCAGTACGAATACCTGAACATGGATCACGTGGTGCATCGGGCCTTGACGCTCTTCGCTGAGATTCACAAGAATGGTTTCTGATCGGCCCCAGGATCGAATTGCCGCCGTCGTCGTGACCTACAATCGCAAGGTCCTGTTGGCGGATTGTCTGAAATCGCTGCTCGGTCAGACCCGACCTCCCGATGCCATCTTCATCATCGACAACTGTTCGAACGACGGGACATACGAATTCATACAGAGCGAGGGACTGACCGGCCCGACCCAACGTACTCAGGTGCATTTCGTGCGCCTGCCGGAGAACACGGGCGGTGCCGGGGGATTTCACGAGGGTCTCAAACGCGCCACCGAGGCGGGGTTCGACTGGGTCTGGCTCATGGATGACGATCTAAGCGCCGCGCCGGAGGCCTTGGCGGCACTCATACGCCAGAAAGAGGCCTTGGCCCCGTCGCACGGCCGGCGGGTGCTGTTGAACTCTCTGGTGCTTTCGAAGGACCGGAGGGACGGTGACACGCTGGCCTTTCCGCTTCAGGAACTCACGGAGCGAGGGCAACCGCGGATCAAAGTCTATCACTGGCGGCTGTCGGAGGTGCGCGCTCAGATTGCGGACGGGCTGTATCGCTGGGCTTGTCCCTTCAACGGCACCTTCGTCTCGGCGGAGGCGGTGGCCGGGATCGGCCTTCCGAACAAAGCATTCTACATCAAGGGCGATGAGAAGGACTTCCTCTGGCGTGCCGCACGCCAGGTGGCGCTGTTCACCGTGATTGACAGTCGCGTGTTCCATCCCGAGCCTCGGCCGGGGCTCTTCGATTGGAAGCAGTATTACGGCATCCGGAACATGTTCGTCGTCAACCAGTACTTCAGTTTCCCCCGGCTCAGGAATCTGCGGCTGATTGTCCGCAGTCTGGCGCTCGGCCTGCGCCACGGGCGCCGGGGAACTCTGCTGGTATTACGGGCGATCAAAGACGGCTTGACCGGACGCCTGGGCCGGCGGGATGATGTGCGCACATGGCTGGATGGTTAGTCCACCCGCTGTTCCTGTATCTTGCTGTCTGGGGCAGTGTGACATGCCTGTACCTGGCCGGTGTGGGTACGGGTCTGTTCTCTTCCGGCGCCCATGCCGTGGTCGAAGCCGTGCTCCTGAGCATGCTCACCTTCTCTCTGGGATACCTGACCTGGAACATGCTTTGTAGCCGCGAGTGGGAAAAGGACGGCCTCCGGGTCTCCGCCGGAATGTCTTTGACCGCAGGGCGGCTCCGTTTGTCGCTGACGATCGCCTTGCTGTGCGGCGTCATCGCCGCGAGCCTGTGTGTGGCGCGCATCGTTGCCCTTTCCACCGCCTACCGGGTCGGTCTGGCCACGCTGGCGTCCAACCCGTCCCTGTGCCGGCGGATGCTGACCAGCTACATCGACCAGAGCGTCTACGAAACGAAGCTCACGACGATCGCCATCTCCCTGTCCAGCAGTGTGTTCTCGGTGGGTTTCGTTCTGCTGGGCATCGTACTCTACCTTGGCAGGC
>CAYQXM010000171.1:0-7717 GCA_964421295.1 uncultured Pirellulales bacterium
CAGGGCCTGTCTCTCGCGAGACGGGCCCTTTTTTCCTCCCCGCGGCAGGGCGACAAGAAAAAAGGGCCCGTCTCGCGAGAGACAGGCCCTGGGTTGTGCTTGGGATCGCCACGCGGACGCGGCGTGTCACGGAGCGGTCTTGTACAGGCGGATATCATCGAAGTACAGCGTCCCCGTCGCGGTGCCGCTGACGCCCAGGGTGAGCGTCTTCACCGCTTTGATGTCGCTGACGGTGGACAGATCGATGTTCCACTGTACCCACGACGTCCCCAGCAGATCGGCCGAGCTGCCGGTGTAGTCGATCTTCGTGCTGTTGACTTTGACGTAGAGCTGGGCCGCGGTGTTGGTCGCGAGGCCCCGGAAGTAGATGACCAGGGTCTTGATACCCGACACGGTCCAGTCCTGGCCCGCGGCAAACGTGCACGTCGCCTCGGACGTGGTGAGGCTGTTCTTGCCGTACATGAACGGCATGGACTGGCTGCCGCTATGGATGATCGTCCGCTCGGCGTAGGGAGTGTTGTCGTTACCCACCTGCGAGCCGTTGGTGGAGGTGCCGTAGCCATCGATCCACGTATTATAGATCGCGGCCGTGGTGTCGTTGTAGCTCTCCATGTTGTCGACCGTCAGGAAGGCGGTGGTGGTGAATCTCCAGACGTCGCCGACCCAGGTGCTCGGGGTCGCCGCGGCGTTGACCTCATCGACGCGCCAGTAGAACGTCGTGCCCAGGCCGAGCGCGGAAGGCGTGTAGCTGTTGGCGGTCGTGTCGAAGGCGGCGGCGGTTCCATTCGTCACGGCATCGCTATCGGCGCTGAAATAGACCCGGTGCGAGACGGCCTCACGCCCGCTGCGCCAGGAGAGCGTCGGGCTCAGAGAGACATCCGCAGCTCCCGCTGTCGGGTCGGGATTGCGGGCCCAGACCGGGACATAGAGGAACTGCACCTCGCTCAAGCCGCACTGCGTTCCGCCGCCCCAGGAACTCTTGGCGGTGATGCGCACGTGACTGGCCTGCAGGCCCGCGAAACTGATCGTGGTATTAGCGGCGTATGCGACGGCCCCGGGCGCCCGGGCGAACTCATAATCGCCCAGCGTGATCCAATCGGTGCCATTCGTCGAATACTCGATCGTGGCGTCCTTGATGCCGAGGCCGAGCAGGGATTCGAATTCGCTGTTGTGGTTCCAGATCAGCATCTGGTTCAGTTTGTAGCTCCGGCCGAGAGCGAACTGAATCCACGGCAGCCCGGTTGCCGAGCGGGCGGAGAGCCATGTGCTCGTGAGATCGATCCCATGACCATCGCTGGGATCGAGCCCGACGCCGTTGACGGCGTACTGAGCGGCGGTGGTGGCCTCCGTACTGGAAGCGGTGGCGGTGATGCCGGTGACCTTATAGGCGTAGGGCTCGGCCGTGAAACTCCAGACGCTGCCCTTGAAAATCTTGTCGCTGGGCGCCGCATTGACCTCATCGACGCGCCAATAGTAGGTCCGGCCGAACTCGAGGCTCGGCGGATCATACGTATTGGCATCCTGACCCTGGCTGACCAGGACGCCCTTGGTATTGGTCCTGTCGGCCGTGTTCACGTCATCGAGCACGGTCCCCAGATAGACGTCGTGCGTGGCCGCCCACGGTCCCGGCGTCCAGTGCAGAATCGACTCGCGCACCACGTCGGTCGCGCCGGCCGCGGGGTAGGGGTAGGTTGCCGGGCCCTGCGTATTCACGCTCAGGGCGTAATTGATCGAAGCTTTCAGCAGGGCGAAGGCGTTGTCATTCCAGGCCAGGTACGACAGTTCGTCCAAGCCGAGACCGACACGAATGTCCGCGGCAATGGCGGCACTGCCGTCACCGGGGGCCTTGGCCAACGCGGCACCCTTGTCGTAGACCATGTACATATCGTAGGTCGCGCCGGCCGCGGTTGCCTGAGCGATCACCACACCGCCGCCTCCGACTTTGCCGTTGGCGAAGCGGGCCGCGCCTCGACTCGAGGTCAGGCTCTTGAGCACGCTCACGGTGCCCTGCAGGCCGGCCGCGAGGAAGTGACCGGGGTTGATGATCTGGATGTTGGTGTTTTCGAAAGTCGGCGAGGCGCCCGCGGCCACCATCAGTCCCATTTCATCCCAGACATACATCTCGGAAATCACCATGGGCCGGGGAATGGCGTCGATCTCATTGCCCACGCGACCCGAACTGACGGACTCCGAAATGAACACCATGTCCGCCGCCAGGGCGGCCGCCTGGGTGGAGGCCTGATCCGCGTTGTCGTCCAGATAGGTCACGGTATGCCCCAGGCTCTCCATGTAAGTCTTGAGCAGATCGTCGCTTGCCTGCATGGTCGCGTCCATCGCCGAGATGAACAGAATGTTGGCTGCCGGAGCGGACACCGCCCACAGACCCAGCAGCACAAGACACAGCCCGTACTTTGCACCTTTCGTCGTCATTTCTCCACCTTTCAAAGTCCTATCCCGATTCCTTTGAACGGGGCCCTCCGTCCGATCGTGCGAGCCCCGGGTGCCACCGACATGTCCGATGCGGCATGTCATAAACTCTTGCGATATCACACGTTAGCGAGGCATGTGCATAAAAGGATCGCGTCTTCCGTCAAATCGCGGTCGATGGTGTGAATTCTGCCCCGCACGGGCAACTCGATTTGGGTCACCTCCTTCCAAGGCGGTATCCGCCTTATGACGCGACAGAGCCGTGACCAACAAACCCACAACGGCTGTTTCCAGCATATCCGTTAGATCGGCAAAGGTCAAGGGAGCCGTTAGGTGGATTTGCCGCCGATTTTCTATGAATCCGCGGGAAGTCCGTTTCCGGTATAATCGGGCCATGACTCCTGGTGCCGAATGGAGAACTGGAATGGTGCGGCTCGGTTGGGCTGTCATTCTTGTGGCGGCAGGCCTGGCAACATTAGGGGCGTGGGCCTTGGCGTCGCAGGGGCTCCCTGTGGTCGCGGCGGTGCTGGTGGCCGTGAACGTCGTCACGGTCCTGGGCTATGGGTATGACAAGCACCAGGCACGCTGCGGCGGGTGGCGGGTGCCTGAAATGGCACTGCACTTCCTGTCCGTTGCGGGGGGAACGCCGGGAGCGTTTCTCGCCCAGAGGCTGTTTCACCACAAGACCCGCGATCTCCGTTTCCAGGCCATATTCTGGGCCATCGCGGCTGCCCAGGTCATGGCACTGCTGGCTGTCATGTCACGGCGCAACCGTTGAATCCACCGCCCTGGAGGAAAGACCCGGTCAATGCTCGGACTGGCCCGGATTCTCCGGGAAGCCGGGATCATCCAGGATCTGCACGGCGGTGGCGGGACCGAATGTCGCCCA
Organism: uncultured Pirellulales bacterium; assembly: GCA_964421295.1. Lineage (GTDB taxonomy): Bacteria > Planctomycetota > Phycisphaerae > Sedimentisphaerales > Anaerobacaceae > PLanc-01. Next base: position 3,317 of record CAYQXM010000171.1, read on the forward strand.
GTCATGGAGGATCCAGACCACCTTCTTGTCCTTCGTGACTTCAACGAGCTGCGGCCCTTTGCCACCCTCGCCGCGGGAACAAATGATCGTGTTGCCGTTGGCCAGGCGGGTGCAGGACTGCGTATTGATGAACCGCTGACCGGGCGGCAGATCGGCCGGCGTGAGTTCCCAGACGATTTCTTTCCGGGGCGTGACTTCCAGCGTACGGATGTCCCGCTCGCTGGTGATCAGTGTGTTGCCGTTCTTGAGACGGATGGCGGCCCAGGGGCTCTGGACATCGTACCTCCAGATTTCGCGGAAGTCCTTATCGTACTCGACGACCTTGCCCAGACTCAGATAGGGAAGGAGGTACGTGCCCTGGGCGGTATAACGCGCCCGGCGGAACTGGCCGTGGACGGCGCTATTGGGTTCGTAGGGTATCGTGTGTTCGACTTCGGTGGCCTGGGTCTTGATGTTGACGATGAACAGTCTGGGAGGGTTGGCATTCAGGACGAACATGACTTTGTCCAGGCCGATCGGCTGGCAGGCATGGATTTCGGTGCCGGCGGGGGCGTCATAGCGCCAGACGACTTCCTTCCTGGGCGTTACCTCGGCGACGTACTGCATACGCGTGAAAAGGATATTGCCGTTGGAGAGCATCCAGACGTCGTCGTATTCCCAGCCTCCGCCGGTGGAGTATGTCCACAGGACCTTGCCTTCGTTGACGAGAAATATCTTGTTGTAGCCCTCGCCGATGTAGAGCATCGGGTGCTGCGCCCGACCGCGGCCCGGGAGGTTCGGTGGGATGGGCTGGTCCCACTTGAGGGGATCGACCGGCGTCTCCCCGGGGCCGAGAACCGGCACGTCCGGGGCGGTGAAACGGTCCAGCAGGGCCATCAGCGGCGCCGCGGACGACGACGGGGCTTGCGTCGCGGCCTGCAGGAGCGCCCCGCCTGATCCGTTCTCCGGCGTCTCCATGATCATTGTGCCGAGAATGAAGGAGGTGACGGGAGCGAAGGGGTTCACTTCTTTCGGGCAGTTGATATAGGCCTTATAGCTGTTCTTGATGCCGATGCTGCTGCAATCCTTGATATCGATTCCGCCATCCGCGGCGGGAACCGCCTTGGTGATCAGACCCGCGTAGGCCTTCTGAACCACCGGCAGGTATTCCGCGCGGCTGATATATCCTTTGTCGATGGCACTGCGGATCAGATACGTGAACATGCCGGTGCCGGAGGTCTCGTTCCAGTTGCCGGCCTGGCCGGGTCTGTCCACGACCTGGCACCACATGCCGGTGTTGGGGTCCTGTACGTGCTTGAGACCCTGGCAGAGCGTGCGGAGCGCCTCGAGCAGCAGCGGCCGGTCGGGATGATCGTTCGGCAGATAATCGAAGACATCGGCGCTCAGCACTGCGTACCATCCGAGTCCTTCACTCCAGACTTCCGGCGCCTGGCCCGTCTGTCTATCAGCCCACGCGGCGGCGCGGGATTCGTCCCACCCGTGGAGCAGCAGACCGTTGGGCTTGCGGCAGTGTTCCAGGGCCAGCTTCATCTGCCGGGCGACCTCGCCGAAGGCATAGTCCCTATCCCCGAGCGTGGCACCGTAGCGCGCCAGGAACATCTGTCCCATAAAGACGCCGTCCACCCACATCTGGTGCTTCATCCGCGCGGTGTGCCAGAAACTCCCGTCGGCATTGCGTGGATAGTCCCGGAAGCCGTCCCGGATCTTCGTGGCGGCAATCCGGTACTTCTCCAATTTTGTCTGCTCATACATGAAGAGGATCGCATAGCCCGGGATGAAGTTGTCCAGCGCGTCGGGCACAAAGTCGGGGATGTTGCCTCGCTCGTCAACCTGCTGGTCCACGTACCGTTTGATATAGTCGAAATAGCGTTGATCCCCGGTCCGGCGCCACAGCTTCTCCATCGCGAACATGACGTATCCAGCCTGCCAACTGAAGTGGTTCTTCTGGCCTATCCAGTGGATGGCGTCGGGATCAGGGAAGCGCTTGATAAGGCTATCCGCGACGGTGGTGGACCACCGGGTCGGGGCGGCGGAGGCCGGCCGCCCGCTGCCGGCGCCAGTAGGCCAAAGGGCACTCAAGGCCAGGCACAGCACCACATGACACATAGCTTCTCCTACATCCCGGACCCGCAAGAACCGGCGCACACGATCCATGTCTCTTCGGTGCCGCCGGGGACGGGTCGAATGACGATAGCATATCCTCCGCCGCAGAGATGGCAATGCCGAACGACTCGAGAAGCGGCTGAACCATGGGTTAAGCGGCTTTGTCATCTTGTCTGACGGTGTCCCGCGAGCCAGCATAGTCGAACGGCCGAGAATAGCTCGACAGGCGTGCCGGTGCGAATACCGTGGCCTGTGCCGATCGGCAGAATGCAGTATATTACTACGCTGTTCCTTTTTTCCTCAAGCTCGTTGGGTGGACATCCGATCATAAGGGGTGAAGACGCCGCAGAACGAGAAACTACGGTGGCGCCTCTTGAGTTGCATCGACAACCCGATCGCCGTGACATGGCGGAGCAGCCGGGCGATGAGGACGTATCCGACAGGATGTTCCCGTGGTGCCGGTCTGTAGACAGGAGGGCACCCGCTGTGAAAGTGATGCACAACAGGAAGGTTTCTGACTGACCAGGTCATGTGGTGACGTCGGCCGCGGAGGATTGCAGCCGACACAGGCTCCTATGAGCCTGCCGGGACCGTGGTGATAGTGCGGGAGTAGAGGAGTAGGAAGACGGGAAGATGGTGCGAATGGAGAGGTAGTGCGGCAGGGCGTTACAAAGCGTTGCTAAGGAAGACATAGAGGGACAACCAAGCTTCCCATGTGAACGGCCGATCCAGGTGGCGGAAGCGCCTGGATCGGCCGATTCGTTTCTAGGGTCACACCCGAGGGTCTACGACCGGAAGTCGACGAGCGGTTTGATCGTCTGGCCGAACGCGGCGGAGGCCCGCTGGGCGAAGGACTCGATGCCTTTCTTGAACCAGGCGGGTTTCTGGGCCTGGATCTTCCCGATCACGTAATAGCCCACGGCCAAGGTCATGGCGTAGCTGGCGTTTCTGGGCAGGGGGATGAAGAGCCGATCGGTGCCAAAGGTGGTGTTCTGGCGGCCGAACGAAAGGAACAGCTCGTCCGGGGCCTCGACGACCGTGGTTGCGTGCTTGGATTGTTCCCAGGTGAAGACGTCACGCGCGACGCACCGGCCGAACAGCTCCACGAACTTCGTCGTGAACATGATGCGCACGAGCTCGAATTTCTCGGGGACCAGCAGATAGAAGGCCTTGTAGCCGCGGAACCGCGTAACGTCGAAACGCCGCAGGACAGGGTTGACCTTCTGGGAGATGAACGCGCGAATCTTCCGCGCCTCGGCGCGGGGGTTCTGGGACATCGTGGACAGGATCATGCCCAGGTACGTCGAGGTGTTATAGGTATACGGCTCGGGCCGGCTGGGGAAGACGCAGACCTTGTTGACGAGCTTGCCCGCCAGGGCGTTGGGATTGGACGTGAAGAGCCAGACCGGCAGCCCCTTGGGCCGGACTTCTTCCGCGATGATCGGCGCGTGCTTGCCGCCGGAAGCGGAGACGACGATGACGCCATCGATCCCCTTGACGGACTTCAGCTTCCTCTGGAACGTGCCCTCGTCGGCCAGCACGGCGTCCGAGGCGTCGAAGATGATCTTGCCCGTCGCGATGGCGTTGCCGCTGCCGACGACCAGGGGCCGCTTGAACCGCTTGATATTGGGCCGGGGGAACTCTGTCTTGCGGTCCATGAACAGATCCAGGGCGTTCAAGACGCATTTATCCAGATCGATCAACGACTTCGGGTCGAACTTATCCATATACACCCCCAGCATTTGATATTTACGATTTTCGATTTACTATTTACGATTGTGGAAAGAAAAATGTACCAACCTGCGGACCATTGGTAAATAGTAAATCGTAGATCCAGAGGTTCGGGATGGAGTCGCACGAAGAACTGAAAGAAAAAGAAGCAGTGCTGTGGAACCCTGCCGGGGGCGGACGGGTCCACTGTAAGCTGTGCCACTTCGGTTGCCTGATCGATGACGGCAGGCTGGGACATTGCTCCGTGCGCCGGAACATGGGCGGGACATTGTACAGCCTCAACTACCACAAGATCTGTGCCGCCAATCCCGACCCGATCGAGAAGAAGCCGCTGTTTCACTTCCAGCCGGGCAGCCGGGCGTTCTCGATTGCCGCGATGGGCTGCAACTTCCGGTGCGCGTTCTGTCAGAACTGGCAGATCAGCCAGGCGGCGCTCGATGTCGGCGAGATCGATGGGGAGTCCTATGCGCCCGAGCAGATCGTCACGGCCGCCCGCCGGAGCGAGTGTAAGAGCATCGCCTACACGTACACGGAGCCGACCATCTTCATGGAGCTGTGCGCCGATTG
>CAYQXM010000172.1:0-7698 GCA_964421295.1 uncultured Pirellulales bacterium
CCAAGGCAGGATATCCGGTCTCGTAGAACATACAAGGATGGGCCTTGGCCCATGCTGCATGTTGGGGACAAGTTTGGGCTTGAACGGCAGGCCCGTTTTCGCGATAATAGCTTTGTAGAGTTGGATGGCGCCATTTCTTTCTGGAAAGATCGTATGGCGGAAGCACTGATAGCGGTACATTGTGGTGAGAGCGGAGCGTGAGCACAGAAGCTGACACCTGTCGCAAGTACGTCGTGCCAAGACTTGTCGAAGCGGGCTGGGACAACGAGCCGCACTCCTTCACGGAACAACGCACTTTCACCGACGGTCGCATCGTCGTCTCCGGGAACAAGGTACGCCGCAAGGAGCAGAAACGAGCCGACTACCTCCTCCGTCACACGGCGGACTTCCCCATCGCCGTAGTCGAGGCCAAAGCGGACTATAAGAAACCGGGCGACGGGCTCCAGCAAGCCAAAGAGTACGCGCAAATCCTCGATCTGAAATTCGCGTACTCCACGAACGGCACCGGCATCATCGAATTCGACTTCCTGACCGGCAGGGAAACCCAACTCACGGCCTTTCCCAGTCCTGACGAATTGTGGGGACGTCTCGCGAAGGCGGAAAGCATCTCCCCTGAGTTGACCAAGAGACTCCTCACTCCGTCCTATCCGGTGGTCGGCAAGACGCCCCACTACTATCAGGAAATCGCGATCAACCGGACCGTCCGTGCTATTTTGAACGGCAAGCCCCGCGTCCTTATCACGCTGGCGACCGGGACGGGCAAAACACTCGTCGCCTTTCAAATTTGCTGGAAGCTCTGGTCGTCACGCTGGAACCGCACGGGCGAATACCGCCGCCCGAAGATTCTCTATCTTTCGGACCGCAACATTCTCGTCGATGATCCCAAAGACAAGCTGTTCGCCGTGTTCGGGGACGCACGGTTCAAAATCAATCACGGCGAGGTCAGTAAGAGCCGGGAAATGTACTTCGCCATCTACCAGGCGATTGCCCAAGACGAGTCCCGGCCCGGGCTCTACAAGGAGTTCAGCCGTGACTTCTTCGACCTGATTGTCGTCGATGAGTGTCACCGCGGCAGCGCCAAAGACGATAGCAACTGGCGGGACATTCTGGAATACTTCGAGCCCGCCTGTCAAATCGGCATGACGGCGACCCCGCTTCATGAGGACAACTGCAACACGTACGCATATTTCGGCAATCCTATCTATACGTACAGCCTCGCCCAAGGCATCGACGATGGTTTTCTCGCCCCTTACCGCGTGCATCGCGTCGTGACGGACTACGATGCCACCGGCTGGCGGCCAAGCAAAGGCGAGATTGACCGGTATGGCCGCGAAATCCCCGACGGAGAATACCAGACGCCCGATTTCGAGCGCAAAGTCGCCTTGAAGGCCCGGACCAAAGCGATTGCCAAGCACCTGGCGGACTTCATGGCGAAGAACGGGCGGTTCGATAAGACCATCGTCTTCTGCGTCGATCAGGAACACGCCGACGAGATGCGCGCCGAATTGAACAATCTGAATACCGACCTGACGCGCGAGCACCCCGATTACGTCTGTCGCGTGACAGCGGATGAGGGGCAAATTGGGCGGGGGCACCTCAGCCGGTTCCAGGAGTTGGAGACCATCAGCCCGGTCATTCTGACCACGTCGCAACTGCTCAGCACGGGCGTCGATATCCCCGCCTGTAAGAACATTGCCATCGTCCGCGTGGTCGGCGCCATGACCGAGTTCAAGCAGATTATCGGCCGGGGCACGCGGGTTCGCGATGACTACGGCAAGTTCTTCTTCAATATCCTCGACTACACGGGCTCTGCCACGCACCACTTCGCCGATCCTGAATTCGATGGGTTCCCGGCCTGCATCACCCAAGAAGAAATCGACGCCAACGGCGAAGTCACCAAGTCCGAGGTTGTCCAGCCGGAAGAACCTCCGGCGGGCGAGGAGACTGAGGCTATCGAAACCGGTGAACCCGGCGAAATCCTCGAAACCCCTGAAGTCGAACACCGCAAATTCTACGTGGATGGCGGTCATGTCGATATCGCTGCCCACCTCGTTTACGAATTGGACTCGGAAGGCAACAAACTCCGCGTCGTCAAGTACACCGACTACACGGGCGAGAAGGTCCGCACTCTCTTTCCTTCCGCCGCAAAGCTGCGCCAGAAGTGGGCCGACCCGGCCCAGCGGTCGGAGATCATCGGAGCTTTGGAGGAACGTGGGATCAGTTTCGAGCAACTGGCGGAGGTGACCGGCCAGAAGGATGCCGATCCGTTCGACCTGCTATGCCACGTCGCCTATAACGCTCCCTTGCGCACCCGCCGGGAGCGGGCTACCAGCGTGAAGCGAGAGCAGAAGGCCTTCTTCGAACAATACGGCGCGGAGGCGAAAGCGGTCCTCGACGAGCTTTTGGAGAAATACGCGGAGCATGGCGTTGCTCAATTCGCATTGCCCGATATACTCAAGGTCCCCCCGATCTCCGACCACGGCAACGTGATCGAGATCGCCGGATACTTTGGGGGACCGGAGAAATTGAGTGATGCTGTCAGCCGCCTGCAAGCACTCTTGTACGCGGCGTGAAGGATAAGGAATGGCACGCAGAAGCAGCAAGAAGGACGCCCAGCCGCAGACGACCGCCCAACAGCTTGGCTCCTTGATGAAGTCGGCCCGCGACATTATGCGGAAGGATAAGGGGCTCAATGGCGACCTGGACCGCCTGCCCATGCTCACCTGGATCATGTTCCTCAAGTTCCTCGACGACATGGAGCAGATTCGCGAGCAGGAAGCCAAGGTTGCAGGGAAAAGGTATCGCCCGGCGATCGATCCGCCGTATCGTTGGCGGGATTGGGCGGCCAAAGAGGAAGGCGTCACGGGGGACGATCTTATTGCGTTCGTGAACCAAGACGAAGCGGTCAGACCCGACGGTAAGCGAGGTCCGGGCCTGATCGCCTACATGCGCTCCCTGCGAAGCACCAACGGGACGAATCGCCGTGATGTGATTGCGCGGGTGTTCCGCGGTGTCATCAACCGCATGGTTAGCGGCCACCTTCTACGAGACGTCATCAACAAGGTCAACGGCATTCACTTCACGTCGTCCGAGGAAATCCACACGCTCAGCCGCTTGTACGAGGCGATGCTCAAGGAAATGCGCGACGCCGCCGGGGATTCCGGCGAGTTCTATACGCCCCGCGCCGTCGTGCGCTTCATGGTCGAAGCCCTCGACCCGCGTCTGGGCGAAAGCGTTCTGGACCCGGCCTGCGGCACCGGCGGCTTTCTCGTCGAGACATTCACCCACCTTGAAGCCCAGTGCAAGACCGTCGAGCATCGTAGAATCCTCCAGGAGGAGAGTATCCTGGGCCAGGAAGCCAAACCGCTTCCCTACATGCTCTCGCAGATGAACCTCCTGCTCCATGGCCTGGACTATCCCAATATCGGCGACGGCAATTCGCTGGCCGTCAATATCAAGGAAATCGGCGACAAGGATCGTGTGGACATCGTTCTGACGAATCCCCCCTTCGGTGGTGAGGAAGAGCCCGGCATCAAGAACAACTTCCCCGACGATAAGCAGACTTCAGAAACTGCGCTCTTGTTCCTGCAACTGATCATGCGGAAGCTCAGACGCCCCGAGCGCAACAACGGCAAGCCCGGCCGGGCCGCCGTGGTCGTCCCGAACGGCACGCTCTTTGGCGATGGCGTCTGCGCCCGCATCAAGGAAGAACTGCTCAAAGACTTCAACCTCCACACCATCATCCGGCTGCCGAATGGCGTCTTCGCTCCGTACACGTCGATCCCGACGAATCTCCTGTTCTTCACACGCGGTGGCCCAACGAAAGAAGTCTGGTACTACGAGCAGCCGCTACCCGAAGGCCGCAAGAACTACACGAAGACCCAGCCCATCCAATTCGAGGAATTCAAGCCCTGCCTCGACTGGTGGAAGAAACGCAAAGCCAACGAGCAGGCTTGGAAAGTCCCGGCCGATGAGCTTCTCGCCTCCGGCTGCAACCTCGACCGCAAGAACCCCAACGCCAAGGAAGACATCACGCACTTGCCGCCGGAGAAACTCGCCGCCAGCATACTGAAGAAAGAGCAGGACATCATAGGAATATTGAACAACATTGAGAGCCTGCTGGAGAAGAACCGGTGAGCAGCAAATGGCCAGCAGCAAGACTAGGTGAAGTACTCCGACGCGTTGAACGATTCGAGTCGCGTGACGAACTCACCGAATATACGTTCGCTGGTACCTACAGTTATGCTCGTGGGATCTTCGTCGGCGACACGAAGCCCGGCTCATCCTTCTCGCTGCCTAGGATCCAGCGCATTCGCGCGGGCGACTTCATCTACTGCAAGATCATGGCTTGGGAGGGCGCATTTGGCGTTGCCCCGCGGGAGGCAGACAATCGCGTCATGTCGGGAGCGTTTGTTGTCTATGAACCGGTCCAAGAGCGAATTGACAGGAAGTTTCTCGATTACTTCTTTAAGCTCCCGGCGCATTGGCAGAATATCGGCGGCCAGAGCACGGGCACGAATGTCCGCCGGCGCAGTCTTCATCCAGCCCAATTTGAGAGAGCGGAGATACCCCTACCGCCGTTGGCGGAGCAGCGGCGGATCGTGGCCCGGATCGAGGAACTGGCCGCCCAAATCCACGAAGCCCGCACCCTCCGCCACCAAGCCACCCAAGAAGCCGAGGCACTCCTGCGTTCCCGACTGAACTTATTGTCTGAGAAGATGTCAACAGGTCGAAAGATTGGGGATGCACTGAGGTCACCGCCCCGAAATGGCTGGTCAGCAAGATGCGACAACACTGATGGAGGGACACCGGTTCTTTCCCTTAGTGCCGTCACGGGATTTCGATACCGTGCGACTGAGTTCAAGCGCACATCCATGCACGTGGCGCCAGACGCCCATTTCTGGCTCCGGCCTGGCGATCTGCTCATGACTCGAAGCAATACGCCTGAACTGGTTGGACACGCGGCTATATACGACGGGTCACCTTTTCCCTGCATTTACCCGGATTTGATGATGCGCCTTGAACTTCGGGATTCAGAAGTAAACCGCCGGTTTGTCTGGTACTGGCTCCAGTCACCAGCGGCGCGCAGGTTTGTCGCCCTGAATGCCAAAGGGACGAGCCCGACGATGAAAAAAATCTCACAAGGCACGGTGATGAACATCCCGTTTCCGACTGGGATCTCTATCAAAGAACAGTGCCGTATTGTCACGGACTTGGACATCTTGCAGGCGGAGGTGGACGCCTTGAAGCGTCTGCAAGCCGAGAGCGCCGCCGAACTGGACGCCTTGCTGCCCTCCATCCTCGACAAAGCCTTCAAGGGAGAATTGTGACCATGGACGACGCAACCAAGAACATGTGGGACGTGATTCTCAACATCATCATGATCGTCGGCGCTGGTGCGGCTTTCCTGTTGGGCTGGTACCAATGGCGACGAGGACAAGCCTGGCAGCGAGCCGCGAAAGGGCGGGAATTGGTGGACGACCTCCTCAAATCGGATGACTCCGATGAGGAGTACTATGCGTGGGACGCAATGAAGATGCTCGATTACCAGGACGCGGAAAAGCCGTTAATGACCAAGAGGATTGACGGCCACCGGCATAGAGTTACGCGCGAGGTCATCAGAAAGGCACTGCAACCATGCGAACTCAACGAATCAGACACGACACTTCTATACGTGCGCGAGTGTTTTGACGAACTGTATTTCAAGGCTGGGCAACTTCAGGACGCCATCGATAATGATCTTGTCGAACTGCAGCACATATCGTGTCCGGTGGACTACTATGTGGGTCTGATGTCATGTGAGTTGGAACTACATCACAAGTATTTGACCGAGTACAATTATCCACGCGCGCTGAAATTCCTGGAGAATTTTGATAGTTGGAGGATGGCACAAAGAAAGGCACGCAGAATCGGGGGACAGCATACGTGATTGGTCATAGGCCCAGCTTGCAGTAATTCGCATGGGCCGGGGCCTTGGGATTTACGATTTCCGATTGATTATTGACGATTGATAGCCAATTGAAGGTGTCGCGCTATCGGCTTTTTCTTCGTGCTCTTCCCGGGCTACGGCCTGGCCTTCGCCGAGACGAGCGTGTCCTCGGTGGTTGAGCTCTTGTTGGCGTTTTCTTCACCCGTTTCCTGACCTCTGATCTCCGACCCCTTTGGATTGATGATTTACGATTGATTATTGATGACTTGGAGAACCCTTTCTTCCTCGGACTTCGCGCTTTCAATTTGTTTCGGGTTTCGGATTTAGTATTTCGAGTTTTCTGCCGCCCGTGTGCCGGGCGGGGGTAATCTTCGGGGAAGTTGAGATACGCGTAGGGGCCCCAGAGTTCGTAGGCTTTCTGGTCGCGGGCTTTGGCGGCGTCGATCTCGTTGGTGAAAGTCCCCAGATGATAGCTCTTGCCACGGTAGGTGATGCGTGCGAGGTACTTGTCCCCTACCCGGCAGACCCCTACGAAGCGTGAGGACCGGCCGCACGGGACGCGGTTGCCGGCATTCTGCTGGTGGTCGCAGATGCGCAGGTTGCCGCGGCGGTTGTTCAGGCCGTTGCCGTCGATGTGGTCCACCAGCCAACCCTTACGCGGGTGCAGAAGCATCCGGTGCATGGAGACGATTCGTCCCTTCGGGGTCGTGCAGACAGCGTACGTGTTGGACCCGCGGTGAGCGGCCCGCCATTTGTAGCGGCTGAGCATCCGGTAGTCTGCGGCATCGACGGTGGCGAAAAGACCATTGCCCAAAGGGATGCGGCAGATGGTGGGATCAGATTGGTCGCCCAGGGGGGCAGCCGTTCTTCGGGTCCGCTTCGGTTTGGCAGGTTGCCAGGCTTTGGGTTTGAAGTTCCGGCAGGTTTCGGTCGGGAGGACTTCCCGGAGCTCGCCGGGGGTGCGCGGATGGTTGGTGCAGAGGATCATGCGGGTGACGCCGTCGCATTTATCCATGTCCCGGCGCCATTTGGGCTTGGCGAAGGAGTAGGCGCACAACTGGCACTTGCCCGCGAAGAAGAACGCGTAGATCGGCTTCCAGCGGTCGCCCCGGTACTCCTCGGGCCAGACGGAGCTGTCCGGCGGCGGCACCTTCGGCCGCCGGTGCCAGCCCGACGTCCCGCTCTTGGGCCTTTTCCCTTCCGTCTTCCGCCTTTTTGCCGGCATAGTCTCTCCTTTCGCGGCCGGACATCCGAAACAATGTCAGAATGCGAATCTCAAATGACCCAAACGCTGCGCTTCGCAGGGCCCGTTTTGAGTCTTCGAGTTTTGGTCCTTCGAATTTGTTTCGAGTTTCGATATTCGGATTCCGTGCTTCCAGGCTTGTTGGAATTATGGTCTATTCACCAGCGTCCTGTCAAGAAGATTTTTTCGGATTTCGTGCTTCCAGCCTGGTTGGAATTATGGTCTATTCACCAGTGTCCTGTCAAGAAGATTTTTGCGGAAATTTCGGGGCGACGTTCCAAGGTGGGGACGCGGGAGCGAAGAAACGCGGCGTCCGCGTCGGGGGGACGGCGGACGCCGGGGCTTTGTCAGCGGGTCAGGTGGCGGTACTTGATGCGGTGCGGCTCGTCGGCGGCTTTGCCGAGGCGGCGTTTGCGGTCGGCTTCGTAGTCCGAATAGTTGCCCTCGAACCACATCACATTGCTGTCGCCTTCGAAGGCCAGGATGTGCGTGGCGATGCGGTCCAGGAACCAGCGGTCGTGGCTGA
>CAYQXM010000173.1:0-7692 GCA_964421295.1 uncultured Pirellulales bacterium
CAGCAGCACGTTCGATTTGTCGAGCTCGACCTCGCTGTCGCCGATATCGCTGTGCAGCAGACGTTTGTAGTGGTTGTGCACCGCCACGGAGAGGAACTTCTTGGCGTTCTCCTGGCTGATGACATACTGATCCAGATACTCCTTGATCTCCCGCGGCTTGGGCGTTTCCTTGACGTTGGTATGCCGTCCACTGACCTGCCGCTGCTTCTGCCGGATCAGATTGCTGCACAGCTCGATGCAGTCGGGGCAGATGAAGACCCCATCCAGACCTTCGATCAGCGTGTCGGTTTGCGTGCCCGCCCGTCCGCAGAAACTGCACACGGCCCGGGATCGTCTATTCGGTGGTTGTTTCGTCATGTCATTTTTCCTGAGGCGAATCCTTTTCGTCTTCGCGCCATCTTAGCATACACCGGCAGTCTTGTCGCGTTCAAAAGCCGCACCGGCTCCTATGCGGGAAAAGCCGCATTACGCCCGACCCGCAACGAACTCGGCGCCGCGCTGAATCGCCCGGGCGTTCGTGGCGAGCAGATCGCGGTGCCGCGAGGCCAGCACGGCTGTCAGGGCTTCCGCGGCGTCGTCCGGACGCAGGTGCCCGCGCTTCTGCAGGTAGGCCCCGAGGGCGACCATGTTGGCGCTCTTCGGACTGTCCAACTCGGTGGCGATCTCGTCCGCCGGCACGCCGACGCTTTCGACGTCATTGCCGACCCGGGGCTCGCCTTCCGCCAGGGAACTGTTGAAGATCAGCAATCCGCCGGGACGCAGCTTCGGTGCGAACTTGACGATCGAGGCGTTGTTCATCGCGATCACGGCGTGCGGCCGGCTGACGACCGGACACGGGATCGGGCGGTGCGAGAGTACGACCATGCAATTGGCCGTCCCGCCGCGCACCTCCGCGCCGTAGCTGGGCATGAATGTCACTTCCGTGCCGGCCCGCATCGCCGCCTGGGCCAGGAGTTTGCCCACCAGGATGATGCCCTGGCCGCCGAAGCCGGCGATCACCAGCTCTTCATACAGTCCTTCCTGAACGTGCATCTTCATCCCTTCAACCGCCCGAGCGGGAACACTTTCGTCATTTCCTTGTCGATCCACTGCATCGCCTGCGCCGCCGACATCCGCCAGTACGTCGGGCACGGCGAGAGCAACTCCACTAGGCCCAGCCCCGGGGCGCCATCCACTTGCAGTTGGAAGGCGTGCTTGATGGCGGTCTTGGCCTGGGTGATATGCGACACACTGCTCAGGGCGCAGCGCTCGACGTAAACCGCGCCGGGCAGAAGCGCTAGCATTTCCGCGATCTGCAGTGGATATCCGTGAATTTCCGGCTTTCGTCCCTGCGGCGTGGTCGTTGTCACCTGGTTGAGCAAGGTCGTCGGAGCTTCCTGCCCGCCCGTCATGCCGAAGACGGCGTTGTTGATGAAGACCACCGTGAATTGTTCCGCCCGGTGTGCGGCGTGGATGATCTCTGCCGTGCCAATCGCGGCGAGGTCCCCATCCCCCTGGTAGGAGAAGATGATCTTCTCCGGATTGCACCGCTTCATGCCCGTCGCCACTGCCGGCGCCCGGCCGTGGGCAACCTCTATCATGTCGACATCCAAGTAGTTGTAGGCGAGAACCGCACAGCCGACCGGCGCGATGCCGATGGTCGAACCGCGGAGGCCGAGTTCGTCGATCACTTCCGCGACGAGCCGGTGCGCGATCCCGTGCCCGCAACCGGGGCAGTAATGGGTCGGGCAATCCTTCAATACGCTCGTTCGTTTGAATACCGTCTTTGTTGTCATAGCCTTCGGATTATGCGACCGCTCCCGAGACCGTCAATTTCTGAATCTGGCCCAGCACCTCATCCACCGTCGGAATGGCTCCCCCGGTGCGACCATAGAAGAGCACCGGCGTCTTCCCGGCAACCGCCAGCCGCACATCATCGAGCATTTGCCCCGCACTCATCTCCAGAGTCAGGAATATCCGGAACGGCTCGGCTGCCTTACTGACTTGCTCCATCGGGAAGGGCCACAACGTGATGGGTCGAATCATCCCCACGCGCATGCCGGACGCGCGGGCCGCGTCGATCGCCGACCGCGCGATGCGGGCCATGATGCCGTAGGCCACGATCACGATCTCCGCATCCTCGACTTGGTATTCCTCGCAGCGGACTTCATTCTGCTCGATCTGCCGGTACTTGGCCTGCAACCGGTTATTGAGCGCCTCCAGAACTCCGTCCGCAAGGTACAGCGAGCGGACGATATTCTGCGCTCGGCCCTCCGCGCCGGTCAGCGCCCAATCCTTCGGCGGCAACTTCGGTCGCGGCTTGGGCTCGAGCACCAGCGGCTCCATCATCTGCCCCAGCACGCCGTCGGCCAGCACCATCACCGTCATCCGGTATTGGTCCGCCAGATCGAAGGCCAGGAACATGCAGTCCGCCAGCTCCTGAACGCTCGACGGCCCCAGCACGATCGTGCGATAGTCGCCGTGTCCGCCGCCGCGGGTCGCCTGGAAGTAGTCGCCTTGGGAAGGTCCGATGCAACCCAACCCCGGTCCGCCGCGCATGACGTTGACCACCACGGCCGGCAGTTCGGCTCCGGCCAGGTAGCTCATGCCTTCCTGCATGAGGCTGATCCCCGGACTGGACGAGCTGGTCATCGCCCGCTTGCCGGTCGCGACGGCGCCAAAAACCATATTGATCGCCGCCAGCTCGCTCTCGCTCTGGATGAACACCCGACCCATCTCCGGCATCCGGCGGGCCATGTAAGCACTGACTTCATTCTGCGGCGTGATGGGATATCCGAAGTACGCGTCGCACCCGGCCATGATCGCCGCCTCGGCCAGCGCTTCATTGCCGCACATCAAAATCCGTTCGCTCACTGCTTCTCCTCGACCAGCTTCTGCGAGGTCTTCTTACCCGGCTTCGCGACGTCCTTGATCGCCTTGGCCAACTCCACGTGCACCTCGATGACCGCCTCCGGGCAAACAATCGCGCACTTGGCGCAGCCCGTACACCCGGCATCCACCACCACGGCGGGGCAGTATCCGGTCGCATTGGACGTCGACGAAATTTGAATGTTATGCTTCGGGCAAACAGTCACGCACAAGCCGCAACCTTTGCACCGCTCGGCATTTATGACAATCTTACCTGCCATCAGGCGCATCCTTCGCTCATGACCAATTCGCCGCTCCCACGCTCGGCGAATCTATACCGAAGCGCCCCCCAAGACCACTTGCCGGGTAATACTACCAGCCCCCGCCCCCGCTGTAAAGAAGAAACCACCGCCCGATAACCGATTCAGTCCGTCAATCCCCACCATTGCCCTATACTTTTCCCGCCTCGCCTCCGCCACCCCGAAGCCAACGCTGGGCCAAATCCGAAGCTCGAATACAGAAATTCGAAACAATAACGGAAACTCAAATGCTCCAATGATCGAAACGCCCACGCCTGACCCTAAGCTTCTCTGAGTTCTTGAACTTCGGTGATTCGAGTTTGTTTCGGATTTCGAAATTCGTGCTTCGTGCTTTTGAAAAAGGGGTGGCAGCCTCAAGTCCGCAGGACTTGGGGATGGCAATCAACCGTATGAACTTGTCGCACCCGCCGAACCACCAGGCTATTCAAGCGGCTGCATTGAGAGCACGATTCCCGCTCCCCGGCGGCCCCCGCGAAACCCGCCGCACGCCCTTCGTCCATCGACGTGTGTCCTGCCGGGCTGTGTTGTCATGCCGAGCGAAGCGCAGCGTAGCCGAGGCATCCGGCTCCGCAAGAGTCATGACGCGTATGCGCCGCCTAATCTCTCCACTGGGGCCTTCGGCCTCCGGTCGAGATAATCGGAACATCGATGTTGGCCGCAATCCTGTTTCAAGTCTCGTGCTTTGAAGGTTCGAACTTGTTTCGTATTTCGGATTTCGTATTTCGGATTTAGCAACGCGGGCACAACGATGGGTCACCGTCAGTTTCGCCGTCGCATGGCTGTGGACGCGGATGTGTCCCTCCAGACGCACGATGTTCCCGACATCCGGGAAGTTCAGCCGGGCGTATTCCCCGAACAGCTTTCGCGCCATCCGATCGTACGCGTGGGCCGCCTCGGCCTCATCGTCAAAGACGCCGAGATGAATCCTCCTGCCCACGTGATGGATCGCCGCTATCCACTTCCTGCATCTGGTGTCCCAGAAGACGCCCTTGAACTTCGAGGTTCCGCGGGACTTCCGCGTGTTGCGTATGTTCTCGGATCGCTTACAGATGCGGAGATTGCCCCGGCGGTTGTCCCACCGATTCCCGTTGATGTGATCGACGACCTTTCCCGGCGGCGGGTTCATGATGAATCGGTGCATGAAGACCGTCTTGCCATGCATGGCACAGCACGCATAACCCGAATTGCTCAGTGTGCCGCGCCAGTTGTACCGGCTAAGCCACTCATAGTCCGCCGCATCGACTATCACGAACAAACCATCGGTGAGCGCGATATGGCGAACCTTGTCGCTCATCACCGCCTCCGCCACCCTCTCCGGCTCGTGCCTGACACGAAACCGATGGCAGCGGGGGGCCACATCCTCCGCGCCCGCGTCGGCACTCGCCACGAGCGTCAACCGTCCCGCCCAGTCCGGATGATTCGCGCAGACCCACTCCTGGGCCCGCCCCCCGAGCACCTGTCCCGCACAATCGCACCGTCGGCATTCACGGCCCCGAGCCGTGGATGCCGAGTCCTGAGTGCTGAGTTTTAAGTCCTTAGTTGCCACCGTTTCCATTCCAAACCCGATCTTCCTGTTTCCACTTAAGACTGAGGACTCAAAACTTAGGACTCCCCATTATGGGGAGACCCAGCGGTCTCTCTATAATGGGCCCGCGCTAGCCTTATGTTGCTAGAAATCGTGCATAATTACTACATCTGTAGAAACGTAAGTCCTTGCCCCGCCTGCACTAGAAAAAATTCCAGAATTCTCCGAATGTGCGCGCAACCCGCTAGCCTTATGTTGCGAAAAATCTACGTAGTGCCGACAATTGTAGAGCAGACGTGATACGTATCGAATGCTGCGCAAAAGGATATATGCCGTATCAAGGCAGGCGTCAGACGTCAGGCCTCGGGCCTCAGGCTTCAGGGGGTCGAATTCCTCAGTCAACTCAAACCTAAGGACTCAAAACTCAGGACTCGGGCCCACCCGTGGGCCCGTCGCGCCTTATGTTGCGAAAAATCTACGTAGTGCCGACAATTGTAGAGGCTAAAGGCGAGATGGAAAAGGTGCGCAAATGGATATATTCCGTATCACGAAGGCGTCAGATCTCGGGCCTCAGGCTTCAGGGGATTGAATTCCTCAGTCAACTCAACACTAAGGACTCAAAACTCAGGACTCGGGCCCACCCGTGGGCCCGCCGCGCCTTATGTCGCGAATTTCCTGCGTAGTCACGACAAGTGTAGGGGCCTCGGCTGCTTCGGGGTCAAGCGTGCAAAGGGATGCCCGCCGCAGATGATTGCCATTCCGAGCACAGCCGAGGAATCTGGCGGAGAGTGAGCCCTAGCCTGATTGGCTGCCGGTCCGGGCTTCTCCTCCGGATCATGTTTACCGATTCAGCCAAGTGTGGTAAGATATATCTGTGGTCATAAGAATGTCGAAACAAGGACTTCTCTTGGGATAGCCAATGGCTGTTCTGACGGTGTATCTCGACAACTCGGTTCTCGGCGGCTATTTCGATGCCGAATTCAAGGGGCCGACACGGCGTCTCTGGGAAATGGCGGAAGCCGGACGGTGTCGGTTCGTGGCGTCTGTCGTGACCCAACAAGAGGCCATCGTGGCGCCACCGAATGTAGTGAGGCTCTTTGCCCGGACGTTTCCTGAGGATTCTGCCCTGTTGGACCTGACCCCGCGAGCGGAAGAGCTTGCTCAGGCGTATTTGGCCGCCGGCGTGGTATCGCCTCAATACGTCGACGACGCACGCCACGTGGCGATAGCCACAACACATGGAGTGGGCGTGCTGGTGACGTGGAACTTCCACCACTTGGCAAACTATCGACGAGAAGCGGGGTTCAATCGCATTAATCTGGAGAGTGGTTATCCGGCTATCCGGATCATCAGCCCATTGGAGATTGTTTATGAAAGCCAGGACGAAGAAGTTTGACGCCGTGGCCGAGTCGCGGAAATGGAAGGAGGCCGTCGCCGAAGAGACCACGGGAATGACTCCCGAGCAGACGCTGGCTTACTTCGATCGTGCGGCCGTCCGCCGGCGTTTTGACGCCGCGCTGCGCCGGGCCAACCGAACGACCAAGAAATGAGTTCTCCTCTCGACCGACACCCAAGCCTGAAGCAGGGGGCTGAACCTGGATCGGATTCCCTCGCCTGAGAACCGCTAATTGCTATTCTGAGGGCAGGCCTCGTCGCTCCCGCAAGTGGCGGATGGAAGGCAGCTTCGCCGACGCGGCGACGCACCACGGCTTCAAACGCGCCCGTTGGCGTCGCCTGTGGCGTCAACGCATTCAGGACTTCCTCATTGCGACGGTGCAGAACGTGCGCACGCTGATCCGCCATGGAGACCGGCGGAGCGTAAAAGGCGCCTTCCAAGCCCTGTGGAGTCGACTCCAGCGTAGGTCGGCCGACTTAACCGCGGCCGCGGCCCATCGTCTTGCTCTCCCATCTTGCCGGTCAATGTCACCGACCCATGACAGGAAGAGACGCCTTTGGGCAACAGCCCGTCGAGATGTGACCCCGCGAAGCCCTATCTCACTATCGCACAGACAACATCCTTCAGGACGCCTCGTTTCTGCTCGGTACTTGTGTTCGACATGGTAATGTGAAGCCCCGCCATGCTCCCGACGTGGACTATGCGATATTTCTCTCGTCTGTGTTCAAATGGCATGCTTCTGTCCAACGCTTCGGTGTTCGTCAGTTCTCTAAAGACCACGTCATCAGATCTTGATATGATTTCACCTGTGACGTCACCAACTGGGGTGCCTCCTTGGTAGATCTTGTTTGGATCCCTGGTCGCAATCATTTCTGGGTTCGGTGCAGCCTTCTTTAGAAACCTACTGAATGTTTCTTTCATATCAATCTGGCTCGACCATGTCCATGCAATAAAGCGGAAGCCGTACACTATGCCAACAAGTACTACCAGGGTAACTCCTACCTTCAAAGTCACTTCAAGGATGCCCATCTTGTGCCACCCCATATTGATTGACCCATAGAAAACTAAGAAAACTAGGGTCTGTCCCTAGTTTACACGGTGGGCGGATTCATGGAAAATAGGGTCTGTCCCTAGTATCCCCATCTTCTTGAGAGAAACTCCCAGAAGAGAGAACCGCCCCAATAGGCTCCCAGCAGAGTAACGCCAGCCCACACAAGGTATGCGAACCCTGTTTCAATACTCCCTATCGCGGGAGCCCACCGAGCGGTGAATACGGCAAAGAGAAGACCAGTCTCACTCGTTGGAATCAGAATCACGAGAGCCGCAATGAATCCCACAACGGCGCCAATAAGCCCCCCTATTACCGCACCGCCAATGGCGCCAGCAACTCTTGGGGAAATCCAACAGAAAGCAAACCACAGCAGGGCTACCAAGCCCCGCGTTGGGCCGCCGAAGTGGAAACACAGCCACAAAAACAGCACAACAAAAGCAAAGCCAACAGGTCGCATATTATCGAAGCATTCTGCCTGGCATCTTTGGGTTCCGGCAGTTTCGTAGCGACTGTTTTGCGAATCAAGCGGTTTTTGGATTCCAGGATTCATTTT
>CAYQXM010000174.1:0-7674 GCA_964421295.1 uncultured Pirellulales bacterium
CTCAGGGGCCGTTCCAGCCGACGTGGGATTCCGTGAGGGCCAACTACAAGGTCCCCGACTGGTTTCGCGACGGCAAATTCGGCATCATGATGCACTGGGGACTCTACTCGGTCGCCGCCTATCACAACGAATGGTATCAGAAGTACATCTATGGCAACGCCGGTATTCGGGACTGGCACATCCAGAATTTCGGCCCCCTGGACAAGTTCGGCTACATCAAGCTCGCGGACCGGTTCGCCGGCAAGTTCGATCCCAACGCCTGGGCCGATCTCTTCAAGAAGGCCGGGGCCACCTACGTCATCCCTACCGCCGAACATCACGACTGGTTCTCTCTGTGGGACAGCCAGGTGAGCCCGTGGAATGCCAAGGCCATGGGGCCCAAGCGGGACCTGATTGGCGAACTGGCCCAGGCCGTGCGGGCCAAAGGGATGAAGTTCGGCGTCTCCAATCACAGCATCGAGCACTATACGTTCATCAACCAGCGGCCCCCGGCCGATGTGCCCTGCGACCTCGATGACCCGCAGTATGCCGATTTCTACTGGGTCCATCATACCCCGGAGAACCTGCAGAAATTCCTCGAACTGTGGATTCGCAAGAACTTCGAGCTGATCGATAAGTACCAGGTGGACATGCTGTGGTTCGATAACGGAGTCAACGCGCGAGCCTACGATCCGCTGAAGCTCAAGGTGGCCGCCTATTACTACAACCGCGCCAGGGAATGGGGCAAAGAGGTGTCGATCAGCACCAAGAGCGACGCGTACCTGGCCGGCAGCATCATGGACTACGAGCGGCAGGGTCGCGCCCCCAAGCAGCTCACCGATTACGTCTGGCAGCCCGACGATCCGATCGGCCCGACCTTCGGGTATACCACGATCGAGCGCGGTAAGGCCGACCGCACCAAGGACATGACGGTGACCAGCGCTGCCACGGTGGTGTCGCTCCTCGTGCAGAACGTCAGCCGCAACGGCAACTACCTGCTCAACATCTCCCCGCGCGGGGACGGAACGATTCCGGAGAACCAACAGCAGGTCCTGCTGGAAGTGGGCCAGTGGCTCGGCGTCAACGGCGAGGCGATCTACGGCACACGGCCGTGGAAGATCTCCGAGGAAGGCCGCGTCCACTTCACCACCAAGGGCGATACGCTTTACGCTACCGCACTGCAGTGGCCGGGGGAGACGATCACCATCGCCGCACTGGCCAGGGACAAGACGCCCGCCGGGGCGATCCGAAAGGTCGAACTGCTCGGACACGCGGGGGCTCTCGAATTCACCCAGGACGCCGAGGGTCTGAAGGTGAAGTTCCCGTCGGAGAAGCCCTGTGATCATGCGTACGTCCTGAAGATCACCGGCCCCGTGGCCGGATAATGCCCCATCCACCAGAACGCCGACTTTCACTGATGCCCCGTAGAGACGCAAGATCTTGCGTCTCTACTCCCTTGCGAAGGGGATCTCGCCCCCATTGGGTGGCGGTGGTTCCGTGAGAATTTTTCCCTTGACAAGCAGTATGGTGGTAGTACCATATATTCAACGATACTCGGAAAGTTCCGATGTCCACCATGAAAGGGGAGCGTCATGAAGAAGCGGGCAGGGGCGAAGGCGGGGGCCGGCCGGAAGAAGCGGCTGCTGGTGCGGGACTTTCCGCGGCGGCAGCAATTGAAGGGGGTGCCGCCGGCGGACAGTGAGATCTGGCCCGAGCAATATCGGGGCGCGCGGTGGAAACCGGTGTACGGGATCATCTTCCAGGGCAGGTGCCAGTTGTGCGCGTACTCGTGCGAGCAGCCGAAGTCACGGCAGATTCTCGATCGCATCCACGGGCAGGCCCGGCTCGTGCTGTGTACGAACCATCCGAAGTCGCCCGGACAGTTGCGGGAGATGCTGCCGACGGAGACGTGCCGGAACTTCAAGGCCAAGGCGTGGCAGCCGATCCGGCGGAAGGGGGCGAAGGCGACGGATACGCCGCTCGATGACGGGGCGGACCCGTCGATTCGCCGGGTGCCGGTGGGGCGGGGGCTGTTCGCGCTCGTCGATGTGGCGGACTATGAGATGGTGAGCAAGTACAAGTGGCACGCGATCCGGAATGGGGCCAAGACTTATGCGTGTTGTCACGTGGGGCGCAAGCTCGTGTCCATGCATCGCATGATCATGCGGCCGCGAAAGGGCTACGTCATCGATCACGCCGACGGCAACGGGCTGAACAACCGGCGCGGCAATCTGCGGGAGTGCACGACGCAGCAGAACCGGGCCAACGCCCGCCCGCGGGGCGGATCGTCGCGTTTCGTGGGCGTCTATCGACGCAAGGACAAGTGGGTGGCGGGCCTGCAATACCGCGGGAAATACTACTATCTCGGCCTTTTCGATGACGAAGTCGCCGCCGCCAAAGCCCGCGACCGCAAAGCGCACGACCTGCTGGGCGAGTACGCCTACCTCAACTTCCCCGAGGACTTCCCGCCGCGGGAGCCATCACCGCGTAGGCCCTGAGTGATCCGGTCGCGACAGCTCGGGGGCGAAGGTACCGGGACTGGCGGGGCGCCGCCGAAAGCGCAGCTTGGGGACGGCCGCATGTGCCGGCCGATTCGCCAACCCTATGGGAGTGCGAGGGCGGACAGACACCTGGGCCGAGAATTCTCTTGAGTGGCGCCGGTTCTTTCATAAGTGGCACGGATGTCCTGTCTCCAGGTCGCGAGGGGTGCGTGGCACGTTCGTGCGGCGAGTCGGAACGTCTATTGAAGGGAGCGGAAAATGGAACGGACCGAACGATTCTGTCTCGTGGCGGTAGCGTGGGCCCTGGCTCTGAGCCTGGCGCAGCGTTCGAAGTGCGTGGCCAGACCTTCCGATATCCACAGCGGATACATCACCCCGGCCTTCTGCAAACCGCCGCTGAAGGCCAGTTGGTGAGCCAGCTCGTGGGTCAGAATGAGCATCCGGTTCGACGCGGCCGCCGCGGCGGGGTTCGGAGCATCCGCCGGGGGAGTCTGATCCGCACGCAAAGCGGAAGTAGTAGACCCGGAATCCCCTGTGGCTGACGGCGGATTCGAGGGCGGCGCGGGGGATACACCCGCCCGGGCCAGCGCCAGGATGGCGGCGCGCGCCCGTGCCGGGAAAATGCCCAAAGCAGGTCGGGAATTCCGGCGGGGAACCAGCCGTTCGTATCTCACAGTTGCAGATCCTCGGTTCCATGGGAGTTCGGCAAATATACCGGTAGCCTTCGGCTGGTTCGGGCCCTGTCCTTAAGAAGTGCAAGTCGTCTCAACGCGAAGAGGCAACAATCTGCTTTGTATCGGATCGCGGCCGGCTTCCCTCACGCGTTCCACCACGCGGAATGCCGTCCGGCGACGATCACGTCCGCACGATAGCAGATTCCGTCGCCACCGCAAACGCACTTTCCCACCGATCGTCGCAATAATGGCAGGCGGGGGTCCGTCCCATAATAGGCCATGGCGCGCGCGGCGGGCACGCGGACGCGGCTTCGCAGCAGCACTGAGGCCGGCGCGGGAGTGCGGCCCGAGGCGGCGGGGGGAGAATATGGTTGACTTGGCCGTAGATTAATTGATACAATAAGATCGCAGGAGCTTATGGAGGAGAAATCCCACGCAGGGCATGTAGTTTGCCGGTGAAGAATGTCGACCGGGTCCCACAGGAATGGTACGGAGGCCAGCCCGGCAGCGATCTGTTTCGTGAGGGAGAGCGAGTTTTGAGAGAAGGGTTATGGTGATGAAACGATTCACCCCAATGGTCGCGCTCACGGCTCTTCTATGCCTCTGCGGGACCGCTTTTGCGACGCAGTACAAGTTGAGCGCCACCGCAGGCACCGGCGGAACGGTCAGTGTCATGGTCAGTTTCGGCGGCGTGGCCAAGGCGTGGGCGGACCAGGTGTCCCTGATGCTCGAGGAAGGGTCCGAGGTCACATTGACGCCCGCCGCCGACACGGGCTACCACTTCGTCCGTTGGATCGGCACCGTGGGATTCAACGACCCGATCCTCAAATTCCTGATGCTGAGAGACTGGGATCTGCAGGCGTGTTTCGAGCCGGACCAGCCGACCCTGACGGTCACGACCGGCCTGGGCGGCACGGTGACACAGCCGGGCGTGGGGATCTTCTCCTACAGCAGCGGCACCAATGTCGTCATCACGGCCAAGCCCCTCCTCGGTTATCGCTTCTTATCGTGGACCGGCACCGCCGTGCAGGAGGGCAAGGTCGCCGATCCCTGCGCGGCGAGCACGTTCGTGACCATGGACTCCAATTACTCCCTGCAGGCGAACTTCGAGGAACGCCAGGTCACCCTCTCGGTTTCCGCGGGGGCCGGCGGCTCCATCCTCATTCCCGGCATCGGTAACTTCACCTACGTGCAGGGTCTTTCGGCCGTGATCAGCGCGAAAGCGGCCACGGGCTACCACTTCGTCGGCTGGACCGGTTCGGCCGTCGATGCCCTCAAAGTAGTGGACCCGACCTCTTCGGTCACGACCGTGACCATGGATGACGATTATTCGGTGCAGGCGAACTTCGCCGGCAATCAGCACACCCTCGTCCTTTCCTGGACTTCGGGCGGGTCCGTCACGGCCGTGACGACCCTCAACGGCGTCAGCACGACATTGTCGGGCCAGGGCTCGTTCCTGGTCGAAGACGGCACGACCGTGCAGATGACCGCCACGCCGGAGTCCGGCTGGTACTTCAGCCAGTGGTCCGGCGCCCCGGAGGCTTCGGGCAATACGGTCAAGTTCACGATGACCGCGGATCGCACCATCCAGGCGTACTTCGCCCAGGACCCGCGCTCGCTGGTCATCAGCGCCGGCACGGGCGGCAAGGTGACCGAGCCGGGCGTGGGCACGTTTACCTATCAGCGCGGCACCCTCGTCGCCATCGAGGCCACGCCCAACGCGGGCTATCGCTTCACGAAATGGACCGGCACGATCGTCGACGGCAACGACCTGGTGGACCGCACCGCGAGCAGGACCACCATCATCGTCGATGAGAGCGGCACGTTGCAGGCCAATTTTGAGGTGATTACGCAGGACCTCACCGAATGCTGGGAGAGCACGGCCGGGGGCATCTACACACCTTCGGACGCCGCGTTCCTCGGCGGTGACGCCGGGTTCTGGGCCCTCACGGATGGTTACACGTGCGGCACGACGCCTCACAAGGCCACGATCCTTACCCTGGACGACGATCACGCCCTGATGCTGACCTCGGTCGACAGCGGCAGCTCCTGCTCGGACCGGGTCTCGGTCAAGCTGAGCGCCGACAACAAGTCGGCTCCCTGGACGGGCATCGGCATCAACGCTGACACCGTCATCTCGTTCGACGAAGTGGGCAAGCTGTGCAGTGCCGGCCTTCACGCGACGGTCAGCAAGGATGGCTCGGACCTTCCGGCCTACGACAATGTCTCCCTCGTCCTGACGGACAATAACGGCAACGTCCTGGTCTATGTGTTGCAGCGCTACGCCCAGGCGGCCGCGAATCTCAGCGCCACCAACGTGAGGGGCACCTACCAGGAGATCTTCCTGGACACGAAGGCCATCAAGTACCAGCGCAACCTGTATACGGACTTCCTGTCAATCCCGGCGTTCAAGGCGGACGGGGCCATGCTGAAGTCGATCGAGTTCAAGATCGATGCGCACGGCATGGCGATCCTGGACAACCTGACTATCGGGTCCGGCGCCATCGTCGAGAAGACCCCGATCTACCGCTTCTGGTCCCTGTACACCGGGGATCACTTCTACACGGCCGCCGGCGCGGAGATGGAGAAAGTCAGCAATTCGAGCAGTTGGATAGCGGAAGGCATCGCATACTTCGCGCTGCCGTACGGCAGTGATCCGAACACCTCGCCTGTGTATCGGTTCTGGTCTCCGATTCTCGGCACTCACTTCTACACGATCAGTGAGAACGAGAAGAACAAGCTCCTGACCACCATGTCGGATATCTGGTCCTTTGAAGGCGTCCACTTCTACGCCTACTCGGCCGCGAACAGACCCGCCGACGCCGTTCCGGTGTATCGGTTCTGGTCCGACATCCTCGGGGATCACTTCTACACGACGTACGAGCCGGAGAGGGACAAGGTCATCAGCATGGACCCGCGCATGTGGATCTATGAGGACATCGCGTGGTACGCCTATGCACCCTGGCCTTACGCGAAGGTGCTGGACACGCAGACCTGCCCGAACTAGTCCGTGACGCGACGGAGCCTGCGCCGGCCCGCCTCCGGGCCGGCTAGACATTGGCGAGCGGCATCATCGCCTCGGGATACCGTGCGCCGCTGGCTGTGCCTTTGGGCATGACTTCGTCCCGCCGGGCCAGATCCTCGCCGGTCAACTCCACGCCCAGCCGGCGGAGGGAGCCGTCGCACGACTGCCTCACGCACTCCGGCCGGCCGTTCACGCCGCGGAAAGCCCGGTTGTTGCCCCGCACGATCCCGAACTTCGTGGCCACGATCACCTCATGGCGCTGCTCGTTTCGTTGGACGTCGGACGTCTTTCGTGACGCGCGGCGCCACCGCAACCGAGGCACGATCATTTGACCGGGGCGGCGGGCGCGCTGATCATCTCCAGCGCCTCGCCCGCGAGCTGTTCCTGTCCCGTCTTGGCGGCGGTGTCCCCCAGGGACACGATGCCCACCGGCGCGCGAATCGGCCTTCGCCGCATTATCTCTCGGCAAACCCCCATGCAGCGTGGAGCGTGAAGTCAAAGCTGGAGGTGGGGGCGCTTGGGATTCGCCCCCACCTCCAGGGGGAATGCGTCTAGCGGTTGAGTGCGCCTCGGAGCAGCGTGAACGAGTGCGGCGGGAAGGCATACTGGAGCCGGTTGCCCGCGGCGTGGATCTCGGGTTTCTGCACGGTCTTCACCGGCTCGCTGCCGAAATCGTTCATCGTCTTGATGTCGGGGCCATTCACCTCCGCCACGGTAAACGGCCCGGCGAACTTGCCCTCCTGCGCGAGGATGTCGGTCGTGATGGCCTGATCCTTGTGGCGGTTGACGACGCAGATCGTCACTTGCCCCTGGTCGTAGGCGGCGGACACGTCGAGGTAGGGGACGTTCTTCTGGAGCGTCGTCGTCTCGCCCATGCCGAGGGAGAACCGCGGCGTGTCGTACGTGGGACCATCCACGAACACATCCAGCGCCGTCCCGCGGACGTTCCGGGCGAACAGCTGGAGCGGGTAGTAGATCGTCTGCTTGAACATTCCCTGCTCGTTCGTGAAGATCGGAGCGATGACGTTGACGAGTTGGGCCATGTTGGCCATCTTCACGATGTCGACGTTCCGCACGAACCCGTTCAGGAAGCCCGCGACGACCAGCGCGTCTTCGAGATTGTAGTGCTCCTCCAGGGCCTTCGTCCCCACGGCGAACTTGCCGCCGCGGGCGCGATACCATACGTTGTACTCATCCCACGCGATGTAGATGGGATCGCGGTCGGGACGGTTGGCGTGGACCATTTCCTTGTCGATCATGCCCTTGACGATCCGGGTCCGCTGCTCCATCACCCGGGGCGTGGCCATGAAGTTGTAGTAGTTGCCGTCGGGATTGCCCACGTAGATGTGGAGGGCGATGTAGTCCACGGTGTCACGCAGCTCGTGCAGGACGGTGCTGTTCCAGTAATCGGGGTCGGCGCCCGCGCGGTAGTTCGACGATCCGGCGGCGATCAGCTTGATCTCAGGCATCTTCCGCCGCACGGCCTCTGACAGCT
>CAYQXM010000175.1:0-7589 GCA_964421295.1 uncultured Pirellulales bacterium
TCGAAGGCCAGGATGTGCGTGGCGATGCGGTCCAGGAACCAGCGGTCGTGGCTGATGACGACGGCGCAGCCGCCGAAGTGCTCCAGGGCCTCTTCGAGGGCCCGCATCGTGTTGACGTCGAGGTCGTTGGTGGGCTCGTCCAGGAGCAGGACGTTGGAGCCCTCTTTGAGCAGGCAGGCCAGGTGCACGCGGTTGCGCTCACCGCCGGAGAGCATGGTGACTTTCTTCTGCTGATCCGTGCCTGCGAAGTTGAACCGGGCCACGTAGGCCCTTGAGTTCACCTCGAACTTACCCAGGCGCATCGTGTCCGCGCCGCCCGAGATCACTTCCCAGATCGTCTTGTCGGGGTCGAGCGTGTCGCGGTCCTGATCGACGTAGGCCAGTTTCACGGTGTCGCCCATGGTGATCGTCCCGGCGTCGGGCTTTTCCTTGCCGACGATCATCTTGAAGAGCGTGGTCTTGCCCGCGCCGTTGGGACCGATGATGCCGACGATGCCACCGGCGGGCAGCTCGAAGGACAGGTTCTCGAACAGGACGCGGTCGCCGAAGGCCTTGGAGATATTGTTCGCCTTGATCACGACGTTGCCGAGCCGCGGTCCCGGCGGGATAAAGATTTCCAGGTCCCGGTCCTGCCTCTGGGCCTCTTCGCTCAACAGGGTTTCATAGGCGTTGATGCGGGCCTTGCCCTTGGCGTGCCGACCCTTGGGTGACATGTGAATCCATTCCAGCTCGCGTTCCAGGGTCTTCTGGCGCTCGCTCTTGGTCTTTTCCTCCAGTTGGAGTCGCGACTGCTTCTGCTGGAGCCAGGAGGAGTAATTGCCCTTCCACGGGATGCCCACGCCGCGATCGAGCTCCAGAATCCAGCCGGCGACGTTGTCGAGGAAGTAGCGATCGTGCGTGACGGCGATCACGGTCCCGGCGTATTGTTGCAGATGCCGTTCCAGCCAGCCCACCGTTTCGGCGTCCAGGTGGTTCGTGGGCTCGTCGAGCAAGAGAATGTCCGGCTGCTGCAACAGGAGCCGGCACAGGCCGACACGCCGCTTCTCGCCCCCCGAGAGGACCTTGATCGAGGCATCCCCCGGCGGGCAGCGGAGGGCGTCCATCGCCATCTCCAGCCGGGCGTCGATATCCCAGGCGTTGAGGTGGTCGATTTTCTCCTGCAGGACCCCCTGCCGTTCGAGGAGCTTGTTCATCTCGTCGTCGGACATCGACTCGCCGAGCTTGTCGCTGATCTGGTTGTACTCCTTGACCAGGTTCACGACGTCCGCCAGCCCCTCCTCGACGACCTCGCGGACCGTCTTGTCGGGGTCGAGCCTGGGTTCCTGCTCCAGGAATCCCAGCGAATACCCGGGCGTCGGCATCACCTCGCCGCCGATGTCGTGATCCACCCCGGCCATGATGCGGAGCAGCGTGCTCTTGCCCGCGCCGTTGAGGCCGAGAATGCCGATCTTGGCCCCGTAGAAATAGGAGAGCGAGATGTCCTTCAGCACGACCTTGCTGTTGTAGGTCTTGCTGACGCGATACATCGAATAAATGATCTTTTCGGCTTCAGTACCCATCGAAAACCCCTGTGACTTAGACAATTCCTGGATATATGGGCCCGGACTATACCGCCGCCGGATGTTTTCCGCAAGCCCTGCTTCCGGACGGACTTGCGTCGCGGGCACGAGGCCCCGCACGGCGGGATGGCCCCCTATCGTCGCGACCTGAGCCATTTACTACATGGCCTAGGGAATTTGCTCAAGGGGGACATCCCTGGCGGCCGATATCGGGGAGAGCAAAGTAAGCCGGGTGTGAAGGTATCAACGTTTTTCCGCAAGTCACTCAGGGCCCATTCTGCGCGCTCGTCGAACCGGGGCCGGCGCACGGGCTTCCTTCCTCCGGCGCGTCGTCGCGATCCTCACCGGCGGCACGGTGCGATCGTGAGACACCAGGTGTGTAAGGAGTGTGCATGGCATCAACCACCATCAGTCCCATTACGCGCATTGAAGGCCATCTGGCCGTTCATCTGGAACTCTCGGAGGGGGATGGCGCCCCGCGTCGTGTCACGAGCGCCCGCTGCGCCGGGGAGATGTTCCGGGGTCTCGAGAAACTTCTGCGGGGCCGGGATCCGCTGGACGCCCAGCAGATCACGCAGCGCCTCTGCGGCGTCTGTCCGATTGCCCACGCGCTCGCGTCCGTCCAGGCGCAGGAGATGGCGTACGGCGTCCAGCCGACGCGTAATGGGCGGCTGCTGCAAAATCTGATTCAGGCATCCAATTATCTACAATCCCACGTGCGGCATTTCTATCATCTGGCGGCGCTGGATTTCGTCGACATCAAGGCCATTCTGAAGTACGCAGGCAAGGACCGGACGCTCCGGGATTTGCGGGCGTGGGTCGAGCAGGCCGTGGCCAGCCGCGACGTGTTTACGGCGGCCCCCTTCCTCCCCCGCTATGAAGTGGATCAGTACGTCACGTCCGACGAGGCGAACTGGGGGTTGATCGCGAATTACGCGCAGGCCCTCGAAATCCGCACGGTGGCCCGCGAAATGGCGGCCGTGTTCGGCGCCAAGCTCCCGCAGTCCACGTCCATTGTCCCGACCGGCGTGACGCAAACGCCGACGATCGAGCACATCCTGGCGTTTCGGTCCCGGCTGGAGAAGGTCAGCCGGTTCATCGACGACGTGTACGTCCCGGATGTGGTCACCGCGGCCCAGGCGTTCCCCGATTACTGGAACGTCGGCGCCAGCTACGGCAATTATCTGAGCTACGGCGTCTTTCGCGAGGAAGAGGCCGTCGGACTCGGCGCCAAGACGTTCCTGCCCGGCGGCACCGTGATCGAGGGCACCCCGGCCTCGCTCGATCCGCAGCGAATCCAGGAATTCGTGGCGAACTCCCGTTTCTCGTCCGCCTCGGGCCGTCATCCCTGCGAGGGCGAGACCGTCCCCAGCCCGCAGAAGGGCTATAGCCGGATCAAGGCGCCGCGCTACGGCGGACGCCCTATGGAAGTCGGTCCGCTGGCCCGGCTCATGGTGGCCTATCACTCTCCCGAGCACGCCCGGTTGCGTCGGGAAGTGGATCAGACCCTTACTTCGCTGAACGTGCCGCCGGAGAAGATGAACTCGGTGCTCGGGCGTCACCTGGCCCGTGCCCTGGAAGCGACGTGGATCGCCCGGCGCTGCCGGCAGTGGGTGGACGAGCTGGAGATCGACGGGGCGCCGGCCCGGGATTTCACGTTGCCCCAGAGCGCCCGCGGTTTCGGCCTGACCGAAGCGCCCGGCGGGGCCCTGGGACACTGGCTCGTGATCGAGGACTACAAAATCAGCCGCTATCAGTGCGTCGTGCCCACGACGTGGAACTGCTCGCCCCGCGATGACAAGGGCGTGGCGGGTCCCGTGGAGAAGGCGCTGGAAGGAACGCCCATCGGCGATCCGAACCAGCCGATCGAAGCGGGCCGGGTCGTACGGTCTTTCGATCCGTGCATGGCTTGCGCCATCCACTGATACTCGCTGTGGACACTTGATCTGCGAAAGGACCCGTGATGATAAGAGAACTCGCACCGACGCGCCGCGAACTGCTCAAACTCGAGGGCACTCTGGCCGGGGAGGCCCGGCGTTCGACGACAGCAGGCCGGGTCGATGCCGAACGTGCCGCCCATAGGACAAGCCATTCGGATCGGGCGCTCCACGAGATCGCGGCGGGCCCCCAACGCTAAGAAGTGTAACGCTTCCAGAACCGACTTACGGGAGACCCCCCGTATCAATAGAAAAGGCCCTGCCATTGGCAGGGCCTTTTTGATGCGCTAACGTGTCGTGCTGACTCAGACAGGCCGAACGCTCGTCGCGCACGGGCCTTTCTTGCCCTGCCCGACTGTGAACTCGACCTTCTGGCCTTCCTCCAGCGTCGCATAACCATCGGTCCGGATTTCCGAATGGTGAACGAACAGATCCTCGCCACCGTCGGTCGGACAAATGAACCCGAAACCCTTGTTCGCGTTGAACCACTTGACTGTACCTGTACTCAACTGTGTTCTCCTCAGGCCCTAATGGGGCCTAAAAACATACTTTCCCTCTGGCTTTGTACGAAAGGGGTAAACTTCGAGGGAGGAAAGCATACACCTATACTAGACACACCATGCTATCGGCTTTGTTTCCAACAGTCTACAAAATAAATCGGGAAAATGAAAAAATAATCTGCCGGTGATTGCCGGGGTCCTGTCACGGCCCGGGCTATGAAAGAACACAGGAAAACAGCTATAATGGTCCCGGATGACTCTAATGGACCCAAGAATGGATGCTTTCCCGGCGGATGTCCGGTTCCGCAAGCCCTGGCGCCACTACCAGCAGCGCGTGCTGGATGAATTGCAGGACCACCTGGAGGACCGCCACCTGCACATCATTGCCGCCCCTGGGTCGGGCAAGACCGTGCTGGGTCTCGAGGTCATGCGCCGTCTCAACCGGCCGACCCTGATCCTCGCCCCCACCATCGCCATCCGCGACCAGTGGGTGGATCGTTTCGTGAATCTCTTCCTGGACTCTGCCCGCGGCCCGGCGCCGTGGATATCGAGGGACATCCGCACGCCCCGCTTCTTCACGGTGTCCACGTATCAGGGGCTTCACAGCGTCTACACGGGCCGCCCCGAAGAAAGCGCCGGGAAGAAGTCACGCACGCGCGGGCGCGAGGCCTTGTTGGCCCAGTTGCAGGAAATCGGCGTCCACACGCTCGTCCTCGATGAAGCGCACCATCTGCGCAACGAATGGTGGAAGTGCCTGGCCGATCTGAAGAAGCACCTGAGCAAACCCTCGGTGGTGTCACTGACCGCCACCGCGCCATTCGATGTCTCGCCCCTGGAATGGCAACGCTACATCGATCTGTGCGGGCCGGTCGACGCGGAAATCTCCGTGCCGGAACTCGTCAAGGAGAGGAACCTCTGCCCTCATCAGGACTACCTCTACCTGTCCGCGCCGCTGCAGGCGGAACAGCAGCAAATCCATGCGTTCCGCCGGGAGGTCGATGCGTTCCTGAAGCAGTTGTACGCGGACGAGGAGTTCATCCAAGCGTTGGAGGGCCACCCGTGCGTGAGTCAGCCAAAGACGTGCGCCGAGGAGATTCTCGACGATCCGCCGTTCTATTCGAGCGTCGCCGTCTTCCTCAGTCACGTCAGAGGACAGCCTCCGCGCGATCTCCTCCACGTCATCGGCATGGCGCCGCGGCATTGTCCGAGGCTGGACACGGGGTGGCTGGAAATGCTCCTGGACGGCTGCTTCTACGCCCACGCCAGGTCTTTCGAGGCCCACAAGCCGATCCTGCAGCGCCTCCACCGCGATGCCAAGCGCATCGGCGTGGTCGAGCGCAGGACCGTGAGTCTGGTCAGCTCTCCCCGCATAGCGCGGCTTTTGATTCGCAGTGCGTCGAAGCTGCGCAGTGTGGAGGATATTGTTCGCCTGGAGACCCAGGCGCTGGGCGCCGACCTGCGCCTGGTGATTCTGACCGATCACATTCGCCGCTCGGACTTCCCCGCAGATGGCAGCGACCTGAAGGACCCCAACCGCCTCGGTGTCGTCCCCATCTTCGAACAGCTCCGCCGATCCCTGCCCGGCACGATCCGTCTGGGCATTCTGACGGGGACGCTGACGGTGGTTCCGAGCGAATCATGCACCGCGCTGAAGACCTTGGCCGCACAGATGGGGCTGGAGATCGAGTTCAAGCCCCTGCCGCACGACAGCAACTTCTCCGAAGTCACGCTCCCCGGCGCCGACAAGCACAAAATGGTCGGCCTCGTCACGGCCCTCTTCACCCAGGGCGGCCTCACGGTGCTCATCGGCACGACGTCCCTGCTGGGCGAAGGCTGGGACGCTCCCTCGATCAATTCGCTCATCATGGCGAGTTTCGTGGGCTCCTACATGCTCTCGAACCAGATGCGCGGGCGGGCTATCCGCACCCAGGAAGGCAAGCCCGGCAAGACCGCCAACATCTGGCACCTCGTATGCCAGGAGCCGGAGGCGAAGGAATTCAACGAGGACATGGACACGCTGGCCCGGCGGTTCAAGTCCTTCGTCGGGGTCTCGTTCACCGATGGTGCGATCGCCAGCGGCCTGGAGCGCCTCGGTCTGGGGCAACCGCCCTACGGCAGAGAGCGGATGGACACCATCAACGGCGTGATGCGGCAGAAGGCCCAGGATCGGGCCAGGCTCATCACAGAATGGGAACAGGCTCTCGGCCCGGCCGGCAGCGGCGATATGGTCGAGCAGGTAGTCGCTTCTCAACTCGCCCTCCCGCAGAGTCTCATCTTCCGCAACACGATCCTGGCGGTTCTGTGGCAGGCCTGGTGGTGGGGACTATCAGTGTTCGCGACGTTGATGAGGGCGACGGAGAACAGAAGCCAGCGAACCACGCTGTTGCTCATAGCGATCTTCGCTGTTGTCGCGGCGCTGGCAGCCCTGCCCAAGTGCCTCAAGGCATTCTGGCTGTTCCTGAAACACGGCTCGGTGGCGTCGAGCATGAAGCAGATCGGCAAGGTCGTTCTCAAGTCGCTCCTTCATGCGGAGCTGATCGAAACCAGCCACTGGCATCTCAAGGTCGTTGCCGAGCGTCACAACTATGGCTCCGTCGGCTGCTATCTCAAGGGCGGCACGGCGCGCGAGCAGTCGATGTTCCTCGAAGCCCTGGAGGAGGTGCTGGGACCGATCCGGAATCCACGCTACCTGATCGTGCGCAAAACACCTCTCGGTTGGCTGATGCGAAAGGACTATCACGCCGTCCCGCAGACGCTCGGCAAGAACAAGGACTCCGCCGAGCACTTCCGCAAGATGTGGAACTGGTACGTCGGCCCGACCGAGCTGGTCTACACCCGCACTCCGGAGGGCCGCCGCTTCCTCCTGCGGGCGAGGACTCACGCCATGTCCCAGAGCTTCCAGCGACGCGCCGAACGCCTCCGGTCCTGGCAGTAGCGTCCGCGTATGCGTCAGTCCTCACCGAGCTGCCGGTCGAGAATCCGTGGGAATTCTGTAACTCTCCGGTCACCGCTGCGTCTTAAATGTGGAATCGTGTGGATCGGTCTACTTGAGAGGCAGTAAATCGTTATGGCAACAACAGATAGAACGACGCAGGCAACTGATCACTCCCACGTCAATGCCGAGGACATCGTGGCCAGACTTCACGAAGGCTATGCCCGACTGAAGCAACAGGTACACAGGGTCATCGTTGGGCAGGGTGGCGTCATCGATGCGGTCCTGTGCAGCATGCTCGCCGGCGGGCACTGCATCGTGCAAGGCGTGCCGGGACTGGCCAAGACGTTGATGGTCCGGTCGATCGCGGATGCGATGAAGCTGAACTTCAATCGCATCCAGTTCACGCCCGACCTGATGCCCTCCTACATCACCGGGGCGGACATCATCCAGCGCGACCCGCAGTCGCAGAAGCGCAAGTTCGAGTTCATCCCCGGCCCGATCTTCGCCAACATGGTCCTTGCCGACGAGATCAACCGCACCCCGCCGAAGACGCAGGCGGCGCTGCTCCAGGCCATGCAGGAGCGGGAGGTCACGATCTCCGGCAAGACCTACAAGCTGGCGGAGCCCTTCTTCGTTCTGGCCACGCAGAACCCGATCG
>CAYQXM010000176.1:0-7518 GCA_964421295.1 uncultured Pirellulales bacterium
GAAGCTCTATTCGAAGATCGGGGAACTCACGATTCAGTTCGCGACACTGGAGCATCGCCTGCAGTCGCTGCTGAAGCTGCTCGTCGGCAAGGACAACGACATCATCGGCCCCTTCTTCATCCACGAGCTGAATCTTTTCGTATTGATGCGGAAGGTCCGTCTGATCGCCGGCTACCGGCTCAAGGACAAGCCCTGGCTGCTGGAAGATCTGGAGCGAACCCTCAAACGCATCGATACGACACGCGACCTGCGGAACCTCCTCGTACACGGGGAATGGCAGATCAACGAAGGCTGCACGTCCTGCCCGGTGGTCGTCCGCGACTTCAAGATCAAGTACGAGGACGGCCAGTGGCAGGAGACAGCCGAAACCGGCTTCAATGAGAAGAAACTCACCCACCTGACCCGCCGGCTGCACGCCGACGCGCTGGCCATCGACAACCTGATTCATCGCATCACCAACAACGAATAGCCCGGCCGGGCGTGACCGGCCCTAATCCACGTGCCTCTTATCTCTTGAATACCCGTTCGTTCCGTGAAATAATCTGCGCGGTGGGACGACCTATCAGTTGAATGGTGTTACTGGAGATCAGAGCATGAAGAGCAATCGGATCACTCTATGGGGTCTGTGTCTGGCGAGCGTTCTCGCTTTCACTCTGAGCGGCTGCGTCATCATCATCGGCGGTGACGGCGACGACCATTTCCGGTCGGAGGCCAAGCGCACCGACGAGTTGAAGGCTTCCCTCACGGATATCACTGCCCTGGACGTGGCGACGGAGGTTGGCGGCATTCGCATCGAGGCGGGCGACGTGTCGGAGGCCGCCATCACGGCCAGGATCACCGTGAAGGCCAAGACCCAGGAAGAGGCGGAGGCCCTGCTCGAAGGCGTACACATCAGCGCCGAGCCCTCGGGCCACACCCTGAACATCAAGGCGGTCAAGCCCTCCGGCTTCGGACGCAACCGCCTGGCCGTCGACTTCACCATTACCGTCCCGAAGCAGCTGGAAGCCCGCTGCACGACCAACGTGGGCGACATCCAGATCACGGGTCTGGAGGGCGATATCGTCGCCGGAACCGATGTCGGGAAGATCGCCGGCATCGATCTCTGCGGCAGCAAGGCGAACCTGACGACCAACGTGGGCGAGATCAAGGTGGCCTATGCCCATGAGGCCCCGGCGGTTCTCCGGATCGAGGCCCGCACCAACGTGGGGGATATCGACTTCAGCGGTCCTGAACAGATGTCGGCCAAAGTCTCCGCCAACACCAACGTGGGCGGTATCAGCACCCATCGCGAGATGAAGATCCGGGGCTCGGTCGGCAAGTCGCTCGAAGGCTCACTGGACAGCGGCGAGGGTCGGATCGCCCTCCACACCAACGTCGGCGCCATTCGCATCCGCTGAGCCTTTTCGCGACACCCGAAAACAGCCGTGGCCCCGACGGGAAACCGCCGGAGCCACGGAGTATTTGCTGCGAAACAAGTAAAAGGTAAAAAGTCAAAAAGCAAAAATGTGGTTCGTCCTTTTCACTTTTACCTTTTTACTTTTTCCTTTCCCCACTACGGATTGGCCAGCTTGACGACTTCCGACGTCGGCAGCGCACCGCGATAGATGCGGATATCGTCGATCGCTCCATTGAAGAGGCGGCCGGCCGTCTCGGAGTTGCGGCCGATACTGACACTGTGCGTCGCCGCGTCGATATCACCCGCCCACAAGCTGCTGCCGACGATCTTGCCGTCGACAAACAGCTTCAACTGCGCACCGTCGTACGTACCCGCCACGTGATGCCAGGCGTTGTTGTAGTTAGAAGTCACGGCCCCGCCATTGACCGTGCGCCAGCCGGCATCATAAACGTAGAACTCGATCACGTTGCCGCTGGTGTGATGCAGGCAATAGGCGTGATCGCCCTTGCAGACGAAGTCCTGGTAAGCGCTGTTGGCGAAGTTGGCCGGCTTGATCCAGGCCGAGAGCGTGACCTGATCGGTGATATTCAGGCTGGCGGCGGCGCCGCAATCGACGTAATCCGTCGTGCCGTTCAGGGTCAGGGCCGAGCCGATCCTGCCGGCGGCGTAGGTCGGCGTGCCGGTGACGGCGCCGTTGTTGCCGGCGCCGGAGCTGTCCTTGGCGTCGCTGTCCAGCTTCCACCAGCCGACCAGTGTCGGCGTCACCGCCGTGCCGGTCACCGTAGCCCGCAGCCGGATATCATCGATGAGCAGCAGTCCCGTGCCGGAACTGGTGCCCAGGCCGAGGGTGATCGACTTGATCTTCGTCAGCGTGACACCCGTGAACTGGGCCAGCGTGATATTCCACTCCGTCCAGGCCGGATCGGCCAGAACGAGCGGGTCCTCACCGGCGGCGGAGCCAAACGTGACCTTGGCATTCTTGCCGGCCTGATCGGTCAACTTGATCCACAGCGGAACCGTCGTGGTATTGGTCGCGTTGCCGTAGAAGTACAGCGTCAGGACGCTGACCCCGCTCACCGTCCAATCCTGGGCCACCTCGAACGTGCGGGTCGCCTCGGAATTGGTGATGCCGCTATTGCCGTAGGCGAACGGCAGAGACTGCCCGCCGCCATGAACGGTCGTGGTGTCGCCGAACGTGCCGTTGGTTGCCTGGTTATAGCCGACCTGCGAGCCGTTGGTGCTCGTGCCGTAGCCATCCATCCACACCCCGTACATGGGATTGCTGCCGTCGTTGTAGCTTTCCATGTCGTCGATGGTCACATAGGGAAGCGTCGCGAAATTCCAGACGTCGCCCTGCCAGGTCTTGACCGTCGCCGCCTGGTTGACTTCGCTGACTTTCCAGTAATAGGTCTGCCCCACGTTCAAGCTCGGCGTCAGGCCGGGGCTGGTCACCGTGGTCGCCGGCGCGGTTCCCGCCGTCACCGCCTGCTGATCCGTGCTGAGATAGACCTGGTGCGCAGCGGCTTCGCGGCCGGGCGTCCAGCTCAGAGCCGTATTCACCGCCACGTTCGCGCTGCCCGAGGCGGGCCTGGGCGAACGGGCCTGGACCGGCGTGTACAGGAAGCGCACCTCGCTCAAACCCGACTGAACGCCGCCCCAGTTGCCGGCGACATCAAGGCGAACATACTTGGCCGCCACACCGCCGCAATCGATGGTGGTGTTGTGCGCGTAACCTTCGAGCGCCGGGGCCTGGGCCAGCTCAACACTCTTCAGATCCGTCCAGGTCGTGCCATCGACCGAATAGCGGATCGTCACGCCTTTGAGCCCGAATCCAAGAGACTCCTCGAAATCGGTATTGTGGTTCCAGACCCACATTTGCGAGAGCGCGTAGACTTTGTCGAACTGGAATTGAATCCAGGTCGAGCCCGCGGCATTCGGAGCCGTCAGCCACATGGTCGCCGGGGTCGTTCCGTGCATGTCGTTGGCGTCGAGACCGGAGCCGTTGATCACATTCTCCGGGCCCGTGCCGGTGTCCGCACTGGAGGCGGTGGCCGTGATGCTGTTGACATCGATTTTGTAGGCCAACTGCTCCGTGGTGAAGCTCCAGACCGAACTCTTGAAGATCGCCGTGCTGGGCGGAGCGTTCACTTCGTCGACACGCCAATAGTAGGTCTTGGCGAAATCCAGGCGGCCGGGCTTGAAGGTGTTGGGATCCTGGCCCTTGGACACCAGGACGCTGCCGGGCTTGTCGCGACTGGCCGTGTTGACGTCGCTGAAGCTGGTGCCCATATAGACATCGTGCGTAGCCGCAAACTCGCCGGGCGTCCAGCTCATGCTCGTATCGCGATACACTTCGGTCGCCTCGTTGGCGGGCGACGGATTAGTGGCCTCGCCGAACGTGCTCACTTCCACCAGCCGGAACAGGTTGATCTTGCCCGTGGCGGCGCTGAACAGGCCATTGGCCCCCATGGCGATATAGCCAATCGTGAAGGCGCTCGGATCGACGGTTCGCTGAAACGCCTGGACGTCGTCGTAGTACCACGTTATGACCCACGGCGTCTTGGTCGTGTCGAGGCGGATTCTCAACTTGCTGGCACTTCTCACCGTGGCGTTCCCGAGCCCATTCGCCGTTCCCGGTCCCACAAACGCTTGGTCAAACTGGTTCGATGCCGCCGTGCTCTGGCGCACGAGGCACCACAGCCGCGGAGAGTTGTCGAGCAACCGGGTATCATAGTTAATGGTCACACCGGTGGCGATGAAGCCGATGCCGTACCAATCGCCCTGGTTATCGACCCATGCCTCCAATTCATACTTCGTTCCCGCTTCAGGCGTCCACGGCAGAGTCGCGGTCCACATGTGAGCCGTGGTTCCGTCGCCGTAGCTTCCGTCGGCGTGGACATATTGACCCGCCTGCCATGCAGATCGGTCGGCGGAAACATCCGGTATCGTTTCGTTGAGCGCCGCTGATGCAGCACCGCTGAAGTCGTCGTAGTAGATGACTTTCAGGCTCGCCTGGCCGGCAACCGCCATCGCCAGCAAAGCCACGATTCCTGCCACACACATCTTCGATGACATACAAGTGCCCTCCAGAAAAGGACTTTTGTCACAGCCACGCCGTAACGCTTCAGCTTCGCAGCCTCATGCTACACACATGAGCGTCCTGGTCAGCCTGACGACGCCTCTGAACCGGAGAGAGTGGGTATCGGCCATCAGAAACTTTCGAGGCCAGAAATGGTTGCGGGCCCGGCGGCGAAAGCACTTTTCAGTATGATCCGTCGCGGTTGATGCTCCAGCACCCAGCCTCTCCATGGCAATCCCACACAGACCGTCGCGTCGATCCGGCACTACGGGGCGGCTGCACCTCAGGGATTATGCGAGCATTATACCGCCGCGTGTCCCGAAATCAAGTCTGATAATACGCGCCGTCACAGTCGATAGCGTCGAATCCTCCGACAGGGTCCCTACACTCACTGTGTTCGGCGTGCCCCCACCTTGAGCCGGTTATTTGTCGGATTTTCGCTGAACAAATGCCATTCCCGCGCGTCCTGGCCTTCAAAAAGGGCCTCTTTTCTGCTACAATACGTTTGTCGTTCATGATGACAGGGTGACCACCAGTATCCCGGAGGAAATGCAATGGACGAAGCCAGCCTCGAAGGGGCGCTCAACGATCTGGTCAAGCAATTCGGCGAAAGCTCCGATCCCAACCAAAGAAGATTGGCGGACCTTGCCAAACAGGCCGAGGTCAACCGCAAGGAGCTCCAGAAGAGCATCAACACCCTTCAGGAGTTGCTGGACTACCTCCGCGTCTGCATCAAATATCAGGCCTTCGACCTGGAAGCCACGCGCCGGGAGAACGAGTACTTGCGCAAGCTCCTGGAAGAAAACAATAACAAGAATCCGGGCGAAGAACGCGGCGAGATCTAAGCCGGTCCGGCCCGCGGCCTGACTCCAATCCTGCCCTTTCCGTGCTCCCACAATCCCCTTTACGGGCACGAAAACCGGGAAAGTCTGCCTACCTTTTTGCCGATACTCCATGCATCCGGGCGTATGTTCTATCGCTCGGATGAACAAGGAGGATCGGCGCGGCCTATATATTGTAGTCGCACGACGGAGGTCCTCCCAGGAGATCTTTTGTAGGAGGATTTCGTTTCTTTTCACCGGCTTGACAAGAATACGGCAACGGTGGATACTTGGTGCCGAACGGGGGATTTAGGTCGAATCCGTCGGCGCGATAGCAGACAAAAGCGAATACACATAGGATTGGACAAACTGACATGTTTGAACGATTTACGGATAGAGCACGCAAAGTCATGGCGCTGGCCAATCAGGAGGCTCAGCGTTTCAACCACGAATACATCGGAACCGAGCACATCCTTCTTGGCTTGGTGAAAGAAGGTAGTGGTGTCGGCGCGACGGTGCTGAAGAACCTCGATGTAGATATCAAGAAGCTGCGTCTCGAGGTGGAAAAGCTCGTCAAGAGCGGCCCGGACATGGTCACCATGGGCAAGCTGCCGCAGACGCCGAGGGCCAAAAAGGTCATCGAATACGCCATCGAGGAAGCCCGGTCCCTGAACCACAACTACGTCGGCACCGAGCACATCCTTCTGGGCCTGCTCCGCGAAAGCGAAGGCATCGCGGCCCAAGTGCTTATGAATCTTGGGCTTAAGCTCGAAGACGTCCGCCAGGAGGTCCTGAACCTGTTGGGCGCGGGAGTCGAGGATGCCCCGAGCGATCTGGGCCTGAAGCTCGACCCGAGAGCTGCCGCCGCCGGTCGCAAACTCAAGAGCAAGACGCCCGCCCTCGATAGCTTCGGACGCGACCTGACTCAGCTTGCCGCCAATGGCGAGCTGGACCCGGTCATCGGCCGCAAGCGCGAGATCGAGCGTCTGATCCAGATTCTGTGCCGCCGTACCAAGAACAATCCCGTTCTGCTGGGCGAGGCCGGCGTGGGCAAGACCGCCATCGTCGAGGGACTCAGCCAGCAGATCATCAACAAGCAGGTGCCCGAGATTCTGAAAGAGAAGCGGATCGTCGTGCTGGACCTGGCGATGATGGTCGCCGGCACGAAGTATCGCGGGCAGTTCGAGGAACGCATCAAGGCGGTCATCAACGAGGTGCGTCGGGCCGCCAACGTGATCCTGTTTGTCGATGAGCTTCACACCCTAGTTGGGGCGGGCGGCGCCGAGGGCGCCATCGACGCCTCCAACGTCCTGAAGCCGGCCCTGGCTCGCGGCGAGGTGCAGTGCATCGGCGCCACGACGCTGGACGAGTACCGCAAGTACATCGAAAAAGATGGAGCGCTCGAGCGACGCTTCCAGACGATTATCGTGGAGCCCCCGTCCAAGGACGAGGCTCTGGAAATCCTCCGCGGCCTGCAGGATCGTTACGAGGCGCACCACAGAGTCCGCTTCACCAACGAGGCCCTGTATCAGGCCGTCGAGCTGTCGACCCGCTACATCACCGGTCGTTGCCTGCCGGATAAGGCCATCGACGTGGTCGATGAGGCCGGAGCGCGTGTTCGTCTGAAGAACATGACGCCCCCGCCGGACCTGACCGAGCTCGAAGGCAAGATCGAGCAGCTTCAGCGTGACAAGGACGAGGCCGTCCGCAGTGCCGACTACGAGCGGGCCGCGTCGTTGCGTGACGAAGCTCAGCGTCTGCTCGATGAAAAGACGCAGATGCACAAGAAGTGGTACGAGCAGAACAAAGAAGCCACCGGCGTGGTCGACAACGAGATCATCGCCGAGGTGGTCAGCAATATGACCGGCGTGCCTCTGACACGTCTGGAGAAGAAGGAAACCCAGCGGCTGCTCGAGCTCGAAGCCGAGCTGCATCGCACCGTCGTCTCGCAGGACGAGGCCATCGCGGCCGTAGCCAAGGCCGTCCGCCGCAGCCGCAGCGGCATGAAAGACCCGAACCGGCCGATGGGCAGCTTTATCTTCATCGGCCCGTCGGGTGTCGGCAAGACTTACCTGGCCAAGTGCCTGGCCGAGTTCATGTTCGGCAGCGAGGACGCCCTGGTGGTCCTCGACATGTCCGAGTTCATGGAGAAGCACAACGTCAGCAAGCTGATCGGCGCCCCGCCGGGCTACGTCGGCTACGAAGAGGGCGGCCAGCTCACT
>CAYQXM010000177.1:0-7416 GCA_964421295.1 uncultured Pirellulales bacterium
AGCTCCGCCTCGTCGCCGGAGGTGTAGACATGGACGGGCGTCACCTGGCCCGCGCGGTCGGGCCACGTCCAGTGCGGCAGGATGTGCGCCATGGCGAGGTCGGGCCGCCAACGGGCCTGATAGATATAGAAGCGGTCTTTCTTGAAGCCCGCCAGATCGATGATCCCGAAATACGAGCTGCGCGAGGGGTCGTTGCTGTTGCCCCAGGGGGTGGGCTCGCCGAGGTAGTCCCAGCCGGTCCAGACGAACTCGCCGCCGAGGTAGCGGAAGCGATCCTGGGCCGCGAATTCGGTATCGGGTGACGTCGCCCAGCTCGGATAGTACAGGTCGTAAGAGCTCATTTGATGGTGAGCAGTGTCCTGGCCCTCGGTCTTGCCTTCGCTCGTAATGGCGCCCCGGCCCGGGGCGACGGGGAAGGTGTACGCTCCGCGGGAACTGATCGTCGACGCGGTTTCGCTGCCGTAGAGGAAGACACGCGGACTGGCCTGGCGGAAGATCGGGTACAAACCCTCAGGCTGCCGCGGCGACGGCCGTGAGCCCTGGTAGTTCAGCCCGATGATATCGATGGCCACGGCGAAGGCACTGCCGGGTTGAGCACTGTTGCAGCCCGACGTCGTCGGTCGGGTGGTGTCCTCTTCATGCACGATGCGGGACAATTCCTGGGCCACGGCGGCGCCGCGGTCTCCCATTTTCTGCTCTTCCACCTCGTTGCCGATGCTCCACATGACCACGCACGGGTGATTCAAATCCCGGCGGACCAGGGCGCGGAGGTCCTTCTCATGCCAGTCGGCGAAAATCCGACCGTAGTCGTTCGGTGTCTTCGTCTGGGTCCAGGTGTCGAACGCCTCATCCATCACGAGAATACCCAGGCGGTCGCACAAGTCCAGCAATTCCGGGGCCGGCGGGTTGTGGCTGGTGCGGATGGCGTTGCAGCCCATCTCCTTGAGCAGCTCGATC
This sequence comes from uncultured Pirellulales bacterium, assembly GCA_964421295.1. GTDB lineage: Bacteria > Planctomycetota > Phycisphaerae > Sedimentisphaerales > Anaerobacaceae > PLanc-01. Next base: position 958 of record CAYQXM010000177.1, read on the forward strand.
TGCCGCTGCAGGGCCCGGACATTGAGGGCGGAGCCGAGTGCCCCCAGGTCGTGATGATCGCAGACGCCCTGGAAGGCCACACGCTCGCCGTTGAGCGCGAATCCCTTGTCGGGATCGAGCCGGATGAACCGCATGCCGAACGTCGTTTCGTAGGTGTCGATGACCTCGCTGCCTTGCCTGACCGTGATGACGGCGGCGTACAGATTGGGACTCTTCAGGGTCCACAGCTTGCGATTCGCGACGGTCGCGGAAAGGTTCGCCGCGGCGCTGGCTCCGGCCGGTATCTTCAGATTGACGGGAGAGGACGCTCCGGCCTGTTTCCCCACTTTGCGTCCCTCGCTGTTCAGGGCATAGATGGTCGCCCATAGTGTGACCTCCGCGGCCGTGGTTGAGCGGTTGTTCATCTTGACCTTCAGATAGGCGTTGGCGTTGATTTCGGCCGGGTCCGGCGTCGTCACGATCACGCCCCACTGGGCCACGTGCACGGGCGCCGTCTTGACCAGCCAGACGTTGCGGTAGATCCCGCCGCCGGGATACCAGCGGGAGGAATTCGCGGGATTATCCAGGCGGATGGCGATCACGTTCTCCCCGCCGAATCTGACGTAGGGCGTCAGGTTGAGACGCCAGGAGGCGTACCCATAGGGCCAGCCGCCGACGTATTGGCCGTTGAGCCAGACGTTGGCGTAGGACATCGCGCCGTCCACGTCGAGGTAGAGCTGCCGGCCCTGATCGCGCGCCGGCACGGTGAAGTGCTTGCGGTACCAAGCGACACCGAACCAGGGGAGCCGGCCGGTCCCGCCGTCGTACTCCTGCTTGAAGGGGCCTTCGATCCCCCAGTCATGAGGCAGCGTCACCGGACGCCAGCCCTGGTCGTTGAATTCCGCCTGCGTGTAGATGACGTCGGCTCCGAGATTGCCGGCCGGTCGTTTCCGGGCCGCCATATTCGGATCGCCCGTCAATTCGGTGCCGGTGGCCATGACCCAGTCCCGAATGTTCGTGTAACTGAGCTTGGCGCCGGTGCCGTTCGGATCATTTTTCGTGAAACGCCAGTCGGCATTGAAAGAAATCCGTTCCCTCATCGACGATTGGCCGGCGGTCTGTGCCCGTCCGGCGCCGCCCGATGATGGCTGGGACGTGCAAGATACCAACGCCAGAATCAGCAGTGAGCCCAGGACTACAATGATGCTGCCTAACCGCCTCATAGACACTCCTTTCATTCCGTTCCGTCGTTGCGGGCCCCGCGTGCCTCGCGTTCTGCACACGGACCATCATCCGCTGCGATTGTACCGAACCGGCCCCCTGGATCAACTATTTCCCGATCCATCACCGGTTCGAAGCTGGTATACTGGCAGATATGGCGGATCAAAAGGACAACTCCGAACGGAAAGACGATCAGGCCAGCTACTATCAGTGGGTGGGGATCGGTCTGGAGTTCTGCGCGGGGATCGTGGCGCTGGGTTACGTGGGATATCGGCTGGATCTGGCGTTCCACACCAGTCCCTGGCTCCTGATGCTCTTCTCCTTTCTGGGCTTCGTCGGCATGCTCTACATGATCATCAGGCAGGCCATGAACATGTCGAAACGGTAGGGGCGGGAAGGCCTGGTTTCTGCGTGACATTGGCGATAGGGGAATGGCGTGGTATGATTGCAGGAGATTCCGGCCTCGACACCCTGGCGGAGCCGAGGACAATACGATGACCGTACATTGAGGAAAAGGACGGTGAGGGTTCATGTTGCGGAAGGTAGTACGCTTTTTCAGTGCCATGCTGACGGCTCTCATGCTCGGCGCCGGGCTGGCCCATCTGTATGCTCTGCCCAACAAGATCCGCCTCCCCCGCGAGGAGTACCTGATCGTCCAGAAGATCTACGCCGGCTGGTCGTGGCTCGGCATCATCCTGGTCGGCGCTCTTGTCTGCACGCTGGTGGCGGCCGCGATGCTCTATAACCGGCCCAAAGCGCTGCTCTTCACGGTAGCGGCGCTGCTGTTCCTGGGAGCGTCCCTCGTCGTCTTTTTCCAATACACCGATCCCGTGAACCAGGAAACCGCGAATTGGACGACCCTGCCCGCGAATTGGGAGAAACTGCGTAACCAATGGGAATACTCCTACGCCGTCAACGCCGGGCTGTACCTTGGTGCCATGTCGGTGTTGGTCATCTCCATGCTGGCCCGTGACATGCACCGCTGATTGTCATCCGTCTTCTGCCGCAGCCGATCCTATGGCTTTCCCGGCGGTTTGACGCAGAGAGACTGCATCCGAGCGCCGTGCTCCCGGACGATAGCCAGCGTGCTTTCGTCCGTGGAGAAGATCGAGTTGAGGCCTTGGGCTTCCTGAGGCGGGTCGCCCGTGTAGGGATCGCCGGGCTTCCAGCGGCCGTCGACACTCGCCCGTCGGCCAAGGCCACCCCAGGTCCAGACGTTCGTGCCGGCCATCAGACCGCCTTTGGAGGCATCCGCGTACACGGCGTCATACATCTGCCTGAGGAACCGGTCCCGGGCCGTGGTCGGGGCGTTCGGTTCCAGTGACCCATTGTCGCGGTCGAGCCCGAATTCCTCCAGGACCATCGGCTTGCCCAGCTTTTTGCCCAGCTCGATCTGCTTGTCGAAATACGTCTGCGAGTTCTTCAGAGTCCTGGGCAGGGACTCCTCGGTCTGGCTGGCGCGAAACCAGCTCCAGTTCTTGGGCCACAGGTGAAAGGTGACGTAGTCGATTTCCCTGGGGCTGTGGGCCGTGACGAAGGCCTCGTCGTTCTGGAGACAGCCGACCGTGCCTTCGCTGCCCGTCGTCACGAGGTGATTGGAGTCGAGGCCTTTGATGAAGGCGGCCGTTTCCTGAATCCACTTATAGAATGGACCGAGATTCTGGCGGCCTTGCGCGTTGTCCGGGCCGGGCCGCGGCTCGTTGGCCAACTCCCAGGTCATGATCGTGGGATCGTCCTTATAGGTGATGCCCGTCACAGTGTTCTTACGGGTGATGATCTTCGTCATGAAGTCCTGGTAGAGCTTCTGGGTGGCGGGGGAAGAGTAGAACCTGGCGGAGTTGAGCATGAAGCCGGTCCAGTTGCCGCTGTTCGGGTCGATGATGGCGGCCTCGTTCACCCACGCCATATACTGGCTCATTCCGCCGGACCATTCCCAATAGTTGTTCAGGAAGATCACGGCCTTCATGTCGCGCTTGCCCATCTCCGCCAGCAGAAAGTCGAGTCCCTTCAAGAGCGATTCATCGAGCACGCCCGGCCTGGTTTGTATTGCGGGCTTCACCGAGCGGGCGATCGTCGATTCCTCGGAGGCGCCGAGGACCCGCAGGTTGGTCACGCCCATCGCCTTGAGGGCATCCAACTCGCTCACCAAACGTTTGCGACCCTCTTCCGTCGCCCCCAGATAGCAGCCGTACCAGAAATTCGTTCCAGCGAAATAATAGGGCTTGTCCGCCAGAACGAATTGCGTGCCCTTCACTTGAACGAAGGGTTTTTTCTCTGCGGATAGTGCGATCCCGCCCAAGGACAATAACAGGCACAGACATATCCTGCACGCCACTATATTCGCCATACATCAACTCCCTGAAAAGGGCGAATAATCATTCGCCCCTACTTCTTCTCGCCCATCAATTCGACGATCTTCGATTCCATGGCCTTGGCCCAGGTTTCGTAGCCGGTTCTGTTGGGATGGAGGTAATCGGGCATTACGTCCTTCGCCAGCGAGCCATCGGGCTTGAGCAGGTCTTTGTTGATGTCCAGATAGAAGATCGACTTATCGTCGGCGATTTTCGACGCCAGCAGGCTCGCCTGGGCATTCTTGTCCCGCTGGGCGTTGGGCTTCTCGTTGCGGGGGAAGATTGCCAGCAGCAGGATTTTCGTTTCGGGCAGCCGAGTGCGGAGTCTCTTGCAGATGGTGATGATCCCGTCGGCGATCTCCTCGGCCGTGTTGTCGGTGCCGTTGGAGTTGTTTGTGCCGATCATGAGGACGGCCAGTTTCGGGTGGACGTTGTTGAAGTCGCTGTGATCGATGCGCCACAGCACGTGCTGCGTGCGGTCCCAGCCGAAACCCATATTGACGGCCTTGCGCGGGGTGTAGTATTTGTCCCAGATGGTCTTGCCCTCGCCGTCCCAGCCATTGGTGATGGAGTCGCCGATGAAGAGCATGCCGGCGTCACCCTGTCTGAGGCGCTCGTCGACCGCCTTCAATCGGGGTTCGTACCAGGACGCCACCTGCGGAATCGTCAGATGCACCGGCACGACCGCCGCATGCGTCTTGCCCTCGACCGCCTTGAAGAGCTGCTCCTGCTGGCTGATGCCACCGGCCGCCAGTGCGACGCTTGCCCACAACCAGACAACAACAGCCGTCATCCTTCGCCTCATGACGCATCTCCTTCTCAGTTGGACCCTGTGGGGGCGACGCCAAGGTCGCCCTCGTCGATCCGGAATACCTTAACGCATGAGGGGCCGGATGGCAAGAGAGGGCAGGGGCCGGGGAAGTGTCAGATGTGAAGTGGGAAGGGGCGCTGCGAAGCGATGGCTCCGGACTCGCCACTCACGACTAACCGTGCGCGCCGCGAAGGTTACAGGTCGAGGTTGCGGCGGATGACGGCGGCGGCGGCGAGGGTACGCTGGCGCTCGCCGTTGCGGACGGTCAGCGAGATCTGCACGCTCTTGCAGTCACCGTGGCCGTCGGGCGTCTTGGTGAAGCTGGCGGCGGTGACGTTGTCACAGAGCGTGTATTCCTTGCTGTCGCTGTGGGTGATCAGGTACAGCTTGCTGTCGGCGCTGCGGAACTCATACGTGAGGTTGTCGTTGGCGTCGGTGTAGAAGCTGCACTGATTCGCAGCGGAGGCCGGGTCGACCCAGTGGCCCGTGCGGAGCTGATTGGTGATGCGCGTCAGCGCCTGGCGGGCGCAGTTGATCGTCCGGAACATCTGCTCGTTTTCCTTGTAGTTCGTGGCCGAGGCGTTGAAAGCCACGCCGAGGGAGACCATCAGGATCGCCGTGATGGCCAGGCTCATGAGACATTCGATGATCGTGAAACCGGCCGTTGCAGTCCGATGTCTGGGGTTTGATGTTTGATTCTTCATTCCTGCGTCCTCGAGGGAAGCAAATAGCTCTCCACTTCACATGTCAAACATCAGATTTCCTGTGTCACGTCTGGCTGTCATATTGGGTCCGCAGCCAGCACGCCGAGGTAATCTCGCGACCGCTCAGCAGGATGGTCACCGTGATCCGGACGAACTTGCTGCTGTGATTGGTGACCACCGTATTGAAGTCCGATTGATTGACGTTCTGCACCACGATGCGCTGGCTGAACCCCGCCAGATCGTTCAACACGGTGCGGTCGGCCGCGATCGGCGGCGAGAACGTCGAGCCATTGAGGTCATCGACATCATCGTAGCCGGCGAGGCTCGCCTCTTCCGGCCCGAAGGTCGTGACCGTGGTATCCGGGTCGACCACGGCCATCAGGGCGGTCATCTCCCGGACTTGCTCGACCAGGAATTCGGCCGTGGACAAATCCGCGCCGGCCCCGTTGGCCATCGTGAAAGAACTCGTAGCCACCACCATCGCCGTGATGGACAGACCCACCAGCAGGACCGAGATCATGATCTCGATCAGCGAGAAGCCCCGGGCCGATGTCCGATGTTTGATTTTTGATGTTTGATTTCTCATGGCTGAATCTCGTGTTACGTGACGAATGACGCACTTTTCACTTCAGACTTCAAACATCAAACGTCGCACTTCCTTCTACTTGCCGGTGACCAGGCTGGACATCTTGAAGATGGGCAGGATGATGCTCATGGCGATGAAGCCGACCATCACACCCATCAGCACGATCATGATCGGTTCGATCATGGAGGTGACCGCCTTGATCACGGCTTTGAGCTCACGGGCATAGAAACCCGAGATGTCCCGCAAGACGTCCGCCATGTTGCCCGAATCCTCGCCGGCTCGAATCATCTGCACCACGTTGTTGGGCATGAGCGAGTACCGGGCCAGGCTGGCGGCGATCTTCTTGCCCTGCCGGACCTCCTCATGGACGCCGAGCCACATATCCTTGTAGTGCACGTTGCCGGAAATGTGGGCGGTGATCGAGAGCGTATTCAGAATGGGGACGCCGCCCCGGGTCAGCACGCCCATCGTGTGCAGACCGCGCGTGATGTAGAGGCTCCGGCACAAGGTCTTGATCAACGGGAGCTTCAGCTTGACTTTGTCCCACCAGAGTCGTCCCACCGGCGTGTTGATGAAATAGTGGAACGCCCAGAAGAGGCCCCCGAGGGCCGGAAGGATCAGGAACCACCAATGACGCAGAAAGGCGCTGCTGCCCATCAGGATTTTGGTGGGCATCGGCAGGAATTGCTCTTTGCCGGCGAAAATGGCGGTGAACCGCGGCAGCACGAAGCACAGCAGGAAGATCGTCACGCTGACGGCCATCGTCGCAATGATGATCGGGTAGACCATCGCGCTCTTGACCTGCGA
>CAYQXM010000178.1:0-7410 GCA_964421295.1 uncultured Pirellulales bacterium
GCTCAAGGGTGCCGGGTTTGAGGTGGTCGATCTGGGCGTGGATGTCTCGCCGGAGAAATTCGTCGACGCCGTCAAGTCCAAGGGCGCTACGCTCGTCGGTATGAGCGCCCTGCTGACGACGACCATGCCCAAGATGGAAAAGACCGTCCAGGCCATCAAAGCGGCGGGACTGCCGGCCAAGATCATGATCGGCGGCGCCCCCGTGACACAGGGATTCGCCGACAAGATCGGCGCCCAGGGCTACGCCCCCGACGCCGCCACGGCCGTGGACCTGGCGAAACGCCTCGTGGCGTAAGAGAAGTCCGAACAACCGGTTGACGGTCTATCAAGGACAGCGAAATTCGCGCTGTCCTTTTCTTTTGCGCCGGGACGTGATAGAATGGACACCTGGTGAAACGATAATGCGTACGATCAAGAACCAGAACCTGGCGCAATTGTTGATGCAGCTCCGATTCACGCCGCAGGAGAAGCGGCGCCGCGAACTGGAGGCCGCGGAGAAACTCTTTCGCCTGGTCGACGCCAACAAGCAATACCCGTTTGACTTCGTGTGCTATCACATCACCGGCTATCACCCCAAGGGCGCGATCGACGGGCAGTTGATCCAGGGCGCCGATCTATTGGACGATCTGGAGCTCTTCATCTCGCGGCTCAGCCGCAAGCTCCCCACACCCGCGGCCGCCCAGAAAGAGAAGGTCTACACGGTCGACGAGGTCGCCGAGCGTTTCCAGGTCTCCACGAAAACAATTCAGCGGTGGCGCAAGAAGGGCCTGCTCGTCCGGAAGTTCGTCTTCGACGATGGCTCGTGCCGGTTCGGGTTCCTCGCCTCGATCGTGGAGTCCTTCGTGCAGAACAACCCCAAGCTCGTCACGAAGGCCCATCCCTTCCGGCGTCTGACCGCCAAACAGCGGCAACAGATGATCCGCCAGGCGCGCAGCCTCGCTGCGAAGACGTCTCTGTCACGTCACCGCATCATCGAGCAGATCAGCCGGGAACTCGGCGTCGCGCATGAGACGGTACGCTCCACCTTTCAAAGTCACGAAGAGCAGCACGCGGACGATCCGATCTTTCAGCGGCCCCCCGGACGCATGACGCCCACGGAAGCGGCCGAGCTGTTCCGTCTGCACAATCAGGGACTCGGCCCCCACGAGTTGATGAAACGCTTCGACCGCAGCCGCTCGACCATCTACCGGATCGTCCACCAACGCCGGGCCCTGTCACTGTTGGCCAGGAAGATTCCATTCGTGGACAATCCGGCCTTCGTGGATGAACACGCCAAAGAGCGGATTCTATTGCCCAGCCTGCCGTCGTCCCCCGAGGCGTCGACGCCGAGTGAAAAGTCTCCGCCGCAACGGAAGGTCGAACCCTATGAATTCGTCGAGGAGGGTCTCTCCACCGGTTCCGGCCAGGCGCTGCTGCCGGAGTATCTTCAGGTGCTCAAGACCACGCCCGTGCTGAATCGCGACCAGGAGATCGATCTGTTCCGGCGCTACAACTTCCTCAAGTACCTCGTCGCGACGGAGCGTCACCAGCTCAAGCTGGCCAATGTGTCGGCGGCCCTGCTGGCCAGGCTGGAAGGCTACATGGAGGAGGCGGAGGAAATCCGCAAGACCCTCGTCGAGGCCAACCTCCGGCTGGTCGTCAGCATCGCCAGCAAGCACGCCTCCGCCGAGACGAACTTCCTGGAGCTCGTCAGCAAAGGCAACCTCGCGTTGATCCAGGCGGTCGAGGAATACGATTACGCCAGCGGTCCGCGCTTCAGCCGACTGGCCTCTCTGAAGATCGCCAAGGAATACGCGAAGGTCTCCGAACGTGGCACGGAACTGACACGCAGACAAGTCGAATCGATCGCGAACATCCAGCGCGGCCTGCGTCAAACCACGACGGACGTCCTCGCCATCGAGCGGACCCGCCAGAACCTCGCGGAAGTGATCCGCGACGAGTTGGACGAACGCGAACAATACATCATCATGCACCACTTCGGCCTCACCGGCTCCTCCATCCGCAAGAACACCAAAACCCTCAAACAGATCGGCGACGAGCTGAGCCTGACCAAGGAACGCATCCGCCAGATCGAGCTGACCGCCCTCCAGAAACTCCGCCAGTGCCTCAGCCAGGAACAGTTCGAGCTGCTCACGGGGTGAGCAGCCCACTTCGCAAATCCGAAATACGAAGCACGAAATCCGAAACAAATCTCAAATCGGAAATTCGAATGACCGAAACGCTATCCCGCGGCGGTAGCCCGTCTTGAATTTGAGATTTCAGTCATTTGAACTTGTTTCGGATTTCGATATTCGAACCTCGAATTTCACCTGGTCGTGGTTTCCCACGACAAGTGCGGGTAGTCCTTGCCCTCCTCGATCCACCAAACGTCTTCCGTCCCATTGGCCGTCTCCCCCACGAAGTCCCACCCGGCGTCGAGGAAGGTTTGGGCCGTCTGCATCTCGGCCGTGGTTTTGCCGGTGCCGCCGGCGCTGGTGGTCCGGCCGGAGGTCTCCGTGTTCCAGAAGGACTGGCTCACGACGGCGCCCAACTCATTCACTCCCACCAGCCCACCAGTAATGGAATCGTCGCCGATCCGGCCCACGCTGTAGCACTGTGTCACTGTGCCCGCGTTGTGAGCCACCAGCCCACCGACGGGATGGAAGCCGCTGACGGAAGCAGTGCTGCTGCTGCAGGTCACTGTGCCCTCGTTCTGGGCCACCAGTCCACCCACGGTGTAGCGACCCGTCACCGCGCCCGATACGTAGCAGCGAGTCACTGTACCCATGTTCAATCTGGCCAGCCCGGCAACGGCGTGGCTACCGGAATGTTTGACCTCGATGTCGACAATTCCTAAATCCATCACCTCCGCTCCGGCATCCAGCACGCCGAACAGGCCCAGATAGCCGGTGCCCGTCATGGCCACACGCGAGATCGTGTGACCGGCGCCGTCGAAGACCCCCGCGAAACGCGGGATGATTTCTGTGGTGAAGCGAACACCGGAAAGGTCAAGCGAAGCGGTCAGCCGATAATGGGCATTGGGATCGCCGTGGGCCATGGCTTTCAGTTCGGCGGCGTTGGATATCAGGTAGGGCGCCTCCCGCGTCCCCTGACCCCGGAATGAAGCGGAAGGGGTCTGTGTGAATGCGGTCAGGACCGGATAGCCGCCACCTTCCGGCAGCCGCCAGATATCGTCCGGACCATTGTCGACCTCGCCCGCGAAATCCCACCCGGCGTTGAGGAATGTACTCACCATCTGCATTTGGGCCGTCGTCTTGCCCTCCCCAGCCATGCTGACGGCAACGCCGCTGGTGTCGACATCCCAGAAACACGCCGTCACCTCTCGTGCTAATCCAGTCCCCACCAGCCCACCAACAGAGGCACTTCCGGCAACCGCACCGGTACTGTAGCATTGGGTCACAGGGCCATAGTAGTTCTCTCCCACAAGTCCGCCGATACTGCTCCCGCCGGAGACACGCGCTGTCGAGTAACTTCTGTCCACGTACCCTGGAAGGTCCGCACGCGACCGTACTCCGTTCTGTCCGACCAGACCGCCGACGGCATAGTCACCGTCAACGACACCGTCGCTACAGCATTGTGTCACGCGACCCCAATACGTGCAACCCACCAGTCCACCGACCTGGAAGGCGCCGGCGACCGCAACGGCGGCGTGGCTATAACTTAAAGTGCCGTTGTTACACCCCACCAGCCCGCCGACATCCGAATTGCCCGTGACGGTGCAGGTGCTGTGGCAGTAGGTCACTGTGCCTCCGTTATACCCCACCAGTCCGCCGACCATGCCTTCACCAGTGACTTTGCCGCTGCTGGACACGTGGGTCACACTTACGCCGTTATTGCGAGCCGCAAGGGCACCCACATGATCACCCGCACCCGGATTGGGGGTTGCCGGTGTACCTGCATCACCGCCCGAAGCCACGATGCTGACATCCTCCAGACGCAGGTTCCTGATCTCTCCGGCGGTGAGATCGGTCTCCGTCAGTTGGCCGAAGAGGCCCAGGTAACCCGCGCCTCTGATGGTGAGGTGGGAGATGGCATGATCTTTGCCGTCGAAGACGCCGGCGAAATAGCCGATGACCGCCTGATTGAACCCCCTGCCCCCGGGGAGGTTGGGATCCAAGTCGATGTCGGCGGTGAGGATGAAGTGCTTGGCGTAGTCGTTGCCGTCATTTCCCATCGCGATCAGGTCGGCGGCGGTGGCGATCTGGTAGGGATCGTTCGGCTCGCCCGTACCGCCGCTGTATTTGGCGTGGACGGGTAGAACAGCACAAGTAGTAGCCACCCACACGAATACAACCCGCCAGACCACACGATATCTCCACTGAGACATGCTCAGTCCTCCTTAAGCCGGCCCCAAACGCCGAGCATCCGCATGCCGACGCGGACTTCCCTGGCCCCTGCTGACCTGTAGTGTATCCGAAAACGGGTTTTCGAGTCAATGATGGAGTCCCCCTCTACGCAAATTCGAAATTCGCATGTCGAAATCCGAAACAAATCCGAAATCCCAATGACCGAAACGCTGGCGAAGGCGATAGCCTTGCTTTTCAGTTTGGAGCTTTGGTCATTCGGGTTTGTTTCGGATTTCGAGCTTCGTGCTTGGGGTTGACTTCAACCCTCGACCTTCCTTGACCGTTGCTTTTGCGGGCGAGAAGCGGTAAGCTGTAGCCGGAAGTTTCAAGCTTAAGGTCGGAAGTGTGAAGTGCTCTTTACACTTCACACTTGAAACTTGAAACTGCACTGAAGGAGAACAAGGTGGAAACAATCGGGTTCATCGGCAGCGGGAACATGGCGGAGGCGATGATCAATGGCGTCCTCAAGGCCGGGGTGTATCGGCCGGGACAGGTGTACGCCGCTGATGTCCGGCAGGACCGGCTGGAGTACCTGCGCGAGCATTACGGCGTTCGCATCGCCGCGGACAATGGCGAGCTGGCCGCGCAGGTGGACGTGCTGGTGCTGAGCGTCAAGCCGCAGGTCATGAAGGCCGCGCTCGAGAGCATCAAGGGCCGGCTCACCGAGGATGCCCTGGTCATCTCCATCGCCGCCGGGATCAAGACTTCGCGGATCGCTTCCGTGCTGGGCGATGTCGCCATCGTGCGCGTGATGCCCAATATGCCGGCCTGGGTGGGTGAAGCCACCACGGCCCTATTCGCCAACACCAAGGCCAAGTCCAAAGTCGAGAAGGGTCGGCTGATCTTCCTGTCCGTCGGCAAGGTGTTCGTCGTGGACAACGAGGACCTGCTGGACCCCGTCACCTCGGTCAGCGGCTCGGGCCCCGCCTACTTCTTCCTCATGATGCAGGAAATGATCAAGGCGGCGGTCGAGCTGGGGCTCTCGGAAGACGACGCCTGGCCCATGGTCATCCAGACGGCCAAGGGCGCCGCCATGCTCGCGGAAAAAGCGGCCAAGACGGGCGAAACGCCGGCGCAGCTCAGTGCCCGCGTGGCCACGCCCAACGGCACGACCGAGGCCGCCTTCAAGATATTCGAAGCACGCGGATTCAGTGACATGGTGTCCGTCGCCCTGCGCCGGGCCGCGGAACGCAGCCGGGAACTGTCCGCCGGCTGACGCGGCCGCCGCTGCGCAAGGAGCACCGCTATGAAGAAAACCACGACGAAAGCAACATCGAGTCAATCAAGGAGCACGCTGGAAATGGTCACGCACAAAACCCAAGGCAGCGCCGCCGGGCGGAGTCTTCCCCCTTTCAAGAATGAACGCATTTTCCCCGGTGTGGACGATCCGAAGATGCGGGAGGCCTTCCCGCTGGCGATCGCCAAGGTCCGGGCCCAACTCGGGAAAGTCTACCCCCTCTACATCAACGGCCGGGAAATCACGACCGACCAGACGCTGAACTCGACGAATCCCGCGAATCCGAACGAAGTGATCGGCAGGGTCTGCCAGGCCGGGGTGAAAGAGGCCGAACTGGCGCTCACCGCGGCGGAGAAGGCACTGGTGACATGGCGTGACACCCCCCCGGCCGAGCGGGCCCAGTACCTGGTGAAAGCCGCTGCGGTGTTCCGGAGCCGGCTCGTAGAGTACTCGGCGTGGCAGGTTCTGGAAGAAGGCAAGCAATGGGCCCAGGCCTACAACGACGTGTGCGAAGCCATCGACTTCCTGGAGTATAACGCCCGCGAGATGATCCGGCTGAGCGTGCCCCAGGACATGGGCGGTTACGCCACGGAGAAGAACTTCTACTTCTACCAGCCCAAGGGCGTGGCCGTCGTCGTGGCGCCGTGGAACTTCCCGCTGGCCATCAGCGCGGGCATGGCCTCCGCGGCAATCGTTGCCGGTGACACGGTGGTCTACAAGCCGTCCAGCCAGTCCTCCGTCGTGGGCCATCACCTCGTCGAGGTCTTCCGCGAAGTGGGCCTGCCGGACGGCGTGTTCAACTACGTCCCCGGCCCGGGCTCCGTGATCGGGGACTACCTCATCGACAGCCCCAAGGTCAGCGTCATCGCCTTCACCGGCTCGATGGACGTCGGCCTGCGCATCATTGAGCGGGCCGGCCGCACGGGCGAAGGCCAGACGTACGTCAAGAATGTCGTCTGCGAAATGGGCGGCAAGAACGGCATCATCATCGACGAAGACTTCGACTTCGACAAAGCCATCAACGACGTGCTCTACTCCGCGTTCGGGTACCAGGGCCAGAAGTGCTCCGCCTGCTCCCGGCTGATCGTCGTGGACAAAGCGTACGACCGCTTCGTGCCCCAGCTCGTCGAGGCGGCGCGCAAACTGAAGGTCGGTCCCGCCGAGGACCCGCAGTACTACATGGGCGCCGTCATCGACCAGAAGGCCCAGAAGAAGATCCTGGAGTATGTCAAGCTGGCCGAGAAGGAAGGCAAGATCCTGTACAAGAGCGATGTCCCCAGGACCGGCTGCTATGTCCCGATGACGCTCGTCGAAGGGATCACGCCGCAGAGCCAGTTGGGCCAGGAAGAAGTCTTCGGTCCCGTCCTGTCGATCATGCGGGCGAAGGACTTCGAAGAGGCGCTCGATTGGGCCAACAGCACCCGTTTCGCCCTGACCGGCGCGGTCTTCAGCAAGAATCAGGCGCACCTCGACAAGGCCGTGCAGCAGTTCCGCGTGGGTAATCTCTATCTGAATCGTCCGTGCGTCGGCGCCCTGGTGAAGGTGCAGCCGTTCGGCGGTTTCAAGATGTCCGGCGCGGGCACCAAGGCCGGCGGGCCCGACTACCTCCTGCAGTTCATGGACCCCCGCTGCGTGACAAGACCGTAAGATAGGTTTGAAGTGTGAGGTTTGATGGTTGAAGTTCAACTTCAAACTTCACACTTCACACATCAAACTCACTCAATGATGATCGCCTCGACGGGGCATTCGTCGGCCGCCTGCTGTGCCGCGGCTTCGAACTCCTGCGGCACGATGTCCACCGTGACGGTGGCGATGGCCTCGCCCATC
>CAYQXM010000179.1:0-7409 GCA_964421295.1 uncultured Pirellulales bacterium
TCGAAGATGGATGAAGTCATTTTCGAGGAATTCAAAGCAACGGGCAACTGCGAACTGCACCTGGATCGGCGTCTGGTCGATCGGCGGGTGTGGCCCGCGATCGACATCAGCCGCAGCGGCACGCGCCGCGAGGAACTGCTGCTTGACCCGAAGGAGCTGGAACTCGTTTACCGGCTCCGTCGCGTCCTCAGCGACCTCAACCCCGTCGAGGCCGTCGAGCTGCTCAAGAGTCGCCTGGGCAAGACCAAGAGCAACGCCGAGTTCCTCATGACGATGAACCTCGATTAACAAGTCCTTTACACGCAGGTTTCTACAGATTAACATGAAGTCCGGCAGGCGAGCGTCTGCCGGATTTCTTTTTGACTGAACTTGGACTCGGGAACGTCATGACAGAGCAACTGGCTAAGGTCTACGATCCGCAGACCGTCGAAAAGCAAGTCAATGCGTTGTGGATGTCACAGCCCTACTTTCACCCGGACGCCGGCGGCAATCAGCAGCAGGCTTACACGATCGTGATACCGCCCCCCAACGTGACGGCGGCCTTGCACCTGGGTCACGCTCTGAACAATACGCTGCAGGACGTTCTGATTCGCTTCCGCCGCATGCAGCAGCGTAAGACGCTCTGGATGCCGGGGACGGACCACGCGGGGATCGCGACGCAGACGGTCGTCGAAAAGCGTATCCTCGCCGAGGAAGGCAAGCGGCGCACGGACTTCGCCCGGGAGGAATTCGTCGGGCGCGTCCAGGCGTGGAAGGATGAGTACGAAGCCACGATTCTCGGCCAGCTCCGGGCCATGGGCTGCTCCTGCGACTGGCAGCGCACCCGCTTCACGATGGACGAGGTCTGCGCCAAGGCGGTGCGCGAGACCTTCTTCCGGCTGTTCCAGGACGGTCTGATCTATCGCGGCAAGCGCCTGGTCAACTGGGACCCGGCCACGCAGACCGTTCTGGCCGACGATGAAGTCGAGCATGAGACCATTCGCGGGCACTTCTGGTACCTGCGATATCCGCTCACCGAGCCCGTCGTGATCGAGGGCAAGCGCATCGAGCACGTCACGGTCGCCACAACCCGGCCGGAGACGATGCTGGGTGATACGGCGGTGGCCATGAATCCTTCCGACCCACGGGCCAAGGCGCTTGTGGGCAAAAAGGTCTGCCTGCCGATCGTCGGACGACTCATCCCGATCATCGCCGACGAGCACGTCGTTCTGCCGAACCCTGGGAGCGAGGATGAGAAGGCCCGGTTCTCGACCGGTTTTCTGAAAGTCACGCCCGCGCACGATCCGGACGACTGGCAGATCGGCCAACGTCACGGCCTGGAGGTCATCAACATCATGGCCCCCGATGGCTCGATCAGCGACAAGCACGGCTGGACCGACGCCACCACTCCCGAGGCGCAGAACCTCGTGGGTATGGACCGCTTCGAGGCCCGCGAAGCCATCGTCGAGTGGTTCCGCGAAGAAGGCCTGCTCGAAGAGATCCGCGATTACAGCCACGAAGTCGGTCACAGCTACCGCAGCCATGTCCCCATCGAACCCTATCTTTCCGACCAGTGGTATGTTGCCGTGAAGAAGCCCATCGAACACCTGGCCGCCAAGGTCGGCAGTGGCAGGATCGCAGGGACTGATGTCCCCATCAACTCCCTGGCCGGCTTGGCCCTGAAACCCTTGCTCGATGGCCGCCTCCGCTTCATCCCTGAACGTTACGCCAAGACCTATCAGACCTGGCTCGAAAACCTGCGGGACTGGCCGATCAGCCGCCAACTCTGGTGGGGCCACCGGATTCCCGTGTGGTCGAAGGCAGGCACGCAGAAGATCGCTTCCACCGGCGTTGCCATTCAGTCGGGATCGTCCGACGCCGGGACTGTGACCTATGCCTGTGTGGCTCCGGGAAATGGCGATACGGAGAGACAACTGGAGAAAGAGGGCTGGAAACGCGACTCCGACGTGCTGGACACGTGGTTCAGCTCCGCGCTGTGGCCGTTCAGCACGATGGGCTGGCCCGAGGCGACGCCCGAGATGCGGACGTTCTATCCGGGCAACGTCCTCTGCACGGCCCGGGAGATCATCACGCTCTGGGTCTCGCGCATGGTCATGATGGGCCAGTACTGTGCGGGGGACATCCCCTTCAGTGACGTATATATTCACGCCATGATCCAGGACGGCGAAGGCCGGAAAATGTCGAAAAGCCTGGGCAACGGCATCGATCCGCTGATCGCGATCGACAGTCACGGGGCGGACGCGATGCGGTTTACGCTGGCCAGCATGACGACGGATACGCAGGACATCCGCATGCCGGTGGCGCCGATGACGCTGCCGGACGGGCGGCAGGTCAACACTTCGCCCAAGTTCGACATCGGCCGCAACTTCTGCAATAAGCTCTGGAACGCGTCGCGGTTCGCGATGATGAACCTCGAAGGCGTCGACCCGAACGCCTTCGACGCCGAGCGGATGGATGTCACGGACAGGTGGATCCTCTCGCGTCTGGCCGCCACGATAGCTGAAGTCACGAGCCAGTTGGAGGATTTCAAATTCAGCGAGCCCCTGGCCGTGCTCTATCGCTTCTTCTGGAACGATTTGTGCGACTGGTACCTGGAATGGGCCAAGTCACGCATGCGCGACCCGGCCCAGAAGCCCATCGCCCAGAACGTCCTGGCCTTCACGCTCGATTGTGCCCTGCGGCTGCTGCACCCCTTCGTGCCCTTCATCACCGAGGGCATCTACCAGAAGCTCAACGAGATCGCTCCCGTCCGCGGGCTCAAGGACAGCGCCGACGCGGAGAAGACTACGGCCGTCGTGGTTGCGCCGTGGCCGCGCTCGCTCGACGGCATGGCCAATCCGATGGTTGAAGAGCAGATTAGTCTTGTTCAAGATGTGATCCGCGCCGTCCGGGATATCCGCAGCAAGTATAATAAGGCGCCCGGCGAGTCTCTGAAGGCCTCTGCCGGCGCCCCGCAGCCGGTGGCGGAGGTGCTCAACGCTCACAGGGGCCTGGTCTGCCAGCTCGCGGCTTTGAGCGAGTTCCACGCCGCGGCCGACCTGCCGAAACCGAACAACGCCGCGACCGCCATTGTAGAAGATGTCCAGATCTACATCCATGACGTCGTCGATCGGCAGGCCGAACGCCAGCGGCTCCAGAAGCAGAAGCAGGAAATCGAACAGGCCAAGAAGGGCGTCGAAGCCAAGCTCGGCAACGAGAATTTCGTCAGCCGCGCCAAGCCCGAAGTCGTCGCACAGGCCCGCGAACGCCTGGCCCAGTTCCAGGAGCAGCTCCAGGCCATCGAAAAACACCTCGCCGAGATCGGCGCGTGATCAGCGAAGGGGGACGCTTATGGACGTGGAAGTCGAATTGAACAAGATCATCATTAACGAAACGTCCGAGCAACAGGTGATCTTCCTGAAGGAGCGGCACGGCATGCGCGCGTTCCCGATCGTGATCGGCATCGTCGAAATCTTCGCCATCGACCGGCGTCTCAAGGGCATCACGCCCCCCCGCCCGATGACGCACGACCTGCTGGCCAGCGTCATCGAAGGCCTGGGCGCTCAGGTCGACCGCATCGTGATCGACGACCTCCGCAACCGGACGTTCTTCGCCAAGATTCATCTTAGCATCGACGGCCGGGAGGTCACGGTGGATTCCCGCCCCTCCGACGCGATCGCGCTCTGTGCCGCGATCAAGGCTCCGATTTATGTGGCGGAGCAGGTGTTTGAGAAGGCGCTGCGGGAGTGAAGAGCGACGTCAGGGCCAGCAGCCCCACGGCCGCACACAGCAGCGCATCCGCAAAATTAAAAGTGTTCCAATGCCGGCCGGGCCAGTAGACCACGTCAACGAAGTCACGCACACAGCCGTCGTTGAAGAGCCGATCCCATAGATTGCCGCATACCCCCGCCACGAATAGTCCCAGCGCCACTTGGGCGAGGCGCCGACGCATGCCGCCGAACAGGAAGATCGAGATAATGACCACGGTGGCCACGAGTGACACGCCGACCAGTAGAGGTTGCCGGCCCGAGGCGATGCCGAACGCGGCCCCGTCGTTGAGCACCGGCCGGAAGGTGAGAATGCCGTCGATGATCGGCAGGATCTCGCCGATCCGCAGCGACGCAAACACGGCCGCTTTGGCCCACAAATCCGCCACCAGGCCGACCACCGCAATCGACCAGAAGATCAGGTGCGCCGTCCGGTCCGGCAGGGCCTCCCGCAGCGCGGTCAGGCGACAGGCGATGGACGACGCAGAACAGACCGCCGCCGGAGCGGTCGGTTGACCTGGGTTCTCTGCCTTCTGTCCCCTGCTCTCTGTCCTCTGTCTTTCGTCTTCCGTCATGCGTTCGGATCTCCCAGCGAAAGGTCTTTCGGATCGGAGCTGCCACGGATCAGCCGCTCCAGCACGGCACGCTTGGGCTGATCCGGATGGATCGCCAGCGAGCGCCGCCACTCGCCTAAGGCCATCGCCTGGAACTTGCGTTCCCCGGCATCGGCCTTCATGTTGTAGGCCACGCCCAGACCGTTGTGAGCTTGCCAGTCTCGTTCGTCCAGCTCGATGGCTCGTCCGTACGCCGCAATCGCTTCGTCGAGGCGGCCCAGCTTGACCTGGCAGTATCCCAGATCGCGCAGTGCCTCCGCCCGCCTGGGCTCGATCTTCAGCAGATTCGTCAGCACGCCCCTGGCCTGGTCGTACCTGCCGGCCCGCAGATACCCCCGTCCCAGCGCCGCCATCACATTCGGATCGTTCGGCTCGAGGGCGAACACGTGCTCGTAAACCGCCACCGCCTCCTTGTAGTCCCTTTGCGCCTCGCAAATCCGCCCGAACAGGAGCATCACCTCGACGGACGTATCGTTGATCTGCCGGGCCGCCTCGCAATGCGCCATCGCCCGCAGGGGTTGCCCCGTCGCCAGAAAGCACCGGGCCGCCTGCATCTGCGCGTCGAAGCTCTTGGCGTCGACCTCGGCCGCCCGGGCGTACACCTCCGCCGCCTCCGGCAGTTTGCCCAGCTTCTCGTAGGATTGCGCCAGCCCGTAGAGGCCCTCGAAGGACCAGTTCTCGAGCTGCACCGCCTTCGTGAACGCCTTGACCGCCGCATTGTAGTCCCCGGTCGCGTAGTATGTCTTGCCCAGCTCCGCATGGGCGTCCGCGAACGCCGGATCGGCGGCGATGGCTTCTTTCAGTGTCTTGATCGCCAGATCGTTC
Source organism: uncultured Pirellulales bacterium (assembly GCA_964421295.1). Taxonomy (GTDB): domain Bacteria; phylum Planctomycetota; class Phycisphaerae; order Sedimentisphaerales; family Anaerobacaceae; genus PLanc-01. The sequence goes on from CAYQXM010000179.1 coordinate 5,186, forward strand.
TGGCCCAGCTCGCGAAAGACGACGGCATCGAGATAGATATCGACCGCCGAGCGTTTGGGCTTCGAGCAGCCGGACAGCGAGCACAACACGCCCACCGCCACGCAACACCGGACCAGGATGACCCAATTTCCCGTCTTAATCAATCCTGACTCTCTCACTGAATCGCAATAAAATCCATACGTCGAGGTCTTATCAGAATGGAGTTCGGCATCATGGCTCCAACTCTGTCATTCCCGCGAAGGCGGGAATCCAGCCACTTAGCGAACGATCCTGGCCCCGGCCTGCACGGGGGTGACAGAAAACGCTCCGTTCTGCAAGACACTCCTGAACACGCTTTACACACCCTGCCGTCCGGATCGCGATTATATACGACCTCCGCCCCGGCGGAAACCCCCTATTCAGTTGTCAGAGAACCGTCGCCGCCGCCCCGGGTGGGCCGGTCGCCCGCGGCCACGGCGGAAACCCGAAGCACGAAGTACGAAATTCGAAACAATGACCAAAACTCAAATGACTTAATGACCAGAATCGGCGTATTGTCCTCGCCGGCGTTTCAGGTTGCGGGTTTCGAACATTTGAATTTGTTTCGGACTTCGAGATTCGGATTTCGGATTTGCCGTGAGGACGTCCTCTCGTGACCGTGAGTTGGGCCCGCGCATGGCTGTGAACGGTGGTGCTTCCACTCAGATGGACGATTCTCTTGTCATCCGGGAAGTTCGGGCAGGCAAACGCGCCGAACAATTCCCTCGCCTTGCGATCGTATGCGCGTGCCGCTTCGGTTTCATCGTCGAAAGAGCCGAGATAAATCGTCTTGCCCCGGCACGAAATGACGGCGGACCATTTCCCCCGCCGGGTGTTCCAGAAGACGCCTTTGAACCTCGATGTCCCACGCGACTTCCGGCTGTTCTGCCGGTTCTCGCTCTGCGTGCACTCGCGGAGATTGGAACGCCGGTTGTCGTGTCTGTTGCCGTTCTTGTGATCCACGACGTACCCCTCCGCCGGGTTCATGATGAGGCGGTGCATGAAGACCACTCTGTGGTCAATGGTTGTGGACGCATATCCCGTCGGCCCGCCCCGCGCGTGCCACCGGTACCGGTTGAGCCACTCATAGTCCGCCGCATCGACGATGGCGAACAATCCCCCCGCCAGGCTGATGAAGCGAGTCATCCGGTCCGCCGTCAATTCGTCCGTCCGTTTCGACCACCGCCGTGCCCGAAAGCACCGGCACCGAGTCGCCACATCCCCTGCGCCGGCCTCCGCCGACGCGACGAGCGTCAACTGCCCCTCACGATCCGGATAGCTCGCACAAACCCACTCGTCCCCCCGCCCCCCAATCACCTGCACGGCACCCTCACATTGCCCGCAACTCCGCTGCGGCCGGTTCTGAGTTTTGAGTTCCGAGTTTTGAGTTGTCGTCGCAACCGAACCCATCTTGTCGCACATCTCTTGACTCATAATTCAACTCAAAAGTGAACACTAAAAACTCAACACTCGGGCCCCTATGTGGTCCTCCATATATGGGCCCGCGCTAGCCTTATGTTGCTAGAAATCGTGCATAATTACTACATATGTAGAAACCTAAGTCCTTGTCCGGCCAACACTAGAAAAAATCTGAGAAATCTCGGAATGTGCGCGCAACCCGCTAGCCTTATGTTGCGAAATTTCTACGTAGTGCCGACAATTGTAGAGGTGTTTGCTGGAAGCAAAAAGATGCGCAAATTGATTGAAGGCGTATCACTGAAAATAGGGTCTGTCCCTATTTAGCATGAGTTTCTCTTGTTGACCGCTCCGGCGGGGGTATAATGACTCCCGGTTGGGAGAAATCAGCCAAACGAAATCTGAAACACTGAGGCGAAGTGATAAGGGACACGTGACAAGAGACAGGCCGGCGGGGCCAGAGTCCTAAGTTCTGAGTCCTGAGTTCTAAGTTGGCTGTCGCGTCTACCGTCCAATTGCTCCGGCCTCCAGCCTGGGCGGCGCAATCACGTGGCTCCCGCGTCGAGGCGTTTGACCCAGGTGTCGTCGACCAGGAGTCTCATCTGCTGGATGGCGATTTGGTTCAGCTTGCGGAGGCGGTCGGCTGCGGCGTCAGATTGAAACTATTCAGGCCGGCTTGACTTCTAAAGGTAACGAATTCGTTACTGTTAAAACTGGGATTGGGCAATTCCTCCCATATTCCTATGAATTCCGGCGTGGGCAGCTTTACGTCATCGCATGGGTCTTCACG
>CAYQXM010000180.1:0-7359 GCA_964421295.1 uncultured Pirellulales bacterium
CGCCATACCGCGCGCCGGCAAGCACGGCGCGAGATTACGGGGACAGGCTCCTAGGGTCAAGAACCGGACTGCGGCGGCGTAGGTCGCTACCCCGGGCCCATGGTACCATCCTCTCCCCTTCTCAAAGAGTCCTCGTATCTCAGGATTCCCACGCCCGTCGTGATAAGTGGACAACACCGCCTCAAGGACCAAGATCAGTGGTTCATGTTGGCTCACTAGGCTGATGGTTTCCCGGACTGCTTCCCCGAACGTCAGCCTAGCTGGCTCCGTCATTCCTGAACACATGACTCCGCAGGACCGCTGATCGTGGGAGTAGCCGAGATCAATCGCTAGAAGAGGGTGTTCCATCGTGGTGATGGCAGTCCTATACCTCAAACCAGTGTCAGTCATCTCGTGCCATGATAGCACACGCGGCTGTCATTGGTTGATGGAGGTGTGGCATCGTCGTCGCCCGCGGAACCTGAGTTGGCGACCGTCAGAAGAATTCGTGCGAAGGAGACAGAGGACCAGGCCGTTATCCGTGATCCTGTCGGCATGCCTAAGGAGATGGTTCGAAGTCCGCTCCGTCATGACTTCTGTCCCGCATTTCCCTCTCAGCTTCTGCGCGGCGCTGTTCCGACGCGATCAATACATCGATCTCTGCGATATGCTTCTCGGCGAACTCCCTGACCACTGCGCGTTCGTCAGCCAGCCATTCCGCTAAGAGTCCCTTCCTCGCCCGTAGCGCCAACACAAAACCAAGATCACCCTCAACAATGCCGGCACTGTCCAAAGCGACGCGAACTTCGGCCAGTTTGCCAGCATCGTCGGGGAATTGCGATACGACCTCCTTCAACACAGGGTGAATGGAACTCCCGCCCTTGTAATTCTGGATGATCGCCAGCGCGAAATCTGCCTCGACATCGCCGCCTGCCCTCACCAAGTCAACCAGAGCCGCGCTGAACGCAGGAGTACAATTGGGGAACACATTGCTCAGAAACAGCCCTCCTCGAAACCGGAACAACCTTTGATCCCCAGTGAACCACGAGAGTCCCACGCGGATAGCGAGTTGCGGATCCTTCGAGAGTTCCTTTTGCAGGCTGTGAAGGTGGAACGGTACTGCCTGGTAACGCCCTCCGTCTTCACCACGCTGAGCCTCCCTGGCGATTCTCAATCCAAAGTAGTCCCACACGGCCTCGGCCTTGTTCCTGGCCAGCCGAGCCAATATCTCCTCTGCCTGAAAGCCCACTTCAGGAAGGTAGCCAAGATTCTGTAGCATCAGCGCACCCCTCTCCGGAGTCAGTTCATCATAGAACTTTAGCGACGGTAGAGACCACGCCCACAGGACCCAGCGTGTATCCTTCCTCTCATTCAAGAAGGTGAGGGCATTGTATACGAGCGTGTCAGCATCGGTGATCCTCCCGGTCCCCCAATGCTCCAGGGCAAGAAGTAAACACTCCGCAACGGCTATTGGATCCGCTCTGTCAATCGCTTGGTCTAGCAGACGCGCTGGAATGCCGGGCCTTCTCACGTCCGAATAACGAAGGTGACGCACCACGCCAATGATGTTCCGGCAAGAGTCAAGCTCCCTCTCCAAGACCCGCTCGTAGATGTCGGGTCGGCCACTGATCACCAAGCCGTTGAGAAAGGCTGCAAGAAAACGTACTATGCCATCCGAGGCCCTTGACAAGAATCGCTCCGCAACTTCGGGCTGGTGCACCCCCAGATTGCCAAGGAATTCGTTGAACACTGGAAACGTGGCCATATCGTCCGATTTGGTTTCCGCGCAGCGGGCAATCAGATCGTACCAATCATCCTCATTCTCCACCCTTATCTCATCGATGTAGCGCCGCGCTTCCAGGCGCCGATACTCGTTGGACCCTTGATAGTCGAACTCCTTCTCCGTCCACTGCTTGGGGTAGACGGATTCAAATCCTACCAGGACCTTGTACCTGACGAACCGCTCGTCAGCATTGATTCTATCGCGAAATTCAACGATGGCATTTACCAAGATGGCCGCCTCGGTCCGACAATGGTGCGAATCTTCAGGGTCATCGACTAGGTCTTTCGCACAACGGTAGTCGTAGAGGAACCTCTGCTCTAGATGCTGAAGCAACTCGTAACTCGTGCCACTACTTCGCCCCGTCACGAAACGTGCGACCGCCGTGGCATCCTTGAGCGTCGTAGACAGGAGGTCATTGGACTTGGCCCGGACTGCAATGCGTGTCCCCGCCGCGAGAGCTGCAAGGACTTCCCGCCTCCCCTCATCGTTGGTACATCGGTCGTAGCATGCAAGAAGCGCACTGATTGCCCTGCCGCGAACGTCCATCAGCTCATTCGATACCGGCATGGTCCATGTACCCAAGGTGAGGGTGTCTCCCTTCCACTGCCTGCCGGTGATTTCTAGACGAAGTGCTTCAGACCAAACGGTAAGGGCGATGGGTTGAACAGCATCCAACTCCGAATGGCCAATACCGGAGAGGTGGTCCAGCAAATCTATCTGGAGCATCGGGCCTACCCGTCTGTAGGCATCGATATTGTACTCGCAGAGGCTTCTAGCCGTGTTCACTATCTGCTCGCGAGCGGTACGGTCTGCCTCGCCGCGATAGATGTCGATAAGCAGCTGCAGCGTTCCAACTGCGTCAACGTATCGCAGGTTCCCAACGATTTCCACGACGAGCTTCGTTATGACTTCGGGCTTGAACCCTTCCATTTTCCCATACGTCGTTTCTATCGGAACCGGCTTGGTGACACGTGCAACCTCGACCGCTCTCAACAGTGGAGCCTTCAATCCCTCGTAGGCTGCTGACAGGTCGTCGTAATTCGGGATAGCATAGTCCTTCAGTCCTGACAAGATCTCGTATCGCTCGTTGTTGTTCTGGGCGTTATCGAGCAAGGTGGCGATGTCCCGCTCGTACAGATCCTTGCCACGGAGAACCCTCTCATATTCCCGCTGCGCCATCTGAATCTCGTAGCCAGCCGGCATCAAGTAGTCATCCATTATGCGCTCGAATCGGCGGGTGATGTTCTTCATGGCTCGTTCCCCATAGCCTCCCAGCCGATTCTTGTAGAGAATATCGTGGGAGGTCTCGGACCAAGCATGATTCAGTATGGTCTGGACCTGAATCTCGCAACGCAGACCGGCGAAGCTCGCATACTCGGCAAGGCGTACACGATCCTCGCGAAGCCGAACCGTATAGTGGATGGCGCGGTATCGGGCTTCCTTGTTCTCCAAGGTAGGGTGGAAAATCCTTGTTGAGTCCTCCTCGATCTCGAAATTGTCGCGTATCAGTGACGATGCTAGGAACCTGTCTACGTCATTATTCGTGAAGAAGATCAGCCGGGCACCCGCGAAATCGCGCCGTTCAAGCTCGAGTGTCTGTGTGTCCAGTTTGCCAGCCTCGTCAAGGCGACGCCAAACGCTTCCCATGTCCTTGGCACGGCACTGAATGGCATGAGGACGGGGCAAATCTTTGGCAGCCAGCAGCGCCTGCTCCAAGATAAAGCGGACTGCCTCGGCAAAAGCCTTGTACACCGAGTAGTACTTCTTCTCGTAGTCGTCAAGGTTCATTCGCCTCGGCCCTCACTTCCTCTTCGAGATGTATGTACACACCGGTGACAAACCGGGGTCTCCATTTGTCGCAGGTCCGACCATTATAAGAACCATTCCAGACTCGCGACAAGGATGCGATACGCCCAAAAGGAAATCCTTGCGGAGGGGTCATTTCCCGGTACAGCGGCATGTTAGCCGGTGACATGGCGTTTTGGAGCGTCGGTGGGCGCCCACCGACTGTCAGGCTGCCGGCCGGCGCCGCTGCCGGATAGCGAGCATCGCCACTACTCCCAACCCCACCACACAGCCCAGCGCCACCGCCAGGTAGATCCACAGGTGCGCCCAGCTTGCGGCTTCGTTTACGGTGAACCCGCCCGGGCTTGTAGCCGTCCCCAGAGGCGTGGTCACCGTGAAATCCCGAGCGCCGAGCTCTGCCTCTCGTCCAATGGTTATCTTCACCATCATTTCGGTGTCACTCACCGCCCTGAACTCCTTGATGGTGACTCCGGCCCCGAAGCTCACGGCGGTGGCCCCCTTGAGGTTGAACCCGGTTATTGTGACGGTCAAAGCCTCACCGCGACGGCCGCTGTCTGCGGCCAATCCCTCGACTACCGGTACCCCACCCCCGGGGGAGCCGGTGGTGAAGCTCTGCTCCTCGCCGTAGGCGGTCCCGTCCCCCTCAGCCTTCGCCTGGTAGTAGAATGTGGTCCCGGATGCCAGACCGCTCAATTCAAACTGGAAGGCCACGCTGGCCGTCTGGACGACACCGGAGGTCTCATCCGTATAGGGCCCGCCCTGAGCAGTCCCCCAGACAAAGGACACCGTCACGCTGCTGGCGCTGCCCAGCGAGGTCAGCCTGCCATTCACCTGGGCAGAGGTGGCAGTGATCCTATCGGCATAGCCAGTGGCCACTGCCGGCGGCACAGTTGGAGCCACACTGGTAGCGAACGCCCTGCCGCTGCCACTGGCTATGTCGTCTCTCACCCCCTTCGCCCAACAGCGGCAGGCGGCTGAATGGGAAGGGCCGCCGGACCCTCCCAGAGCCGTACCCGAACCGGCTATGATCGCCAACATCAACGCTAGGATGGTCAGTGCAACCAGCACTAGGAGTCTGTCCGAGTAATCGCGCTGGGCGAGCATAGACGATATAATGGGGGTCAACTCTGACCGAGGAGGCTCCCGTGAGCAAGACCTTCCGCCCCTATCAGCCCGACCAGGGGTTCCTGATGCCGGTATCAATGCGCGACTGGTTGCCCGACGACCATCTGGTGTTCTTTCTGTCGGAAGTGGTCGACCAGCTCGATCTGTCGGTGATTATGCGGCGCTACACCCGTGAGGAGCGGGGATACCCTCCCTACCATCCGGTGATGATGGTCAAGGTGCTGCTATATGCCTACTGCGTCGGCATCCCGTCTTCCCGGAAGATCGCCAAGAGGCTGGAGGAGGACGTCGCCTTCCGGATACTGGCAGCCAACAACACCCCTGACTTCCGCACCATCTCGGACTTTCGCCAGGACCATCTCCGGGCTCTGGCCGGCCTGTTTGTGCAGGTGCTGAGGGTATGCCAGGAGGCGGGGCTGGTCAAGCTGGGCCATGTCTCTCTGGATGGGACGAAGGTGAAGGCCAATGCCTCCAAGCACAAGGCCATGAGCTACGGCCGGATGAAGAAGGATGAAGATCGTCTGGAACGTGAGGTGAAGGAACTCCTGAAGCGAGCCCAGCAAGTCGACGAAGAGGAAGACCGGGAGTATGGCCCCGACAAGAGAGGGGATGAGATCCCCCGGGAACTGGCCTTCAGGGAGAGCCGGTTGAAGAAGATCAGGGAGGCCATGGAAGCCCTGGAGGAGGAAGCTCGCCAGGACGCTGAAGAGCCCAACTCGCGCAAACGGAAGGGGCCTGGGGTGCCTGACGACAAAGCACAGCGCAACTTCACCGATCCCGAGTCGCACATCATGCCGACCTCCGGGGGTCGGAATTTCATCCAGGCCTACAATGCTCAGGCGGCGGTGGACAGTGCCAATCAGGTGATAGTGGCCGCTGCGGTGACCAATGAACCGTCAGACAACAGACAGGCAGAGCCCATGATGGAGGAAGTGCAAGCCAACACAGGGCAGATGCCACGACAGATGTCCGCCGACGCCGGGTACTTCTCCGGGACTGCCGTCGAGAACCTGACCAACCTGGGCATCGATGTCTACATGCCGCCGGGCCAGATGCGCCATGGCTATGCCGAGCCGCCGGCTCCTCGCGGCCGGATACCGCGGGGACTCTCCACAGCGGACCGGATGCGACGGAAGCTGAGGACGAAGAGAGGGCGCAGGTGCTACGCCCTGAGAAAGGAGTTGCCGGAGCCCGTATTCGGCCAAATCAAGCAAGGGCGAGGGTTCAGGCAGTTCTCGCTGCGCGGACTGGACAAGGTGACCGGCGAATGGCAGCTCATCTGCACCGGACACAACCTGCTCAAGCTGTATAGAGCCCGGCAACGAGGCTCGGCAGGAGTCCAAGAGCCTGCCCTGGGCACGCGGTCCCCAGGGAACCGCGGCACAGACAACCGGGCGTACGGAGGTCCGTTCTGGGCTGCCTGATACGCCATACCGCGCGCCAGCAGGCACGGCGCCGGATTACGGGGACAGACTCCTAGCGGGAACTGGCGTTCCTTGTTCATCGTATTCTCCTTCACCATTGACCTGCAAACTACCGCTACAAGACGGGTCCCGGGCGCCACACCGCGGCGAATCGGCAACCGAATGTGTTCCTGATGATCCCCCCGCTGCCCTCAGATGTGCCTGACCGCTGGCGACTCTGCCGCCTCCTGCTGCGCCCGGCATCGCCTTCGGCCCCGGCAATAGCATAGGAGGCCATTTGCCGGACGTCAAACCTGGTCCTGTTCCTCCGCACAGATGAGGCTGCCGGACCCACAGCGGTTGCTGCCGGCACTACGTGTTTCCACGTACGGGGGGGGGCGCAATCCCCTGATGCGCCTCCGGCGCCGCCTTCTGTATCCTGAAGTTGGGGGGATCGCCCACGAGGTACGTCCACTACCATCGTCCATCATAGGTGGACACGTGGGGCCGAACCGACGGGCTCTACCGCCACGTACCATTACATCGGTTCGCAACCTTCGAGCGATTCGCGCCAGGACTGCCTGGCCGCGACCATGCGCGCGTATCGATGGCGAAAGCCGTCCAGCGGGACGGCGGAATAAAGGGGGGAACGGTACATGGCACATCTGCGGCGTATCCTGAAGGCTTTCTGGTTCAGCGCGGCACTCAGCATCATCCTCTCACTGGCCATCGTGGCCACCTCGGTGATGGACAAGACCTGTCCCGTGTTTGCCGCCGGCAGCGGGGACGTGGCCGCCTCGCCTGCGGTCACAGCCAGCCGGACGGACGAGGACCTGTCCCTGCCTGCCCGCGAAGTCGAAGAGCCGCCTCCGGCCAGGGTGACCGGGCGGGTCGGGCCCGACAAGGATGCCGACATTGCCTTTGAGAACCAGAAAGTGAAGCTCCACGTCCCCGGCGGGGCACTGGAGGAGGAAGCCGAGATAGAGGTAATCGACCACGGCGGCTGGGGCGTCAACAGCGGACTGGTCAACGTGCTCGAGCTCAACGCGTACCCGGTGAAGGACAACGTCACTGTTACCGACAGCAAGATCGAGAAGTTCAAGCAGAGCCTGACCATCTCCATCAGGCACGAGCCGAAGGACCTGGCCGGCTTCGATGCCGACACGCTGCAGCTCTGCTACCTGGAGAAGAAGGGCGGCCAGTGGCTGCCGGTCGCCGGGAGCAAGTTCGACCCAAGCACGAAGACGCTCACGGCCAGCATCG
>CAYQXM010000181.1:0-7205 GCA_964421295.1 uncultured Pirellulales bacterium
GAAGGGACCCTTTTCACGTCCCAGTATAATGTGCGAACAATACCTTACGTTATCTGGTCGTGCACCGGGCCGAAGACGCCTCCCGGCTCGATGGTCACCCGACGCAAACGCAGTTGGCGTCCCGCCATACCCTCGATCTCAGGGCCCAGGTCAACCGTGGCCAGTAACTTCACCGTAACGCCTTTCGTCTGAGGTGTCGGCTGTTCGCTGCTCATCGTGCTGTCCTCTCTGTACTTCCAGGGCATGACACTGCGGATCACGCACGGCTGCAAGCCGTCGCATGCCTCCGGCCGGTTCGATGGGTCCCAATGTCTTTCTCTAGTGCTCGATCATGCTCCGGGTTCTCTCTTTGAGTGTCCTTCGTGTTCTTCGTGGTGAACGATTATGGCTTAAACAGTCAATAATCAATCGTAAATCGTAGATGCGGGCCGCCTGACGCCTGAAACCTCTGCGAATGCGGCTGCGTGACCGGCGGTTAGGGAGTCTTCAGGTCTGCGAGTCGGAAGGCCTGCTCCTTGGTGTAGGGTCCGACGCGGGTGCGTTCGAGTTCGGCGACGTAGGCGCCGGTGGCGAGGGCTTCGCCTAAGTCGCGCGCGACGGCGCGGACATAGACGCCGGGGCCGGTGACCATACGGACGTCGGCGAAGGGCCAGGCGTAATCGAGCAGCTCGATCTCCATGATCTCGACCTGGCGGGGGTCGAGGTCGACGGGGCGCTGGGCGCGGGCGAACTTGTAGGCGGGCTTGCCCTTGATCTTGAGGGCACTGAAGGCGGGGGGACGCTGGGTGATGATGCCTTGGAACTGCGTCAGGGCGTCGGCGACGGCCTGGCGGGAGGGAATCGTCGTGACGTTGACCGGCTGCTTGATGCCCTCGCGGTCGTCGGAGGTGCTGCGGCAGCCGAGCTGGATGCGGGTGAGGTACTCCTTGTCCTTGCCGACGATCTGGCCGAGCGTTTTGGTCGCGGGCCGGCCGATTCCGAGCACCAGGACGCCGCAGGCGTAGAGGTCGAGCGTCCCGGCGTGGCCGACCTTGCAGCCGGTGCGATGACGCACTTCCAGCACGACCCGGTGGGAACTGATGCCGGGCTCCTTATACATCACCAGAATGCCGTCGGCGGGAATGAGGATCATTTGTATTTACGAATTACGATTTACGAATTACGATTTTGTCTGCGTTCGTCATCATCTGAGGTTAAATAGTAATTCGTAACTCGTAAATAGTAAATTCGGATGTATGCCAATGAACGACAATTCGGACATGTCGCTGAAAGGCAAGACCGCGTTCATCACCGGTGCAGCCAAACGCCTGGGCAGGGCTGTGGCTCTCGCGCTCGCTGGGCAAGGCTGCAATGTGGTCGTTCACTTCAACCGCTCCGGCCGGGACGCGGAGGCCCTGTGCGACGAAATCCGGCAGGCCGGGGTTTCCGTCTGGCCCGTCCAGTGCGACTTCGCGAAGCCGGCGGAGGTGGAAACGCTTTTCCCGACGGCGTTGGCGCAGGCGGGGGCCATTGACATCCTGATCAACAACGCCTCGGTCTTCCACGAGGATACGCTCCAGCAGGCGAGCGGCCAATCGATAGGCGACAACCTGCAGATTCACGCGGTGGCACCGCTCGTCCTCGCCCGGGCGCTGGCCCGGCAGGAGAGGCCCGGGCACATCATCAACATGCTGGATACGCGCGTGACGGTCTACGACCGGCTGCACGTCTCTTACCATATCAGCAAACGCGTCCTGCTCTCCCTGACGCGGATGCTGGCGCTGGAACTGGCGCCGGGCATTGCCGTCAACGCTGTCGCGCCGGGACTGATCCTGCCTCCCGAGGGCAAGGACGAGAGCTATCTGGAGAGTCTCGCCTCCTCGAACCCGCTGCATCGACATGGCGACCCCTCCGACGTCGTCGAGGCGATTCTGTTTCTGCTGCGGAGCCGTTTCATCACGGGCCAGGTCATCTATGTCGATGGCGGGTATCACATGAAGGGGCATATGTATGACTGAGGACGAAATTCTCATCCGGGACCTCAAGTTCCGCTGCATCGTCGGCGTCAACGAAGAGGAGCGGCACACCACGCAGGACGTCGTGGCGAACATCGTGCTCTATGCCGACCTCCGCAAAGCGGGACGGACGGACAATCTCGCCGACACCATCGACTACAAAGCGATCAAGCACAGTGTTCTCGACATGGCGGAGCGCTCGCAGTTTTACCTGGTCGAGGCGTTGGCCCAGAGCATCGCGGACATCTGCCTCAAGGACGAACGTGTTCACCGCGTCACCGTGACCGTCGAGAAACCGACCGCCCTGCGTTTCGCCCGCACGGTGGGTGTGAAGATCACCCGCGGCCGGGGCGAATCGTAATCAGTCCTCAAACAGGAGTGTGACACCATGAAGCTGAGATTCATTTGGGTCTTGGTTGCGTTGATCGCCGGGCCGGCAGTCGCACAGACACGCCAGCAATTCGACTTCGATGGCAACTGGCGTTTCAATCTCGGCGACATTCAGGGCGCGGAGGCAACCGGCTTCGATGACGGTCAGTGGCGGCAATTGAACGTGCCGCACGATTGGAGCATCGAGGGGCCTTACAGCCAGAACGCCCCAACTGGTGGCGGGGGCGGGTACCTGCCCACCGGCATCGGCTGGTACCGCAAGCACTTCACTCTGCCGGCTTCGGCGGCGGGGCGGGTTGTGTGGATTGAATTCGACGGCATCTATGAGAACAGCACCGTCTGGTTGAACGGCAAGCTTCTCGGCACCCGGCCATTCGGGTACATCGGCTTCTCTTATGACCTGACGCCGCATCTGGTCAGCGGCAGCAATGTGTTGGCCGTGCGCGTGGACAACTCCAGGCAGCCCAACTCACGCTGGTACAGCGGCTCCGGCATCTATCGCCATGTACGGCTGATTGTCGCGAACCCGGTTCACATCGCTCATTGGGGCGTCTACGTCACCACGCCCGAAGTCTCGGCCGAGTCTGCGACCATCAACGTGCGGACGCAGGTCCTGGGTTCCAGCGCGACGGCGATGGTTCGCCAGACGCTTCTGGACGCCGGGGGCAGGGAAGTCGCGAAGGTCGAAGGCAAATTGGTAGATATCGCGTCCGGCCAATCGATGAAGGTGGGTTCACCCAGCCTGTGGTCGGTCGAGACGCCGGTGCTCTACACGCTGCGCACGACTCTTCTCGCCGATGGAGCGGCAACCGATGAGGTCACGACGCCCATCGGGATTCGCAAAATCGAATACGATGTGGATCGCGGCTTCCTCCTCAACGGTACGCGCGTGAAGATGAACGGAGTGTGCCTGCACCACGAGGCGGGGTGCGTCGGGGCGGCGGTGCCGATTGGGGTTTGGGAACGTCGGCTGGCGACGCTCAAGGCGATGGGGTGCAATGCCATCCGTACGAGCCACAACCCGCCGGCGCCGGAGTTCCTCGATCTGTGCGACCGGATGGGTCTCCTGGTGATGGATGAGGCGTTCGACGAGTGGAAGATCGGCAAGACGAAGTTTGGCTACAACCAGTACTTCGATGAGTGGGCTGAGAAAGACCTGACGGCGATGCTCCAGCACGACCGTAATCATCCATCGGTCGTGATGTGGAGCGTGGGCAACGAAATCCGCGAGCAGCCGCGTCCCGGCGGAGAAGGGCCGTTGAAGAAGCTGGTCGCCATCTGTCACAAGGAAGATCCGACTCGTCCCGTGACCCTGGGCTGCGACAACATCGCCGCCGACGGTGGGGCGACGACGCTGCCGTTCCTCGAAGCGCTGGATATCGTAGGCTATAACTACGTGGATCGGTGGCACGAGCGGCGGGAACTCTATTACAGCATCGACCGGCACGACCACCCGACCTGGCGGTTCGTCGGCACCGAGAGCACGCCGGCGCGGGGTTCCCGCAATTCCTATTCGTTGGGCAACGACCCGGCGACGATCCGGCCCAGCTACACGACGGGCATGATCCAGGCGGAGCAGCTCTGGAAGTTCGTCGCCATGCACGATTACGTCATCGGGGACTTCATGTGGACGGGGATCGACTATCTGGGTGAGACATTCTGGCCGAACCGGCTCGCCGGCAGCGGCGTGCTGGACCTGTGCGGTTTCCAGAAGGACAACTACTACTTCTATAAGAGCCAATGGACGGCGGAACCGATGATCTTTGTTTTCCCGCATTGGAACTGGCCCGGCCGCGAGGGGCAGGTGATCCCGGTGCTGGCCTACAGCAACTGCGACGCCGTGGAGTTGTTCCTGAATGGTAAATCCTTGGGCGAAAAGCGGTTGGAGTTTCCGAGGCAGGGCACCTCCGGCGGCTGGAACCGCTACGCCCGGCCCCGGGTGAACGCCACGACCGCCGATCTGCACCTGTCGTGGGACGTGCCCTACGCGCCCGGCGTCCTGAAGGCCGTGGGGCGCAAGGGCGGTAAGGAGGTCTGCACACAGGAAGTTCGCACCGCCGGTGCGGCTGCCGCCATTCGATTGTCGGCCGAGCCCAATGCGGTGACGGCCAACGGTTTGGACGTTGTGCATGTGAAGGTGGAGATTCTTGACGCCAACGGCGTGTTGGTGCCCACGGCGGACAATCTGGTTCAGTTTGCCGTGGAGGGCCAGGGGCGCCTGATCGGCGTCGATAACGGCAATCCCACGGACCGCGATTCCTACCAAGTGCCACAGCACCGCGCGTACAATGGCCTATGCCTGGCCATCGTCCAGACGTTGCGGAAAGAGGGCAAGATTCGGATCGCGGCGCAGGCGGAAGGGCTCAAGGCGGCTTCCGTCGAAATCGAGGCCAAACCGTGCGTGCTGCCTTCTTCTCTGTAGCAAGCGTCTGGAGGCAATAGTTACCTATCGGCAGACGTCTACACTTACTCAGCAGGGGCGTTAGTAAGGTGTGTTCGATGGCCGGTAGCCGGAAGGGCGCGTGGCTTGTGGTTGGGGCGTTCATGCTGGGGGCTTGCGCTGCGCCGGCAGCAGACGCGCGAACTTCCTCCGCCGTTCCAGCGAGTCGCCAGATGGAGGACCTCGGGCGGGGGGTAGTCGCCGTAAACATGGGTGGCGGAAAAGTTTACATCGGCTGGCGGCTGCTGGGAACCGAGCCGAACACCATCGCCTTCAACGTTTATCGCGGCGGCACCAAGATCAACGCTCGGGCGATATCCAGCTCCACGAACTATGTCGACGACAAGGGCGATCCTGACGCCGTCTACGCCGTGCGGCCTGTCATTGACGGCAACGAGACCGAGCCGGCGGGCACGGCGCGAGTGTGGAGCCAGAACTACCTTTCCATTCCACTCCAAACGCCGACCGGCTATACGCCGAATGACGCCTCCGTCGGCGATCTCGATGGTGATGGGGAATACGAGATCGTGCTGCACCAGACCGGTGTCAGTCGTGACAATGCCTCCTCCGGCCTCACCGATGAACCGATCCTCCAGGCGTACAAGCTCGATGGCACGTTCCTGTGGAGCATCAACCTGGGCAAGAACATCCGCGAAGGGGCTCACTACACGCAATTCATGGTCTACGACCTGGACGGCGACGGCAGGGCGGAGGTCGCCTGCAAGACGGCCGATGGGACGATTGATGGCCGGGGGCACGTGATCGGCGATCCGAATGCGGACTGGCGTCAATCGAATGGCTACATCTTGACAGGTCCTGAGTATCTGACGGTCTTCGATGGCGAAACCGGTGCCGCCCTGGCGACCACGGACTTCTACCCCGACCGCGTCGCCGTCAATCAGTGGGGCGATACCTACGGCAACCGGGTGGACCGATTCCTGGCGGCCATCGCCTACGTGGATGGCCAGCGCCCCAGTCTTATCATGGCTCGCGGCTATTACGGGCCCCAGTCGGGTAAGACGATGGCCCGCAACGAGATCGTCGCCTACAACTGGCGCGAGGGGCTGATCACGCGGCTGTGGTGGTTCAAGGCCGATGTCGGCATCAGGAACATCAATAAGGAGTATGTCGGTCAGGGCAATCACAGTCTCGCTGTCGGCGATGTCGACAGCGACGGCAGGGACGAGATCATCTACGGGGCCTGCGCGATCGATCACGACGGCACGGGGCTCTACTCCACGCGCCTGGGGCACGGCGACGCCATGCACTTTTCCGATCTTGACCCGGATCGGCCGGGACTGGAGGTGTTCGATGTTCACGAGTCGGCCTCGGCGGCCGGAGCGGAGTTTCGCGATGCCGCCACGGGACAACTGATCTGGGGTGTGGCGACGAGCAGAGACAACGGCCGGGGTATGACGGGCGACATCGATCTCCGCTTCCGCGGATACGAAAGCTGGTCCGCCGCCAATGCGGGACTGTACAACTGCAAGGGCGTGCAGATCTGGCCCGGCAAGCCCAGGTCCTGCAACTTCAAGGTCTGGTGGGATGACGATCTCTTGTGCGAGCTGCTCGACAGCAACTACATCAACAAGTGGAATTGGACGAATGGCTCGGAAACCAGGCTCCTCACCGCCACCGGCTGCACTTCGAACAACGGCACGAAGTCGACGCCGTGCCTGTGTGCCGACATCCTGGGTGACTGGCGCGAAGAGGTCATCTGGCGGACCACCGACAACAAGGAATTGCGCATCTTCACGACCACGATAGCGACGGACCATCGCATCTATACCCTGATGCACGATCCGATCTACCGGTTGAGCGTCGCGTGGCAGAATGTGGCCTACAACCAGCCTCCGCACACCGGTTTCTACCTGGGGGATGGCATGGCCGCACCGCCGCGACCGGGTATCGAGCTGGTGAGTCGCGCGAGGTAGGGATAGGAGTTCAGGTTGGGGAGTCATAGAGCGTTGAGGTACATTTCGAAGAGTGTGTGGGCTATCGTCGTGACGTTGAGCGTCGCGACGGCTCCCTCCATTGCCCAACGACAGATGGAGAATCTGGATCGCGGCGTCATCGCCGTCCGCCGGGCGGATGGCAGTGTCTACGTCGGGTGGCGGCTGCTGGGGACGGACCCGAACGATGTCGCGTTCGATGTGTATCACTTGACGAAGGGTGGTATGCCGATCCGGCTTAATGGCACGCCGATCACGGCCACGACGGACTTCGTTGACGTGGCGGTCGATGCTAACGGGACCACCGGCTATCTTGTGAGAGCCGCCTCCCAGGCGAACACCCCCGAGGGCGGGGGTGCCACACGGACTCAGCAGTATGTCACTATTCCGCTCGATATTCCTCCCGGTGGGGCGGCGATGGGTGACAGG
>CAYQXM010000182.1:0-7093 GCA_964421295.1 uncultured Pirellulales bacterium
CGTGCGTCTCTCGGCATACCCCCATCCCACCGACCCGCACGCCCCATGTCAACATAAAAATAGGGTCTGTCCCTATTTGAGTCCTATTTGAGTCAAGGGTTTCAAGTCCTACGTTGCCGCAAAGACTTCGCGCTCTTTCTCATCGGAAGCAAGAGCGTAAACATGCTGCCTCGTTCAGGGCTCGAGTAGTTGAGGCGCAGGGAACCACCGAGTGCCTCCGCCAGCCTCTTCGAGAGATACAGCCCAAGGCCCCTCTTGTGGCCTTTTTCCGAAGCAAAAGGGAAGAAGAGGCGATCCTTCATCTGATCCGACATGCCGACACCGTTGTCCGTGTGAGTGAAGACCGCGGAGGTCCTATCGGCTGAGGGCGATACCCTCAGAGTAATGGCCGGTGTCACATCCTCAACAGCGATGAGTGCCTCTTGGGAGTTCTTCAACATGGTGGAGAGGACCATCTGAGCGACACCACAGACGGTGCTGCCTTGCAGGGAAGGGTCCATTTCGACAGACATCACGTCGACCACTCTCAAGAACTCTGCAAAGCCCCGGAGGTTATCCAATACCTCATCGATTTCTACCGGATTATCTGTCCGAAACACTGCCTCTCTGAATCCCTCTAGCGATGCACGGCTGCGTTTGATGGTCTTCTCCAGTGATTCGATCAGCAATGGCATTGCACTTGGGTCTCTCTTCATGCAATCCCGGAGGTGATGAATATCTTCCCCCATGGCGAGGAAAGTGTTCGCCTGGGAATGTCCATAGAGTCGGGCAAGGTCGCCAGCGTTCACAGATGTGTAGAGGTTGAGTACCTCGTGAGTAACGGTGAAGTGCTCCAGGCAATTGGTGAGGGCCGCACTGAGCAGGGCGAAGTGTTCCTGCAGTAGTGCAGGAGACGCACCATCACAGTTCTGTGTGACGAGTGAGTGTTTCACCTCTGAAAAGGCTGGAATGCGTGCTATGAGTGTCCCGGTGGATTGCCCCTCGGATTTCTGATTTGTTGCCTTGTAGAGCATTCGGATGACTTCTTCCGGGTCAAGAGCGGCGTGATGGAGGACGCCGAGGAATCGCGGCCTCTCCCCGTCTAAGGTCTCGATGAGTCCGCCCGCGCGGCACGGACACATGCGGGCATATGCCTGCAATCGTGTCTTGACGGACTCGGAGAATCCCGGGCTGTTGTATTGATCCATCGCACTCTTGCCAACAATATACTGCAAAATGACCTCCGCTGCCTTCGTGGTCAGCCATGCATAACGGCACCCCAGAAGACGACGCCCATCAGGAGCGCAACAGTTCCTTTATGTCGATGCCAACCCCAGCGACATTGGGCTGTAACATTATCCCTCTGGCAAGTCTTCCAAAGATATTCCTGGGTTTCGCGCCAATTACGCCTCTCTCTGCGATCCTTTGGACAAGGTCGGCAAATTCGCCGGGATTGGCGAAGGATTGCTTCGCGATGAAGGCGCAGCAACCGATTGTCGCCATCGCACGTTCGATTCGTCGCAGGTTTTCACGGAGCGCATGGTTGGAGACGAGGAGAATTGGAGTCTTGGGATGTGCGTTTCTGATGTCGCGAGCGAGGAATACGCCAGTATAGAGATAGTCCCGCGTGTCTTCTCGGGAGTACCTTCCATCGGAGGGCAGCATGACGTCAACAACGAAGACGGCGACCCCTTTGCATCTTCTGGCGGAACGTAGGCACGAATCGGCTTCGGCGAAAACCCGAACCTTGGTTCCCCTCAGTCCCAGTTCGGCGACAAACGGTGCCATTTGTATCATATCTTCATCAACGAGAACGACGCAGGACCTGCCAGCCGTCATTTGCGGCTCCTCGATTTGTAGGCTAAACAATGATCACAATACATGCTGTTTCTGTGCCAAGAAGCCCCCGGCGGCGTGACCCAACACTCCCTGGCGCATCGATCGTCTGTATCACCATGATCCAGCCGGCACGCATGTCTCTCGGTGCAGAGTCAAGCTCAAATCCTCCTCTGCACGCTATCACGATCATAGCGAGCACGCTCGACACGTCAACGGGATTCTGGAGGCTTCAGATTCCAACCGGTGGGCGATTCTGAGGGCATCATACGAAACTCATCCCCCATCGAGGGCGGTTGGGGCACATCAATTCTTCTTGGCGCGGCGGAAGCCGAAAGGTTCTTTGGGGGAATCCTCCGGCGGCATCAACAGGCGGAGAGCATCCACAATGACGATGATCTCCTTGTCGTGGGCTCCCACTCTCTTCTCCAGGCGTTCGACCCTGGCGGCGAGGTCCTTGTGCGTAGCGAGCGCCTGACGCAGTTGCACGAAGGCTCGTGCCACGAACACACTGGTCTGGACGGCACGATCGGAGTTGAGAACGCTCGCGGCCATGATTACCCCATGCTCGGTGAAGGCATAAGGCCTGTACCGCCGGCCGCCTCGACCTTCCTTTGAGGTCGCAAATTGCGACCTCAAAGAAGCGACCTCCTCTGACGTCAACATGAACATAAAGTCGAGCGGAAAGCGGCTGATGTTGCGCTTGACCTGCTCGTTGAGCCGCTTGGTGGGCACACCATAGAGCTCAGCCAAGTCAGAGTCGAGGATGACCTTGCGGCCTCGAATCAGCAGGGTCCTGCCGGCGATGTGATCCACCGGAACAGCCACTAAAAGAGGACTGGGTTCATCAGCCATAGGCGCCTCCCCTATCCGCGTGTCGTTCACTTCACTATAAGACAAGATTAGTGCGACAAGAGAGAAGGGACAAGGGAAAAGTCCGACCGGGGGACTTGGACGACACCAGGTACTTTCTCCGTACGTGTCGTTTGGAGACGCAAGATTCTGCGTCTCTACGGCACCGCCGGGGGAAACGGAGGGTGTCGGTAGAAGGGAGAGGGTGACAGGCCTGTCTGCCGCGGTGAGCCGAAGGGCGAATGATCATTCGCCCCTACACCCCAGCCGGGGGCGGCTGGGCCACATCAGAAGGTGAAGCTGCCACCGTCCAGTATCTTATCACTTGTCTCTTGTCACTTGTTTCTCGTCTAACGCCTTGCGGCGTCACTACGAACGGTCACTACGAACGGGGTTGGCGGCGGAGGCGGGGATCGGCTATACTCTTTCTGTCGGAGGAGAATATTCATAGTGTACACGTGGGATTAATAGGGTATAATGTCAGGCTATGGATGAAGTCAAGAACAAGAGTGTCGGCGTCGTGCAGACGCGGACGATGCGGGTCGTCGAGCAGGAACAGCCGCTGGAGCTGGAGTCGGGCAAGCGGCTGGGGCCCATCGACGTGGCCTACGAAACGTACGGGAAACTGAACGAAAAGCGGGACAACGCCATTCTGATCTGTCATGCGCTCAGCGGGAACGCCCACGTAGCGGGATTCAATACGCCGGGGGACAAGAAGCCGGGGTGGTGGGACGACATGGTCGGGCCGGGTAAGGGGATCGACACCAATAAGTATTTCGTCGTCTGCTCGAACTCCCTGGGCGGTTGCTCGGGGACGACGGGGCCGTCGTCGATAAACCCTGCAACGCAAAAGCCTTACGGGCTGGACTTCCCGATTATCACCATCGCGGACATGGTGGCCGTGCAGAAGCGGCTGCTGGAAAAGCTGGGTATCAAGCACTTGCTCGCCGTGATCGGCGGCTCCATCGGTGGGATGCAGGTTTTGCAGTGGTCGATCTCGTACCCTGACATGATGGACGCGGCCATTCCCATCGCAACGACCTCGCACCTCAACGCTCAGTCCATCGCGTTCGACGCGGTGGGACGGAACGCCATTCTGGGCGACGCGAACTTCGCCGGGGGGCGATACCACAATGCGAAAGTCCCGGCCCGGGGCCTGTCCATCGCGCGGATGATCGGGCACATCACGTACCTCTCCGAGGAGGGGATGCGGCATAAGTTCGGGCGGGAGTTGCGCGAGGCGGAGGAATACAGCTACGATTTCGACTCGGAGTTTTCCGTCGAGACATACCTCGACCACCAGGGACAGAGCTTCGTCGACCGGTTCGACGCCAACAGCTATCTCTACATCACCAAGGCGTCGGACTATTTCGATCTGCCGCGGGCGTATGGGTCGCTGAAAGAGGCGTTTGCGGGCGTGGCGGCGCGGTTTTTGATCGTCAGCTTCAGCAGCGACTGGTTGTTCACGCCGGGGCAGTCCGAGGTGATGGTGGATGCACTGCTGGCCAACGACAAAGACGTGAGTTTCTGCAACATCGCCTCGTCGTACGGGCACGACGCGTTTCTGCTGGAGGCCGATACGCTGGGGGCGTTCATCGCGAGCTTTCTCGAGGCCACGGGCCGGCGGACGGTTCAGGCTGACTGCGCTGTGGATACGCACCACGAGAAGCGGCGGTTGACGCGGTTCGAACAGGCCCACCGGAGCCGCGTCGATTACGAGCTGATCGGATCGTTCATCGAGCCGAACAGCACGGTGCTGGACGTCGGTTGCGGCGACGGCGAGCTGCTGGCCCGGCTGACCGCGGATCGCGGTATCACCGGGCGGGGAATCGAGTTGGAGCAGGACCTGGTGCTGAGCTGCGTCGGGCGGGGCTTGGCGATTATCCAGCGGGATATCGAGCGGGAGCTGAGTGGGTGCGCGGATGGGAGCTTCGATTACGTGATTCTCTCGCAGACCGTCCAGACGATCAAGGATCCGGAGCGGGTGTTCCGGGAACTGCTGCGCGTTGGACGGCGGGTCGTCGTCAGCTTCCCGAATTTTGCCTATTGGCGGTGCCGCGTCCACCTGTCGTTACTGGGCCGCTCGCCGGTTACGAAGCATCTCCCCTTCCGCTGGCACAACTCGCCCAATATCCATTTTCTGTCGCTGAAGGACTTCGACGACTTCTGCGACCGTCTGGGCGTCCGCATCGAGCAGAGGATTCCCTTGGCCCCCAAACGCCCTCGCCCAGTGCGGATTCTGCCAAACCTCTTGGCCGAACAGGCAATCTACGTTACCCACAAGGAGCCCCAAGACAGAAATCGCAAATCACCAATTCAAGCCCTTGACAGGACTACCCATCTTCCTGTCTAATTGGTTCTTCAAGGGCGATTAGCTCAGTTGGCTAGAGCGCACGGATCACACCCGTGAGGTCACAGGTCCGAATCCTGTATCGCCCATTCTTCTTGCACATGGTCGCAGAGTTTGACTCCGTGCGACTGTTCTCAGGCCATTCCTGCTTCGCGAACAGTGTGAAGCACATATCAACCGGGCGGTCCAGCAGGTCCTTCTGCAATTGCCATGGGGACCCTGTGGCGAGCCCGTAGTCTATGGAGACGGCACCGGCGTCGAACACATGCACGCGGTTCGTCCAGCCCCAGGGTCGTGCGATCAGTGCCGACGGGTTCATGTACATCGCGGCCACACTGAACCAGTGGGCCATCCCAAGAGCTTCCTGTCGGAACCACTCATCTTGAGGTATACGCACGGAGTACCGGAACGTCAGCTCGCCTTCTTGCTGCAACCCACGAGCACGTCAACGTAGTCACAAGCCCGGAACTCCTGAACGCGATCGCTCCGCCGATGGTAGGGCATCCTTTGGGTCGGCCCCGTGTTCCTTCACAGGGTCAGGAGAAAGTACTCCGGACACACGTGCTCCGGTTACACGTCACGCCAGCACGGCTCATCACCGTGACCCGCATAGGATCCCCACCACGCCGCCGCGACCATGCACCTATCGCCCTCGCACACCCGTCGTCCGCAGCCAGGCGAGTGACACTCTCGCCGGAACGACCGGCGTCACCGCGTGACTCCAGGTCCGCACCGTACGCCTCTGGAACCAGTAGGTCGCATTCGCCCGGCAACAGCATCCGAGCTGCGCCGGGGTACGGCGGGACGAAGGTAGGGTGGCACGAGTTGGGGCTGTCCGGGGCGCATGACGCGGCGCAAAAAAAAGGCCATAAGATGCTGATCTTATGGCCCGTTGGCTTGTAACGGTATCCTGCTCCTATGCAGGGGTCTGCATGGGCGCGGGCACGCTAAGGCGGCGGCCGGACGGAACGCGGCAAGGTCCATCCCTGCACCTGGCTCGCGGAAGTGGGGTGGCTTACGGTTTGATCGATGTCCCGGCCGGTTCCGGATGCCTGCGGCCCCAACCCCGGGCACGCGCACATCCCCGCGAACAACCAGAACACTTCAGCGACGAACATCCGTGTCTTCATACCGTGTTCCCAATGACTCATTGCGCCCTATCGACCCTGGCCACGTCTTTTGATGAGTCATTTTTCGCCCGCCTCACCAACGGCCCCCGGCCCGTCCCGCCAGGCATGTTCGCGACGCCGCCTGCCAGTTGCATAGCACGATTATTCTCGGTAGTTCCGCCTGCCCCGGCCCAGGGCGCGCAAATATCCGCATCCGCCCTACTGCTAACGCGGGTCGCGACGCGGAAAGAAAAGTGCCATGGATGTGAAAATTCCGTGCGACTTGCCAGAACTGAGAAACAGCCCGGGCCCCCCTCCCGATGCTGTGAAACAGCCTATTTATTGCGTTCGAGCAGGGCCAGCGCCAGCCGGCGCAGCCTGTCGGCCTGCGCGCCGAACGGCGCCAGTGCTGCGACGGCCTCGTCGGCCAGCCGTCGCTCGATCCGCCGCGCCGCCTCGATCCCCACCACCGCCGGGTAGGTGCACTTGGCCGCGGCGACGTCCTTGCCCGCGGTCTTGCCGAGCTGTTCGCTGGACGCGCTGACGTCGAGAATGTCGTCGGCGATCTGAAAGCCCAGCCCGATTTTCAGGCCATACGTGCCGAGGGCCGCGCACGCCTCCGCCCCCGCCCGGCCGCACCGGCCGCCCATCCGGGCCGCGCCGCGGAACATCTGGGCGGTCTTGTGAACGTGGATGTACTCCAATGTCGCGACATCGCCGGCCGTGTTCTCCGCCTCCAGGTCCGCGATCTGTCCCGCGATCATACCGGCCGGTCCCGCCGCCTGCGCCAGCTCTTGCACCAGCGCCACGCTCAGGGCCGCATCCGCGATCCGCGTCGTGAGCACTTCGAACGCCAGCGTCAGCAGCCCGTCGCCCACGAGAATCGCCGTGGCCTCGTCGTACGCCTTGTGACACGTCGGCCGGCCGCGGCGCAGGTCGTCGTCGTCCATGGCCGGCAGGTCGTCGT
>CAYQXM010000183.1:0-6926 GCA_964421295.1 uncultured Pirellulales bacterium
GGGCGTCATCGTCCAGTTCGGCGGCCAGACGCCGCTCAACCTCGCCGCGGAATTGGCCAGAGCGGGCGTCAAGATCCTGGGCACATCGTCCGAAACGATCGACCTGGCCGAGGACCGCGACCGCTTCCGCAAAGTCGCGCAGGAACTGGGCATTCCGCAGCCGGAATCCGGTATGGCCAGCAATATCGACGAGGCCCTGGAAATCGCCAAGCAGATCGGCTATCCGCTGATGGTGCGTCCTTCCTATGTGCTGGGCGGCCGGGCGATGGAGATCGTACACGACGAAGAAATGCTGAGGCACTATGTGGCGGCCGCGGTGGAGATCTCGCCGGAGCGACCGATCCTGATTGACAAGTTCCTGGAAGACGCTCTGGAAACCGAAGCCGACGCGATCGCCGACGGGACCGATGCCTTTGTGCCGGCCGTCATGGAGCACATCGAGCTGGCCGGAATCCATTCGGGCGACTCTGCCTGCGTCATCCCCCCCGTCACGATTCCGCCCAAGCACATCGACACGATCCGTGATTACACCCGGCGTATTGCGATTGGGCTCAAAGTCGTGGGACTGATGAACATTCAGTTCGCCATCGCCAAGGACACTGTTTACATCCTCGAAGCCAACCCCCGCGCTTCGCGAACCGTGCCGCTGGTGTCGAAAGTCTGCAACGTGCAGATGGCGAGACTCGCGGTCCAGTGCATGTTGGGCAAGAAGCTGTCGGAATTGAACCTTCATCCCAGGAAGTTCCAGCACTACGGCGTCAAGGAGGCCGTGTTCCCGTTCAACATGTTCCCCGAGGTCGATCCGGTGCTCGGTCCCGAGATGCGTTCCACGGGCGAAGTCCTCGGCATGGCCAACTCGTTCGGACTGGCGTTCTACAAGTCGCAGCAGGCCGCCAAGCAGGAGTTGCCGCTGAGCGGGAACGTGCTGATTACCGTCACCGACGACGACAAGAAGGCGATCCTGAAAGTCGCCCGCGAATTCGAGAAGATCGGCTTCCGGATCAAGGCGACGGAGGGGACATTCAAGCTCCTGACCGACAGCGGTCTGAAGCCCGACCGCATCCTCAAGATGCACGAGGGCCGGCCCAACATTGTCGACGCCATCAAGAACGGCGAGATTCAACTGGTCATCAATACGCCCAACGGCAAACGCGGCAAGACCGACGACTCGTACATCCGCAAGAACGCGATCAAGTACAAAATCCCATACATCACGACGGCGGCAGCCGCAATAGCCGCGGTGAAAGGCATCGCCGAGGCCCGCAAAACCACGGAACCGATCCAGTCCCTGCAACGCTATCACGCGTCCATCAAATGAACCCAATGCCGCGCATCGCCCAGTGCCGTCCGGCTCACGCCCCGGTCCTGGGCGATGCCGCCTTTCGGGAAATTGAATACCCTCTCAGAGGCAATTGACACTCCCAGGCCCCGGCGTTAGGCTCGGAGGCAATCTGGCTGGGCGAAAGACTCGTCCGTACAAGCAGGCCGGCGGCGCGATCTTCGGTCTCGTTGTTCGGCCATGCAATCTGCATTGTGTGGCAGTCTGAGGACGAACACGCCCACTCGAAAGGGACGGCAGATGGATGTGGGATTGAGGGACAAGGTGGTGCTCGTGACGGGTGGAGCATCGGGCATAGGCCGGGCCTCCTGCCTGGCCTTCGCCAGAGAGGGTGCCAGGGTTGTGGTGGCAGATGTCGCAGTTGCAGATGGAGAAGCGACGGCTGCCATGATCCGGGAAACCGGCGGGCAGGCGTCCTTTGTGCAAGCCGACGTTTCCGTTGCGGCAGATGTTGCTGCTCTGGTGCGGAGGACGATAGAGGAAAATGGCCGACTGGATTGTGCTCACAACAACGCCGGTATTGCCGGACCGACGGCGCGGGCAGCCGATTGCAGCGAAGAGGACTGGACAGCCGTCATCAACGTGAATCTCACAGGGGTCAGGCTGTGCATGAAGTACGAAATTGCGCAGATGGTGAAGCAGCACGCCGGCGTGATTGTGAACACGGCGTCTACGGCCGCACTGAGAGGCTCACGCTTCGCGTCACCCTATGGCGCGTGCAGTCACGCCATCGTGGGGCTCACCAGATCGGCCGCTCTGGAGTATGCCGCGGACGGAATCCGCGTGAACGCCGTGTGTCCCGGCGTCATCGACACCCCGATGATTCAGCAGCGCCTCGCGGGCGATGTGAAACGTCAGGCTCAGCTTGAGGCGGGAATCCCTATGGGGAGAATGGGTACGTCGGAGGAGATCGCCCAAACGGTCGTCTGGCTCTCTTCCAACGCCGCTTCGTACGTCACTGGCCACGTGATGGTCGTCGATGGAGGGCGGACGGCACAGTAGCGAGCGAGGAGAATCCCTGAGACCGTCATCGATGAAGGCCCCTAGCCTATGAAGAGCAGGAACAGGAAGACCAAAGGACCGCCAGACGCAAAGCCCACGACGAAAGATCGTCCCGATGATTCGACGTGTGAGTCATCTCCAGATTCCGTCGCGTACGCCAGGTCGGTCGGGTATTCGGAGCAGGAGGTCCTGAGTGTACCCCCGGGAGCCGCCATCGTCCACGGGTGTGGAAATCCGACGGCTCTGGCAGGGCTGAAGAGGGGAGAGACCGTTCTGGACCTCGGCTGCGGGGCCGGGTTCGACGCCTTGCTGGCAGCACAAAGAGTAGGCCCGGAGGGCAGAGTGATCGGCTTGGATCGCGCTGCGGAGGCGATCGCGAAGGCGAAGGCCCATGCCAATCGAGGGAACTACACCAACGTGGAGTTCTTCGTCGCCGAGATAGAGCGTTTGCCTATCCCGGATCGCTTCGCCGACGTGATCATAAGCAACTGTGTCATCAACGATTCGCAGAACAAGTTGGCCGTATTCCAGGAAGCACGCAGAGTGCTGAAGAACGGAGGCAGAATGTTCGTGTCCGATCTGGTTACTGCGCGGGGACCGGATGCGAACATGTTACGGAACGCCGGCGAACTCTGGAAGGAATGGCTGGGCGTCGCCGACGAGAGAGAGGAATACTTGAATACGATAAGGATGGCCGGATTCACCACGATCAGTGTGCTTGCGGAAGGTCCTTTCCCGCTGGCGGAGGCAAACGACGCGCTGAAAGGCAAGATCCTGAGTATCCAGATTGAAACGCACTGAATTCAGCCTTGGGCCACCACTCAGGTGCGGCGGAGGCTGTGGAGGATGTCCCAGTAGGCGCCGCGGGCGCCTTGGGCGATTGTCTCGACCAGGGCGGTGTTGTCGTTGTAGTTGTGGTCGGTGGCGTTGGCTTCGGGGGTCTCTTCCATCGGTTCGAAGAACCGCTGGTCGCCGTCGATGAGGTCCTTGACGAGGCGCGCAGGGTTCTGACCCAATTCCTTTGAGATGTAGAAGGTCGGCTGGAAGAGGTCGACGTTCCCCGTGTACTTGCGGCGGATGGCGGGATTGAGTTCCATGGGGCCTTCGTTGAGGATCGTCTGGACGATGTCCGTCCCGGGATAGATGTGGATCCCGAGAGATGTCCCGGCACAGTCGGGGTTGATCTTCTTGACGAAATCGATCGTCGTCGCGAGCGACTGGGGCGTCTCGCCGGGGCCGCCCAGCATCAGGTCGATCATCACCTTGATCCCGTGGGACCGGCAGAGGCGAACAGCTTTTTCCAAGTCTTCCCGTCGGTGCGGCTGTCGATAGATGCGCAGCATTTCCGCATCGGCGGAGTCGCCTGTGAAGTTGATCCCGACGCATCCCGCCTTCTTCATCGCCGCGGCCATTTCCGCATCGAACGGCTTCACCGCCAGATAGGTGTACCATCGCACCTTGTCGCCCAGCGACCGGCGGTTGAACTCCGCGCATACGGCCAGGGCGTGACTGCGCGGAATGTTGAACTCCGCGTCGCAGGTGTGCAGAACGTTGATGCCCTGTGCGAGCAACGACTCGACCTCGTCGGCCACTTCGGCCGGATCGCGCAGCCGCACGCAGGAGCCCTTCGAGAGCGGATCGGCGCAGTACAGGCAGTGACGATTGCAGCCGCGTCGGGTCTCGAAGCCGCACTGGCCTCCGCGCGCGAAGTAGGTCGGATTGTCCACCATCTGCCGGCGGGCGGGAATCGAGAAAGTCTGCGGCCAGGCCGGACGGTTGGAGAAGACGCCGCCGTTGCGGCGCCAGATCAGGCCGTCGATTCCTTCGAATGTGCCGCCCTGCTGTAACTGGCGATAGAGCGCCACCACTGCTTGCTCACCATCGCCGTGGACGCCGAAGTCGGCGCCCGTATAACTCACGACGTCCCGGGCGTAGATGGAGAATCCTACTCCGCCAAGAACGATCGGCGCCTCGGTCAGTGACTTGACCCGTTTGACCAATAACGCCAAGTCCGGCACGAACCACTGGGCGCTGGGCCAGAAGCAATCGTCCACGTTCCGGAACGACAGGCCTGCAAGTTGCGGAGTGCGTCCGGCGAAGTAGTCACTCAAGGCCTTGTCAGGGTCGTCGGCCAGGCATAGATCGAGCACTTCAACGTCGAGCCCCTGGTTACGAGCCGATTCAGCTACATATTCCAGCCCGATCGGCCCAATGGGTGGAGACATCCGATTGGTGTTAATCAGCGTCAGCATTTTGGATCAGGTCTCTTGTGATGGGGAAACGACGGTTTGTGTCGCCACGGCGTTCCGCTTCTTGCGATCCGAGTACCAGCAGAGCACGACTCCCAATTCGAACAAACCGTACATGGGGATACACAGAGCCAACAGAGAGAAGAAGTCGCCGCCGGGAGTGATGATCGCGGAGACGACTACCATACCCAGCAGAATGTACTTCCGCGAGCGCTGGAGCACGGTCACCGATACGAGCCCCACCTTGTGCAGGAAGAAAACGGCGATCGGGGTCTGGAAGGTCAAACCGAAAACCAGTGTCATCGTGGCGACAAATGACACGTAGTTCGTGAACGTAAAATTGGAGTCCACCTTCAGAACGGTCTTGTTGAACAACACCAGGTACTTTAGAGTCCAGGGCGCGATGACGAACACGAAGAACGCGGCCCCGATAAGAAACAAACCCGCCGAGAAGGGCGCCGCCAGGTAGACATACCGCCTCTCGCGCGGATAGAGACCGGCGGCGATGAACTGCCAGATGTGATAGAAGATCCACGGGGAGGCCAGAACGGCCCCGGCCACCATAGAGATCGTCATGTAGCTGACGAATCCGTCGGCCGGCGAAAGGCTCTGCAGCGCGGTGTTCTGCCCCGCCTCCTGCATCGCCCACCTGTAGGGAATCTCGATGAAGCTGATGATGAACGTGCCGAAGATCATGCACACGATCATCCCGAGGACCAGGCCCAGCAGCGCCCAGATGATCCGCGCGCGCAACTCCTCCAGATGATCGCCCAGACTCATCGTGCAGTCGAGCGGGTCCAGTGGTTTACGGGTTCTCGCCATGCGATGCGGTTAAGATCGGAGCCCAAGGCCCCGGAAGCGGTTAGCTGCTCTTGGAGTCGTCCACGCCGGCGGCATTCTTCGCCTGGTTCGTCACGTCGGTCTGAACCTTCTTGATGTCGTTCACCAAGTCATCAGCAGGTTCCTTCACCTCATTGATGCCCTTCTTGAACTCCGTCAGGCTCTTACCGAGACCGCGGGCAACTTCAGGCAACCGTCTTCCAAATATCAACAAGGCAACGATAAGAATGACAAACCATTCCCATCCCTGCGGCATTCCCAGACCCAGTATCGATGACATACAACTGGTCATTTCGCTCTCCTTTTGACGCGAACACACCTAACTCAACCTGCGCGGTCTCCCTGAGGGCACATACGAGCGATTCAAGTCAGCTACACTCACACCGGCCGCCGGATCGCCCCCCACTCTTGCGGCTCAATCAGCCCCAAAGAGAATGCCGCTGTGCGTAGTATAGCGAGGCTCGATGACGCCGTCAAAGGGAATAGTGCCGTAGCCGGCACGAAACGTCCCATATTGTGCCCGCACGGCGGCGCAGCAAGTCAGACAAAAACACTCCAAAACGTAACAGCTTTACACTACGATACTTACAGCTCTTTGTTTCTGTTTTTCTTGCATGGGGGATCGGTATATAGTACAATACGCGTGTTAGGTAAATGACGTAGTGAGGGGACCACAGGGAACTATGAAAAGCTTTTACTATCAAACCTGGCTGCCGTTCATCATGACCAAGCGCCGCATCTTCGTTCTGGCTCTGGCCACGTACATCGCTCTCTGCTAACGATCTTCTGATCGCCCATCCGCACCTTCCGGCCGGCACTCCGGCTTCCTTATCCTGACTTGCTGAACACGCCTTTCTTCGCTATAAGTACATCCAAAACGCTGAGGAAAGTCGGTTCATGCCCATCACGCCCTACCACTTCGGTCCCAGCGGTCTCATCGGCCTGGTCTTCAGACGGTGGATCGATTTACCCGTCTTCGTGCTGGCCAATGTCGTGGTCGATCTTGAGGTCCTTACGATCATCGCCTTCGGCCTGGGCTATCCGGTACACCGCTATTGCCACACTCTTCTGGGCGGCGCCATCATTGGAGCCGTTTGGGGACTGGGAGCTTATCCGCTTCGAGGACTGTGGCGTCGCATCATGTCCGCGTTTCGGCTCGCCTATGAGCCAACGATCGGCAAAATGATCGTCTCCGGCGTGCTCGGAGCTTGGACGCACGTGCTGATCGACAGCCTGCAACATAATGACATGAGAATCTTCTGGCCCTTTACAGGGTCCCGCGTGGCTAGCCACATTCCCTACATCGGTCGCAGTTGGATACAACTGGCCTGCCTGCTGCTCCTTCTGTGTCTGATCCCGCTGTATGGCCGGCTGGCTGCCCATCACGGTCGCCCGGCGTCGAAGGACGAGGCGCGATGAGGGGTGCGTGACGATCCGCGGGGATAGTGTCAAGTCTTGTGTGTAAGTTTGACGAGATGGCGTCGGAGGAGTTGGCC
>CAYQXM010000184.1:0-6520 GCA_964421295.1 uncultured Pirellulales bacterium
ACGGACGTGACCGGTCAGATCAACGCCCTCATCAGCGAAGGTGGCAAGACCGCCGAGATGTGCATGCCCGGCGACAACATCACGATGGAAGTTGAGATCATCAACCCCATCGCCATGGAAGAAGGTCTGCGTTTTGCCATTCGCGAAGGTGGCCGCACCGTCGGCGCCGGCGCCGTGACCAAGATTCTGGCGTAACGTCGTAGTGCAATCGAGAAACGATCGGCGACAGGTTCGCCCCCAAGGACGAACCTGTCGCCTGATTCACTGAGTGTCGTCCCGGCAGGAAGGTAGCTGGGTTGTCGGTTGATCCGGACAACCCCATGGAACAGGTACTATGGCCAAGAAAAGCAAACGTGAGTACGTCTGGCTGGAGTGCACCGAGTGCCAGCAGCGCAACTACAGAACGGAAGTCAGCGTAGCGGAAGGCAATCCGAAGCTGGAGATCAAGAAGTTCTGTAGAGGGCAGCGCAAGCGAACCGTGCACAAGATACGCAGGAAGTAAGCGGCGCTCTTGCACACCCGAATCTGAGATTTCAGGTTCCAAATGTGAGATGTGAAGATAGGCCAGTAGCTCAATTTGGCAGAGCGTCGGTCTCCAAAACCGAAGGTTGAGGGTTCGATTCCCCCCTGGCCTGGTGTAAACGGGGCACGACAGTGGACTCGGGCCCGCATAAGGAATTTTGCAGGAACGTTAGAATATGCTGACCCAGATCTATAAGCCCGGGCAGGGCAAGAACACGCGGCTGGTCACGGGCCTCAGCGCCGGCGTCATCGTTTTGCTGGGCTGCTATCGGCTGTGGGAGATGCTCAACGGGACGGATTGGAACATCTGGTTGGTGTACATGCCGCCGGTGTTCATCTTCATCGGCCTCGGCCTGCTTATATACTGGTTGATGAACAAACCGTCCGTGGCGGATTTCATGATCCTCGCGGAAGGTGAGCTGAAGAAGGTGAACTGGTCGACCAAGCATGAAGTGTTCGTGTCGACCGTGGTGGTGATCGTCGTGGTCCTGATCCTGGCTGCCGTTCTGGGTAGCGCCGATCTGGTTTATCAGGTGGTCTTCAGCCGGTTGTTCGCCTGACGGGTGCGTCGGGGAATGACGCCGGCGGTGGTCACGGAGGGTGGAGTGGGTGATGCTTGGAGCGTTACGCTTCTTTTATAAGTGAGTGGTGTGGTCGCGGGGCGTGTGCCCAAGGAAGTGAAGTTGGCCGAAACGACAGCCAAGGGCGTTGCGATGTTCTGGTACGTCTTAAGAGTGGCGGCAAATAGAGAGATGCAGGTGAAGGAAGCCCTGGAGCGGAAAGTCGCTCAGGAGGGCCTGGCCAGCATCATCGGGCGGATTGAAGTGCCCATGGAGCAGATCAAACGGATCCGCGCCGGCAAGCAGACCGTCCATAAGCGCAAGCTGTATCCCGGTTACGTCTTCATGGAGATGCAGCCGACGGACGACGGGCGTGTCCCGGAGAATGCCTGGTTCCTGATCAAGGGCACTTCGGGAGTGGGTGACTTCATCGGCACGGAAGGCATTCCGACGCCGATGCGTGACACCGATGTGGCCAAGATGCTGCTCGACTCGGCCAAGCCCGAAGAGGCGCCGAGCATCAAGGTGGAGTTCCAGAAGGGCGACCACATCAAGATTCGCGAAGGAGCGTTCGAGAACTTCGAGGGAACGGTGGATTCGATCGACGGCGAGCGTGGCATCGTGAAGGTCATCGTGACGATCTTCGGGCGCAGCACGCCGCTGGACATCGAGTACTGGCAGATTGAGAAGGTTTAGACGAGCGCATATTCAACGCAGCGTTTCGTGAGTGAAGAATAGTCGCACGACAGGATAACGCAAAGGTCTCAAATGGCTAAGGCTAAAGAACTAACGACACAAATCAAATTGCAGGCGCCCGGCGGACAGGCCACCCCGGCCCCTCCTATCGGTCCGGCCCTGGGCCAGCATGGTGTCAATATCGGCCAATTCGTTTCCCAGTTTAACGAGCGGACGCGGGAAATGAACGGAACGATCGTGCCGGTGGTGATTTCGGTCTACTCGGATCGCAGCTTCACCTTCGAAGTGAAGAGCCCCCCGGCGGCCGTGTTGCTCAAGCAGGCGGCGGCCGTGGCCAAGGGCAGCGGCGTTCCGAATAAGGAGAAGGTGGGTAAGGTAACCGTCGAACAGGTCCGTAAGATCGCCGAAGCCAAGATGAAGGACCTGAACGCCTATGATCTGGATCATGCCGAGAAGATCATTCGCGGTACGGCCCGCAGCATGGGGATTGACGTTACGGACTAATTGCGGTTGAATGAGAACAGGACGAGGCAAGAGGTATGAAGCCCAGAAGTAAACGGTATACCAAGGAAGCGGAGCAGGTCAGCGATCAGCCCCTTCCGTTGGAAGCAGCAGTCGAGAAGCTCAAGTCGTTCAAGGGCACGAAGTTCGACCAGACGGTCGAGTGCGTGCTGTGGCTCGGTATCGACCCGAAGCAGGCGGACCAGATCATCCGGGGATCGATCTCGTTGCCGCACGGCGTAGGCAAGCAGAAGAAAGTCATCGCGTTCTGTGATGAGTCGACGGTCGAGGCGGCCAAGAAGGCCGGCGCGATTGAGGCCGGAACGGACGAGCTGGTGAAGAAGATCACCGATGGCTGGAGCGACTTCGATGTGGCCATCGCCTCGCCGAAGGTTATGGGCAAGGTCGGCAAGCTCGGCCGCGTTCTGGGCCCGCAAGGTAAGATGCCCTCGCCGAAGAATGGCACGGTGACGGATGACGTCCTGACCGCCGTGGCGGAATTCACGGCCGGCAAGATCGAATTCAAGAACGACACCGGCGGGAACGTCCATGCCGTGGTCGGCAAGATGAGCTTCGAGAAGAAGAAGCTCATCGATAACGTTCAGGCTTTTCTGTCGCATATCAACAGAATGAAGCCGAGCTCGACCAAGGGAACCTACATTAAGAAGATGTGCCTGTCGGCGACGATGAGTCCCGGCGTTCTTGTGAGCGTTTGACGGGAGATCCAATGAGCAAGTTCGTAAAGCAATTGTTGCAGTCCGAATTGGAAAAGAAGATCGCCGACCAGGGGATCAAAGAGTTCCTCGTGGTCAGCACCAAGGGCGTCGGCGGCATCGATAACAACATCATGCGTGGAGAGCTGAAGAAGAAAGGCATCCACGTGACCGTGCTGCGCAACGCTTTGGCGAAGAAGGCATTTCAACAGCAGAAGATGGCGGCGGCGGCCGACCTGATCGTCGGGCCCTGCGCCATGGTCTACGGCGGCGACAGTATCGTCGATGTGGCCAAGGAGACGAGCGAGTGGCTCAAGAAGCTGCCCGTGATCGAGATCCGCGGCGCGTTCCTCGACGGCGCGGCCCTGGATGCCAAGGCCGCAGCCGACCTGTCGAAGATGCCGACGCGCGTCGAGCTGCAGGGTCGGGTGGTCAGTTGCGTGCTGTCGCCGGGCGCCAAGCTGGCCGGGGCGCTCCTGGGGCCGGGCGGCAAGATCGCCGCTTGTATCAAGACCGTTATCGAGAAGGCGGAGAAGGCCGAACAACCGGCAGCCGCGGCGGCGTGACACGAT
Source organism: uncultured Pirellulales bacterium (assembly GCA_964421295.1). Classification (GTDB taxonomy): domain Bacteria; phylum Planctomycetota; class Phycisphaerae; order Sedimentisphaerales; family Anaerobacaceae; genus PLanc-01. Next base: position 3,565 of record CAYQXM010000184.1, read on the forward strand.
ACGGAGTGTCCTACCAAGGGGGTCTTTCAATTAGAATAGTAACGGTCCGAAATGGTTGCCCTGCAAGGGTTAAACGGGACTTTGTAGTCCCGGCTACCGGCGGACGCTGAGACGTATAGGAGTCTGTACCAATGGCAGATCAAAGAGAGTGGAGTGCTCAGGCGAAAGAGCTCGGCGACAAGATCGTCGCGCTGACCCTGATGCAGGCCAAAGAGCTGGCGGATTACCTGAAGGAAGTGCACGGCATCGAGCCGGCCGCGGGTGGCGCTGTGATGGTTGCCGGTCCCGCTGCGGGCGCTGCTGCTCCGGCTGCCGCCGAGAAGACGAGTTTCGATGTCATCCTGAAGAGCTTCGGCGACAAGAAGATTCAGGTCATCAAGGAAGTCCGGGCCATCACCGGTCTTGGTCTGAAAGAAGCCAAGGACCTGGTGGACGGCGTACCCAAGCCGTTGAAGCAGGGCATCAGCAAGGAAGAGGCCGAGGCGGCCAAGAAGCAACTCGAAGAGGCGGGAGCCCAGGTCGAGATCGCCTAACCCTGTCGGGTCTTCCGGCTCACAGGAGGGGGTGTGGGACGGTTCCATGTCCCGAATGGTTGATTGGATTTGGTTGACGTAGGAGTTATAAATGGTTCCGGGAACTGTTCGTGATTTCGGCAGAATCCAGGACGCGGTAGAGATCCCCGATCTCGTGGCGGTGCAGAGAGTCAGTTACGATCGCTTTCTGCAGATGGATGTGGCGCCCACCAAGCGAGCGGATAACGGCTTGGAGGCGCTCTTCCGCGAGATTTTTCCGATTGAGAGCTACGACAAGAAAATGGTCTTGGAGTACCTCTTCTACGAATTGGAAAAGCCGCATTACACCCCGAATGAATGCAAACAGTTGCGCTTGACGTACGCGTACCCGCTGAAGATTCATTGCCGGTTGCGTTCCGAGAGCGGGGCGGATCTGGCCGAGCAGGCCATCTACCTGGGGGAAATCCCCGTCATGATCGGGGGCGGCGAGTTCATCGTGAACGGCGCCGTCCGCGTCATCGTCAACCAGCTCCACCGCAGTCCCGGCGTGGACTTCCTGATCGAGAGCAAAGAGGGCGACCGTGTGCTGCATGGCGGTCGCATTATCCCGGAGCGGGGAAGCTGGATCGAGATCGGCGTGACCCAGAAGGACATTCTGGTCGTCAAGATCGATCAATCCAGTAAGATCCCCGCGACGGTCTTCTTACGCGCGATCAACCCGGATTACGGTACGACCGAAGCGATTCTCCGCCTGTTCTATCCGACGAAGACTGTTCCTGTGAACAAGTTGACGTCCGATATGTGGGCGGTGGGCGCTGTTGTTAATACCGAGACCGGTGAAATCATTGTCGAGGCGGGCGCGTAGATCAGCGATAAGGTCTCCGCGATTCAGCAGAGCGACATCAAGAAGGTCGAAGTCATCGAGGACGTGCGCGATACGATCGTCTTCAATACGCTGGGTGAGGACGATGTCCAGAGCCATGAGCAGGCGCTGCTGAAGTTCTACGTTCGTCTCCGCCCGGGCAACCCGCCAAACCAGGAGAAGGCCAAGGCCTTCTTCTTCGAGAAATTCTTCGACACGAACCGCTATCGTCTCGGTCGCGTCGGCCGGTTCCGGCTGAACCGCAAGTTCGGCCAGTCCGTCGACGAGAACGAGATGACGCTCCGTCCGGAAGATTTCCTCAATACGATGAAGTACATGCTGTCCCTGCGGGCCAACGAGGGTGAAGTCGATGATATCGACCACCTGGGCAACCGGCGTCTGCGCACGATCGATGAGCTGGCCGCCGATGAAATCCGCAAGGGGCTGCTCAAGCTGCGCCGCACGGCTCAGGAGCGCATGAGCATCAAGCGTGACAACGCCGATTCGGTGAAGGTGGCGGACCTCGTGAATTCCAAGAGCGTCGCCAGCAGCATCAACTTCTTCTTCGGCCGCGGCGAATTGAGCCAGGTGGTCGACCAGACCAACGCATTGAGCCAGCTCACGCATGAGCGCAGGCTTTCCGCCTTGGGACCGGGCGGCTTGAACCGCCGGCGCGCGGGTTTCGAAGTCCGCGACGTGCACATCAGTCACTACGGGCGCATCTGTCCGATCGAGACGCCGGAAGGCACGAACATCGGTCTGATCTCGTCCCTGGCGATTTTCACGACCATCGACGAGTACGGCTTCCTGCTCTCGCCTTATCGCAAGGTCAAGAACGGCAAGCTCACCGGCGACGTCGATTACCTGCGGGCCGACGAAGAAATGAAGTCGGTCTTCGCGCCGCCCAGCACGGTCGATCCGAAGACCCACAAGATTATGGATGACCCGGTGCTGGGGCGCAAGGTGGGCGAACTGGCCCTTACCTCGCGCGATGACGTGGACTATGTCGACGTGTCGCCGAAGCAGATCGTCGGCGTCTCGGCGGCGTTGATTCCGTTCCTGGAGCATGACGACGCCAACCGTGCGTTGATGGGCTCGAACATGCAGCGGCAGGCCGTGCCACTGCTGAGATCCGAGGCCCCGCTGGTGGGCACCGGTATGGAACGGACCATCGGCAGGTACTCCAGCATGGTCGTCCGCGCGATGAACGCCGGCACGGTCACGGCCGTGGATGCCAAGCACATCGTCATCAACCATACGGATGAACACTTTCTGGAGAAGTTTGTCGGTTTGAACGAACGCACCTGCCTGAAGCCCATCGTCGAGCTCGGCCAGAAGGTCGCGGCCGGGGCGGTGATCGCCGACGGCGGCGGCACCGACCAGGGCGTGCTGGCGCTCGGCAAGAACGTGCTGGTCGGTTTTGTGTCCTTCGACGGATTCAACTTCGAGGACGCAATCATCGTCAGCGAGAGGCTGTGCAAGAACGACAGCTTCACCAGCATCCATATCGATGAATTCACGACCGAGGTCCGCGAGACCCGGCTGGGCAAAGAAGAGTTCACGCGGGATATTCCCAACGTGA
>CAYQXM010000185.1:0-6354 GCA_964421295.1 uncultured Pirellulales bacterium
CTTGCGACTGTATTGGCTGATGAATATGCCTCTCCACCCGCGCGGCGTGGAGAAGATGGCCGACAGGTTCTTCGCTCGGATGGAACCTCGTATGAAGCTCGGCTATCCGCTCGCCCTTTCCGCGTACGACGGTCTGCCATCTTTCGCGTCGCTCGATACCCTGAGCAGGTTGCCCTGCAACTTTCTTCGGTGGGGTGTGGAAGCAGTTCTCTTTAGCGGCTCCACGTATGAACGATTTCACTCGGATTATGCCAGGGTTCTTGCGGGTCGCCGTGGGAGGTGGCTGATGTTGGCGCTGTGGAAGTACAGGAACGAGCATGGTGTGTGGCCCGATTCGGTTGACATGGTTTCCCGATATGCTCCGGCAGAGGCATTTTTCGATCCCTTCAGCGGGGAAGCGTTCGTGTATCGGAATGAAGGCGGGAGCTTCAAGCTGTACAGCAAAGGACCGAACAGGCTTGACGAGGGCGGACGGAACCGATATGTACGTGAGTCGCGCACAAGTGAAGATGATGTCGCAATATGGCCCCTGCGCGTACAGGAGTCGTCGAGCCGTCGCCAGCGTGATGAGTCACAGACGGACGCCAATTTGCCTCGTAGATAGCGGATGCCTGAAACTTGATTGTCGATCGAAATGAGAACGCGCGGCTGTACCTGCCGCTCAACAAGAGATTCGCGAAGGCGTTTGCCGTGCTGGCGAAGCCGGCGATTGCCCAGAAACCGGACGGCCGGTACAGCATCGATGGAGAGGACGCCTATTACATCGTCCAGCACTATGCGACGAGGCCGGTCGACCTGCGCCGGTTCGAGTCACACAAGAAGTACATCGATATCCAGGTGCTGCTCGCAGGTGAGGAGATGCTCGGCTACTCGCCTACGGCCGGGTTGGAGGTCGTCGTACCTTACGACGAGGCCAAGGACATTATGTTCTACGAGGCACGCAAGGTCGTCACCTGGACCCGGCTGAAGTCCGGGATATTCTGCCTGCTGTTCCCGGACGATGCGCACCTGCCCTGCTGCCAAATCGACGGTCCCGCCCCCGTGCACAAGGTGGTTTTCAAGATTTGGGTGTAACCGGCCATGGACGGTGTGATCACACTGCGAGCCCTGGAGGACAACTTCGTTTACCTCTGGGTCTTCGGCCCGGATCGGGCTCTGGCGATCGACCCGGGCGACGCAACGGTAGTCCTCAACGAACTCGAAGAGCGTGCCCTGCGTCTGGAGGCGGTGCTGGCCACGCATCATCACGCCGATCACACGGGCGGAATCCGGGAGCTCAAGCAACGAACGGGAGCCAGGATCATCGGCCCGGACGCCGGGCGCATCCCACTTATCGATCAAGCCGTCCAGGATGGCGAGGTTCTGCGGTTCGGTGCACATCGGATTCAGGTCATAGGCGCACCCGGCCATACGCGAACCAGCGTCTGCTATTACCTGGCTGAGAGCGAGCGCCCCGGCGCGGTGTGGACTGGCGATACGCTCTTCCAGGGAGGCTGCGGACGTCTCCTGGAAGGTGATGCCGAGACGATGTGGGAATCTTTGCAGCGGCTGGCCGGTCTTCCTGACGACACCCTCGTCTATGGCGGACACGACTATGCCGAGGAGAACTATGCGTTCGGCCTCAGCATCGATCCAACCAATCCAGAGATCGCCGAGGCCCTGACCCAGGCACAGCAGGGAAGCCGCCCGTCCACCATGGGGCAGGAGCGGCAAACCAACATATTCCTCCTGTCCGGTCACGAGCGGATCAAGAGTACTCTGGGAGTGTCCCACGCCGGGCCGGCCCAGATATTCGGACTGCTACGCCTTCGAAAAGACAGATTCTAGGTCGTAGCGTCCACCGGCCCGCGGGATCAGTGAAGATACACTCCGCACAACCGTGATTATAGTACACATATCACCCGCAAATTTGGTAATATGGAGAATGTCTATGTCTCATCTTTCAATGAATTAGGGTGATGATTAGAAGCATGAAAAGATTGCAGCTCTGTCTACTCGTCGTATTGCTCTCCACTCCCGTCACTCACGCCGACCTGATCCATCGGTACAGTTTCTCCACCGGCGACGCCAAAGCCATCGACTCTATCGGGGCTCAGCATGGGACCCTGGTGGGAAACGCCGCGATCGTCTCCGGTGCCGTGAAGCTCGATGGCAACGGCGACTATGTGAGTCTGCCCAGCGGGCTGCTCACGAACCTGCCGAACGTGACTCTGGAGTGCTGGTTCACCTACACCAGCAACGGAGCCTGGACGCGAGTCTTCGATTTCGGCGACACGAACCCATCATCGGGAGCCGGTCGGAACTACATCTTCTACACGCCCCAGAGCGGCGCCGGCACCTCGCGTCTGGTCATCTCCGACGCAGACCCGGGGAGTAGCCACGAAGAGATCATCGATTACACGGTCCCCGCCCAGGGCGTCCAGACGCACATCGCCTGTGTCTACAATGGCAGCGTCAAGACCATGAGTCTTTACGTCAATGGGACCCTGGCCAAGTCCATGTCCGTGACCATACCGCTGGCGGCGGTGGACAGCCGTCTCGCCTATCTCGGCAAGTCCCTGTACAACGATCCCTACCTGCTGGGCTCGATCAACGAGTTCCGCATCTACGACACCGCGCTGACGAGCGACGACATCCGCTCGAACTACAACATGGGTCCCAACGCCGCCCAGGCGCTGCTGGCCGCCAGTCAGCCGTCACCTGCGAATGGGGCCACGGATATCCAACTCGGCACCGTGCTCAGTTGGGTTCCTCCTGCCGTCGAACCGTACGGTTACACCGTCTATGTCAGCGACAACGCCCAGTTCACCGATGCCCAGATCCTGGAGCCGTCCGAACCCAACTGCACCCCGACGTTGGCGTATGACACGACCTATTACTGGTACGTCGTGACCCATTACGGCTCGAAAGACTTCTCAAGCAGCGTGTGGTCGTTCACGACGGAGACCGTATCGGCGGTCCTGTCTCCCGTGCCGGAACTGAACGTGGTGATCAACGAGATCCACTACCACCCGGACACCAACACGGAGCCCGTCGAATTCATCGAGCTCTACAATGCCTTCACGGAGGCGGTGGACGTGTCGGGCTGGTACTTTGCCGACGGTGTGAGCTACGTGTTCCCCGAGGGGACACTGATCGCAGCGAAAGGTTATCTCGTCGTCAGCAGGAATCCCTCTGCCTGTACGCTCAAGTTCGACGTCCTCACGCTGGGGCCCTTCGATGGCAAGCTGAGCAACGAGGGCGAAGGCCTGGTGCTCTACAACCGCACCGGCAGCGCCATCGATTTCGTGGACTACGGCTCCGACTTTCCCTGGCCCACTGCCGCCAACGGCGAAGGGGCTTCGATGGAGTTGATCTATCCCGCGCTGGACAACGACCTGGCAGGCAGTTGGCGGAGTTCCGGGTATCACGCCGCCGCGCGTCCCGAAGCGGCCTTCGGCCCCCCCACGCCGGGACGGAGAAACAGCGTATACAGCGGCTCGGCCCCGCCGCAGATCCGCAAGGTGAAGCACTATCCCGAAACGCCCACATCCGGGACCAACGTCCGCGTCACCGCCAAAGTCACCGATCCGGACGGCGTCCGCCGGGTCCGGCTCAGAGTGCAGGTAGTCACTCCCGGCAACTATATCCCCGCGTACCTGCCGATTGCGATCTCTTCTCTGATCGGCAATCCCTATCAGGAACAGCCGCTGAATCCGGCGTTCGAGGCGGCTGCCAACTGGGAAGAACTGACCATGACGGATGACGGCACCGGTCAGGACGAGGTCCCCGGGGACGATGTCTACACCGCCGTGATCCCGGGCCTGGACAACCGCACCCTGGTACGCTACCGCATCAGCGCCGAGGACCAGACCGGCCGCTCGATCCAGGTGCCCTACGCGGACGACCCCTCACTGAACTTCGCCTATTACGTGTACGATGGCGTGCCCGACTATGTGGCCGGCCAGGACTCGGTGATGGAGAAGGGCCACGTGTATCCTGCCAGCGTACTGACCTCGATCCCCGTGTACACACTGATCACACGTTCCGCGGACATGTACCAATGCTACGGGTACAACGGCGCCGATCAGATCAACCAGAGCACGACGGCCGACAACTATCAAGTGGCCGGCCGCGCCTATAACTGGGAAGGCGCCTTCGTGTACGAGGGCAAGGTCTACGACCACATCGGCTACCGTCTTCGCGGCGGCAACGGACGCTACAACTATGGCTTCCGTGCCGGGAAGCGGTCGATGAAGTTCCGCTTCAACCGGGGCAACTACTTCCAGGCCCGTGACATCTACGGCAACCCGTTCCCCTCCAGATGGCAGCACCTCAACACGGGCAAGATGTTCGGCAATCAGATCATGTCCAATTACAACCGCTATCCGTATGGCATCAACGAAATCATGGATATGCGGCTGTTCGATGCCTTCGGCGTGCCGGCCCCCCAGACGTGGTGGATGCATTTCCGCGTCGTGGATGGCGAGGAAGAAGCCCCCGCCGGTCTGAACGGGCAATACCTGGGTGATTTCTGGGGACTGCACCTGGCCTTTGAGAACTATGATGGCGCGTTCCTGGACCGGCTGGGTCTGCCCAAGGGCAACCTCTACAAACTCTCGGACAAGGTCTATGACGGCCCCACCCAGTTGCGGTATCAGGGACCGGACGCGGTGGATGACGGCGCCGACTACGAGAACATCCGATGGAACCTGAACTACGCCGCATCCGCCGACTCCATTCGCGAGTATCTCGACTGCGATGAATGGTACCGCTATCACACCGTGACAGAGGCCATTCGGCACTTTGACATCTTTTCCGGTCCGACCTGCATTCACTGTCTCAAGAACTGCGCGTGGTACTTCTACCCCGCGTACACCAGCACCAACTCGTTCGGCAAACTACAGTGGCTCCCCTTCGACGTAGACGATACCTGGGGCCCCTATTTCAACAAAGGGGTCGATCACGCCAAGGCGGCCATTTACGACCAGATATTCACCACCGAGGGAAATCCCGTTCAGATGACGATCCAGCCGGAGAAGTCGGTGCTGAGGCAGGAGTACCGCAATGTGATTCGGGAGTTCCGGGATCTGCACTGGCAGCCCGAAGTTGTCAACGGGATGATCGACGAATTGGCGGCAGTGATCGCGGACTTCGTGCCGGCGGATCGCGACCGCTGGCGTTTAGACTCCACGGTACCCGGCACTCCCATGGACAACGGTCCTCTGCCGGATTGTGTGGCCCTGATGAAGCAGTTTGCCTGGAAGAGCGGCAGTTTCCAGGGAGGCTTCTATTGGGTCGGCTCTTCGAACAACCTGGACGCCCTGGCGGATTCGGAAGGCGATTTGACCAACATCCCGGCTACGCCTACGGTCAGTTACGTCGGCACGGCCGGCTGTCCGGTCAACGACCTGCGCTTCGAGACCAGCGCCTTCAGCGATCCCCAGGGAGCGGGAACATTCGCCGCCCTGCGGTGGCGCATTGCGGAGTACGACTTGAACTACACCCCGCCGGCCGCGGCCACGGGCACAGACACCGTGCTGCTGGTCCCCAACGCGGAATGGCGTTTCTTCCGCGGGACTCAGGAACCCAGCACGCCGCCCTACCTCTGGAGAGGCGTGAACTTCGACGACAGCAGTTGGTTGCTCGGTCAGACGTCCATCGGCATCGGCGACAACGATGACAAGACCGACTTGTCACGACCGCCCACCATGCTCAACAACTACACCACGGTGTACCTGAGAAACAAGTTCCAGATCACGGACAAGAGCCAGGTCAAGTCCCTGACCCTCCACGTCTATGTGGACGATGGCTGCATCATCTGGATCAACGGCACGGAAGTCAAACGTCTCTATTGCAGTGACGGTGACAAAGCCTACACCGCCGTGACCGGGACCACCGATCACGAAGCCGGCGGCTATGAAGACGTCGTATTGGCGGCCCCTTACAGCTACCTGGTCAACGGCACGAATGTGATCGCGGTCCAGGCCATTCAGTACTCCATCAACAGCAGTGATTTCTCCATCGATGTCTCCGTAAGCATGTCCAGCGGCCCGACGACGCCAACGACGACGTCTACGCCTACACTGGGTCCGAGCGAGTACGAGCTTCAGGCTGTGTGGCAGAGCAACGAGTTGACCGACGCCGCCGAACGCACCATTCAAATTCCGGCGGACAAAGTCGAGCCCGGCAAGACCTATCGCGTCCGGAGTCGGATGAAGGACAATACGGGGCGCTGGAGCCATTGGTCGGCGCCCATCGAGTTCGTGGCTGGCCAGGCAGCCAACTGACAGCGTTCTCCTGAGCATCTCCCCTGGGCAGAAACTCAGCCGGACGGCTCTTCAGCAGGCCGTCCGGCTTCTTTTACGCCCCTCC
>CAYQXM010000186.1:0-6218 GCA_964421295.1 uncultured Pirellulales bacterium
CGATGCCCTGCGTGTTGATCATGATGTTCTTGGGCTTGACGTCGCGGTGGACCAGCCCATGAGCATGGGCGTGGGCCAGAGCATGAGCCACCTGGATGATGATCTCGATGGCTTCGTTCTCCTGGAACGGAGATCCGCCCGTCAGATCGTCGGCGATGGTCTTGCCCTCGACGTACTCCATCACGAAGTAGTGATACCCCCCTGCTTCGCCGACGTCGATGGCCTGAACGATGTTGGGGTGGTTCAGCTTGCCGGCGGCCTGTCCTTCCTTGTAGAAACGCTGCACGTACTCGGGGTTCTCGGTGAAACGCTTCGGGAGGACTTTGATCGCGACCGTACGATTGAGGCTGATCTGCTGGGCCTTGTACACGAAAGCCATCGCACCGGCGCCGATCTTGCCGAGGATTTTGTAGCCGGGAATCTGGTGAACGGCCGTCCGGTTATCTTTGAGATACATCCTGAGCCGGTCGGCTTGCGTGGCGGTGATATAGCCCAGCTCGATCATGAGATCCTGGAGCATCACCGGGTTGATCTTCCGGCGTTCTTGCAGTTCCTGCACGGACTTTTTGAGCTCTTCATCCGTGCAGAGCCCCTGCTCGACCGCCATCCGCCCGAGTACAGTATCATAGTTGGTTTCGTTCGTCATGGAGACCGCCCAGGCCCTTCAGGGAACGCATCCCTGCGACTCAAAACGGGCTCCCCAAACGCTTCACCCTGCGTCAGGAGACTCCCACACCCGACCCTATGGCCATTGGGTCCTTACATCCGATAACCCACCGCGCCACCTAATTACCAATAAGCCCTGATCTCTGTCAAAAGAAATTCCGGCGCTAACGTCATAGAGATCACCAATAGCGGTATCGGCCAACCAACTACTCCAGTTTAGCCATTTCACTGTCAGGCCACAAGATTATCGGCGGTTACGGGGATGGAATTGTTCGACCCGGTTTTTGGTTGACCTGAGGGACTGGACCGGTAAAATAGCGGGGCTGAAATGTTCCGTGTGACAACCATGCAATAACAGGAGGTCCTGAGTGGCATATCATTGCGTTGTGCTGGCTAAGCAAGTGCCGGATACGCATCGGATTACGGGCCAGGTCATGAACGATGACGGCACGGTGAACCGTTCGGCATTGCCAGCCATTTTCAATCCGGAAGACCTCAATGCCCTTGAGATGGCATTGGAGATCAAAGACCGATTCGGCGGTCGGGTCACGGTTATAACGATGGGCCTGCCCGCGGCGACGCGAATCCTGCGGGAATCGCTCTTCCGAGGGGCCGACGAGGCTATCCTGGTGACCGATGCCCGTGCGGCGGCAAGCGATACCCTGGCGACCAGCTACATCCTGAGTTGCGCTGTTAAGAAGTTGGATTACGACATCGTTCTGTGCGGGCGCCAAGCTATCGATGGCGACACCGCCCAAGTCGGGCCGCAACTGGCCGAAAAACTTAGCATTACCCAGATTACCTATGTTGAAGCATTGGAGTCGCTCGAAGACCGGCTCCTTTCCGTTCGGCGCAATATTGGCAACGGCTGGCAACAGGTCCGGACGAAACTGCCGGTTCTGCTCACGGTTACCGGTGAGGCCAACAGCCCCCGGGTGGCCGGCGCCAAGATGCTGATGAAGTACAAGAAGGCCAAGGCCCCAGTCGAGGTTACCCAGGAAGTCAAGCTTCAGCACCCGGACGCTCCCGAGATGACCTTCCAGAAACTCGTGAAGGAACGGACGGATGACTTGGCCCGCAAGGGTATGCTCATCAAGCAGTGGAACCTGGATGTCCTCGGCGCCGACTTGACCTGGTGCGGCCGGAATGGGTCGCCCACGAAGGTCCATCGTATCCAGAGCGTGGTGCTGGCCGCCAAAGACAGCAAGAGCGTGGAGCCGACCGACGACGGGATCGCCGGGATGATTCACGAACTGATTCAAGACAAGATCATCGCCTGATTTCTAATCTCCCTTGGATGGGTTTTTCATGATCGACGTCAACAGACAGGGTGAAGTATGGGTGTTCGCTGAGCAGCATGGAGGCCAACTGGAGGACACTCCGCTTGAGCTCATGAGCAAAGCGAGGCACCTCGCAGACACTTTGCAGGTCAAGCTGGCCGCCGTATTGCTCGGCGACCGCATCAAGAAGTTGAGCACGAAGCTGACCCAGCACGGGGCCGACAAGGTTTACCTGGTCGAGAACCCGCTACTAGGTGCTTACCAGACAAGCAGTTACGCAAAGGCCATCATCGAACTGATTCACAAGCACAAGCCCCAGATCGTTCTGTATGGGGCGACGGTGTGCGGCCGGGATCTGGCGCCGCGTACTGCCAGTGCGATGAAAGCCGGACTGACCGCTGACTGCACCGATCTTCAGATTGGCGACCATCAGCCGGTTAAGGACGGCGAAACTCACAGGAACCTGCTGTTCCAGATTCGGCCGGCCTTCGGCGGCAACATTATCGCCACCATCATCAACTACGACCGTTGGCCCCAGATGGCTACGGTCCGCGAAGGCGTGATGCCCATGCCGGTTCCGACCGCCCGAAGACGCGGGGAAATTATCACGGAAGCCGTGTCGGTGACGCCCGAAGACCTGCCGCTGGAGATCATGCAGGAGCATAAACGGCCGAAGAAGGTCGATTTGAAGGCCGCCCGCATCATCGTCGCCGGGGGCGCCGGCGTCGGCAGCAGAGAGAACTTCAAGCTGATCTGGGACCTCGCCAACTGCCTGGGTGCGGCCCCCGCCGGGACACGACCGGCAGTAGATCTGGGCTTCATCGATCACGACTACCAGGTCGGCCAGACCGGGACAACGGTGCGTCCCAGCCTGTACATCGCCGTCGGCGTTAGCGGCGCGATTCAGCACCAGGCGGGGATGTCCCAGAGCCAGAAAATTGTCGCGATCAACAACGATCCGGAGGCCCCCATTTTTGGCATCGCCCACTTCAAGATCGTGGGCGACCTGAACGATGTGGTGCCCCGGATGATTCGGACGATCAAAGAGAAGAGTATCAAAGACTGACGGGAAGCGTTTGCCCGCCATGCCGAAAAGATATTGGCGGATTCCCGGCAAAAACTGAGTAACCGGTAAACGGACAGTGACCACCAGATAAGTGATGACGGATAGTAGATACGGGATGTAGATGGGTAATTTCTACAGAGATAACGACGATATTCAGTTCCTGGTTAAGCACATCGACTTGGAGCAGTTGGCCTCTGTTTTCGAGGAGGACTTCCGTTTTGCCAAGGAATTCGACTATGCGCCCTGCAACGCCACCGAGGCCGTGACCAATTATGATATGGTCCTCAGTGCGCTCGGGGAGCTATGTGCGGACTTCATTGCCCCCCGGGCCGAGAGTGTGGACCGCGAAGGCAACAAGCTCAATGCCGACGGTTCCGTCACACGCCCCAAGGGCACCAGGGAATCGTTGGAGAAGCTGGCCCAGGCTCAGGTCATGGGTTTTACGCTGCCGCACCGGTTCGGCGGGCTGAATTTCCCGAACCTGGTCTATTCCATGGCCATCGAGTTGATCTCGCGTGCTGATGTATCTCTGATGAACCTGTTCGGACTGCAGGGCATCGCCGACACGATCAACATGTTCGCGTCTGAAGAAATCAAGCAGGAGTATCTGCCTGCCTTCGCCGAGGGAAAGGTAACGGGGGCCATGGTTCTGACGGAGCCTGACGCCGGCTCGGACCTGCAGGCCGTGAAGCTCAAGGCGTTCCAGGACAGCCAGGGCAATTGGTTCCTTCATGGGGTCAAGCGATTCATCACCAACGGCTGCGGCGAGGTGCTCCTGGTTCTGGCCAGAAGCGAGCCGGACCGCGCCGGCGGCATGGGGTTGAGCCTCCTGGTGGCTGAGCCGGGGCCGACCGTCCACATCCGTCGTCTGGAAGACAAGCTGGGCATCCACGGCTCGCCCACGTGCGAAATCTTCTTCGACAACACCCCGTGCCGGCTCATCGGCGAGCGGCAGCGAGGCCTCGTGCCCTATGTCGCTTCCCTGATGAACGGCGCCAGAATCGGCATCGCCGGCCAGTCGGTCGGACTCGCCGAGGCGGCTTATCGCATCGCCCGCGACTATGCCGCCAGTCGCAAACAATTTTCCGTCGCTATTGAGAAACTCCCGGCCGTACGGGATATGCTCATTGCCATGAAGATCGCCATCGAGGCGGGTCGCGCCCTGTTGTACGAGACCTCCCGCGTCGTGGATCTGGCGATCGGGTACAACCGCCAGCTCGAGAAGAATCCCCCTCAGGATGCCGCCGAGCTGAAAGGGTTGAAGGAAAAGGCCAGGATCTATAAGCGCTTCGCGGGCATGCTCACTCCGATGAGCAAGTATTTCTGTTCGGAGATGTGCAACCGCGTCGCGTACGATTCTATTCAGGTCCTGGGTGGCAGCGGGTTCATGCGGGACTATGCCTCCGAAAGGCTGTCCCGTGACGCGCGCATTACGACGATCTACGAGGGGACCAGTCAGTTACAGATCGTCGCGGCCGTCCGCGGTGTTTGCAGCGGCACGGCCGAGAAGTACCTCGCCGAGTTGGCGGCGCTGAAGTACGACGCCGAGGTGAGGGACTTGATCGATGTGCTGGCCGAAGGAACACAACAGATGCAGGCCGCCATCGAGTATACCAAACCCCATGGCAATGAGTACATGGATCTGTACGGTCGGGCGCTGGTCGATGTCGCCATCAATCTGATCAACGGGTATCTGTTCTGCGGACAAGCCAGTACCAAGGTTGAGATGGATGTGGCCGTCGCAGGAAATGGTTCCGCGCGCAACGATCAGAAGGTGTCGATGAAGGCCCGCAAGTTGATGATGGCGCGGCGGTATATCATGAAGAACGCGCCGAAGATCAAGGCCTTGACCGAGCAGGTCCGGCAGGGTGACAAGTCGACGTTCGCCCAGTACGAAACGCTCGTCGGTCCCGTGCCGGAAGCGTAAGAATGGGAGGGGTGGAAGATTGGAATGATGGAATAACGGGATCCCCAACGTTCCAGTATTCCAGCTTTCCATTGTTCCGGATTCTATGCTGGGCGCTGTGATATTTGATTTCGACGGAGTCATCACGGACTCGGAAATCCTGCATTTCCGGGCTTTCAACGAGGTTTTGTCTCGTCACGGCGGCAAGCTCACCCAGAAAGAATACTACAGCGAGTACCTGGGTCTCAACGACCTGGACTGTTTCACCGCCCTGATCCGCCAGGGCAAACTGGGCGTCCCCGAATCCGCGGTCAAGGACCTGATCACAGAAAAGACCCGCGTCTTCGAGGAACTGGCCCGCAACGAAGGCAAGATCATCGCGGGCGTACGGGAGTTCCTGGACCTGCTATTCTACAACAAGATCCCGATGGCCATCTGCTCGGGGGCCCTGCGGGCGGAGATCGAGTTGATCCTGGGAGATTCCGGCCTGCGGGGTTTCTTCGACGAGATCGTCTCGTCGGAGCAGGTCAAACGCGGCAAGCCTCACCCCGACGGCTTCCTGCTGGCTCTCAAGAAGCTCAATGCCCGCCGGGTCACGCCGATCGCCCGCAAGCAGTGTGTTGTTATCGAGGATTCGCACTGGGGCCTGGAGGCCGCCCGGTCCGCCGGCATGCACACGATCGCCGTCACGAACACCTACGAGGCCGATCAGCTCTCCGCCGCCGACAAAATCGTCCCCCGCCTCGATGCCGTGACTCTGGCTGATCTCGAGACCCTGTGCCGCTGAGCGAAGAGTGGCTCACGGGGTGGGCGTCTTGGGGGCTGTTCCATCGGCGGGCTGTTGCTGGAGTTGGAGACGCATCTTGAGGTTTTCATTTTCGAGTTGGAGATTCTGTTTGCGCAACTGCTCGATCTCCATCGCATCTTCAGCATCTCTGCCTGGTACGGGCTGACATCGGTCTGGCCGCGCAATTGCATCTTCTGGATGTCCACCCACTGCTGTCCGATGTCTAGACTCTCGCTGATGGACTGTTTGGCGAACGTAATCCAGTCCCCGGCAAGCTTGTCGCGCCGGGCGGGACTGCTGATCGTATCGAGCACCCGACCCACAGCGTCCATGTCGGCTCCACTGAAACCAGGGGTCACATTGCTGCTCGGCGGCACGATGGGATAGCTGTATTCGGAGGCCATGGAGACACTCGAGACCATACTCATCACCACAGCCGCGAGCACCGCCGCCCAGGTAGATAACGTAAGGTATTGTTCGCACATTATACTGGGACGTGAAAAGGGTCCCTTC
>CAYQXM010000187.1:0-6106 GCA_964421295.1 uncultured Pirellulales bacterium
CAGTCGTAGAGCGGTCGGTGATTCTCGAACTCCAGCGTGCAGATCGAGTGCGTGACACCTTCGAGCGAATCCTCGAAGCCGTGCGCCCAGTCGTACATCGGATAGATGCACCACTTGTCGCCCTGGCGGTGGTGCGTTTCGTGGACGATCCGGTACATGATCGGATCGCGCATGTTCAGGTTCGGGTGCGACATGTCGATCTTCGCCCGCAGCGTGTGGGAGCCATCGGGAAACTCGCCTTTGCGCATGCGCTCAAAGAGGGCGAGGTTCTCGTCGATGCTCCGTCTGCGGTAGGGGCTTTCCCGGCCGGGCTGGGTGAGGGTGCCGCGATACTGGCGAACCTCTTCGCCCGAGAGGTCGCACACGTAGGCCTTGCCCTTCTTGATCAACTCGATGGCGCACTCGTACATAAAGGGGAAGCAATCGGAAGCGTAAAAGAGGCGGTCTTCCCAGTCGGCCCCCAGCCACTTGACGTCGGTGATGATCGAATCGACGTATTCCTGCTCTTCCTTCTCGGGGTTGGTATCGTCGAAGCGGAGGTTAAACTTGCCTCCGAAGTCCTGAGCAATGCCGGAGTTAAGGCAGATGCTCTTGGCGTGCCCGATGTGCAGATAGCCGTTCGGCTCCGGCGGGAACCGCGTCATGATGGGTCGCCCGCCCCATTTGTTCGTCTTGAGGTCGTCCGCGACCATCTGCCGGATGAAATCCAGCCTCATCTCTTCGTTCTTGTCGGCGTTCTCCAATGGTGTGTCAGCCATAATCACCTTCTCTTTGTCAACTCGCACAATTCCGATACATCCTGCTGCTGGGGCCAAGTTCCGCATTTTAACACACCGGCCCCGGTTGGGAAGGGCAAATCGGCATGGCACTGCTCGATTGGTTGGCGGGTGGCAGCGGCAAGCGCTAGCTTGCCGATGGCCCCATCGTGTGCTAGAGACCATCGGCAAGCTGCGCAGGCTCCGCTTGCCGCTGCCACCCGAACTGCCGTTTGTTGCTGTACCTGTTGCGGTGCAGATGGTGGGGCGGTAAGATACCCGTTCATAACGCCTGGCGGCTTATAGAAGGATGGGGATTCTTATGGCTCAGTTACTGCTCGGATACGACGTCGGAAGCTCTTCGATTAAGGCCACCCTCATGGATGCCGGAACAGGCAAGGCCCTCGCTTCTGCCGGCTCGCCCGATAAAGAGCTGGAGATCATAGCCAGGAAGGCCGGTTGGGCCGAGCAGGAGCCCGAAACCTGGTGGGAGCATATCAAGCGGGCCACCGCCAGGATCAAGCAGAAGGTGTCGTTCGACCCCGCCGACGTGCAGGCGATCGGTATCTCGTACCAGATGCACGGCTTGGTCTGCGTGGACAAGAAGCAGCAGGTGCTGCGCCCCTCGATCATCTGGTGCGACAGCCGGGCCGTCCAGATCGGGCAGAAGGCCGCTCAGAAGATCGGCGCCGCCAAGTGCCTCAGACGCCTCTTCAACCTCCCCGGCAACTTCACCGCCTCCAAGCTCGCCTGGGTCAAACAGAACGAGCCCAAGCTCTATGCCAAAATCGATAAGATCATGCTGCCGGGCGACTACATCGCCATGAAGATGACGGGCGACATCAAGACCACGCCGTCGGGCCTCTCGGAAGGCATCATGTGGGACTTTACCAAAGACGAGTTGGCCGACTTCGTCCTCGACAATTATGGCATCTCGACGGACCTGATCGCCGAGAGAGTGCCGACGTTCTCCGTCCAGGGCGAGCTGACCAGTGCCGCCGCGGCGGAGTTGGGACTGCGTCCCGGGATCAGGATTGGCTATCGGGGCGGCGACCAGCCGAATAACGCTCTCTCACTGAACGTCCTCAAGCCGGGCGAGATCGCCGTCACCGCCGGGACCTCGGGCGTCGTCTACGGTGTCACGGACCAGAAGAACTACGACAAGAAGTCCCGCGTCAACGTTTTCGTCCACGTCAATCACACGCCTGCCAAGCCCCGGTATGGCGTGCTCCTGTGCCTCAACGGCACCGGCATTCTCAATAGCTGGCTCAAGCACAACTTCGCCGGCGCAGGCGTGGATTACCCGCAGATGAACGACCTGGCCGCCCAGGCGCCGGTCGGCTCCGATGGCCTCGCGATCCTGCCCTACGGCAACGGCGCCGAGCGCACGCTCGAGAACCACAACATCGGCGCCTCCGTCCACGGCTGGAACTTCAACATTCACAAGAAGTCGCACTTCCTCCGTGCCGCCCAGGAAGGCATCGTCTTCGCCCTCAACTACGGTCTGGAAATCATGCGGGACATGGGCACGAGACTGAAGACCGTCAAGGCCGGCAACGCCAACATGTTCCTGAGTCCTCTGTTCGCCGAAGCATTCGCAACGATCAGCGGCGCGACGGTCGAGCTCTACAGCACCGACGGTTCCCAGGGCGCCGCCCGCGGCGCCGGCATCGGCGTCGGGATTTACAAGAAGCCCGAAGACGCCTTCACCGGCCTCGAACCCGTGCGGAAAGTCCCGCCGAACAAGAAGCTCGCCCCCGCCTACAAAGAAGCCTACTTCCTCTGGGAAAGCTACCTCCAGCGGCAATTATAGGGGACGCTGCGTCGCGCCAACTGGGAGTACCGCAGGGTCATTTGGTGGAAGACTTCCCCCAATTGGGCCCGACCTCGATCTTGGCGATGTACAGGGTCTGCCACGACGCCAGGGCCGAACACCGGATCAGGTGAATGCCGTGTTCGACATTCACCGAAGAAGAACTGAGTCTATCCTGCGCAACCGGCAACCCTTCGTCGGCTGCTCTCCGTCGCTCAATGCTCTCCTTGAGGACTTGTGCCGGGTCTTTATCTGGAGGTTGGTAGGGAATCCCTCTGGCTTCAAACGCCTTGCGCTTCTGTTCCTCAGCAGCCCTCATCCTTGCGACGGCCTTGTCGAATTCCTCACCTTCTGTCCGCTCGTTCTCTGCGGGCAGCCCTTGAGCAATTCTGAATTGGCGTGTCCATTGTGCGAGGCTCGTGACAATCGGTCGGGCGGTTCCGGGGAAGAGTACAGACGCAAATCTCTCTCCGCCAATGTCGACATAGCCGAGCACGGCCGGCGTGATGTCTTCCGGTCCCAGGAGGAGGAATGGAAGGGCATCCGCCCCCATCTTTTCGATGGGCTGACTCTCCAGCCGCACCGTTCGACCGCGGGTCTTGAAGAACAACTCGATGTCACGCCGCAGATTCAGCCTGTCTCGGTCCAGGTAGTCCATTTGCAGCAGTTCTGCATCTCTCATACATAACGACGCGCCGGGAGCCGCTGAGGCATCGAGGGTTGCTTGTTCTTGTGCGATGACTTGGAGGCGTTCATAAGCATTAACCGGATCAAGCAGTCGTCGGCGCACCATGGGTTTGAGAATTTCCCGCGTTCGGAGCCTGGAGATTGCTATCTCTTCGCCAGTCCGGCCCGGTTTGAAGCCTGCGCTTGCTTCAGCTGCATCACGTTCTTTTGTTAAGGATTGCCAATTGGGATCGTTGGGCTCTCGTGCGTTCGCTGGATTCTCTTTGAAGCGACGCATATACTCAGAGTCTGGCCCAGTCACCACGGATCCTCCATGCTCTATGCCAGCATGCCGGAAGAGCAATACCTTCTTCTCGCTTTGCCAGTAGTTAAGCACAGCAGACGTCGAAGCGGCAAATTCAGAAATCTCAAATGGCTTTCCTCCAAAGTAAGTCCCCATGGCAGCGACGAGAGGAACACCAGCGACTGCGGAAAGCTGTCTTGGGTGGGCCAAATCCAAAGGCTCTTGTCGTATCTGTGCCAATTGCAGATTTTTGAGAAAGTACTCCGGTGGCAACGTGGTTGCGGAGAAGGCCAGCACGTGGAAGGACTTGCCGTTGCCGGCCACGGCGAGGTAGCCGACGCGGTTGGGGTCGGTTTTCAGCCAGCAGAGGTAGCGGGCGATGCCGTTCGACGGGCCCAAGTCCTCGACGGTGTCGAGCGTCGCGCCCTTGAACTGGGGCACCTGCAACGGCGAAGCGGCGATGTCGGCGGCGGTTTTGGTGACGAAGGCGGCGAGGCCATCCGGCACTTGGGCGGCGGCAAAGGGGGCGAGCAACCAAACAGCAAATGCGATTAACTGCGATCCTCGTGCTGCGGTCATGCGTGCGTTCCTCTCTGAATCGCTGAATCGGCCTTCCGCGCAACCGGAAAGGCTCTGAGCTTCACGAGGGTAGTCTACCTCATGGGGGCAGGTGGGATCAACTCTGCAGCAGGGGAGTCTCGCTTCGGCGATTCGGAAAAGAACGGGGGCGGCGACGCGAGATCGGACGCCGCCGCCCACACTACACGGTCCCGTTAGAATACCGGTGTCGGGACATTCGACATTCCGTACATCTGGGTCTGGCACATCTGGGCGCCGCTCATGGCGCCGGCGATGCCGACGGAGGCGCAGTTGGTGCCCATCGTCGTACCGAGCTGGGCGCCGCTGGCGGTCTGATTCTGGGCGGCGGTGCCGGCGCAGGAATAGTGGGCCTGGGTCTGTCCGGCCGTGCCGTTCTGTGCTCCGGTGGAGCTGCCGTTGCCGATGTTAGTCACCATCTGGCCCTGGTTGGCGCAGGTGCCTTGTCCCTGGCTGCCGTAGGAATAATACTTCCCGCCCGCGGCTTCCTGGTTCTGGCAGACCACGCCGGCCCCGCCGAAGCCCTGGGTGGTGGCGGTTTGGGTGCCGGCGGCGCCCGCCTTGGGGTAGCCGGTGGCGCCGGTCTGGACCGACGTGCCCGTGGAGAAGCAGCCCATGCGGAAGGCGCCATTGGATTGATCGCCGTAGAAACTGCCGGCGCAGGTGACGGTGGATACAACCAATACAACCCCTGTGATAAACAGTGCTTTCTTACTCATCGGTGAACCTCCTTGTTCTTCTGTATAACATGTCTTGTTAGTACGGGACCATAGAGTCCATTTGCGGCTGACGCATCCTGCATCATGGCCGGGACGTTTCAGAGGGAGCATCGCTCGTGCCGCGGCGGAGACTTCGCCCTGCGGGGTGCTCAAGGTGAATGCGGAGCGCTGTACGAGCAGAACACAACCATGGGACGACGCATGATGTAACTGCACCGTATCCGATTAACAGGATCTACGATCACCCCTCGCACCGGTCGACAGAGCTGATGTGAGCCGAACGCGGCGGATTGATTCTCCATCTGACGTCACGATCCTAATACAACCGGAGTCACTTTGTCAAGTATTAACTCGTGGCTTTGTTGTCGTCATTTCCAATGACAGGCGAACCTGAAGAACGCGGGGGCCGGGGGCGGGTGTTTTGGTGCAGCGCCTTTGCCGGCCGCAAATCCTGCCGATTTGCGGCCGGCACCCGGGAGAGGAGGCGCCTGGCGGCACGCTCCCGCGGAGAGAGGGAGCCATGATTTCCCTTGCACTGAACCCATCCGGCATTATGATGGACCCTACCCTTGTGGCGGCAACGGGGCAGTTGAACGTACTGACGTCGCGAAACTAAATGTAGAGTCAAGGAGTGGTTGAGATGGCGAAGAAATCGTTACACAGTATCTGCCGGTGGACGTTCAATCCGGGCAAGGGTGGATTCGTTCCCGGCGACATGCGTCCGGCATGGGGCCGGGGTTTCGGGACGCCCGAAATGATCGAGCTGACGGCTCAGAGACTTCGACCCCGTCTGCCCAAGAATGTCCTGCTGGGCATTGAGATGCACTACGATGCCGAGGTGGACGACAACAATGCCGCGGACGTGGCGGATGCCCTGGTGGCCAACAAGCTGTACCTGGCGATGATCACCCCCGGCGCTCATTCGCACTTCGCCTACGGTGGGATTGCGTCGCTGGATCCCAAGGAGCGGAAAGCCGCCGAGGAGCTGGGTTCGCGGACGGTCGACGTGGCTCCGGCGTTCGTCATCTGGAACGGCTCGTTCGGGTACGACATCGCGACCATCGGCATCAAGCAGATGTACCAGAACCTCAAAGCAAGCGTCGCCGGGCTGTGCAAGTACGAGGCCAAGAAGGGCGGCAAGCTCCACATCGGTTTCGAGCCCAAGCCCAACGAAGGCCACCCGGCCATGCTGATCCCGACCGTCGCCAGCGCCATCGTCTTCTGGCGGAAGATCGAGAAGGAATTCGGCGTC
>CAYQXM010000188.1:0-5535 GCA_964421295.1 uncultured Pirellulales bacterium
CTACGTTTCCAGTAGGACTTGCAACAGATTGAACATAAGCGTTTCCAGGCAAGTGGAGCCCATAAGCAATTCGCCCAGCTGCCGTGTACAATACTTTTCCAGTTGCTAAATCAATACATTCAAACGTGTTAGTATTCGGAACATTTACAAATAATTTGCCAGCCATGACTACAGTATTAACTAAGAAATTCGTTGAAGTACTTTGAGGACCGTAACTAACGCTGCCATAATCTCCACCTACCAAGCCGCCCATTATATACGGTTGCTTCCAAACTACGTGCCCAGTGTTAGGTCCTGTACCGTAGGGTTGCCACAAGCGACAAGTGGAACCAAGTATTGTTGCACCAGTGACTCCACTACCAAGCCAGTCACCTGAGATTTGGCTCCAATCACGATTGTTACTGTTGATTGGATAGCTCCAGTACGTACTATCATTTGGAAGTTCTCCCCATGGATAACCATTAATTAAACCCGCCAATACTGGTTCAGTCTGTACTGTAAAATAAGCTGGTTTACTTGTGCATCCTTTCATCAGAACAGTTCCTGTAACGTCAGTTAGGTTCTGGTCAGGCATAGTAAAGCTTACACTCCAATTACCCGCCATATCAGGCTCATAATAGAAGAATATAGCACCAAGCGACTCTGTTTGTCCCGCATCATAAACGCCTGTTGCATCAACTGGCATAAAAGTGTCTTTTGATCCATCAGGTTTTACAAAAGTCACAGTTACTCCACGATAGCCATCATAGTATCCCCAATAACCTAGGTTCGTAGGTATAGGATAGATGAATATGTTTACAGTTGCTGTTTGACCGACTCCGATAAGTCTGGGTGAAACGTCAATGTAACCGACTGTTGGTTCTGGCTGAGGAACACCAATTTGAGCGGAAGCCATCAAAGCCATTGAAGATATTGCAAGTAAAGAAATCAATGAAATAGCAAGTATTTTTAATTTAATATTTTTTATTTCAAACATTTATTTCACATTTTCAAAGGAGGGGCAACAAAAGAATATAAAAACTCAGGAGTGAAACCCCCATCAACAGGTTTTTAAATTAAATATTTACTTCTATATTGAATCAGGAGATCAAATATCTGTTTAATGAAAGGGACACACAGACATTAGTAAAACTAGGACTTAACATGTCGCAAGCAAAAATCTACTTAGCCTTGGTATCACTAGGAAAAGCCAACGCAAAAAAAATCGCACAAACAGCAAAAATAGATAATGCAGAAGTTTACCGCCAAATAGAAAAGCTACATAAGAAAGCGTTGATAGAAAAGATATTAAAAACCCCTGTAGAGTATAAGCCATTTCCACTAAATGAAGTAACGAAAATATTCCTTCAACAAAGAAATAGAGAAAATGCTGAAATAGAAAAAGAGGTCAAATTCTTATTAAGAAGAACCGCAAAATCTCCAGATACCGTTGAAGAAGATAGGATTTCAATTATTCCTAAAGGGGAATATAGAAAAAATTTTACAATTAAAGAAATGGAACAAGCTAAAACTGAAATTCTTTGGTACACTCAGATTGAAAGGATACCTTTGGCACAGAGGTATTATCATAAGCAATGGATCAAGAATTTTGCTAGAGGCGTTAGGCACCGCACGCTGTCAGAATTGAATAGACCAACCGAGAAGATACTAAATTACATCCAGAAATTTAAGAAGGATAATCCCAAGTTCGAAATAAGATTTACTTCTCCTCACATTTTAACTACTTTCGCAATTTTTGATAATACAACAATACATTTTTCCACAGAAAGATTAACTGCATTAGCAAATAGTCGAGTATTGTATACTAATAATGCTCAGATAGTTAAACTAAGCAAAGATTACTTTGAAATGAGGTGGGAATCTGCAATGTTAGAGCCACCCGAAGATGAAAATAGAGATAGGTAGTACTGGCACGTCAAAATTAGGATTCGCTTGAAAAATATTGTAAGATGTTTATTTTGAAAGTGAAAGTAAACAAGCAGCCAAATTCTGAGGTGCTGACAAGAATGGAGAATGACCAGTATTCAATGAAATAACTTTCAAGCAAGGCGATGCCACATACATTGATTTCTGAACGTCAGGTGACAGTGTTTGGTCACGAAGACATTCTATGTAAACTCTGGGAACACGACCATACTTTTCATTTGAGAGGTGTAGAGTAGTTTTAAAAATATTTGTTGCTTCAGGCCTTAAAAGCAACAATGCTCTATCAACATCCTCCTTCAAGCAATCGTTATAAAAAAGATTAGCAGCTATTTTACTTTTTATAGTAAAAAAAATTTGATCATTTGAGAAATCAAAAGTTAAACTAGTACTATTAAACAAAGATTCACAAGATTCTCCATCTTTTAAAATACTTGCTGTTAAATATACCAGCATTGTTATTTTGCTAGGTATGTACTCGGCTACTTGGGATATAACAAGACCACCCATACTATGCCCAACAAGAATCACCGGTTCACTTTGAGCCTCGATAACTTGGCATATCTTATCAACACAAGATTGAAGAGTAACCTCTTGAATCGGCGTCTTATCCTTACCATGCCCCGGTAAGTCTGGAGCCTCCACAACATGACCTTTTTTACGCAAAAGAGGAACAACCTTGTCCCAACACCAAGCTCCATGAGAACCCCCATGAACCAACACATAAGTAACCATTGGACCCTCCTCCAACAATTAATAACAAAATAGCACTATAAAAAATTTTATAAAACAGCTATAAATATTAATTTTTTTAGTTACGTCTTAATTAGCGCAAAACGAAATTTTTTGAATAATAAATAAACGCAATTTTTTTTTCCATTAACCTAGACCAGCAAATATTATACCAAAAAAAGAGGAGGATAGCTGCGTAGAATAAGGAGAATTGGCGATGACGTCAACGTGTTTGGGGTTCGAATCCCACCCCCTGCACCATATATAATTAAACAAGCTCAGTGTCCCGCTGTCGATAAAGTCTATTCTTTTAATTTTTATTTTTTTTAAAGAGAAAAAAATGTTTGTTTCATTGCCCGATGAGATATGCTACTTAGAGGTTTCTTTATTCAATTATATCTTTCAAAAAAGGGAGAGAGGAATCAGCTTAATTGGAGCCTCTGGCGAAATTTCCGCCGAACACGCGAAACCAAAGAAGTGAGGTGTTAATTTTCCTTAAAGCTGCCGCCTATAGATGCTTGGCTTTGTTTTTTCTTGACAGGATAGTAAAGGGTATTGTTAGGGTTAGTAAAATGATAATGGTGGTGATTGATAGTTCCGGAATTGTAGGTGTTGTCGTTGGAGTTGGCGAGTTACTGGAAGAAGAGGAGGAGGAAGGCAACAGTGATGGAGGCAATGTTGAAGATGGCGCAGGAGTAGAAGATGGAGAGATAGGAATTGTAGGAGTCGGTGTCGGAGTAACTTCTGTTGTTACCTGCGTTTCTATGTTGTAAACTTCAATAATGTTCCCTTGACTATCTATTTCCTGTACAGCAAAGATGTAGCGTGTTGCATCCGAGTTAATCCAACCTACTTTTGTAAATCTATCTCCGCTGGGAAGTATATCATAAAGCAGCGTTCCATAACTGTCAAAAACACCGCCATTAGAGGTGAATATTAACGTACCATCAGCTGAGAAACGAACATCAGCCCCTTCTTGATAGCAACGCCAAAGAGCATTTCCATCCAAATCATACATAGTTAATAGATTACCGCCCACCAATACCTTGGCGCTATCCGGCGAGAAAACACAAGTAACTCCACCGCTGTGTGTTTCGTCGGTAAATCTCACTGAACCATCTTGTGTGTTTATGACACTAAATGTACCGCCTTTTGTTCCAACAGCTATATACGCCTCGTTTGGCGAGAGGTTAAAGCCGTTAATAAATGCCCAGGAACCAATCCATTGTTTCCAGACTTCAGAGCCATCGCTGGTTCTAACCTTGTATAACCAACCACCACTAGTTGGAATGTATATGTACTGGTCATTTTCGGTAAAAATGAGTTCTCTAACTTCAGAACCCACCCACTTGGACCATACTATGGAGCCATCTTCACGATTAAGAAGATAACAATACTCATAATGTACAGGAACAAAAATGTAGTCTCCGCTGTGTGAAAACTTTACAGCACGGGTGTAAAATTCGCCCTGAGTTGTGTTCGGAAAGTTTTGTGTCGTAATGTTTTTAACCCAAACGGTTGAGCCATCTTCACCATCAAGTAAACTGACAGAATTGATGAAACCTGCGGGACCTGTCTGGAACCCTTCCAGTTTTGTTCCATAAACGGCGTATTCACCGTCGTCTGTTATGTCAGCGGACCATGATTCCCAGCCCATATCAGCCGTCCATATAACTTGGCCAGAGTCTGTGTTTAGAAGGTACAGTTTTGATTGCGGCTTTAGAGCTTCGTTTGCCCAGTTTTCCATGCCGTTAACCAGCAAAAGTTTGCTTTCATCTGCTGTTGCTGTACAACGCCAGAAACCTATACTACCTTGAACACTGTGAATCAAAGATGAATCTATTGTCAAGGTTGATTCTTCGCGGGCAAGAACAACAGTATATGATGGCTGAAGATTGTCTCGTTCAATTTCAACTGTAGCTGAGCGATACCCGTCTTTTTGAGCGATTAAAAAGTAAACTGAGCTCTCGGCGAGAGAGAATGAAAAGCTACCAGCTCCGTCAGACTGAACTGGGAGCTTGGCGCCATAGCCACCGATATCGATGTTTACATTTGGAAGAGCTTTTCCATCTTCATCCACGGTGACGCCTTGTATTACAACATTGCCTTGTAAAGCTTGGTTAACAACTGTTATTTGAATGGTCTTAGTCACTGAGAAACTGTTGTATGGAGCATCCCAATTAGCAAGTCGGTCATAAAAAACAGCATTTAAAGTACGATTTATTATCTGGGGCACATTAGGGTCGTAACCAAGAGCAGAGGGTTCTAGAACCATTTTAAACCACATTGCTTCTCCAGGCGCTAAGAGCGTATCACCTTGGGGTGCACACATAAAGTGACCAGCAGGGTTTTCTTCACAATAGTTATCGCTATGGACCAAAATGGTGTTTACACCTACATTTGTGGCTTTAAATTTGAAGACAAACCAACTCTCCATTGGACCGACGAAGCTAAATTGCGTTTGTGAAAAATCAAGCTCAAGGTCATTTTCCAAACATGAAACTGATGAGCCTGCCCCCGTACATGAAGGGATTGCCAAACACGCAAAAAGGGCACATAATTCAAGCGTAACCATGATTAAAGCAGCACGTCTCATTTCAATAAGCCTCTAAGTGGTCAAATAGATAGTTTATAGAAAAAGTCAAGTATTGAGATATAACAATTATGACTGTACAATGAAGAGGTTAACTCCACATTTTTGTAGCCGCCCACTTTACAAATCAGTTGAAAACCAAACAAGGTTTTGTAGGAAGAATATGGGATTTATTGAAAGTCTAACTGGCGCTAACAGGTTTTATTCTACAGTGGTAGCTACAAATTTTTTGTTGTCATCTTTGCAGAGTTGCCTAATTAAGTTACGCCCCATCGAGGAGACCTGAT
>CAYQXM010000189.1:0-5521 GCA_964421295.1 uncultured Pirellulales bacterium
CGTTGTGGGTCATCTTGACGAAGTGGCCGGCGCCGTTCTCGCCGACCCAGTCGCAGCAGGGGGTGCCGTCGGTGACTTTGGCGGCGATGGCCTGGAAGATCGGTTTGACGGTCGGCCAGGCCGCGGGGGAGCCGCCGGGCATGATGGAGGGGCCTTTCAGGGCGCCTTCCTCGCCGCCGGAGACGCCGGTGCCGATGTAGAGCTTGCCTTGGCTCTCGACGTACTTGGTCCGGCGGATTGTGTCCTCGTAGAGAGAGTTGCCGCCGTCGATGATGATGTCACCATTCTCGAGGTGCGGCAGCAACTGGTTGATGAATTCGTCGACCGGGGCGCCGGCCTTCACCATCAGCATCACCTTGCGGGGTTTCTCCAGGACCGAGACCAGCTCCTCGATCGAGTGGCAGCCGATGATCTTCTTGCCCTTGGCGCGGGCGCCGAGGAAATCGTCCACCTTCGACACCGTGCGGTTGTAGCAGGCTACGGTGAAGCCCTTGCTCTCCATGTTGAGGATGAGGTTTTCCCCCATCACCGCCAACCCGATCAGCCCGATATTCGCTGTCGCCATGATACGCGCTCCTTAGACAAAGTTTCAAGTTTGAAGCTTCAAGTTTCAAGGGCCTTCACACTTGAAACTCTATGCTTTTACAGAACCCAACTCCCTTGCGGTACTATACGTTCACCCCGCCGGGCAGGCTGACTATTGTCCCGATTTTGCCCGTTTCCGCAAGGGAAAATCCCCGATGGGCCATTGATTAACAATTATTGACAATCCGTGATTCCCGCAGGCGGTCGGGCGTCTGTCCCTTGAGAAGGCGGTGCGAACCGCATAAGATCGGGCGGGTCGATTCCGTGAGCATTTTGTCGCAGGGGAGTACAGGCATGACTGAAGAGAACTCATCCAGCCGACGCAAGTTCCGGCTCCGCCTGTGGTGCCTGGCCGTCGCGCTCTTCGTGGTGGGAGCGGGGGCCCTGGGTATCTCCATGCTCGCACGCGGCGATCGAGCGGCGCGGCGCCTGGAGGCTCTCCGTGCGGCGGGGTACCCGACGAGCGTGGTCGAGCTGGGCGCGTATACGCAACTGCCGCCGGGAGAGCCGAACGCGGCGGAGGTGTACATGCTTGCCTTTGCCTCGTATGTGCCGCCGCGCGACGACGCGAATACGCCGCTGCTGGGAAAGGCCACGCTGCCGGAGCGCGGCCAACCGCTGCCTGCGCCGATGGCTCAGGCCGTCGCTGTGTGCCTGGAGAGCAATCGACGGACGCTGGCGCTGCTGCACCGCGCCGCCGGTATCGAGCAGTGCCGGTATGATTGGGACTATGGCGAGGCTTTGCTGTCATGGGTGGGGACGCAGAAGCGCGCTCACGAGGAAGGTGTGAAAAACAGCGCCCTGCTGCTGAGGCTCAGTGCGATGTCCCAGGCGTGCAACGGGAACGCGGCCGGCGTTGTGACATCCATCAAGGACGGACTCCGCCTCTCCATGTCGCTGCGCCGAGAGCCGGGAAACGTGCAACATGGGTTTCAGATCGCTACCTGTGCCATCGCTCTGACTTCGTTGGAATGCGCGATGAACCTGACCACGTTCTCGCCGCAGCAATTGCAGGACCTGGACGCGGCGCTCGTGCAGAGCGTCGGCGCCCTGGACCTGACGCGGAGTCTGATTACCGAGCGCTGCTTTGCCCTTGAGTGCTGCCAACGGTCACTCCCGTCGCTGCTGTCGCGTCCCGGCGTCTTGAGTGTCCGCAAGCTGATCGCCGGCCGCAACGGGCTCCCGGATGTTCTGGACTTCATGGAACGCTACATCACGGCCTCCCGCCTGCCCTATGCGGAGCGATGGGCGAAGTTCCACGAAATTGATGGCGAGAGACAAAATCTCTCCTCTTTGCACGAAGTGGTTCAGACGGTTCTCAGCACGATCGGGCAAGTGAGCGATCTTGACCTGCGCGTCCGCGCGCATGCCCAGTTGGCACGGACAGCGCTGGCGCTGGAGCGGTACCGTTTGGCCAACGGTGGACTACCGGAGCAGTTGCCGTCGCTTGTGCCTGACTTCCTGGATCAGGCCCCCATCGACCCGTTCGACAATCAGCCGATTCGCTACCGGCGTTTGGAGACGGGTTACCTCCTCTATAGCGCGGATGTGGACGGCCAGGACAACGGCGGCCGCAAGCGCAGCGATGTCAAGTCCGGCGCGCCCTACGATTGGTGCTTCATCGTCGGACGCTAGTCGCATCGTAAACCCGCCATACGCGATCCACTGCCACGGCTTGTCCGGATTTTGTATTGTTCCAGTGTCGCTTAGTGCTACAATCGAATGCGGTATCCAGCCGTGCAGGATGGACGGCTCGGGCGCGATGAGCATAAAGCAAGTGGGAAGGAGCGACGATGGACCGTGTGCTGATCGTGTTCAACAAGTGGTGGGAGTTCGAGCCGGGATTCGCGTGTCTCTTGTGCGACAGGGCGAGGCCGCCCGAGGTGAAGGACTGGTGGCCCGCTTTTCACGACCACCCCCGCCAACGCCGCAATCCCAGACTCCCCGCCAATCCCGCCCCGGTACGGCCGCGAGCGCTGTTTCGACGCCGGTGGGGACTGGTGGAGGTCTGGTGCATCTCGGATCTCCTGGAACACTTCCCCGACGAGCCCAAATGGCAATCGAGCTCGCAACGGAAGGTCGAACGCCTCGCCGAGATTTTCCGGGGCGACCCGCCGAGTCTGGTGATCGCCGTTGGCACGGCGGCCAGCGAGGGCGACGCACCGCTCAACGGGTCCGTCGTGATCGGAACGAAGTGCTTCATGCACAACTCCCACCCGGACAACACGAACCCCGACAGCAATTGGCGGGCAGGGCCCTTCGGCGTTGTGCTCGACTCGTCGTTATCCAAAGAGGAGTTCGCCGAACTGGTCCGGCCTGGCGATCCATTTTGGACTGAAGCCGCCAAGCGTTTCCTGCCCCCGCCTCTGAGCGCCGCCCCCGCGCCGGCCGTGCGCGCCGAATACGATGCGGTCGCGCTGGGCAACGTGAATGTCACCGACTACGCAGAGTACGCCGCGACCGACGCCGAGACGGTGACCGCTTTCCGCCAGTCCCATCCCGCCGGCGTCTTCGGCTCGCTGGAAACCACCCACGCCCTGATCCGCGCCACCGGCGGCCCGCGCTTCCTCTATGTCTCCGGCATTGTCGACCGCCTCGGCCACTTCAACGACGATGTCGGCCCGAGAGAATACGCCCAAAACGCCGCCGCCCACAACGCCGGCTTGGCCGTCGCCTGGCTGCTCCCAAGGCTTCACAGCGTCATGTAGAAGGGGGAGAGCATCCCGGCCGAACTCTACGATGCCCTGCATCGTGAAAGGCGGATGCGTTCCAGAACGGCAAGATGGATACTTGTGGATACTTGACCCGGCGCAGCAGTGATGTATAATACTGATGTATACATTATGTGAGGTGCAGGATGGTACGAACGCAAATCTACTTGACGGAACACCAACGCGACGAATTGGCGGCTATTGCTGAGACGTCGGGGAAGAAGCAGAGCGAATTGATCCGGGAGGCGGTCGATCAACTGATCGACCAGGCCGGTGGCGGCCGCAAGGATGCGGTCTTGCAGGAAGCCGCCGGCATGTGGAAGAGCCGCAAAGATTTGCCCGACTTCGGCGTGATGCGCAAAGGCTGGGACAGGAACCGATCATGACCGGCCCGATTGTGGTAGACACCGATGTGCTGGTTGACTTCCTTCGCGGGCACAAGAAGGCCGCAACTCTCATCACCAACCATGCGGATCGCATCATCTTGTCGTCCATCAGCGTCGCAGAGTTGTACGCCGGTGTGAAAGGGGAAGACGAACTCGCGATCTTAGGCGAATTCGTGTCCCTTTTCCGTGTCGTCCCTGTGAGTGCCGACATCGCCAAGGCCGCCGGCCTGTACAAGCGGGACTACAGCAGCTCGCACGGCGTCGGTCTGGCCGATGCCGTCCTCGCGGCCACGGCCGACCTGGAGAACGCCGACCTGAAGACCCTCAATGTGCGGCACTACCCCATGCTGAAAGGCCTCAAGCCAGCCTATGCGAAGTAGTGGCATGAACTGAAACCTAGGCTATGACAGTGCGGATAGGAGACTATGATCGGCAAACGAACAGTCTTCATCTTGGGTGCCGGGGCGAGTTGCCCATATGGGTTTCCGACAGCGCGGAAATTGCGAACACGTATTATTTCCGAGTTCGGTGCTCGCTACGAGCAGCATCTTGGAGACCCGGCCGAAGGAGCATACTACGAACTCCGGAAACGGTACCCAAAACCCAGCTCCGCCAAAGACCTCGTTGAGAAGTTCGACCGCTCAAGTACGGAATCCATCGACCTATTTCTTTCTAGGTGGCCCAGGTTCGAAAATGTCGGGAAGATGGCTATTTGCCTGGACATACTGGACGCTGAAAGGTCCAGCGGCTTTGGTGAGCACGCACACGAACCGGATGAAGATTGGTACTTCTACCTGTACAATAGATTGACCCGAGAACTTACTGGAAGCGGCGCTTACCAGGGATTCGCCAGTAACAACATCAGTTTTGTTACGTTTAACTATGATCGGTCACTAGAGTACTTCCTTTTTCAAAGCCTTCGCCACTCATTTCAGGATGCGACCGAACCGGGCGTGGCGGAGTCACTTGGAAAAATCCCTATCGTGCACATCTACGGGCACATTGCGCCTCTTCCATGGCAGAACGCCGATGAAGCGAAATCACTCCCATATGGGACGGACCTTGGAGACGCCAAGCCTAATCTTCTCACGCTTGTGGAGAACATCCACGTTGTGCATGAAGAGAGGGGCAATCCCGAGTTGGAGAAGGCACGATGGCTCATGCAAGATGCTCAGCGCATATTCTTTCTGGGGTTTGGCTATGCAAAGGAGAATCTGGAAGCTCTCGGGTTCCCAGGAGTTGTTAAGGAGGGGCATGAGATCTTCGGAACGGCAATGGGCGCAACGAGGAAGGAGATAGTCAGCCTACAGAGTGGTTTTGCTGAAGTCCTGAGGCAAAGTGGGGCAATGGGTACCTCATCCAAGGAAATAGGAATCCGGGACTGTGACTGCGTCGCACTGCTCCGCGAGTTTCTATGATCGAAGGGCGCCTACTGGTGCCATCAGTGATGTTGGTAGGGAGGCACCTGTGAATGAGAGCGCCGTCCTATTCGCCAGCAAGATTCCTCCGCGCGGGCGTCGCCCTTGGTCGGAATGACACGCGGCGGAGCCGGGTGTCACTTGAAGCGGTCTTGGGTGGACCAGAGGCCGAGGGCGGGGTTGGAGATGTAGAAGATGTCCTCGCCGGCGACCTTGTTCCAGCCGTCTTTCAACTTCGCGGGGTCGTATTTGGCCGTCATCTCTTTGAGGTCGGCGTAGCGGAAATTGACACCCTCGGTCTCTTCTTTCGTCAGCTGGCCGGGGCAGTAGGTGACGGTGAAGCGGCCTTCGGACGAGCCGTGGATCAGGTGGGCGGCGGCGCTGAGGTTGTTCTTCAGGTCCTCGTTGTCGCGGGTCAGTT
>CAYQXM010000190.1:0-5508 GCA_964421295.1 uncultured Pirellulales bacterium
GTTCTGCGAGGACTTGTTTACATGCAGGGTCCACTTCCGTACGCGGCTGAAATGTACTTGACACAGGCGGTCTGGTTTTGCTATGGTATTGGTGTTGTGAGTGTAGACAGTAGGTCTTGCCAAAAGACTGAGGAGGTCCAGTTAATGACACTACACAACACGGAGACGGGGTGATCGGGTCGTTCGCGTCACCTACGTCTCCCTTTTTCTTTTCACACCGGTCTTCGCGCTTTGTCCTCCCTACAGAATGACTAGATGGATGACTTGCCGGGCTTTCGATGGGTGCGTAAAGCCGCGATTCCCAACCGAGACGGGGCGACCATGCGAAATCAAAACACGCCTCCCTCAAAGCCATAGAAGGCGGTTCACCGTTATCGCCTGAGGTTCACCTGACCACATAAGGCTGTGGCCTTGTCAGGCACGCGATTCGAGATAGTGCTGCAACGATGGTTCAGCGGCCGTTCGTCACCTCACTGTCCCCGCTGAACAGCGAGTTTTGGAATCACAAAAGACTATTTTGAAGCGGGGGGCGGAAGCACGGGCAGGGCAGAGGAACAGGGAGGCGGGGAGAAGACGGCAGGGGGATGGCCGCCCGAGACGAGCGACGGAGCCGCGGCCGAGGCTGGGGATCACCTTCAAGATGGGAGAGTAGAACTGGTTCCGCAGCCGCTCCGTGCGTCGCTTTCCCTGCGGAACAACGCGTTTTGGAATCATGACAGACTGTTTGAGAGCGGGGTTTGGCGAGGGCAGAAGCGGCGCAGGAGCATAAGGAGCGGGCCGGGACAAACGAGGTGACGCGGGAATACGAATAATCGGTAAGGCGACAAGATGATGCTACCTGGCGCGCGGGGGGTATAGGACTGGTTGAACATTGCCCCCCTTCGCGGTGCCGGGTTGGATTGGCGCCCAATCGCGGGGGTCGGGTCTTGGTCATCAGCGGGGTGCGGCCCGGAGACGACATAGCCAAGAGTCCGTCATTCCCTCGCCGCGAGAGAACGTATCAACCCAAGGTCAAGTATGCCCTTTGCGCCCCAGCCCTTCTTGCCGCCCGGTATCTCAGGTCGGAACCTCGTGTACAACATGAAGGACCGCTCTGCGAGATCGTCCGGTGTGCAAGCCTTGGCAAGCGTCTCCATGGCCTCTCTGACGGAGTCGAGGTCGTCTCCGAACTTCTGACTCAGGTATTTTGCCACGCCGTCCGGGTCGATGGGCCTGTCGCCCGAAACTGCTCTGACGCCCTGGTCGGTGTTCTTGGCGGGCACAGGGGGGCCGCACAGCTTCACCCAGAATTCCTCTCCGTGCTTTCGCTGCTTTGCCCGACGAACCGCCTCCGGCCTTGCCTCGAATATGCCCAGGGCCCGTCCTTTTGCCTGAGCGTTCAAGCCTGCTACGGCCTTGCCGAGACTGAGGGCCTCGTCGGGAGCGAAGCCGATTCGCTCGGCTACCACGGTCGCCCACAGCGTGAGGACAGGGGCCCGATTGATCAAAATCGTGTCTTCTGGCATCGGTTACGGCCTCCCAAGACAGGGCGCAAAGGTCAGCTCATACGTCTCAAAAGGGGATGTCATCGTCCTCGACAGCGGCGTTCGTACAGCCCGGCTGGGCTGGCGGTTGGGCGGCATTCTCCGGACGCAAATCCTCCTGGGGCTGGTGTTTGAGTTCTCTGCGATCAGCATGCTCTCGTTTCTTATCGGCCATGATCTGGTCGATCGACCGCACACTGTCAGGCCGCTCCTTCTTGAACCGCTTGAGATACAGCTCCTCGGTGTACTGTGGCAACGGACGCTTCCAAGGCTCCTGTTTATGGTTTGCCAGGCCTCCCAGCTTCTTAGGATTCATTCCGAGTTCTCGTGCCATCTGAACATGGGCATCAGAAAGGTGGAACCGTTTGCGGGCATCGACCCACGCCTGGAGTTCAGGAGGCAGCTTCTTCTGTTTCGCCATGACATCACGCTGCGCAAGAAAGGCAGTCTATTTCCGCTTCTTTTTGCTGTCATCCTTCATCTGCTCCAGACAGACCTGGGCCTCCCGCTTGCCTAGGTGGCGAAGTGAGGCAATCCGCACCGCCTGTTGCTTCCGTGGGCGGGACGCGTCTTGCTCCCAGCTATAGATAGTCTGGCCTGTGACGCCGATGAGCTTGCCGTAATTCGCCGCGGAGAGTCCAAGACGCTTTCGGTGTGAACGCAGACCCTTGGCAGTGAACCGCACATGTTGCGCGTCGGCTTCAGCAAACTGGGTGGGAGCATTTCTAAGCACTTGCTTTTCCAAGGGGACGACCTTGCGTTGAAGGTCAGATACCCGGCGTTTCATCTCGGCGATGTCCCTGCGATACTGGGCTGACGCCTTTCTGAGCACGTTTGTCTGTCTGCGGATCTCTTTGCGTGCAAGTCGCAGAATCTCCTCTTTGAGTATGGCAGCAATGTTCGACATATCTCTCTCCTGGCAAAACCTATTTCAGACCACGTCGCCCCAGAAAGTCAAAAGCGTGATACAGCGTAGTGACACTGCGCAGGATGGCGCGAACCATGGTATTCACACTGTTGAGGACCTCACAGAAAAGACAGGCCCACACCTTGGATGATGCAATGTGGGCCCGCGCTGCTCAGTTGAATTCGTGAACGTCAGACCATGTCTTTGAGGTTCTTCAGCGGCCGAATCTTCACAACATTCCGGGCCGGTTTGGCCTTGAACATGGTTTCTTGCCCGGTGAATGGATTGATACCCTTCCGCGCTGGTGTTGCAAGCTTTCGCACGACCATCAGCTTCATGAGGCCCGGGACCGTGTAGGCACCGGGGCCACGGTTACTCAGGCTCTTTTTGACCTGAGCGGCCATCGCGTCAAACACAGAGCTCACCTGTTTCCTCGTTAGTCCCGTTGCGTCGGCAATGCCTGATAGGATTTGGCTCTTGGTCATTGACTTTGCGGGCGCCGTTTTGGTCGCTGTCTTCTCTGCCATCGCGTGCCTCCTTGCATCAAAAGAAAACAGAAAGTAGTCTGCTATGCCTCGGTTTCAACCGGGCCAACATTGAACGTCTGAACATGGATATCCGATTCCACTGCACCTGTCAAGCGGCGATCAGACTGTGACAAGCGGCGGAGCCATGACCCAGGCTGGGGACTGACATTCAAGACAGAAGCAGAAAACCAGTTCCGCAGCTGCTCCGTACGTCGCTTTCCCTGCGGAAGTTCTTGCTGCTGCCAGGGACATTGGAAAGATGGCAACTAGACTATAGAGTAGGTTCGCTCAGAACCGGGCGTGCCGATAAAAGAAACGCGGCAGAGACATGCGGAAGGCGGGTCGCGATGTCGGATTGTGATGGTGAGATAGGCCAAGACTGATAACCAGGGCCATCGAGACTGGATGTGGTGCTTGCATGTCATGGAACGTGTGGTGCGCAGGAGCACGCTGGCATTCAGAGACCCGCCCATATCGATGCAACAAACACTATGAGAGCTCCTATCCCGGCGGTCCAAAGGGGAACATACGGGGCAAACAGAGTGAAGACGCCCGCGCATATCGCAAGCAATAAGACGGACTCGATTCCTTTGTAGAGTCTTTCGTGCGGCAACAACATCGCTCATCCTGCTCAGACTGTCGCATAGTCATGCCGCGTCTCAAGTAGGTCACACAGAGGTGGCAGCGACAGTACCTTATCTGTTCGCTTTATACATGAGCTCAGTCCACTTTGTCAAGTATAAAGGCCACGATTCTAAGAAACTGACAGGTGAAGATTGTAGTGACCGACCCCTCCTGCGCACGAGCATTGCAGTTGTTCACTCATCCGGTTGTGTGCAACATTGCGAATCTACAGCCATTGCGACTAGTGTAGAGTTTTTGCCCCCGCGAATTTGTCAATGTGGTCAATATAGACCACGGCTATCGTCACCTCTCCCATGGGCCAATACAGTGTGGGCAAGCTGGATTTCACATTGGATGGTCGTATGGGGGAGGACCCGGTTTGGAGACTTGCCTATGTTTCGGCGGAAACTTACCGTTTTCTTCCCTTGCTCTGTGGAAGAAGCATCTCGATTTCCGCCTGGAAAGTATGGCCGACTGAATCAGGCCAGCACTTCACGGACGTTCTGTCGCCTACGCGAAACTCCGGGAGCCAGTCAACGAAGACGCCCGCTGTCCGTGACAGATGGGGAACGCTCTCGTTGTGATTCCGCCTTGATGCCGATTCCCTGTGAGCCCTGGCTTGAGGACCGTATGAATGCCTTGCTGGCGAATGACGCGGCGTTGGTGGGCATGGCATTACAGGGCCGCCAGTGTGGCCGCAAGGCGTATCGGTATGGACCATCTGCGCGGGAGATCATTGGCGAAAAGGGTCTGTGCTGCTTCTCCGCTCTTCCGAAGCCACGGCAACTGGATCGGCACGAAGGTGGGCGGCTTCAGCTTTCTCTCGATAGTCCGGGAAGAACTGTGGACGGGAAGGCCGACGATTCGGGTACTGCTTGATCCCACGCTTCCGGAGTAGACGGGTGATTGTTGACGCCTCCGGACGAGCGACGAGGCTGTGGCCTTGTCAGGCACGGGATTCGAGATACCACCACAACGATGGTTCAGCGGCCGTTCCTGGCGTCACTTTTCCCGCTGAACAACGAGTCTTGGAATCACAAATGACTGTTCTATAGCTGGGGGCAACAGGGGCAGAGGCGGGGCGGAGGAGCAGGGATGCGGGCTGCTATTGTTGGCCGGGGGGGCAGGGCGAGAGGCTCAACTGTCAGGGTGACGGAGGACGGGACGGGCCAATGCCGAGTACCTCCGCGGGGGTGAAACGCTTGTATTTTGCGGGCGTTCCTGCGAGAATGGTGCTGTTTGGGGGGCAGGACGGTGGGGAGTTGGCATGACGGATGTGACGCGCATCTTGAACGCCATCGAACGGGGGGACGCCAAGGCTACAGACGAACTGCTCCCTTTGGTCTACGAGGAACTACGTATTCTGGCCGCCCAGAAGCTCTCCCACGAAGCACCCGGCCAGACACTCCAGGCCACGGCACTGGTGCATGAGGCGTATCTCCGGCTGGTGGGTAATGAACCCCAGGGGTGGAACAGCCGGAACCACTTCTTCATGGCAGCCGCCGAGGCAATGCGGCGGATTCTCATCGAACGTGCCCGCCGCAGAAGAGAACTCAAGTATGGAGGGGACCGGGAGAGAGTCGATCTGGACGACGTGGCTCTGCCGTGTGATGACCCAGAGTTCTCCGCGAACCTGCTGGCCCTCGACGAAGCGCTGGAGAAATTGTCGCGACAGGACAAGATGAAGGCCGATGTGGTCAAGCTGCGTTACTTCGCCGGCCTGACCATCGAGCAGACGGCGGAGGTGCTGGGTCTTTCTCGCAATACCGCCAAACGCTGTTGGGCTTATGCCCGTGCCTGGCTCTCGGAGGAGATTGGCTGACACTGCCTTCAGTTCCGGTCTTCGCATAGGTTTTCTGTCATTCTCCTGGGCCGCTCTGCCCCTGGATCTCGCACTATAGCATAGAGAGCACCTAATCCTGGGAGC
>CAYQXM010000191.1:0-5320 GCA_964421295.1 uncultured Pirellulales bacterium
AAGCCACATTTCGTTGAAGACTGGGCAAACGCAGAAAATGTATCCTCAGGTTTAGATAGTAATTCAAAGTTCACCAACGTATCTATTCGAGCCGATTATGAAGTTGATTATCAGATTGATTTTAGAGTAAACGCTCGTATAGAGTACGAACATACAATTTATAGATATTATAGACTTCCCGTTTTCGGTTCTGATGTAAGATTGCGACCGCTTAATGTTACAGATATTTATGATTCAAGCGATTGGAGTCCAACTCAAACTTTCAAAATGCCTGATATAAACCCTATCCAGACAAATCCAACTCTCATTTCTCTCTCAATAGATGTACTACTGGAGATTTTTACAATTATAGCTCTTGTAGCTTTATTGCTCGCAGTTATTTCCCTGCTACTTTATAAAAAGAATCATAGAACAACAATAGTAACTCACTGATAACCAACTCGTAAATATAATATTTTATGAAAGTATTATATATTAATAAACTCTAATTCCCTATATGGAAATACTGCTGATAGTTCCCAGATACTCTTACAAATTGATAGCAAATTTTGATTACCTGTTTCCTATGGGTTTAGGTTATATTTCTGCTGCCTTAAAAAAAGCACAGTACAATGTTGATGCTTTAAACTTAAATCATTACTCGGGTAATATAGAAGAAGTTATAAATAATAAATTGGACCAGAAAAAATATGATTTTGTATTAACAGGTAGCAACGCGTTAGGTTATTGTATAACAGAAAAAATTATCGAAGTCACAAAGAAACATAGCACAAGACCTAAAGTAATTTTGGGGGGTCCAATATTAACAACAATGCCTAAACTGATTTTTGAAGAATTTGGCATTGATTATGGGGTAATAGGAGAAGGCGAAGAAACTATAGTTGAATTGATTAATTCTATTGTTAAAAATAAGAATCTAAAGAATGTAAAAGGTATAATATTCAGTGATGGAAATCAAACTGTAATAACTGAAAGACGGGAACCAATAGAGGATTTGGATACAATACCATTTCCTGATTTTGAGGGTCTTGAATTTAAAAAACAATTAGACAATGCACACTCCAACTTCTTGGTATACACAACTGTTTTCGATAAACCTCGTGTATACCCACTCCTTGCAAGCAGATCCTGCCCGTTCCAATGCACTTTTTGTTACCATGATTCAAAGTATAGAAAACGAAGCATTAAAAACATAATATCTGAAATCAACATGGCAGTTGACAAGTATGGAATCAACTTTATACTAATGTATGATGATTGTTTTTCTTTAGACAAAGAACGAGTAAAAGAATTCTGTTCAGAAATCAAAAATATAATGAAACAGAAAGAAAAAGACATAAAATGGACTTGCCAATTCAGGGTTAACGTTGTAGATTCAGACCTACTTCATATGCTAAAAGATGCAGGTTGTGATATATTGGCCTACGGATTTGAGAGTTTTAGCCCTGTTGTTCTCAAAAGCATGAGAAAAACGATTAAACCTGAACAGATAGACTTTGCGTTCCGTGAAACCGTTAAAAATAAAATAAATGTACAAGCTAATTTCATTTTTGGTGATATTGCAGAAACTAATGAGACTACAAAGGAAACATTGGATTGGTGGACAAAAAACGCCGAAGGCCAAATCTACTTAGCCTTCGTCATGCTTTATCCTGGAAGCCAAATATACGAACATTGTATCCAAAAGGACATCATTAAGAATGAACTACTTTTTGTTAAAGAATTGAGCAACGATAAATATCTAAATTTTACAAATAACATGAGCGACAAGGACATAGAAAAATTAAACTCTAAAATACTAAAATTACAAAGAAAACATCTAAGATATGTTATACCTTCCAAAATTAAAAAACCAGAGTATAACACTTTCGATTTGAAAGTAAAATGTCCCTATTGCAACGAATCCATACAATACAAAAACTGCTATATTGTAAATAACAGGTATTTCTCTTTTCAAGTAATCTGCAGAAAATGTTTCATGAGATTTTATGTTACAAGCCGTATAGTGAAGATCAGCCGCAATTTACCAATTCTAGAGACTCTGGAAAGAATTATTTTACGCTATTACAGAAAAATTCATAACGAAATTTGAAAAACCGCATCTTTAACGTAATATTTCTAGAGGAAACGATGGATAATACAGGTAAAATTATTGCATTGGTCGATAAGTATTTGGTGCTTTTGTCCACTTCAGAACAACGAGCATTAACCCCGCGATTAAGGAGGCAATGCTAATGATTAGCAGTATTGAGTTAAACGTGCTTGCATAATGGCTAAAAGATAGATCATCAAATGAGGAAGGCGAGTTGTTTAAATCTTCAGTTACAAAAAAGGGTTTCCAACCAGTAAGCATTAAGAATCCAAGAATTAATACGCCAAATATCATCAACAGAAAACCAATTGGCAATTGATGTTCATTAATGAAGCGAACTATTTTATATGCGAAACTTTTTTGTTCTAAAGCGCCTTCAGCCATCAGTTAACCGACATCACGTTTTCTATTTACTCGAGATCTTTATAAAATAATCTTTTTTCACCTATTTCTTCTTGCGCTCGAACTCTGCAGAGGGCAATTTTCGCCAAACGGGAAAGATTAAGATAACATCTATCAAGAATCAGCCTTTTTCACCCAAAAATTATCGACAGCATTTTTTTACCATCGAGTTACTTCTCTCTAAAATCGCTTAAACATACTACTCACAGTTCGCAAACACATAATAAAAAAAGGATTGAGATCATCTGAGGCAAAATACGCTGTCTCCTGAAGGCCTCTAAAAGAATTAGTCCTAAGGTTATTTGAAAACTTATTTGAAAAAAAGTACTTGGGATTGGAAAATAAGTAAGAGGTCTCAACCAAGTATTTGCGTCCATTGACTATTTGACTGGAGGGTACAGGTTGTCCTGTCAAATCCAGATATGCAACCCGCATAACATCCAATCCATTGTGTCCAACAAACATTCTAAAAGTCAATCCAATACGTGGATTAATATCGATAACTTTGTACTTGCCATCGCGCCTATCATAACGATAATCAATGTCAACTATTCCCTTATAGCCTAAACTTGTTATGAACCGTTTTGATATCTCAAGAAGAGTATCATTTCTTTCACAAACACCAAACGAGGTTACCCCTACAGGGGGCGATTGACGAATTTTCCGCCCTGTCATCCCAAAGAGGCATTCTGATTGTTCGTTGAAATAACCATTAAACATCCATGAAGACTCGTCATTACCCGGGATATATTCCTGCAGAAACAAGTTTGGATTGGAAAAATTTTCATATTCATCATACAAGTTGAAAAGCTGCTTTTTTGTTTTTACAAGATAATTGGTCCCTCCTCCAGTCCTCGAATGTGAACAAATCGTTTTTAGCATTATTGGAAAATTAAAATGCTCTACGCATCTTACCAAATCCAATCTTGACTCAGGAAAACATGCTTCAGGAGTAGGGACGTTATTCTTTTTTGCGAGAAAATGCATTTCCTTCTTATTGGAAACCGACCGGACAA
This sequence comes from uncultured Pirellulales bacterium, assembly GCA_964421295.1. Lineage (GTDB taxonomy): Bacteria > Planctomycetota > Phycisphaerae > Sedimentisphaerales > Anaerobacaceae > PLanc-01. The sequence continues at coordinate 3,511 of CAYQXM010000191.1, forward strand.
CTTCAGGTAAAATATGTGGAAAAATATAATATTTGTTCAATTCGCAAGCATATTCTGAAAGCATATTTGCATTTTCATCAGAATAGGGTACCAAAATAGAGCGTTTACCTATTCTTTCAGCAACTTCCAACAGGTATTTAACAGTTCTTCTTGGAGAAAGTGCAGCATCGCTCCAAACGAACCTTCCACGACAATACCTTGAATAAAAAACAGGCACTCTAATCCGTGGTTCATGAACATAAACATTAATACCTAATCTTCCTAGACTCCGCGTGACACTAAGACTTCCATGGTGATTAGAACCCAAAACTAGAACTGGAGTAGAAGTATCTGCAATTTTAACTTCAGTCGATTGATACACCCTCAAACAACAGCTATTCTTTTATATTCAACTATTAAACTTTTTTTCGTCCTCTTTGAGCGTCATCAGATTTATATTGATGAAACTAAAATAACCTCAAACATGTTTTCAGGAAAAGAGGTTAAAGTTCTTCAATCAATAGATGAGATAGGCAAGAGTGTGATGGATTCAATTTCAGATGATCCATTTTTTACATACGAATGGTTTAAAACTATAGAAACTCAACAAGCCTACAAAGGATCACCAATCTACTTAGTGGTTTATGATGAAAGCAAGGTTGTGTGTGTTGCTCCTCTTTTCATAGAATCAATTGAACCAAACTCAATAGGTCTTTTTTCACGATTTCTAAACGTAGTTTTTCACCAGAACAAAATGTTAACTTGTTATTCGCCGCGTTGTTATCGTAGTAAGATTCTGTTTTCAGATAATCGAGATGAAAAGGAAGTTTTAAGCCTATTATGCAAGAAAATAGATTCAATTTGCAAAGAACAAAAAATTCTAAAGAGTCATTTTCCTTACGTTTCCGAATTTGATAAACTTTTAAGTGAAAATATTCAGAATTATGGATATCAAAAAATGCTAGGAATTACCACATTCAATCTTGATGTTAATTGGACCAGTTTTGAGGATTATCTAGAGAGCTTGAAATATAAAACCAGAAAAAAAGCTAAAAGAGAAATCAAGAAATGCAAAGAAAACGGAGTCACCATCGAAGAAACAGAATTAGAAAATCTTACAACAAAACTGTCTAATCTGTATGCAAATATTCATCTGAAATATAGCAAGAACAATAATCAAAAGAATATTTTTGATTCCCATTTTTTCAGCATGCTAAATATGTACGCCAAAGAAAAAACAAAACTTTTCATCGCTAAGAAGAACAGTGAGATAATAGGTTTTTCCTTATCATTACGACAAGGGGACATCCTCGATGTTGTTATGGTAGGATTTGATTATAGTGCTCAAGCAAAAACAGACTTTTCATATTTTAATCTAGCCTACTATGCCCCAATAAAATGGAGTATTGAAAATGGTGTAAAAAAACTCTATTTTAGGGTGACGATGGAAAAAATAAAGCTTGATAGAGGTTGTAAACCCGAAAAAACATATTATTTTATTAAATATCAGAATAAAGTTCTAAGAGCTCTTCATGACAATGCAGTAAAAAACCCCGCTTTTAATTACTTAAGAGTACGATTAGGCAAATTGTCTTTTTAGCCCTTGCTTTTTTTGGAGATAGGCATTGTATCCTACTCGCCAATGCTCTAATCTACCTATACATCACCCTATTTTTGGGAAAAGTAGATTACTTTCCAGATTTTAAGTGAGTAATCTTTATTAAGATTCAATACAATATTTTATGACGGAACAACTACTGATTTTCTTGGAGAACACTAAACATGCAAGAAATCAAGATAGAATCAGTCAAATATTTATCATGTTGCCGCA
>CAYQXM010000192.1:0-5291 GCA_964421295.1 uncultured Pirellulales bacterium
GATCGGCTTCGGCCAAGGTTTCCAGCCGGTTTGCGGTTTCAATTACGGCGCCGGTCGCTACGACCGCAGCGTTGATATCTACGCGCTGGGCATTCTGCTCTATGAGATGCTCACCGGCCAGGTCCCCTTCCTCGGCTCCAGTCCCGCCGAGATCCTGATGAAACATCTCACCGCCACCGTCTCCGTCGACAACATCGAAGAACCCTTCGCCCGCGTCATTCGCAAGGCACTCGCCAAGGACCCGGCCGAGCGGTATCAGACGGTTCAGGCGATGATCGAAGACGTTTTCGGCGCCGAGACAGTGCGCAACAGCGTCTCGCAGTTCTCTCCGGAGGAGCTGTCGGTCGTCGCCGAGCATGTCGCTCAGCGGGTGAAGGCGGCCCAGGCGCGAGAGCCACAGCGACAGGCGGATGCCCCTCGCCGGGACGACGGCAGCGATTTCAGCAAGCGTATCGGAAAGAAAGCCGAGCGGCTCGCGCAAAAGGCCGAGGAGTTCGCCAGGCGGGCCGAGGTCATCGGTGGGCAGGTCGCCGAGAAGGTCCGGACCGCCAGCGAGCGCCGCGAGCGGGCCCGGCAGCAGGTGCCGCCCGGTGCGAGCCCGGGAACGGTACAGGACCCGATGGATCCCTCCCAGCGCCGCAAGCTGGCGTTGATGACTATGGCCGTGTTCGCCATCGGATCAGGCTGGCTGAGCGGTACCAAGTTTGTCCCCATGGCGGCGGCGGTCTTTGTCGCGACCGGCATCGTCTCTGCCATCATTCTGCGGAGCCGCCGCGGTTGGTGGTCCAGCTTGGAGCCCGACTCCCGCTGGCTGGGTAAGACGATGACGTGCGGCCTGGCCGCCTTTGCCGCGACCCTGATCGTGGAGATCTTCCTGGAAGTGAGCGGCCCGAGCCGTTCCTTCTTCGGACCCCAGCTCTTCGCCTTGTTCATACCGATGCTGATCGTGGATTGGTGGAAGCTCTCGAATCCCGAGAGGCCCAAACGCATCGACGTGGGGCACGCGATTGGAGCGGGATTCATCGCTTTCATCATGTCACGCGTATTCGGCGCGCCGGGTGTGATTGACCCCTGCATAGTCGCGGGTGCTGTCATGGTCGTCCAGACCGTCAGTTCGTTCGGCCGGGTCGCGCCAGGGATCTCGATGGAGTTGAAAAGGGCATGGCCCGCTACCGGTATGGTGGGCCCGGTACCGCCCTACGCCCAGCCCATGTGGATGATCGGCGGCCTGCTCAGCCTGGGACTCGGCCTTTTCCTGGTCATCCTTGCGGGCAACTCGCTCCATGGAGACGACTTCGCCGTGGCGACGGCGTTTGGCGTTGACGCGTTCATACTGTCGGCGTTGTGCTTCCGCATGATGGTTCGGCGCGTGTTCGCCGGCTGGTACCGCTACCTCGTCCGGCCGCTGGTTCTCACCGCCCTGATTCAGGTCATCGTCACATCCGCCATCTTCATGGGCAACATGCGCATGGGGAATGACGAGGAGGCCGTCGCGGTACTCTTCATCATCTTCCCGGCCATCCTGTTCTTCGTGTTCCTGCTGCTGCCGACGCGACTGTTCGGCGGTGCGGTAGCTATCGACGCCCAGGGTCAACCCGTGCGCTCCACGCCGACACCGTCGGGACCGGTCTCCTCGTACAAGCGGCTGACCGCCTTGATCCTCACCCTGATCTTCCCCTTCGCCGGTCTGCATCGCTTCTACGTCGGCAAGATAGGAACGGGGCTCATCTGGCTCTGCACCGGCGGCTTGTTCGGCATTGGCCAGTTGATCGACATCATCATGATCCTGGCCGGCCAATTCGAAGATCGCTTCGGCCTGCCCCTGGTGATCTGGACGGGTCCCGCTGATCTCGGCGTTCCGGGCGCCGCGCAGCCTCAAGCGGCGCCGGCGGGTGGCAGCCTCAACGCCGAAGGCGTTGGGGATGGCTCTCCTGTCAAGCCTGAACTACACCCTGAACCTGCTGCCGTGACGCCTGAGCCGCCAAAGCCGGCTTCCTGGCGCTCCCCTTCGTCGCCTTCGTATGCAACGACCACGATGATGTACCAGCAATGGCACCCGCTGAGCAGCCTGTGCGCCACGCTCGGTCACTTGTTCGTGCTCGTAGCGTTCATCGTTGGCATGGCGTTGGCTTTCCAGTTGCCCATGATGATCTCTCAGGGCTTCCCCGACGCGAGCTTGGGCCAGGAGATCCAAGACGCCCTCGGGCCGGAGTGGGTGGGTGGCGTGGAGAAGCTGGCTACCGCGGCGGCTACGATCCTGTTCCTTGTCGGTGCTATGTTCATCCTCATCGGCCGGCGCGTCCACGGCGTCTTTCACATCCTGCGCGCCTTGGTCGGCCTGGCCGGCATCGGCATGACCACCGCCTTTCTGATCGATGATCTGTTCAACAGTTACCAACTCCAGAACACCCCCCACGAAACCTACATGCAGTTGTTGAACGCGATGCGAATGGAATCCTTGACGATGGGCTGCATCTTCCTGGTGCTCTCGATGGCGGTTCTCGCCTGGCCGCCCCGCCGCCGGCCGCCGGTCTTCGCCCCCATGGCGAATCAGGGGGTGAACGCATGACTCCGCAATTCACGCCAGGCTCTCTGCTGTTTGCCGTCATTCAGATCGCTGTGCTGGCGGCTCTCTTCGTGTTCCTGATCATCAAGGCACCGAAGGTCGCCGCGGGATTGGTCGGCGTGGTGATGGTTCTGTTTGCGGGCCTCTTCTTCACGAGATCATCCGTCGTCCATGAGAGTGCAATTGTCGTTCCGGCATCATCGTGGCAGGATCCGGTGCGTCAACCCATTTGGTCGGCGGAGATCGAAAGCCAATTCGAGGCGGACCTCTATCCCTCAAAGACAGCGGCCGCCCGGGCTCTCGGCCTGCGCATGGCCGATCCGATCCGCAGGCTGATGGCGGACCCGAATGCACCGGTTCAGATCGTTCTCTTCGAGCAGGACAGTGATCGCGACGTTGCCGCCGCGTTCCGACGCGGGATGGAACTGAAGTCGCCGGGTATGGCGGCGCACTGTTCGATCGAGACCGGGTGGCGAAATGTCAATCCCGGGGAGATAGGTGTCACCTTCCGTTTTCAGGTGCCCCCGCTCAACAACGTGGTCCGCGATTGGCCCGTGATGCTGGGCGGCTTGCGTGTTCGCAACGGGGACATCCAGGCGACCGCATCCGCGACGCCCGGACATCGGACCAGCACGTCCGTCCAGTTCATCGCCAAGCCCTGGGTCGAGGACTTCGCCGCTTTCGCCAGCGAACGACCGAAGGAGCAGTATGTCGTCGCCCGTTCCGTGGAAACCTGCACGAGTGCCAACGAAGCGAGACTTCAAGCCTTGGAAGACGCCCGGCAGCAGTTGGATCACATGGTCGGTGCCAGGCAAACCGCGCCCGGCCGGCCGCCCGTGACCGTCACAGTGGCCGACGTTCAGGAAGGCAGTTTCATCACCGACACCTTCGTTCAGAGTTTCGATGGCTCCGCGGGCAGGATCTGGCGGCAGGCCCTGCTGATCGACGTCTCCGCCGGCAAGCTGGCCCGGCTGACCCATCGCACCGCCCACGCAGCCCAGGTGCAACGTCTGACCTGGGCCCGGCAGGTCGGCTCCGCCGTGGGTGTCCTCGTGCTGATTCTGGTCACCTACTTTTTCCTGAACATGGCGACGCGCGGCTATTACGAATGGTCGCTGCGGATCGCCGGGATCGTGCTGGCCGTCGTGGCTATCGTGGTCTTTCTGGTCTGAGATTTCGATTGATGAATCTGTTTGTTCTAATCGTGTTTCTGCTGGTTTTCTTCGGCGTGGGCATCGTGTCCGCACTGGCGAAGACCGGCAAAACGAGAGCCGGGATGTTCATCGCCGGCGCGGTCGCGGTTGCGATCGTGCTCGGCTTGTTCCTGTTGACCGTGACGACCCATCGTCGCGCCGTCAGAGTGAACGGCCCCCCGCAGGTGTTTCAGTACGCACAGCCGTCCGAATGGACACAATCGGCCGAAGAACGGGCGGCGGTGGTCCGGGAGACGGAGCGGGTCTGGAAAGAGTACGTGGGAACGCAACCCACCCCTGCGGCAGCCCCCGCCCCCGTCTGGTCGGAGGCGATGGACGACGAATTCGAAGCGGATGTCTACCCTTCCGCGCTGGCGGCCGTCAAGTCGGCGGGCCGGCGCATGGCCGGATCGATTCGACCGCTGTGGTCCGATCCCAACGGCACACTCTCCGTCACTCTGCTCCAGGGTACTGCCGGTCCCGAACTCGCGACGGCGTTCGCGCAGACACTGGAAGAGGCATCCTCGGGTATCCGGTGTTTGATCGAGCCGAGTGCAAGAGACGTCAACGATATCGGTATCATGCTTAGCGTTGTCAAGAAGATGCAGGTCATTCGGTCACAGTTGGACAATTCGGGGGGCAAGATCGTAGCTGCCGCTTCCCGGGGCAACGGAGGGGTCACCGTTGAAGTGCCGTTTGTGGAAAAGCCATGGGTGCAGGACTTCGCCCGTTTCGCCGCCAAGGACCCTCCTGGACGGTACATCGTCGTTCGCTCAAACGGAACCTGCACGAGCGAGAACGAGGCCCGCGGTGAAGCGATGAACGATGCGGCCATCCAGTTGGTGAATCTGATCAGCCGGAAGGCCCCGGCAACACGTTCGATCAGTGTCAGCACCGCAGACATCGAGCGCGGCGGATTCGTCGCGGATCGATTTGTCCAGAGCTTCGACGGTTCCGCGGGCAAGATCTGGCGGCAGGCGATACTGATCGACGTCTCGCCCACGAGACTCGGCTGGCTGACCAACCGCACGGTCAGACTGGCCCGCCCAGTCTATTGGCCCTGGGTCCGACAAGTCGGCTCGGCATTCGGTGTACTCGCACTGATTCTGGTCACCTATTTCTTTCTCAATCTGGCCACGAGAGGGTATTATAGATGGGCACTGAGGATCGCCGGGATCGTCTTGGCGGTCGTGGTGATAATCGTTCTTCTGCACTGGGCTGGACCGCGAATTGATGACATGGCTGGATTGCACATTCGTAACGGTGGTCTCTAGGCTGAAATGGGCAGTCCGAAATCCGAACGATGGGCGTTACCAAGGGAGAACAGTATTTCCTAGACAAGATACGTGACGGCAATGAGCAAGCGTGGTCGGAATTCATCGGACGCTATCGCGGCCGATTGCTGCGTTTTGCCCAGGCCAAGCTCCCCCAGCGCGCCGACGCCGAGGATGTCATCCAGGACGCGTTCATCGCCTTCCTGAACAGCATCAGCCGTTTCCGCGGCGAGTGTGACCTCGAAACCTACCTGTTCG
>CAYQXM010000193.1:0-5276 GCA_964421295.1 uncultured Pirellulales bacterium
CGTATCGACCACATTCAGAGAGATCGGAGCACTCTGAGCATCCTGGCGGGCAAAGAACCGGAATGCATGATAGCGCAGGTAGCGGCTGCTGGAGTAGCCGACGTACGTGCCGTACAAGCGCATCGCCTTCTCGATGGCCACCTGCGCGAGCTGATCGTTGATGTGAGTCACGATGTACCCGACCGCCAAGCCGGCTCGGGCAGCCGGACTGTCTGGAACGACGTGGTAAACCACCGCCCGGCCCTGATCGTCCTCCAAGCATGCGAACCCTGCATCCCAGAGCGGAAACGCAGGCTGCGGCACCTTGGCGGAGCCGTCCAGAAGAGTGGCGTGGCTATCCTGCAGGCGGGCGACAAGCTCCAGGCACAGGCGTCCGAACTCCTCCTCCGTCTTGACGCTCTCGATGCGCGGCAGCAGTTCCCGCCCCACCGCCCCCCAGTCGATCCCCTTGACGGCAAAGCACGGGTACTGCTTGCCCATCGCCGTATAGAGATCACGAAATGCCTCGCTGTACGAGACGCGAGAAGCCACGGAAGCCGGATCGATCCGGGCGATCGCACGTTGCGCCTGGGTCGCCACCGCCGGGTCGGGACTGTCCAGCAGAGTCCGCACTTTGTCGGCAACCCCCGGGACCCTCAAGCCCGGCGCCCCGCCTTCTATCCCGGCCAGCACGTGCAGCGTATTCGCCACGACAACAGGATTGTCCGATTCGAGACAGCGACGCACCTGTTCACTGATGCGCTCGCGCAAAGGGCCCGGATCAGCGACACGGTTCAACAGGTAGACGATGGGAGTGAGATCCAGACCTTGGCGAACCAGGCACTGGCTCAAACACTCGCCGCCGAGAAACTCCTTCACGGTGTCGAGGTGATCGTTGGCCACCATGTAGCGCAATGCATCTCCCAGCGTTTCGTTCTGGCCCTGCCTGTCGCGGATGATCTCTACGAAGCGGGGGAAGTGGTCAGGACCTAATTGCAGGGCCAGCGGATCAAGATGGGCACGTTGGTTCGGGTCGAGTCCCGCCGGAGTGACCGGTCGGTAATCGCGTATGAGTCTGCCGGCGTCGACTTCAGTCTGGAGCCAGGATTTCCACGCTCCAACGCCTCGCCATTTCTGTCCGGTCCATTGACTCAGGACCTCTTCGTAAACGTTCGCCACGGGCGTATATGTTTCAACGCCGTAGGCACGCAGAAGATCGTCGAAGATGCCGGCATCCCGGCTGGCGGCCAGTGCCTGGATCGTCGCGATGCGGACTTGGGCGTCCTGATGGTAGAGCAGAGCTATGGACGGAGCGTCCTTCCCGTTCGGATCGCCGGCACCGAGGCACGTGCCATACGAAAGGACGATCAGAAACCAGAATCCCTCAGCCAACAAACGGATGCGTCTTTGAGTATGCATGCGCTTCTCCCTTCAAGCCGATCCAAGCATACCCGCGACTCCTTGCCTTCCATCCCCAAGAGCGGGACGGCTTGCTCGCTATTATAACCACCCGTGCGGTCAACCGCCATCGAATCAGCAACGGCCGAACAATGCGGTCAGCAGGGCAAGAAGGTGCTGATTCATGGTTTGGACGTTCCCGACGCCGGCGGTGATTTGATCAGGCGGTTGGACAAACGGTGCGGCGGAGATTTCGTGGCCGCAATGTGCGAGCATCTGAAGAATACTTTCGGCGGAGTACTCAAGGTGGAACTGGAGGCCCAGAACGTGTGATCCCCAGACGAAAGCCTGGTTCCGGCAGGCTTGACTCTGAGCCAGCCGCGTCGCGCCGGGGGGAATCTCGAAAGTATCGCCATGCCAGTGGAAGGCCATGAAACGCTGAGGCAGATCCTTGACCAGCCCGCAGTTCCCGGCCTCATCGGTCAAGACCACATCGAACCAGCCGATCTCGACATGGGGGTTCTGCACGACCTTGCCGCCCAGTATATCGGCCAGCAGTTGCGCGCCGAGGCACACCCCGATCATTGGCACGCCGGCCGCGATCGCCTTCTCGATGAATTGCTTCTCCCGGACCAGCCACGGGTGGTCCCGATGCTGGTAAACGTTCATTGGACCGCCCATGACGGCCAGGGCCTGGATATCCCTCACGTCGGGGAGAGGATCGTCCGCATAAAAACGCGTTTTCGTGATTGAAAAGCCATTCTGCCGGGCCCAGACTCCGATGTTGGCTGCATCCTCGAATTCAACGTGCTGAAGCCAGTGGAATCTCATGACGGTGCACTATAGCACGGCCATCCGTCAAATCGCAGCCTTTTTGCGCAATAAACACTCCGGCCCGGCGACCATCCCTATGTGGCTGGATAAGGGCCAAAAACAGTCAATTAATGACGTTGTCAGGTTTTGAGGAGTCGTACCATGATTACCAAATGGCTGAAACTGGGAGTAATGGGAGTAGTGGGTGTCGGACTGGTCGGCGGCTTGCTCTTCGGCAGAGACGCCATGAGCTATGCCCGGAGCGTGGCCAAGAGCTTCCGGACGGCCGCGAAGGACATGGTTCCCATCGAATTCGAGCTCAAACGGGCCAGCGATCTGCTCGACGAGATCATCCCGGAGATGCACGCGAATATCCGCCAGATCGCCCAGGAAGAGGTGGAAATGGCCGCGTTGAAGGGCGAGATCACCAAGAGCACGGCGTCCCTGGAAGACGAGCGCAACAAGATCAAGACGCTGCGCGCCTCTCTGGAGGTCCAGCAGGCTTCGTATTCGTTCGCCGGTCGCAACTACACCCGGGACGACGTCAAGACGGACTTGGCCGCACGGTTCGAGCGGGTCAGGGAATGCGAACTGGTCCTGGCCAGCAAAGAGCGACTCATGACCAGCCGGGAAAAATCGCTGAACGCCGCCATGCAGATGCTCGAGAAGACCAAGACCCAGAAGCGCCTCCTGGAAGACAAAGTGCAAACCCTCACGAGCCAGTACCGCCTGGTCAAGGCCGCCAGCACCGGAACGAAGATTCAGATCGACAACAGCAAGCTCGCTCAGACCGAGAAGCTGATCGGCCAGATTCAGAAGCGGTTGGATGTTGCGGAGCGCGTCCTGGCCCATGAGAGCCAGTTCGTCGAATCGATCCCGGTGGACACGGTCGTCGAGGCCGATCTGGTCGCCCAGGTCGATGAGTACCTGATGAATCATCCGAGCGACAACCAGCCGGTTGCCGTGGCGATGAGCAGCGGATCAGCATCGACTTCGTCGAATTAACGGTTTACAATCATAAGTCGTAAATCGTGAATCGTAGATTCAGAGGGTTGCGTCGTGTTGATCCTGCAGATCAAACAAGCTGAGTGTGCGTTGGCAGACGGCCGGCTCGATGAGGCCTTCGAGATCGCCAAAGCGGACGACGTAAGGCATCATCGTCACGGACAGAGGTTGATCGGCCGGCTCACCCGGGCGCTGGTACAGCGCGGGCAAACGAGCCTTCAGGCCGGTCAGCTCCAACCGGCGCTGGCCGACTGCAACAAAGCCGAGAAGCTCGGCGGCAGTCTTTCCGAGATCGCCCAGCTTCGTGCGGCCGTCTGCGACGCCATTCTGCGACAGCAGGAAGCCCACCAGCAAAACGCCGTGCGACTCGCGCAAGCCAAGCAGCAGATCGCCGGCGGCTGGCTTTCCGTGGGCGGCAAGATCCTCGAAGAGGCGTCCCCCGACGACGCCCAGGCCCAGATCGTGCAACAGCAGTTGCAAGCCGCACGGCTCCAAAGCGAGGATGCACTCGCCAAGGCCGAACAGGCCTTGCAGCAAGGCGACATCGAGTTGGCCGTAGACCTGATTCAGGCCGCAAGATTGAAGCAGAATCGCAACGGCCAGGTTGGGGACCTGCTCCGTCGCATCAGGGCGGAAGCCGCCAGACAGGTTCGCTCGCGGTTCGAGCAGGGACGGATCGACCGCGCCGCGTCACTCCTGCAACGGCTCAGTCCCCTGGGTCAGGACGACGAGGAGATCGCCGATCTGCGAAAAGCTGTTACGCATTGTCACCAGGCGGCAGAGTTGGTTGCCCTGGCCCGGCCCGGCGAGGCCCTGCCTCTCTTACGCAGGGTCAAGGCGATTTGCCCCTCGGCCGGCTGGCTGCACAAGGCCATGACGGATGTACGAAAAGCTGCCGAGGCCCAGGAAGATCTGGACAGCGGCCCGTTGGGACTGAGTATCGCCGACGCTTCACAACATTGCAGATTGCCGATTGCGAATTGCGAATTGAACTCGACATCTGCAACGAATCCGCAATCCGCAATCCGCAATCCGCAATCCGACGCCCCCGCGTCGGCTGTGCTGCCGTCCGAGTTCATCATGCAGATGGATGGGATCGGTAGTTATCTGATCTTTCGCGAGGCGCGCGTGACACTCGGGTCGATCAGTTCGTCGTCCCGGCCGATGTTGGGCCTGATGGCGGAGCCGGATTTGCCGACGATCGCCATCGAGCGCGTCGAGGGGGATTACTTCGTTCATGCGGACAGGCCTATTGAAGTCAATGGCGAGGTGGTGAACGAGAAATTGCTGGCGGACGGGGATCGGCTGGTACTGTCTCCCCGATGCCGCGTTCGGTTTGGCCTGCCCAACCCGGCCAGCACGACCGCCGTGCTGACGCTGTCGGGGGCCCGCCTGAGCCGGCCCGACATCCGGCAGATCATCCTGATGGGCCGCGATATTCTGGCCGGACCGTACACGAACACCCATATTCAGACCGAGCAGTTGGAAAGAACGATCACTTTCTTTGCACAGAACGACCGACTGATGTGCAGAGCCGATGCTCCCGTGGCGGTAGGCGAACAGCCCCTGCATTCCGGCTCAGGGCTCGCCCTCGACACGCCGATTCGTGTGGGTTCGCTGGGGATGGTGTTGGTGAAGTTTCGTGCGTGAGAATTCGATAATGACGTGAACTGTTAGTTTCCGGATCCGGCAGAGAAGAGATGGACGCGTACCAATACAAATATGGAGATCGCCCCCTCGAAGGATATACGATCCAACGAGCAGCCGGGCGAGGCGGCTTCGGCGAGGTCTACTACGCCATCAGCGACAGCGGCCGCCAGGTGGCGCTCAAGGTGGTCCAGAACTACGAGCAGATCGAGTTGCGCGGCATCACCCAGTGCATGAACCTCAAAAGCCCGCACCTGATCACCATCTTCGACGTCAAGCACAACGAGCAGGGCAAACCGTTCGTCATCATGGAATACGTGTCGGGCCCGTCCCTGGCGGACCTCCTGAAGGAATCCCCCGGCGGCTTGGGCACACAGAAGGCCGCGTTCTTCCTGCGGGAAATTGGAAAGGGTCTGTCGCACCTGCACGAGTGC
>CAYQXM010000194.1:0-5071 GCA_964421295.1 uncultured Pirellulales bacterium
TCCTCGTCGTCAGTCGCGAGGATGCCCGGCCGACCGGCGAGGACAAGACGTCCATTCTGTTCAGCACGGCTCACAAGGCCGGCGCGCTGGCGGATGTCCTGTCCGTGTTCAAGGAGCACGGCATCAACCTGACGAACATCGAATCGCGACCGAGCAAGAAGAGAGAGTGGGAGTACTACTTTTTCGCCGATGTTCTCGGGCATCGGACGGAGGAGAGAGTGCAGATCGGGCTCGAAAAGGCCAAGGAGCACTGCCTGCAATTGTCGATCCTGGGCAGCTTTCCCCGCGCAACGGAACTACTGTGAGAGCAGGAGACAGGTAAGAAGATGAGAACACCATTTGTGGCCGGAAATTGGAAGATGGTCGGGGACAAGACCTCAAGCGTGGCTCTCGCCCAGGGCGTGGTCGCGGGGTCGAGGGAGGTCGCGGGACACGGGGTTCAGGTGGCGGTGATTCCGCCGTTCGTGTATCTGGCGACGGTGGCGGAGGCCATCAGCGCGTCCGGCGTGGCGCTCGGCGCACAGGATGTGTACTTCGAGGCCAAGGGCGCCTTCACGGGCGAGATCAGCCCGGCGATGCTCAAGGACGTCGGCTGCACCTACGTGCTGTGCGGCCACTCCGAGCGGCGTCACGTCATCGGTGAAACCGATCAGCTCATCAATAAGAAGGTCCTGGCCGCGATCGGCGGGGGACTGCTGCCGATTCTGTGTGTGGGCGAACTGCTGGCCGAGCGCGACGGCGGGCAGACCGAGAAAGTCTGCGAGCGGCAGCTCCGGGCGGGTCTGGCGGGTCTGGGCGCCGACAAGGTGTTGGCTGTGACCATCGCGTACGAGCCCGTCTGGGCGATCGGCACCGGCCGGACCGCGACGCCGCAGCAGGCGCAGGACGTGCACCAGTTCATCCGGGCGCTGCTGGCCAAGATGTACGACAAGAAAGTCGCCGACGAAATGCGGATTCAGTACGGCGGGTCGGTGAAGCCGGACAATGCCGAAGAGCTGATGGCGCAGAAAGACGTCGATGGCTTGCTCGTCGGCGGCGCGAGCCTGAAGGCGGACGACTTCGTGAAGATCATCGAGGCGGCTGAGTAGATTTCGATTTATGGCTTGGGGCTTCCCCGGAGCGCAAAACGCGGTGGGGGCCCGTCACATATGACCAATATATCTGTCTGAGGCAACAATATGGCTGTCCTTCCAGTATTGGCGGTTAGCATCGCGATGAAGTTTGTGGGCGTGCTGTTCATCCTGGTCTCGATTCTGCTGATCCTCGTGATCCTGATCCAGAAGGGTCGCGGCGGCGGACTCAGCGGCGCCTTCGGTGGCGGCATGGCCGGTGGTCTGCTCGGTTCGAAGACCGGCGACTTCCTGACCTGGGTCACGATCGGCCTGGTGGGCGTGTTCCTGCTCCTGGCCATCGTCATGGCGAAGTTCTATAAGAACGATATCGGTGTTGCCCCGGCGGCACAGGCGATGCCCGCGGCGCCGGAGTCCTCCAGTGAGGCAGGCGCGCCGACGACCCCGACTCCCGCCCCAGAGGCGAACGCCCCTGCGGCCGCCGGGACCCCCGCGGCGCAGCCGACACCGAGTACGCCGGCCACGACGCCGACGACTCCTACTCCGGCTCCGGCCGCTCCGGATGCCAACAAACCGGCCGCCCGGTAAGGGAAGTGTCGCTATGATCAACAGCATGACAGGATACGGCAGCGCGGACGGCCAGCTCGACGGCGTCAGCTACACGGTCGAGATCAAGGCGGTCAACAACCGCTACTTGAAGACGATCATCAAGCTGCCTGAGAACAGCACGTTCCTCGAGGACGATGTCGACAAGCTGTTGCGCCAGAGCCTTTCGCGCGGCACGATCAACTACGTGATGCGCTTGAAAGAAGTGAGCGCCTCGGCCCTGTTCGAGATCGACGAAGGGTCGCTCCGCTCGATCCTGGCCAAGCTGCGGGACGTCAGCTCCTCCATCGGGTTCACGGGACAGATCGACCTGGCCGGCCTGCTGGAGCTGCCCGGGATCGTGCGTCCGTTACTGCCGGATGAAGAGCAGCAGCGCCGCATCCGGGAACTGGTGCTGAAGATCAGCCAGGAAGCGGTGGACAAGCTCAAGACGATGCGCACGACCGAAGGCCGGTTCCTCGAAGAGGATCTTAAGAAGCACTGCCGGAACATGGCGGAGGAATTGGACAAGATCCGGCAGCGCAGCGTCAGCGTCGTGAAAGATTACGCCCACCGCCTGCGCAGGCGGGTGGATGAATTGCTCGCCGAGGCCAAGCTCAAGCTGGACGAAGAAACGCTGGCGCGGGAAGTCGCCGTGCTGGCCGACCGGTCGGACATCGCCGAGGAGATCGCCCGGCTGGATGCGCACTTGCAGCAGTTCGACCAGATCTGCAAGACCGACGGCCAGGCGGGTCGGCGGCTGGATTTCCTCAGCCAGGAAATGCTCCGGGAGATCAACACGGTGGCCAGCAAGAGCGCCGATGCCGAGATCGCCCGGTCGGTGGTGGACATCAAGTGTCTCATCGAGCGGCTCAAGGAGCAGATTCAGAACGCAGAATGACCGCGGGCAGACGGGCAAAGGTGATTGTCATCAGCGGTCCGTCCGGCGTGGGCAAGAGCACGATCTGCCGGGAGGTCGTCCGGCGGATGGCGCATGTGCAGCAGAGCGTCTCGATGACGACGCGGGCCCCCGGGCCGGGTGAAAAGGACGGGCGCGATTACTGGTTCGTCAGCCGGGAGGAGTTCCGTCAACGGATCGCCGCCGGGGCGATGCTGGAGCACGCGGAAGTCTTTGGCAACCTGTACGGCACGCCCAAGGACAAGGTGGACGAAGCCTTGGCGGCCGGACGGTCGGTCATCCTGGCCATCGACGTTCAGGGGGGTCGGCAAATCCAGGCGATCTACCCGGACGCGGTGATGATCTTCATTCTGCCGCCCGACGAGAAGACGCTCGCGGAGCGGCTGGGCAAACGGGCCCGCGACAGTGCCGAAACCGTCGAACGAAG
Source organism: uncultured Pirellulales bacterium (assembly GCA_964421295.1). Lineage (GTDB taxonomy): Bacteria > Planctomycetota > Phycisphaerae > Sedimentisphaerales > Anaerobacaceae > PLanc-01. The sequence goes on from CAYQXM010000194.1 coordinate 3,002, forward strand.
ATTGAACGGCGCGCGGCAGGAAATCGCCGTCGGGAAACAGTACTATAACAGGATGGTCATCAACGAGGACCTGGAACGTGCGATCAACGAGGTGATGCGAATCATCACCGACGCCCGGCACGCCCCGGCGTCCTCAGATACAAACGTTGGAGATCGATAGATGTTGGAAGACCTCAAGAGCGACAAGATCATCAAGAAAGTCGGCGGCCGGTTCAAGCTGACGGCCCTCGTCCAGAAGCGGCTGGAAGAGCTGCTCCAGGGCTCGCGGCCCCTCATCGAGAACACCGCCAACATGACGGCGATGGAGATCGTGCTCCAGGAAATCCTCCAGGACAAGATCACGATGGAAGGCGCGCCTCCCGAGAGCAAGACCGCTATCGAGGAAGCCGAGCGGGCCGGCTTCCAGAACCCGTCGTCGCTCGAAGACAGCGACCTGGAATAGAGAGAAGTGTCAAGTCGGAAGTGTGAAGTTGGAAGCAGGATGATTGCTTCACACTTCAAACTTCACACTTGAAACTCCGGTTTGTCTTAGCGATGCTGCAGAACTGCCATATCCTGCTCGGTGTCACCGGCGGGGTCGCCGCGTACAAGGCGGTGGACCTGGCCAGCAAGCTCACCGCCGCCGGGGCGGGCGTCCGGACGATCATGACGGAAGCCGCTTGCCGGCTCGTGACGCCGAAGAGCTTCGAGGCCGTGACCCGCTCCCCCGTCTATACGACCTTGTGGACGCCGACGCAGGAATTCGACAGCGCCCACATTGCCCTGGCCGACTGGGCCCAGATCATCGTCGTCGCCCCGGCCACTGCGGACATCATCGCCAAGGCCGCCCACGGCCTGTGCGACGACCTGCTCAGCACGACGCTCTGCGTCTGCTGGGCGAAGCCCATCCTGCTGGCCCCCGCGATGAACACCCGCATGTGGGACAACCCCGCCGTCAAGCGGAACGTCGAGACCCTCAAACAAATGGGCGTCCGTCTCGTCGGTCCCTGCTCCGGCCGTCTCGCCTGCGGCACCGAAGGCGTCGGCCGCATGGCCGAACCGGCCGAAATCCTCGAAGAAATCACCAAGATCGCGGAGCGGTGATTTACTATTTACGATTTACGAATTACGATTTAGTAATAGAACGTAGTGGAGTTGAAATCGTAAATGGTAAATCGTAAATCGAAAATCCACATTCTCATCACTGCCGGCGGCACCCGCGAGTACCTCGACCCCGTGCGCTTCATCTCGAACGCCAGCAGCGGCCGGATGGGCTATGCCCTGGCGCAAGCTGCCCTGAAAGCCGGCCACCAGGTGACACTTATCACCGCCCCGACGGCATTGACGCCGCCGAGAGGCGCCCGCGTGGTCCGGGTCGGGACCACTGCCGAGATGTTCCGGGCCGTCAAGAAGCACTTCCCGAACTGCGATTGCCTGATCATGGCCGCCGCGGTGAGTGATTACACGCCCGCCAAGCCGAGCAAGACCAAAATCAAGAAGCACGCTGGCAAGCTCGTCCTCCAACTGAAACCCACCCCCGACATCCTGAAATGGGCCGGCCGGCATCGTAGTCCATCTCAAATCGTGGTAGGCTTTGCTCTCGAGGACCGCCACATGCTCGCCCATGCCGAGAAGAAGCTGCGTGACAAACACCTCGACATGATCGTCGCCAATACGCCCGCCGCCATCGGCGCCACGCGCTCGACCTTGCACGTCAAGACCAGCGATTCGGACTGGCTGGAGATCAGCGGTGCCACGAAGGAAGCCAGTGCTCGGCGCATCATGCGCCGGGCTATGGCGCTCCTGGCTTGTTGATGTCACGCGAAGAGGATCAGCCGGCTCACTCGGTGGCGTGGAGGAGTATCACCGCGAATCCTATCACGAAGAGTATCGCGCCGAACCACGCGAACGCGGTGCCCCACACGGGCTTGAACCTGTTGCCAAAGGGGGCAAACACGAGGCGGACCCACTGCACCCGTCGCTCTGCTATCAGTCCGAGCACGATGTACCACAGGCCGGTGATGACGCCGAAGGTCGGTAGTGTCAATTATCTTTCGCACATTTTCTGGTAGGTGTCACTCTGGTCGATCG
>CAYQXM010000195.1:0-4908 GCA_964421295.1 uncultured Pirellulales bacterium
GACGAACCAGATCGTGCGACTGTCCGGCCCCCACCGCGGATTCGAGTCCGCCTCCGGCGCCGCGGTCAATTGCCGCAACCCTGTGCCGTCCGCACGCACCAGCCACACGTCCGTCCGCCCACGATTGGCGTCGAGGTCCGTCCTGCGCAGCACAAACGCCACCCACTGCCCATCCGGCGAAGCCTGCGGATCCGAAACCCGCTCCATCGCCTGCATATCCTGCACGGAGAACGGATGCGTCTGCCCCGTGGCGCACAGAACAACCGTCCAATTCACCAACGCGATAAAGAGCATTCTTCGCATGACGACCTCACTACAGACGTGGTTAGAGATTCCCCCCGCAAATCATCAATAATCAATTATCAATCCTCAATGCCTGTCACGCTTCCGCCAACGCGCGGACGCGCTTGACGGCTTCGATGCAGTTGGGCAGATCGGTTTCGAGATAACGGCGGCGCATGGCCGCGGCGACGAGGCCGACGAACATCGGGTGCGGCCGCAACGGCCGGCTCGTCAGGCACGGATGCGCCTGCGTGCCGATGAAGTACGGATGATTCGGCAGTTCCAGGATCTGCATGATCGGCTGATCGGGAGCTTTGCCCGAGAAGACCATGCCGTTCTTCTCCAGCATCTCGATGTACCTGGGGTCCACTTCGTAGCGGTGCCGGAAGCGCATCCGCACGGTCTCTTTCTGGCCGAAGAGGTTCCAGGCCAGCGTTTGCGGCTTGATCTGAATGTCACGCCCGCCCAGACGCATGTTCCCGCCCAGGCCCTCGATCTTCTTCTGCTCCGGCAGAATGTCGATCACCGGCTCCGCACAGCCGGGGTCGAACTCCGTGCTGTTGGCGCCTTTGAGGCCGCACACGTTCCGCGCATACTCGACCACCGCCATCTGGAATCCGAGGCACAGGCCCAGGTAAGGCAGTGCGTTCTCGCGGGCGTACTTGACGCACGAGATCTTGCCCTCGCCGCCCCGGCTGCCGAACCCGCCGGGGACGATGACGCCGTCCACGTCCGCCAGGTCATCCAGCCCTTTCTTGTCGGTGATGTCCGTCGTGTCGATCCACTTGATGTCCACATCGCAGCCCAGCGCGATGCCGGCGTGTTCCAGGGCGTTGATGATCGACGCGTAGCTGTCACGCACCGAGGTGTACTTGCCTGTGATACCGATGCTGGCTTCGTGTTGCGCGACGCCGATGCGGTCGGTGAAATCGCACCACTTGGCCCAGACCTTGCGCTCGTGACGCAGATTGATGCGGTCCTCGATCTTGAGGAGGCGCAGGACTTCGAAATCCAGCCCGTGCTCGCGCAGCATGGTCGGGATCATGTAAATGCTGGCCGAATCGTGCAGGCTGATGACGCGCTCGAACGGCACGTTGCTGTACACACTGATCTTCTGGCGGGCCTTCTCGTTGACGGGGTTCGTGGCCCGGCAGGCGATGATGTCCGGCTGGATGCCGAGCTGCATGATCTGCTTGATGCCGAGCTGGGCGGCTTTCGATTTCTGCTCGCCCATCGCCGGCGGCTCCAGGATATACGTCAAGGCGACGAAGCAACTGCTGCCGGGGCCTTCCTCGTAGGCCAGCTCGCGCATCGCCTCGATGTAGTAGGCGTTTTCGAGGTCGCCGACCGTGCCGCCGATCTCGACGAAGACCACGTCCGCCTGGGTGTCCGCGGCGAGCTGCCGCAACTTCATCTTGACCTCGCCCGTGACATGCGGAATCATCTGCACGTCCCGGCCGAGGTAATCGCCGTGGCGCTCCTTATTCAGAACGGAGTTGAAGATCTGGCCGCTCGTGGCGAAGTTGGCCCGGCTCAGGTCCTGGTTGAGCATCCGCTCGTACGTGCCGAGGTCCATATCGGTTTCCATGCCGTCGTCGAGGACGAACACCTCGCCGTGACGGAACGGATTGAGCGTGCCGGAGTCGATGTTGAGATACCCCTCCAGCTTGATGGGCGCGACTTTCAGGCCCTTATCCTGCAGGAGCTTGGCCAGACACGAGGAGAAAATCCCCTTGCCCAGCCCGCTCATGACCGTGCCCATGACGAACACGTATTTCGTGCGCCCCTTCTTGTAGTGGGCCGGGATCGGCGAAAAGAACTCGCTTTCGGTTGAGGTGTCACTCACCTTCATCAGTAGTTCTTTGCTGTCCACCATTTGATTACCAGCCTCTATGTTCTTCATGCTTGCCAACTCTGTCCTTCTGAACTCCAACTGGTGTGCATTGCACACCCTACGGATCTCTACGGAATCATCTACAAAGTCTTGAATTCCTGCAAAACTCGGCTGCTGTCCCACCCGTAGTGGTCCCTCACGGCGAGATTCATGTCACATCCTATCGCAGCACGCCCAAACTCTATCTCCTTCTCGTCGCAATAGCATGGCGGATCATCAAAAGACTGAATCTGTCGGCCCGAGACATGGACCATGTCTTTGATGACTGCAAAATCCGAATGAACCGCCCAACTGAACCGCTCATATATGCGAGGATAAACCGTGGCGAAATCCGGGTGGACTTTGTTCTCCAGGTCCCTGCAGATGCCCGCCACATCTGGCATGCGTTTCAGGCCTTCCCGCTCAAGCTCTGCGGTTTTCAATTGAAGCTCCTGAACCTTCTTCTGGCGAGCGAGTTCCTCGTCAGCGGCACCCAAGCTGCCCATCTTCTCGAACATCTTGCAGTTCTTGTCTACAGAGGCGTAATTCCACCTTCGGAACCTCTGCCAACATTCATCTTTGTTCTTTGTCTGCAGACACCATCGCAACTTCACACCCAACTCGAAGAGGATTCTCAAGATCGCAGCCGCTGGCAATTTATGTCCGTTCTTCAACAGAGCAAGAAGGCCATTGCAGTATTTCTGCCCACAGAGAAGACAACCCGCAATCACCGTGTCGAGCGTGCTTGGCGGTTTGCTTTTTTCTCTGATGAGTGAGAGGGTCTCGCTGAACCACCTATTTGTCATCTCCTCGATTCGCGAGTCCATCTTGATTCCTCAATCCATTGCCTTGTGTCGCTCGACAAACGCCGCGTACTGCTCGGGGGTGTCGATGCCGTCGCGGGTGCGGTCCACCTTGCCGACGAGGATGGCGAAACCATTCTCGAGGGCGCGGAGTTGTTCGAGTTTCTCCAGTTTCTCCAGAGGGGTCTGGGGGAGCTTCGTGATCTTGAGCAGGAAGTCCTTGCGGTAGGCGTAGATGCCGATGTGCCGCCAGTACTGCTCCGCCGCCCCGATGCCGGCTTTGTCACGATCATAAGGGATGGGGCTGCGCGAAAAATAGATCGCTCTGGCGGCTCTTGCCTGGGCGGGTTGCCGCGCATCGGATTGAGTGGCAGCGGCAAGCGCTAGCTTGCCGATGGCCCCCTCGCATGCGGAAGAACCATCGGCAAGCTGCGCTTGCCGCTGCCACCCAACCTGGTGGATCTCTTCGATATGCATGCCGAGGACAACTTTCACGATATTGGGATTCGCCACCTGGTCCGCGGAGGCAAACGGCGCCACGAGCGTCGCCATGGGGCACTCGGGGTTGTCGATGAGCAGCCGGGCCAAGGAATCGATGTGATCGGGATTGATCTCGGGCTCGTCGCCCTGAACGTTGATGACGATGTCGGCGTCCACGTTGGCCGTCGCCTCGGCGATGCGGTCCGTGCCGCTCTTGTGCTCGACCGAAGTCAGCACGCACTCCCCGCCGAACGTCCGGGCGGCCTCGACGATGCGCACGTCGTCCGCCGCGATGATGACCCGCTGCGGCAGCTTCGCCTTCTTCGCCTGCTCGTAGGTGTGCTGGATGAGGAACTTGCCGGTGTCTTTGGCGAGAACCTTCTCGGGGAATCGGGTGGACGCATAACGAGCAGGAATACAGACTACGATCTTCACTGTCGTTCAAATCCAAAAAATCAGCACGGTCATTCGGCCGAAAAGGCAATGCACGGTGTCGAAAGGGAGATCCGTTGTGGCAACACGCCCCAACCACCTACGGGACCGTAGCTTAACCCGGCGTCGCGAGCGTGTCAATCCCCGCGCGTGTCGAAATCACAACTGTTTGTGATTGATTATTGATAATTGATGATTGATGATTGATGGCGTTGGTGCCGTCGCGCGAATAGTGAATTATCAATAATCAATGGAGTGTCGGCTATGCTGAAGAACGTCCCGCCCATCATCGCCCCGGAACTGATGAAGACCCTCATGGAGATGGGGCACGGCGACGAGATCGTGCTGGCCGACGGCAACTTCCCCGCCGCCGGCGTCGCGCAACGGCTGCTCCGCTGCGATGGGCACGGTGTCCCCGAGCTGCTGGAAGCCATCCTAAAGTTCCTGCCGCTCGATACTTACGTGGAGCATGCGGTTGCCTTGATGGCGGTGGTGCCGGGGGATTCAACCAAGCCGACGATTTGGGAAGACTACCGCAGGATCGTGAAGGCCAGCGGCGAGAAGTTCTCGGATTTCGAGTTCGTTGAGAGGTTCGCGTTCTATGAAAGGGCCAAAAAGGCTTACGCGGTGATTGCCACGAGCGAGAAAGCCCTCTACGCGAATGTCATCCTGAAGAAAGGCGTGCTGTAGACTACTGCGGCGATTGGGTAACTATCGCGGCCAACAGAATATGCCGGAGTCGGTCTTCGCTGGCAGTGTCAAGGTAGTCGTCGCTGAAGTCCATCTTGAAGCGGCCGGGGAAGTTCTTGATCCGTTTCTTGAGCTCGCTTCGATCCAACTCGGAGACTGTTGAACTGACCTCTTCAAACAGAAAGTTTCGACGCTGCATCGCCCAGCCCTTTTACCTCGATCTGTTTCACAATCAATCAGACTACCGACGACTGTGTCCTTTCTTTCGGACGCTTCGCCGCAGCACTTCTGCGAGAAATTTGAAGCTCGAAACCCGAAACTCGAAACAAATCCAAAGCACGAAACCCA
>CAYQXM010000196.1:0-4840 GCA_964421295.1 uncultured Pirellulales bacterium
TGCCGGAAGGCCAGGAGAAGCGCCAGACGCTGGCCAATTCCCTCGGCATCAATATGGACGAGCTCAGCAAGCGTGCCGACGCTCTCCACGAGAGCAACCCGATGATGGGACATCGCGGCGTCCGTCTCGGCATCACCTATCCCGAAGTCACGGCCATGCAGGCCCGGGCGCTGTTCGAGTCCGCCGCCGAGCTGCTCAAGGAAGGCAAGAAGCCTTATCCCGAGCTGATGATCCCCGTCGTCTGCGACGCCAACGAAATCAAGAAGCAGAAGGAAATCGTCGAGCAGGTCTATCAGGAGACCCTCAAGAAGTTCGGTCTCAAGAAGATCAAGCACATGGTCGGCACGATGATCGAAATTCCGCGTGCGGCCCTGCTGTCCGGCGAGATCGCCCAGGTGGCCGAGTTCTTCAGCTTCGGCACGAACGACCTGACCCAGATGACGTTCGGCTTCAGCCGGGACGACATCGGCGGCTTCCTGCCCGACTACCTCAGCCAGAAGATCCTGCCTGGCGATCCGTTCCAGAGCATCGATCAGACCGGCGTCGGCGAACTGATCAAAATCAGCGTCGAGCGCGGCCGCAAAGCCAACAAGCAGCTCGAAGTCGGCATCTGCGGCGAGCAGGGCGGCGAGCCCGCCTCCGTGGCCTTCTGTCACAAGGTCGGCCTCGACTACGTCAGTTGCTCCCCGTTCCGCGTCCCCATCGCGCGTCTGGCTGCCGCCCAGGCCGCTGTCGCGGACAAAAAGAAGAAGTAAAACCGGCTCCGGCGGCCCCGCCCGCCTCAGCCTTAGTAGGATGGGCCTTGGCCCATGCTGCTCGTAGAAGTTTGGTCCCTGGTGCGTCGAGTCAAAAGCTCGACGCACCTTTTCTTTACGCCCCCGCCCGTCGCCTATGGCCCAATCACCAATCAAGCCTTGGCTTCAAGGGGCGCTCTGCAACCTCAAGACGCATTCAGAATTGTCCCCTCATCGGTCCGCGATATGAGGCACTATGTGTCAATAACGAATAGCGCCGTTGTCCGTGCATGATCCGGGACGCCCGCCGGACAGTCTCGTAGTACTCCGGCTACACTAATCTGGCGGGTCCAACCTCTGATACGTGTTTCGGTTACGGTGACGGGGCTCGTCTCGGTGGCGTCAAACGTGGGGCGTCAGGGCACCGAATCCACGCCACCGCCAAACGAAACGAGCCACGCCACCCCTGGACGATAGCCCGAAGGTATAGTATGAGAGTGGTTGATGTAGTGGGGCGGGCCGTGCCCACCGCTTTCAGTGTCCGAATGTCCTGTTGTCTTCCTTGTCGTGTCGCGCTTCGGGTAGGCAGTATACTACGTAGACGAGTACCTCGTGAGCATTGAGGGAGCAGGATCGCGCGGGAATGGGGGCCGGTGGTTTCAAGGACGGCGTTCAGGCCGCGTTCGCTGAGGAATGCGCGACACGAGGCGCTATATGTCAATGACGAATAGCGCCGTTGTCCGTCCATGATCCAGGACGACCGCCGGTCAGTCTCCCAGGGTGGGCCGTGTCCACCGCTTCCGCTCTCCGCAGGACCCAACCCTTTGTTCGACGGGCCGACTGTCCAACCGTCCTTCCACCCATTCCACAGATGGAAAATGCAGGATGGGCCCCGGCCCATGCGGTTCCTATCCCCGTGTGAGTCAATTCCGTCCACTGTAGTCGGTGACTGTCCCTAGTACCCTCTTGGTATCCCCCGCCGAAGGATTCCCCGATCCCCGCGTCAATAAGATCAACAGTGTCCGCTCCACAACCCTTTGCCGCCCACGGCTCGTCCCGCTTGTCACCTGTCTCTTGTTACTTATCACCATCCCAAGTCATGTGGAGAACCTGTCCCGAGCGAAGTCGAGGAATCCGCCGATTCACGCAGATTACAGGGGTAGCGGTTGGTGTGACATGCGAAATGATGCCTGGCACCTTTACTTCCTCAGTATACGGCAACGCAGTATACCACGTAGATGAATACCGACCCCGTTAGTTCCGCCTCGCTGATCCGACCGAGTCCCTAGTCCCGGTCGCACTCTGTCCCCCAAGCTGCCTCCCCGCCGCCCCTAATCATGATCGTGGAGGCTGGCCCTCGGCGGCTCCCTCATGCGGGTGCGTGACATCGGAAATGGTACCTGACACCTTTAGTTCCTCCGTCGCTCGCTACTTGCTTTCCGGGGCTTTCCATGAGATAACGGGGACCTTGGGGTCGTCGTCGAAGAACTTGGTGGCGACGTCCTTCTTTTCGAGCAGGAAGCGGTCGACGAAGGCCAGGACGGCATCGGTTTCACGAGGGGTCATCTGGCCATGGCCATGAGGATCGATGACGAAGCCGATATTATTCGGGACGTCGAGATAGTCGAAGACCTTCTTGGCAGCCCATGCGGATTGGAAGGGCCCGGAGTTGGCGTTATTGTTCCAGGTATCCTGGGTGCCTTCCTGGACGATGACGGCGCGCGGAGCGCAGAGGGCGATGATGGAGTGTGCGTCGAACGGGAGGTTGTCGGTGCGTCCGATGAAATTGTTGCCGAAGTCGTCGGTGAACCAATGGGGCGCCTCGCCGTTGACTTGGGTGAGGGTCTGGACTTTGCCGGGGGCATTTTCGGCGCCACGCCAATTGGAGACACCGCCGGCGCCGGAGCCGCCGGGGATGGTCAGGGTGATACGTTCGTCGAAGGCGCCGGTAACCAGTGCAGCCTTGCCGTAGCGGGAGTAACCGGTGACGCCGAGGTGCTTGGTGTCGATCTTGGCGTCGGGAGTGGATTCAAGGACGTCGATAGCGCGGTGGATGCCCCAGGCCCAGGCCAAGAGGGCGCCGGTCTTGCAGTCCGCGCCGTAGAGGTTGAAGAACTTGCCGTCGCGGGGTCTGGCTTTGGCGTCGGAAGCCATATCATTGGGCTGGAAGACGATGGTAGCGACGCCGCGGGGGTTAAGATTCCTCGCGTTGATGCCGGGCATCATAGCGGAGATGAGGAAGATGGCCGGGAATGGACCGTTGCCCTCGGGGCGGGAGATCGTGAGGTTGTAGCTGATGGATTTTCCCTTGTAATCGACTGTGACGGTGAGGATGTTGCCGTTGAGGGCGCCTGCGACCTTGTCGGGCTTGGCGGGGTAGGGTCCGTACTGATACTTTTGGATAAGCCGGCTGAGTTCGTCGCGGCGTTTGGTCCAGTCAGCTTTGGATTTCATCACCGTGCCATCCTGAAACTGGAAAGGGTTGGGCAGTTCTTTGATGGCCGGGAGGGCTGCTGCGTCGGCACTGGGAGTGCGTGCGGCCGGGGCGGTGCCAACGGCCGGGGCGGCGCCAGCGGCTGCGCGGCCCAGCGATTGGAGCCCAAGAAGAGTGACGCTTGTGACGACGACAACCAACCATCCAACGACACTGCGTTTCATGGGAGCTCCTTTCAGAAGCCAAATTCCGGGGACGTCCTACCTAATTCACCATGTTCACTCGCCATATCTTCGTATCAAAGGGCACAACCAAATCCAGCCACGGGCGGCATTGTAACCAAAAGGCAGGGGGAAGGAAAGGAATGAGGGACAGAAATCGTAACGGGTCAGTCACGGGTGGAGTTGCCGCCTCTGGCGAGGCGGGAGCGGAACTAAAGGGCGGAATTAAAGGTGCCAAGCTTGCTCTGCGGAAATGGTGCCTGACACCTCTAATTCCCTCCAAGTCATCCGCAGATTCCGTCGATTGACATGGTAGGATGGGCCTTGGCCCATGCGGTGTGTGTGACATGGACACCTCCAATTCCCCTGAGAATTCCAGATAGGGACAGACCTAATTGTAAAAAGGCCATGGCGCTATCGCCAATGAGGATTTTTGCACCCCAATGGGGTCTGTCCTGCTCTGTAGAAAAGCTCATTGCCAAGTAGGATGATGGCGATGTTGTGGGTGAGGACGAGCAGCAGCATGTCACGGCATTGCGACCAGTAGTGTTGGCCGCGAAGGGCCGAACCATAGTTACGTTTGATCATGCTGAAGACCGTCTCAACCTGCCAGCGCTGGCCGTAGCATTTCTGGTTGAAGTGGGTTCGCATCTCTCGTCGGTAGGGTGTGCTCGGCAGCTTGGGGGTGGGCCGACCGTGCTTGGCGGGGATGATCGTATCGATTTGATGGCCCTGACGCGCATAGCGATGGTTGCTCTCGCTGTCGTAACCGGCATCGGCCAGGACGCGATCCATTCGTACCTTTTCGGTCGCGGGCTCGAGGGTTTTGCAGAACTGGTTGACGTCGACACTCGGGCCGCGTGCGGTAATGGCCGAGAGAATGGCATGGCTTCGACAGTCGCAGGCGATGGCTAGTTTGGGGAATCGCTGATAGTAGGTGTTTTCGCGGATATCGAGCTGTCGGGAGCGTTTTCGCGAAACAAAGTAGCGACTGATGTGGTGGGCTTCCAAGCCGGTGGAATCGACGGCGGCCAGTGCGACGTGACGGTGCGGCGTGATGATTTCGACGGTCCGACGCAACAGGCGATCGGTCACGCGAGAACACAACAAACGCTTCGAGGCCTTGTGGAGCGTGGTGAAGTGAGGCACCGACGATAGGCCGATCGCCTGACGGAGATCGGGGTCGTCTTCCAGGAAGGCGACGAGGCCGCGATAGTCCGTTTTGAGGACGACCTTGAGAACAAGGCAGGCAAAGAGCTGTGCTTGCGTGAACTTGTGTGGGCTGAAGGGATGGGAATAGTCGCGCAGGACTTTGCCCACGCGTACGGCGACCTGCACAATGGCTTTGGGAGACTTGCTGGTTCGGCTCATGTACCAGCCTATACCCCAACACGCAGGCTGGCGCAAGTTTCCTATTGTGAAAAACCAGAGGCTTTTCTACAGAGCAGGTC
>CAYQXM010000197.1:0-4823 GCA_964421295.1 uncultured Pirellulales bacterium
GACGAGGCGCTTGGCCTTCTCGATGACGATCTCGGCCACCTGGCAGTGGCGCGACGCCGGCTCGTCGAAGGTCGAGCTGATGACTTCGACGTTCTCGGCGGTCTTCCGCTCCATTTCCGTCACTTCCTCGGGCCGCTCGTCGATCAGCAGGACGATCAGCTTCACTTCCGGATGGTTCGTCGAAATCGCGTTGGCCATCTTCTGGAGCAGGATCGTCTTACCGGTACGCGGCGGGGCCACGATCAGGCCGCGCTGGCCCTTGCCCACCGGCGTGACCAGGTCGATGATACGCATGTTCAGCTCGTCGACCTTGGTCTCCAGGATCAGCCGGCGTTCCGGATGCAGCGGCGTCAGATCGGCGAACACCACCTTATCGACCAGCAGGTCGGGGTTCTCAAAGTTGATCGCCTCGACGCGGAGCAGGGCAAAGTACTTCTCGGAATCCTTGGGCGGCCGGATCTGGCCGGAGACGACGTTGCCCGTCCGCAGGCCGAAGCGTCGGATCTGCGAAGGGGACACGTAAATGTCGTCGGACGACGACAGGTAGTTGTATTCCGGATTGCGCAGGAAGCCGTAACCGTCCGGAAGGACTTCCAGCACGCCCTCGCCGTACATGAGGCCGCTCTGCTGGATGCGCTCTTTCAGGATGCGGAAGATCAAATCCTGCTTCTTCATCGCGCTGTAGTCGGTGATCCCTTCCTTCTTCGCGATGTCGTGCAGCTCGCCCACGTTGAGGCGCTGGAGGTCCGTCAGGTACAGGCTGCCTTTCTTGATCCGCTCGTACTTGGCGTGCGTAGACTCGTCGGTCGCCTCTTCTTCGGCTTCCAACTCGGGCGTTTCCGCCGCCGGCGAAGGTTCCTCCGCTACCGCCACAGGGGCCGGGTCACCGTTGTTGCCCGGTGACGCTTCCTCGGTGTCCTGTGCCACCGGTGTCTCTGTCTCTTCGGGGCGATCTTCAGCCGGCTCGGCGAGAACTTCCCGTTCTTCGTCGGTCTTCTTTCGCCCTCTCCTCTTCTTGCTGCTGGTTCTGGCCTTCGCCATATATGCTCCTTTTCCACATGCTGTGGGTTCTATTGTCACCCTGTCCCCGGGGTTGCGCAGATATGCACCTGTGCTCATCCGTGAGGACTGTCTGTATGCACCAAACGGAAAACCACCTTCTCTACGTGGTTCTTCGAGGTTTTGCGTCTCGACTCAGCTTCCCGTTCGCCTAAGGCTCCGGGGGACAACAATGAAACGTGCTTTCTTCAATGAACCATGACTATCCATTCATTATCTCTGAGAAGATAGTCTTGATTTGCTGGACCAATGTCGAGAGTTCGGAATTGTTGTCTATGGTATTATCGGCCAGCTTCATCTTCTCGTCCAGAGAAATCTGAAAATTTTCGCGATTTTTGATTTCCTGTTCCGTGAGCGTCCCTGGGGGTCCGGCCGGCGCGACCCGGCGGCACAAAACGCGGTCGACGAAGATCACTCTGTCACAACGGTCCGCCCATCCGACCTCGACCAGCAGAGGCATATCGAGGACGATAGCCGCGACTGCATCGTCCTGTTGGTACTGGGCGATCAGACTCTCGGTTCGCTCCAGAACGCGGGGGTGCAGGAGCGCATTGAGCGCGGCGAGCTTGTTCCCATCGGCAAAGACCAATTGTCCCACGGCCCGGCGTTCGAGGCGTCCCTCCGGACCCACCACCCCGGGTCCCAGCAAACGAACGACCTCGTCCCTGATGACTGGTTCTTCCAGGAAGGCATGAGCCATCTGATCGGCGTCGATCACGGCACAACCCAGTTTGCCGAACTCCCGCGCCACCGTACTCTTTCCGGAAGCGATGCCGCCGATGATTCCGATCAGGGGTTTATGCTTCGGCTTACCCGCACGCAAGTCCAATGGGTGTCTACCCACAGTTGAAAACCTCATGATACATGTCGACTAGTATACTGTCAACTTCTTTTATCGCTGCCCTTTTCGAGAGTGTGCCCTGATGTTCCGCCAGTCGCTCGTCAAAATCCGAAGCACAAAGCACGAAATCCGAAACAAATCCAGAACTCAAAGCTCGAAGGACCGAAACGGCGGCACTGAACCCGGGTGGTTTCGGATTTTGGGTTTGGGTCCTTTGTGCTTGTTTCGGATTTCCGGAACGACACCGGGCAACACCCATCCGCCTGCGGCGGAGTTGTCGAGATTCGGATTTCGAATTTCACCCCCCTGGACTTCTGCTGGAAGAACTAGTCGCCCCCCTGTTCGAGAGCATGCTCTGCACGGCCTTGACCAGGTCGTCCTGGACCTGGACGCCCAGTTTCCGGGCCGCTGCGATGTGCTGCCAGGCCAGGTCATACTGCTTCAGCATATAGCAGCCGTAGGCGAGGCCCACATAGGCCTGCCCGATCGTCGGATCGAGCTTCACGGCCTGGCTGTATTCCTTAACGGAGTTCGCGAAGTCGCTCTTGTTGGAGTAGCTTGCCGCCAGGTTGAAATGGGCCCAGGGATCGTCGGGCTTGGCGATCACGGCCTTCGAGAAACACTCCACCGCGATATCGTAATTCTTCTGTTTGAAGTAGATGTTCCCGAGGGCCTGCAACGCATCCACATTTTCGGGTCGGAGGGCCACCGCTTTTTTATACGCTTCGATGGCATCGGAGGTTTGCCCGATCTCTTCATAGCACTGACCCAGCTCGATGAGGGCCTCGACGTAATCGCGTTGGAGACTCAGAGCCTTGGTCAACTCGGCAATGGCCAGCCGGGTTTCATGTCTGCGATAGTACACGTCACCCAGTTGGCCATGAATCTGGGCGTTGTCCGGATTGAGACGAACGGCGTTTTGCAGTTCGCTCAAGGCTTCCGTGTACCGGCCCTGGCGTGTGAAGACCGAGGCCAGGTTGCGGTAGGCCAACACGCAGTTGGGGTCCAGTATCAGGGCCTGCTGTAACGAGTTGATCGCTTCCAGCGACCGGTTGAGACCGGCATAAGCTCCCCCCAGGTTCAGATGGATGAGCGGATCGTTGGGGTTCTGCTGCACGGCCATCTGGTATTGAACGAGAGCGTCCTGCGTTCGTCCCTGCCGCATGTACACCCCGGCCAGGTTCGTCCGGGATTCGGGCAGCGTCGGATTGATGAGCACCGCCCGCTCCAGGGCCTGCATGGACATGTTCAGGTTGCCGACGTCGGCATAGACGCTGCCCAGGTTGTTGAAGAAGCACCCCAGGGTCTGGCGTTTCGTCAGGTTCCGCAGGTAGATCGTGTTGGCGTAGTTCTGCGGCATGTTGAACTTGGTGATGTAGTGCTGATCCGGCGGGTTGGAGCCGTTGTCGGTCGTTTCGATGTTGAAACGGACGCGGGAGCCCGAGTCGTAGCGGACGAAGAAATGCCCCGGCACGACCACGCCGTAGACGCGCAGCCCAATGCGCTCGGCCAGCGACAGGTACAGGATGGACAAGCTCAGGCAGTAGCCGCGTTTACGGTCCAGAACCGTATGGAGGAACAGATCGTTGGGATCCTTGGCGTTCGGGATCGTCGTGAAACCCTGCTCGCGAAACAGGTAGTCGTTCAGGATCGGGATCGCCTGCTGGTTGAACGGAATTCGCTGCTTGACCAGCCGGGTACGAACCTCCAGTGCCATCGTGTCCAGTTGCTCGAGATAACGCCGCCCGGCCACCACATGGCTCCAGTACTCCGAGGCGATCAACGCGGCGGTGCCCAGGTCGATCTCGTCGTCGGATAGACGCAGGACCTGGTCGAGAGACGTGGCGCGCAAACCGTCTCGGCCGGCGTTCGCCAACAGATTGCTTTGTCCCAGGACAGTGGGACAGAAAAGGCTCAGGACCGCTAGGATGACGACAACAGTGTTCTTCATTGACCCTCGGGCCGGTGTCTGTTACAGGAACAGCTCCCCATGGTTCGATACACGATCGAGCTACCGATGTGGTCGGTTATCTCCTGTTCCATCTTAACGACTCCCCTACGCTATTCCAAGCAAATTTGATCTGTGAAAACGGGCGGCCCGGCGGCAAATTTGTCGGAAAGCCATTATCGGAGGTTGCCGCAGGGGCCTCTGTATGGGTGGGGCGGGGGAGAGATGGCCTACTTCAATCCGAGCTTGTCCACCAGCGTTTGGGCGTTGATCCCGATGACCTGTACCTGTTTGACGGGGTTGGTCTGGCCGGCCAGAATGGTGACCTCGTTCTTCCGCACACCCAGGCAGTCGGCGAGGAACCCGACCAACGCCTGATTGGCTTTGCCCTTCTCCGGCGGGGCGGCGACCTTGACCTTGACCATGCCCCCCAGCAGCCCCGCGACCGCCGTCCGGCTGCTGCCGGGCACGATTTTGGCGGTAAACACGACGCCGCCGGGCACTTCCTGGATCTGCAACGCAGGCACGGCCTATTCCTCCTGTTGTCCCTCACGCAGGTTCTTGCCGACGGCCAACTGCACGTACTTCTCGATCTGCTCGGCCAGCTCGCCCAGCGACGGCAGTTGGAAGTCCTCGTAGAAGCCCGGCACGAACTCGCCGTTGAGGGCCTTCTTGAAGATCCGCACCCGGATGATCGGCGGCTGCACGGCGCCTTTGCTGAAGTCGCTGTCCTTGTGCTCCGTCAGCTCGACCCGCCAGTCCTCGCTGATGAAGACGACGCACCGCCCCGTGAACACCGCCGTCGGGAAGTAATCCAGCAACAGTCGCAAGGTATCCGTTGTTCCGTTCATCGCCTGCACTCTACCGCGACGGACCGCGCTTATCAAGCGTCTTCAGTCTCGCCGGACCAGCATGTCAGTTGGGTGGCACCTATAAAGAGCTTGATGTCAAGTCGTACTTTGCCCCGGTGCTCTC
>CAYQXM010000198.1:0-4501 GCA_964421295.1 uncultured Pirellulales bacterium
GACCTGCTGCTCTTCCTTGAACCACACCCGGCAAACCCACGTTTGACGGTTCTTACGTGCCTTTCACGGGACTGTGAGAGAGTCGGTGCCCCCTGTCGCGGCGGCCATCGGCCAGCTCCATCACGGCCTTGCGTCGAAGTTCCCTTCTGCCCTTCGCAGACAGGAGCATAGCTCACCGCCCGACGCGGCGATACCAATTTCTGACACTATTTCTCTTTTTGCACATCTTTCCGGCGGCGCAGAGAAGCCTGTACGGGCTGACTCGTTGCGGCGCCGCCGGCCATCCATTCTACGCAACTCCGCCTCGCCGGGTGCGGCGGGAGCCTTACTGCTGCTCTATCAGAGTCTGCCGGGGGCCGGCATTTCAGGCATTTCCGGACAGCTACCACTTTCGGCACTTGTTCCTGCGGATCTCTGCTGGCCTCTCGTGACATCATCGCAGCGGTGGGCACGGCCCACCCTATGACCCCGCCCACGTTGAATTGGCGGGCCCTCCCTCGGTGAGGTGTTTCGGTTGCGGTGACGCGGCTCGTGTCGGTGGCGTCGCGCGTGGGGCGTCACCGGCGCCGATGAACGCCGCCGATGAACGAAACGAGCCACGCCACCTTTTGACGATGGCCCGTCCATGAGGGGGGTGGGGCGAATGGTTATTCGCCCCTACAGACTGCGCGTGACATTGACGGCAATCATCTGACCAGGAGGGCGAGGCGTGCCTCGCCCCTACATTATTGATGGTACTCGGCGGACAGGGACGAAATGGCATGGGACTAATAGGACGAATGGGACTTATGACAGGCCAACAAAAAAGCCCAGCCGGAGAGGGCTGGGCCATAACGATCTTCGGGTGTGACGCGGAGGCTTACTTCTTCTTTTTGCCGAGGCTGAAGCTGAGGAAGCTCTTCTTGGCCTTGCCTTCGCTCTTGCTGGGGGCGGCGTCTTCCGCGGCGGCTTTCTTGGAGGCCTTGTCCTTCTTGGCGGGCTTCTCTTTGACCGCCTTAGCGGCTTTCGGAGCTTTGGGCTTGCCTTCGCGGTTGGAGGTGAAGGCCAGCAGGGCGAAAATGCCGGTGATGAGAACGCCCGCGCCGACGAAGTACCAGATGTACTGTTCGATGGGCTCCACGATGGAGAGCTGCGCGTTCTTCATCGCGGCCCAGGCGACGATCACGGCGTACAGCAGCGCGACGAGCGGGATGAACAACAGGAGGCCGAGAATGTTGCTCGCCCGGTCGGGCGGGACTTCCATGAAGGCGGTCGCGGCGACGGCCGTCATGGGCATCATGGCTTCGGGGGCCGTGACCATCTCGGTCGTGTCGGCCGTGACATGGTCGGCTTCGGCGCTGATGTCCTCGACGGAGCCGTGGGGTGCGGCCGCTTTGCCTTCTTCGCCGCCGCCTTCGGAGGTGTAGATTTCGTCGAGAATGCCACCGAGTGACGTGTCGTCGGCCTGCAGGGACAGGTCCAGGAGGCCCGAGCCGCTGCCGAAGCTGTCGAGGTTGACGTCTTCTTCGATCTCTTCGAGCGAGGCTTCGGTGCTCTCGCCGGCGGGGGCGACCGTCTCGGCACTCGAATCGCCGGAGGTGCTCTCGCCCGCACTGCTGTCGGCCAGGACGTTGATGCCTTGGCCGGTGAGGGCGGTGTCCATATCGGTGATGTCACTGCCGGCCAGGGCGCTGCTTTCGGACGTCAGGGAGATTTCATCCTCCTCGGCGGCTTCCTTGGGCAACTCGGCGGCGGGAGCGGCGGTTTCGTCTTCCGTCAGGCCGGCCAGCAGGTCCTCGTCGGGCACCGCGGCGGCCAGTTGATCTTCTTCGGGGGCCAGGCCCAGTTCGGCGCTGGCGTCTGCTTCCGCTTCCTTCATCTTGGGCTCGGCGGCGGGTTCTGCTTCGAGGTCTAACGCTTCCATGTCTATCTCAGCGGTGGGCTCTTCGCCCGTCGGCTCCTCGACCGGCTCGGCAGCGGGGGCTTCTTCGCCGAGATCGAGAAGCAGATCCTCTTCCGTGGGTTCCTTAGCTTCCGGGGCGTCCAGACTGGTGAAGATGTCCGCGCCGGGCTCGGCGGGCTCCAGTTCCAGGTCGAGATCTTCGTCCAGTCGCTCGGCGGCGAGGGCATTGACCTCGTCGATCTTGAACAGGAGATTTGAGCCGTCGCGGAAGAGCCGCAACTTGTTGGCTGCGGCCAACTTGCGGACTTCGTCCTCGCTCTTGCCGAGTTTCTTGGCGGCCTCTTGTAGTGAATAGAACATACCAGCCATAATC
Source organism: uncultured Pirellulales bacterium (assembly GCA_964421295.1). GTDB lineage: Bacteria > Planctomycetota > Phycisphaerae > Sedimentisphaerales > Anaerobacaceae > PLanc-01. Next base: position 2,256 of record CAYQXM010000198.1, read on the forward strand.
ACCTTCTCCACGGGCTCCCGACGCCGATTGCTGCGTGTTTGGAATCCCCAAGACGAAATTTCCTAACTTGCTTATTTTACCGTCCTGCAAGGAATTATGCAAACTTTTTTGCCGAACACTGCCAGCAATGCCCGATAACCACAACCTCTATCCACCCACGCTACGGTGTTGCCTTCTCCGGCGGTCTTCCTATATAATACGTCACATTAGACTACTTGCTTTACCACGGGGTGTAGCTCAGCTTGGCTGGAGCGCTTGGTTTGGGACCAAGAGGCCGTCGGTTCAAATCCGACCACCCCGATTTCATACGTGAGCAGAAGGCGAAAGGAGGAGTCGCCGATCCGAAGGGCACGGAGAGGCTTAAGACTTCTTGCGAGGTTTTAGATTCTTGGCTTCGCGGCGAGGGCGAACGAGGAGGCGGACAGGGACTTCAGAGAACGGCAGCAGCTCCTGCAGGCGGGTGGTGACATAGCGCAGATAGTTGGTGTCGAACAGCTTGGGATTGTTGACGAACATGAGGATAGTCACGGGATTCGTCGCGATCTGCGTACCGTAGTAGATTCTGGGCCAGATGACAGCACCGCGGCGGGCGCCCGTACGCTCCGACCGAATCTCCTCCAGAGCCTTGTTCAATTTCGGGGTGCTGATTTCGGTATTGGCCTGCTTGAACAACTCCGTCGATAGATCCAGGACCGACTGCACGTTCTTGCCGGCCGTGGCCGTCGTGAAAGCGATCGGCGCGTGCTTCAGCACCGGCAGCGTCTTGGTCAGGTAGTCCTCATAGTCCCCTGTCGCCGCGACATCCCTGGCCAGGTCCCACTTATTGACCACCAGAATGCACGTCTTGCACTCATCCGCGATATGCCGGGCCAGGTGCTTATCGACCGCCGACACCGGCTCCGTCGCATCGATGAGGAACCACACCACGTCCGCCCGGTGAATCGACTTGATCGCCCGCACGTACCCGTAGTACTCGATGTCGTTGGACATCTTCCCCTTCTTGCGCACGCCCGCCGTGTCGATGACGACCAGCGTTTTGCCGTCCTTCTCGATCCGCACGTCCACCGAATCGCGCGTCGTCCCCGGAATCTCGCTGACGATCACGCGTTCCGACCCCGCAATCGCGTTGACGATGGAACTCTTCCCCGCGTTGCGTTTGCCGACAATGGCGATCTTCATTACCGGCTCCGGCGGCCCGCCCCCGGCCGTCAGGTCCTTGAGCCGGTCGAAGACCATATCGAGCAGCACCGCCTTGTTGAGGTTGTTCTGCGCCGAGATGCAGAAGAACTCCCCGAACCCCAGCTTGACGAACTCCCCCGCCATCGGGAACATCTTGGCCGTATCCGCCTTGTTCGCCACCCCGAGCACCCGCAGGTTGTGCTTCCGCAGCAGTTGCGCGATCTTTTCGTCGAGCGGCGTAATGCCCTCGCGAATGTCGACCATGAACAGGACGAGACTGGCCGCGCTGATCGCCAGCAGAATCTGCCGCTCGATGTGCTCCTTGAGCTCCTCGGAATCGACGAGCCCGTACCCGCCGGTGTCGATCAATTCGATATACCGGTCGTTGCGCTCAATGATCGTGCTGACGCGGTCCCGCGTAACCCCCGCCGTCGGCTCGACGATGCTGATCATCTCCCCCGCCAGCCCATTGAGCAGACTGCTCTTGCCCACATTCGGCCGACCAATAATCGCAACTACCGGCAATCCCATCTACTACCAACCTTTACGAGACCCTGTCTCGACCCAGAAGAATCAAACCACCCATTTCTGCAAAACCCTATCTATAGCCCTGTAATTATATCAGAAATGGAACCTCTTTGAAAGGATGGACTTGCGAGATTACAGGCCCCCGCCGCCCCTTTCGGCCAGCCCCGGAATTCCGTGGCGCCATCAGACGCTCTCCTCATGGGTCAAATCCCAAACCCGAATCCCGGAATTCGAGACAAGCTCAAATCACCAAAACCAGAAACCCCAAACGCACTTCCAGTGGGTGGCCGCGGCAGACGCCAGCTTGCCGAGGGCTCTTTCCCCTACCGCAGACCGTTGGCAAACGCCCCTTTTCCGCACTGCACTTGACGGCCATACGCCCATGTCATTTCCGCGTAGAGCCTGCCCCCGACCTGATCGGGGGCGGGAATCCAGACAGCTTCGATGGGTTCCTGGCCCCCGCCTCTCGCCGGCCCCAGCACCTGTAGCGACTGTTTTGCGAATCAAGCGGTTTTTGGATTCCAGGATTCATTTTTTTT
>CAYQXM010000199.1:0-4494 GCA_964421295.1 uncultured Pirellulales bacterium
TGGCCCGTCGAAGAAGTCGAGCGCCGCGAACAACTCGCGATTCCGGCGATACCCCTGGCGCGTCAGATTGGCCGAGCCCACGATGAGACGAACCAGCCGCTCCCACACTAAGACGGTCACTTTCGCGTGCTGAATCCCCCCCGGCACTTGAATCGGCAGTTGATCCCACTGGAGCGTTGTCTGGCGCGGATCGAACTTGGATGCATCCACAAGCACGCCTACGCGGGTGATGGCAAGCGATTCCTCCCGCTCGATGATGAAAGTTCGCTCGTTTTCGGTGTGATCGAAGCGCAGCCCGAGGAATCGAGGAAGGAGTTCAGCCTCGAAGAACCCGGCGTCGAACTCAAACGTGGTTGCCACGCAGGAGACGGGTTCGCCGACTCCGTCTTTCAGCCCGCTGTCGGACGGAGGCTTCCAGTAGTCTGCCAGAGGTTGTTCTTCGACCGTCCTACGTCTCCCCATCGGGCACCTCCACACCTGATAGGCCAAGGTCGGCAAGAAAACTAAAGGCATTGGGAACGCGGAATGTGTGCAGGTACTTCACCTCTGCCCGCGGCGGTCCGTCGCTCGCCAGCCCGAACCCCGGCATGAGTGTCCACCGCTCGCCAGGCTCAATCCACATTCCTTTGCCCTTCGACGCCTGAACATCCCGATGCCGGGTAATGACGATCTCGATCAGGCGGGCCGGACTCTCCCCGCCGGTGGCCGCTTGCGATGCAATGACGTCCAGCGGTTCGAGGGGGTTACGGTCGGCAATTTGTGGGACACTGGGAATCTTCTCGATGAGATCGCGCAGGCGTCGTGCGGCTCCCGGCAACTGCCGACACAACGACCGAAAGACCGGTTGTAACTGCTTGTCCGCATCGATCTCCGCAGGTTTCGCCTGGCCACCGTGTCGCGTGAGTCCCCACAGCAGGCAATTGAAGGCCGTCTCAAGATGACTGGCGACTTCCTCGTAGGCGTCCGCTAGTCGGATGGTCAGATCGATGATTCTGTCTTCTTCTCGGTCATTCAACGATAGCGCGGGAAGTATGGCTTCCAGCAGAACCTTGCGGTCTTGTTCGCCACGTCCGCCATCGCTGGCCGCGCGATACACCGCGATGGCAGGCGGGGTGCACAGCAGTTCAATGCATCTACCACGGATGGGATCGGCGTCCAGAAGACGGCGAAGCACGCGGCGTTCCTGTCTGCCGACAGCATCCGGCCGCAACGGTGTCGCCAGTTCTTGCCACCCCGACCACCCTGAGCTTCGCCACTGTTGATCGGAGATGTGGGCCTCCGTGGCATCCGAGAACCGGTCGATCCATTGTTTTCCGGTCGCCCCGCTGTTGTCTTCGTCGAGCAGTCCGGGCAGTTGCTCGTCGGCCGACCACGCTAGGAGCAGGTTCTCGCCGCCACGGCCCAGGAAGTCGTCTTCATTGATGACGTCAAGATTACGCGCCAACCGGGCAAGAACGCCGAACGGACCGTTGATGGCTTGGCCTTTCAGGAAGTTGTTACGGCCGAGCGGCGTATCGTCAGAGCGCAGCGCCTTACGAGCAAGGGAGCTTCCAGGAAGCCTGCGCGCTGCGCGTCGCCACTTCGGCTCGTCCTGCTCCTGTTGGCGGATCACGGCCGAGACGAATAGCCGCTCGAAGCCCAGCCTGGCCGCTAGACCGCCATCGTCTGATTCGCTTTTCGATGCCTTCACACGCTCCGCCACCACCGACGCGACCGCAGCAAACGTAAGCAACCTGGGCCTCCACATGCGTGCCGTGAAGCCGGGAAAGAAGACCTCCGCGATGCGTTCCGCGGGTCCGAGGCTGCCAAGAGGATCAATACTCCCCGGCGGGTCCTCCGCCGGGTCAAGCGGTGTCGCGCGAGGTAAGTACTTGGAGGACAGGCTCATCCGCACCAGCCTCCCGTCTTCACAGTAGTCATTTCAGTTGCAGCCCTTCCTTCACGCCCTTCAGGATCGCGTTGGCCTTCTGGGCGGCCTCTGCCGAGGGCATCGTCTTTCCGTCGCCCAGTTCGATCCTGACCTGGAAGCGGATCGGCACGTTGGACTTGTTCTTTACGTCCAGCAGTTTGGGAACGATATCGCCCAAGTCCTGGACCTGCGACGGTTCGAGATCGGCCACAGCCACCAGCACACCTGTCGGCGGCGGCGGCGGTGGCGGCGGTGGTGTCTTTCCCGCAACCCTGAACTTGGCGAACTGGGCGGACGGGAAGTCGCACGGCCAAGCCTGCGATCCGGCATCCAATTCGAGGAACCGCGCCTGGAGCGCGCCGCTGATGACGTCCCGCACCGTCTTCCACGGCAGCGTCTTGCCCGACTTGACGGAAAGCGCGGTGGCGACAGAGAGGCCGGAAGCGACCCCGCCTTTCCACGCATCTTTCAGGTTCTCCGGGAGAATCTCGGCGGCGGCTATAGCCGCAGGCGGCACGCAGAGCCTGCCGCTGGCGCTCAGAACGCCTGCCGGGATCGGTTCGCCGAGAATGCTGGCAGGCCCCGAGAGCAACCAGATGGCACCGTCGGCCACGGCGGCGGTGATTGCCGTCTCGACGACCTCCTGCGCGGCCTTCGGAATCTGCATGGGCTCCTGGTAGCCGCCCCGATCCACTTGGACGACCGTCTTGCCGCCGAAGTAGTCGAAAGCCGCTTTGACGGCAATCTCGTCAGCAGTCCACAACCCCGGTAGCTTCTTGGGCGCGAGCAGCGCCGGTGCGATATCCGTAAGAACGGCCGCTTCCGGCAGCACGAGTTCCATCGCGGGGTCGTTGAGCGCGTTCTCGTCTGGCCGCGACATCCACCACGAGCGCGACGTGCCGTCCGGGCGCGTCAACCGCAGCACAAACGTGCCCTGTTCGCAGCCTTCAACCAGCGTGTCCAGGATGGCGCTGGCCTTCAGCATCTTCGGCAGATGCGGAAGCTGGGCGAACGCCCCCGCCAGGTCCTTGACCCGCCGGGCGGTCTCGCCCTCCCGCCACAGATTGTAGGGGCCGTCCGGGAGCAGGGCCTCGGCGGTGATGGCCGTATCCTGGACGCGCGACCGCTTGTCGGCCTTGATCGTGTTGAAATGCGGCTCTTCCGTTACCGTGATCTTGAACGCCTGCGCCTCGTCCTTCTCGGAGACGGTGACCACGATGGAGTACGCCTGCTTGATGGCCTCCGGGATGCGTCCCTTCGCCTTGTCGATGTTGATCTGCATCGTCTGGGCGCGGGCCGGGTCGACGTTCCCGTCCTTCTGCTGCTTCTTGACCTCGTCGCGCACGACCTCCCATGCCAGATAGTCACGCACGCGGGCCATGGCGAGTTCCAGACCGTCCTTGGACGGCACAACCAGCAACACGGCGTTGCGGTAGACGCGCGGCCGGTCCGATCCGGTGGTCTCGTCGAGAAACCGCTTGGCCTCCGCACTGGGCTTCCCCGACTCCGACGCCGCGTTCGGCCCGAGCACGGCGTAATGGAACGCGCCGTCGTCCTCGATGTCCTTGGGCCGGGTCGGGAGTGTGTGGACGCGGACGCCCGCCGCCGATGCGTTGGCGGTGAGGGCCTTGGCTTTGCCGATGTCGTCGAGCAAACGGGCGCGAACGGTGTCGTCCGGGATGTTCTTCGCTGCCACCGCGTGCATCTGCGTCAGGTTCGGGCGGTTGCCCAACCGCCACGTACCCGGAAGCTGGCCTTCCGAGACGGCCGTGTGGAGATCGTCCAGCCAGTAGCTCGACTGAGACCATCGGGCCAATCCCTTCTCCAACTCGATCTTGTCGGGACGCACGGAGCCCAGGAGCACGGCCAGATCGCGCGTCCGGGCGTTCTGGCCGACCGGCTGCGAGTGCAGGAATGTCGACACGACGGCCTGTTCGACCTCGCGGTTCTTCAGGCCAACGGATTCGGTCTGAATCCGTCGCGCCTGGTTGAACTCGTTGTCCAGGATGCCGGTCCACGCCTGCTTCTTGCCTTCCCACTCTTCCGTGTCCGCCACGGCCACCATCTCGCGAAGGGCCTCAGAGAGACCTTCTTTGTCAGGTGCGGGCAGGAACACGGCCGGACCCACCAACGGGCTGGTGTCCCATTTCTCCGCCTCGCGCAACGCCAGCGCGAAGGTTCTAAGCACCCCGCGCGTGCGCTGGAAGCGGGCCAGCTGCGTCCACTTCGAATACAGCACCTCTGTCAGGTCGGGATGGAACGGGAAGCTCTTGAGGAAACGCTCCTCGGCCTCCGCACCCTGCTTGGCCGTCTGCTCGTCCACAGCGGCGATCCCTTTGATCGCAGCTAGGACATGCTGGCGGAAACCCTCCCGATCCTTGAGAGATTCGGGCGTGAAGAACCGGCGGCGCAGCACCTCGGCCACGTCCTCTTTCACCACCGGTTCGACGGCCTCTTCCCTCTGACGTTGAAAGATGTCGTACAGTTCGGCCTGAATCTCCCGACCGAGAGTGTCGCTCTTGCGCGGGTCCGTCGCCAGGAGCGACGCCACCAGACAGCATCGGTCCACTTTGGTGGCCGCCTGG
>CAYQXM010000200.1:0-4384 GCA_964421295.1 uncultured Pirellulales bacterium
GGGCAGCTCTTTCTGAAATGCACCGCCGCGCGGTGGCTCGCGGTCGCGGGGACGCTGGCGATTCTCTCGGCCCGGACGGTGGTGGAATGGTCCGCGATGGCGGCTTCCGAGCCGGTGTTCACGCTGCTGGTGATTCTGTTCGGGTTGGGTATCGTGCGCTTTCTGAAGACTCGGACGCTCCGGGACCTCGTGCTGGTATCGGCGGTCGTGGCCCTCGCCAGCCTGCAGCGTTACGCCGGCATCAGCCTGACGCTGGCGGGCGTGGTCCTGATCGCGCTGAACCTGCCCGGCGTGCGCTGGCTGCGCCGGCTCGGATTCATCGTGATCTTCAGCGCCGTCTCGGTGGCGCCGCTGGCCCTGTGGGGCCTCCGCAACCGGATGGTGGCCGGACGGAATGCGGGCGATCACCACCTGAGCATGATGTCCTGGGCCGGATGCGTCGAGGCGGCACGCGCCGCCGCCCGGGAGGTGACCACGTGGTTCGTTCCCTGGACGCGTCCCAAACTGGCCCAGCCGCTCGATCTGGTGTTCATCCTGCTGTCGGCCGGGGTGCTGATTCTCGTGGCCCGGGCCGTCGACGCCAGGCGGCGGTCGGCCAACGCAGCGCCGGCACCCTCTGCAGACGACGGCCGCGGCTTGCAGATCTGGTCGGCGGCTGTCGCCGGATTGATCTACTTCGGTTTTCTCGTCGTCACCACCTCCAGTCTCGGCTGGCTTCCGGAAAACCGTCACCTCGTGCCCATCTATACGTTTACGATCGCCGTGCTGGTGGGCGGCATCGACGCGGCGCGACGCTTGCTCTCGGCGTGGACGGGCCGCGCGCAAGTGGTCGGTTCTGTGATCGCCATTGTGTGCATGCTCTGGCTCCAGTACCCGCTCCGCGTGTTATATCGCGACACCGTCGAGCGTGTGCACGATGGGGCCGGCGGGTTTGCCACGGCCGCGTGGCAGGAAGGGCCGCTGGTGCAATGGCTGCGCGGCCATCCGCTCTCCGACAAAGTCTATTCCAACGGCTCCGACCTGATGTACTTCCTGACCGGGTCCGTGACGCCGGTGACGCCCCGGCTGAAGTACGAAACGGAGCTGGCGGACTTCGTACGCGCCAGTGCGTCCCAGCCCCGCTGCATCGTGTGGTTCAACAAGCTCCAGAGGTCGTGGCTGAACGATCTGCCCGAGATTCTTTCCCGGTGCCGCACGGAAACCATCGTCACTTTTCCCGAGGGCGGTGTCTACCGCTGCCTGGGCCCCGGCGGATCGGGCGTGTCCGGCGTCTACCGCTTCTGGTCGAGCCGGGAGGGCCGGCACTTCTATACGATCGACAAGGCCCAGCGCGACAAGCTGCGGCTGGAAGCCTCCGCCGCATGGGTGTACGAGCAGACGCCGTTCTACGCGTTCGAGGCGGCACAACCCGGGACATGTCCCGTCTATCGGCTGCGCTCGGAACGCCTGAATACCTGGTTCTTCACCATCAGCGCGGCGGAGAGGGACACCTTCGTGCAGGATTCGTCCAGCGGCTGGACGTATGTCGATATCGCCTTCTACGTTTATCCGGAGAAGACGAGTGACGCTCTGACGCCGGTTTACCGCCTGCGCTCCACGAAGACGGGCTGCTATTTCTACACGGCCGAGAGCGCCGAAAAGCAGAAGCTCATCGGCGACGGTTCCCGCGGGTGGGTCGATGAGGGCATCGCCTGGTATGCCTATGGCCCGCGCCCGACGTCCTGAGGCTACAAGCCCTCGTAGAACCGCAGCGCCTCTTCCGCGGACTGGCGGGCACGGCGGCGGTCGGCCTCGTTGTAGAACGCCGGTTGGGTGTCGAGCCAGTGCAGCAGGCCCTGGACGTACTTGCGGAGATACGCCACCGAGGCTTCCTCGCGGACCTTGCGGCCGTCCTGCAGGAAGTAGATCGGGTCGGTATGGGCGAAAACGGACACGTCCCGCGGCAGAATGCGATTCCGCAGGTCCGGATGATCCACCACCCGCGCCGCGAGCCAACTGCTTTTTGTCAGTTCGACGGTAGCTTCGACTTCCATCGAGTAGAGACCGTTCTGCGGCGGATTGTTCGGAATCGCGATGGTCTTGTGGCCCACGGGGGCGCCGTTGAGGACGATGTCCAGCGTCGTGAAAGGCAGGATGGACCTGGCGGTCACGCGGGCTTTGACGCGCTTCGTGCCTTTGAACTCGACCACGTCCCCGGCCGTTGCACCGTCCGCTGCGAATTCCAGCATCGGGCCGTTGGTGACAAAGGCCCTGCCGGCCTTGACCGCCGCCAGCCAGGAATCATAGTTCGGCGGGCCCTGCACCTTCGCATACACGCGATTACTGCCCAGCGGGATGTCGTCGTTCATCTTGTCCGTCCCCGCGGCGATAGGGGCGCGGAAGCCGGCGTTGAGATACTGATAATAGAGGTCCACGCCGCGCATGATGGGGAATTCGGCTTGTGACATGCCGGAGTTCAGCCAGGGGCTCCAGTGATTCGGGAACTGCGTCGGATCGTTCCAGGTGATCAGTTCGATCACGTCGACGAGGCCCAGGGCCAGGCCCACCGGGAGCTGCGCGCCCGGCACGGACGACATGTGCGGCCAGACCACCGTGCCGTTCTGTTGCCGCACCGCCCGCATGGCACGGATCAGGTCCCAGTTCGGCTGGCTCTTCCAGTATTCGAGCGTGCCGCCCGCGCGGGGGTAGCCCTCGATCAACCGGGTCAGGCCGATCATGTTGAGATGGCCCATCTGCCAATCCTGGATTTCATGGCCCACATAGATCTCGCAGCCGGGTGTCGAGCCGGCGTCCATCTTCCCCGTGAAGTACTTGTTGACCGCCATCGGGCTTTCGGGGTAGGGCAGGTACAGCAGCACCTGCGCCGCCAGGTCCTCCGCCCGCATCTGGGGATAAGCCACACTCGGAATGGGCACGTGGGCGTGAATGTCACCGTTGACGTAGCCTTTGCCGCGCATGTCGATCCAGCGTTTCAGGCGGAACGTCTTCTCACCACCGGATAGCGTTGCCGTCAGCGGCAGCGTCTCCAGCCCGCGGCGAATCTCGATCTGCGCTCCCGAGGCCGGGATCGTCAGCGCGAACGACCCGTCCACGTAGCACCAGCGTTTGCCCAGGTACTGCACGTGCTCGTGTGTGCCCTCGATCTCGACGAATTTGCCGTCGGGGTCCGTGACGGCCACCCGTGCCGCCACCGGCGCGCCGGTCGCATCATCGACGACCTTCGCCTGCAACCGGCTTGTGGTGCCGGCAGCCGTTGCGTGACATCCGAGCAACGGGAGCACCGCGACCAACAGGATCAATACGCCAACTTCTCTCCGCTCACGGTGTGTACTCATAGATCCACTATTCCTTCTGCTGAATCTTGGCCCACGTGTCCTTCAGCGTGACCGTGCGATTGAAAACGAGCTGGCCGGGCCGGCTGTCGGGATCGACGCAGAAATAGCCCATGCGCTCGAACTGGAAGCGGTCCAGGGTTTTGACGTTCGCCACCGACGGCTCGATGAAGCAATGGGTCAACGTCTCCAGCGAGTTGGGGTTCAGGTTGACCGTAAACTCCTGGCCTTCCTCGACGTCGTCGGGATTCCCTTTCGTGAAGAGGCTGTCGTAGAGACGCACCTCAGCTTTCAGCGACTGCGTGGCGGAGACCCAGTGCAGCGTCGCCTTGACCTTGCGCCCGTCGGGAGCGTCGCCTCCCCTGGTGGCCGGGTCGTAGGTGCAGTGCAGTTCCGTGACATTGCCGGCGGCGTCCTTCACCACGCTCGTGCAGGTCACGAAGTAGGCGTAGCGCAGCCGGACTTCGCGACCGGGGGCGAGACGGAAGAACTTCTTCGGCGGGTTCTCCATGAAGTCCTCCTGCTCGATGTAGAGGACTTTCGAGAATGGCACTTTCCGTGTCCCGGCCGACGGATCCTCGGGGTTGTTCACTGCATCCATCTCCTCGACCTGGTTCTCGGGGTAGTTGTCGATGACGACCTTCAGCGGGCGCAGCACGGCCATCACGCGGGGCGACGTCTTGTTCAGGTCCTCGCGCAGGCAGTGATCGAGCAGGGCGACGTCCACGGTACTGTTGAACTTGTTGACGCCGATCACTTTGCAGAACTGGCGAATGCCCGACGAGGAATAGCCGCGCCGGCGCATCCCGGAGATCGTCGGCATGCGGGGGTCATCCCAGCCTTTGACGAAGTTCTCCTTGACCAGTTTGAGCAGCTTCCGCTTGCTCATGACGGTGTAGGTGAGGTTCAGCCGGGCGAATTCGATTTGCTGCGGGTGGTGAATCTTCTTACCCCAGGGGCCCGAGCCGTCCTCGGTCCGGCCTTCGTTCACCGTGTCGATGAACCAGTCGTAGAGCGGCCGGTGATTCTCAAATTCCAGCGTGCAGATCGAG
>CAYQXM010000201.1:0-4380 GCA_964421295.1 uncultured Pirellulales bacterium
CAACACCCATAATTATCACGTTTCCGGATGGTAATTCCTGGTTTAATTCGTGATCCAGGTCTTCAATTTCGAATGTTTCGAACGCAAACGCAAAAGGGTTATCGGCATTAAATACTTTTCTTAGTAAAATTTCGCCATCCCTTTTCCACTGGTCTACCAACAATAGCTGCAAACGCAGGAATGATATATTTTTATGAACGGTACAATTATCTTTTTCGGAAAATTTTTCGAAAGCAGCTTCAATTTTATCGTTAATTACTTCATCGTAATTACCGGATTTATCCAATACTTTGCTTTGAAGCGAAAAGCCGACGGGACCGACAATATTATCCCGGTTAAAACCAAGCCAGCCTTTAAAGTAGGCGTTGTTTTTGCTTTGTTCGCGGGAACGGCCTAATAAATTACGCCAGTTCCATTTTATGCCGCGATTTATATCATTACTTGAGCCTTGCCAGCGATAATTTGATTTATCAACTACAGCGCCTTTGAATTCGCGTTTATTCAGGAAATTTTGTACAGTTTGGCGGACGTAATGCCCGGTTAGTTTGGATAAAGCGGAAAAGTAGGTCATAACCAAACCTCCGCGGTGCGGGTAAAGGTGCCGTCTGCCAATTTGCGGGCGCGGTTAACTTTTGCCGTGTAAGTGTCTTTAAGTTCGTTCAATTCCTGCAATGAGCGGTAAGTAATTTGCGTTCCGGATGGCGTTTGAATGGCGCCTTGTTCGCGGGTGGCGCTATTTTTTAGCGTGGCAATAATAGAATCCAGGATAATTTCATCATCGGAGCGGGTTTCTTCGCTATCGGCAAGCAGTTTATCGATGTACATATCGGCGGAAAGCATATCGATTAGTACATCCGTGCCGGTGTTATATATTAAAATTTGAGCGGAATACCAGCCTTTTGTGTAAGCGGCGGTTGTTAAGGCATCGGCAGAAATGATAAAATCGGTTCCATCGGCAGTTGCAATAAGCGTTTTTACGGTTGCACCGGTAATTTTTGCTTTGATTTTCACTTTGAGATCGTATTGATCGGCCGGGTAATCGGTTAAGGTTTCGGTAATTGACCAGGCGGCGCCTGCAACCAGTTTTGTATCGAATATGTTGAAATCAGTTTTTATCATCTTTCTGCTTTATTCTTTCTGGGGCAAATAAAGCGGGTAGTTTATGCAGTTTCAATATGGATTTTTCCGTATCAATTTTTTAAACAGTTTAGAAAATTGACAGTATTTTTAAGTCCGTTTTTATTGGTTGAAAGTGATGTTTGTCGGGTGTGTTTTACAAAGTTAAAATTTAGAAAATTTTTTGAGCCTGTTTAAGGTCAAATAAATTTTTAGGGCGGGGTGTTTTATCGGATTTATAGTAAATTATTGTGTGAATTGAATTCTCAGCAAGGCAGTATTTTTCGGCTAATTCCCGTTCGCAATTACTTACGGATTTAGTTTCGCGCAGGATGGAAAAATCCCGCCGGATTTTTAAATGTATTACCTGAGTTTCGGTAACTATTCCGGCGGTTAGGAGTTCTTCCATCCACAAAATGTACTTATCGTAATTCATTTAATTTTGAATTCTTAATTTTTAATTTTGAGTTAAAAGCAACTACCATTTTATTATTTGTCCGTGAAAGGGTAACCCGTGAACGGTTTTGAAGAATTCAAAGAATTCGTATGCTTCAGCAAATCCATCGCTTTCTGCTAATTTTTGTTTTTCAGCAGGACTTAAATAGTGCGCGTTAACCCGAACTAATCCGTTTTTTGCATAAATAGAAATATTTTTAATTTCGGTGCAGGTTGCTTCGCGGAGTTTGCGGCATTGTTTTGTGCGTAAACCGGTGAAAAGGTAAAGTTTATCGCCAACTTTTATTGGTGTTTTTCGGGTGGCGCGTATTGTTTGGCATTTTGTTCCGGCTTCTACAAGCCCGGCAAATTGTTTTTTAAAGTTTAATATTGGCATTTTTGAATTCTCCTTTTGGGTTGGCAATGTAGCTGTAAGTTTTCATTAAAATATTTGATATTTCCTGTATTTTATTTTCAATTTCCCAATCTCTGTTGTTTATATCTTTGTTGTAAGTTACTAATGATTCCAGGGTTTTATTCATTTGGTTTATATAGTTTATATCTAAGCCCGGCAATATGATTTTATCAGGTGTACGGTTTTTGCTTATTCCGGCAAAGTATTTTTTGATTTTGATAAATAATTCTTTCATTTTATTTTCTCCTGGTTGTTTTTTAGTTCGTTGCAAAGTTGCTGCAGGGTTTTTTCAACAAATGTTTTATCTTTTAGCCGGGCGGGATCTATTTGCCCGGTTTCTATTCGTGTTTTTAATTCGGTAAGTACTTCTTTTGCAACGCAGCAGCATTGACCGTTGTAGTATTTTATTGAAATATTTCCGTCGGTAAGTTCGTACACGTTGGGGGTTAAAAACCCGTGATGTGTTTTTAACTGCCAGCTTGCGCTGCACCCGGTAAAAAGTAGTATTACTAATGTTAATATTTTTAGTTTGTGCATTTGAGACCTCTGCAAATTTCATAAATTAATATTATCAAAATTGGTTCCCTGAAGCGTGGTGCTCCATAAACCGTGCAATAAATTAATGTGTATAGAATTATTACTATTGTGTTTAAGTTGAATCTTGCACACCGAACAAATGCTATAATAATAATTGTGTAAGGTACAGCTAATATGTAAGTCCAATCCCCGAAAACTCTAAGTATATGAAATCCCGGCTTCCACATTTGTATTATGTTACTTGCAAAACCTAAACTAATCGACTGATTGTAGTTGTATGCACCCAATCCGGTAAATAATAATGTAATTGGGAATACTAAAAATATATACCATTTATTTCTGGTTGAGATATACAAAATGACTGCAAAACAGAAAAACAAAAGATTTTCTTTGAAATATGTTACTGAAAAAGCAACCGCAACCGGGTATAAACACCAAACCCACGCCAGTTTAATATTTACTTTTGATAAAATAAACACAGTTAAAACAGATAACAGAATTTGAACGGCTAAGGATCTGTTTGTGAAATGCAAAAACAAAATATGAGCAGGACTCCATTCATACCATTTTGTAAAACCGTATTGCGCTGTAACATCCGCCGGGACTTCTAACTTTTCAGATATTATGTAATATTGCCTTGCATCGGTAACAAATAACTTACTCACGGCTGGGAGCATCGCAAGTCTTAAAACTAATGCGATTAAAATTAAAAATATTATTTTCTCTTTATTTGTCATTTTATTTTCATCTTTAATTTTTGTTAAAGTAAAATAAACTATACTTTATTTTATTTTTTCGCCTGAAAGTAAAATAAGCCTTTGCCTTATTCCGGCTAATATGCCGGTTATTAAATCTTCGAGTGCAATATCACTCATTTTCATTATCTTTGCGATTTCGGGAACTGATTTTTCTTCGTGAAATCTTAACCGGATTATGTCCTGATCCCTTTCGCACATCTGATTTATTATTTCTTCTGTTTTATTCATTACTAGCTTACTCAAATTATTATAGTCGATAGTCATTTTATTTCCATTTTCCGTTTATAATGTTATAATCGCGGGCGCTTGTAAATGTGAACTTGTTCGCAATCCGCATTTCGTTAATCCAATAAATACAGGAGTAATACCTGCAGTTTTTTGTTGTATCGGGATCGTTGCCAAGATAAAAAACCATTAAATTTTTCTCGTTTTTAAGGCTTCCGCAATAACGGAGCGGTTCGCAGAAATAACCATTTAATGTTGTTTCATTTCCTGGCTGTATTATTTCATCATTCACGCGGAATGTATTGCCTTCAAAATAATTTTCTTCCTGGTCATTATCTTCCAGGATAACGCCTAATCCCTGTTTACGGTTAAATATTACTTTTTGCATATTAGTTTTTTTTATTGTTTATTGTGTTTATCTCCAATTTCCGGCGCTTGCCCAGGTATCCCACGCGGATTTGCGGGGAGCGGTGGCAGGTTTTACCGGTTCGGTTTCTTCTTCGATTGTTGCAAATTCTTTTTCTGTTCCGTTTTGTTTTGCAAGCTGGTGCGCTTCGGAATCGTGTTTTGCTTTTAAAGCTGCAAAGTTTGCCGTGCAATGTTTCATCATTGCATAGTTATAGGTAAGTAAATCGGTGGCTTCGTTGGCTGCTTTGGCATCTATTTTTTCGTAAATGTAATAATCTATCATTCCGGTATTTTTCTTAACAAGGTGCTCGGCGGTAAGCTGTTTGAAATATTCGGCATTACAGAAAAGTTTGGTGAAATGCAGTTTCTTTGGTCCCGCGCCGATTTTCAAATCCAAACGGCTCATCCATTCGGCTTTTGCTGCCTGAGTGCCAATTATCAGCAAAGGGTGATTGCCTTTTTTGCCGACACGGGAAAAATAGCGGG
>CAYQXM010000202.1:0-4317 GCA_964421295.1 uncultured Pirellulales bacterium
TTTATCACCCGCGCCGCCGCCTAATTCTGTCTTGCTTTAAGGGGCGCACTACGGTAGGTGATGGCCCAGTGGCAGTGTAACAGGGAGTGACAGATCGTCACGATGAGGGCGATGCAGATGACGGTCAGCACGATTTGCCGCAAGTCGGCGTGCTCGTCGCTGATGTGGTCCGTGTCGATTCTATCGCACCAGAACATCACGAGCAGGACCACGCCCGTGATCAGATTCCAGGCGGGGAAGATCATGACCAGCCAGTTCGGGGCGGTCTTGAGGGCGATGTAGCCGGCATAGAGGCCGGTTCCCAGGGTGATGAAGACGGCGAACCAGAGCATGGGGCCCTTGAGGCACTCGGGCTTCTCCCGCCGGAAGAACACGCCGACGAACGAAGCCACCATGCCAATGCCGGCGATTCCGGCCAGAACAATGAGGTGGCCAAGCACCCGGGGCGGGATCTTCGCGATCTGGGGCGCGTTCCGCCTCAGTTCCCCTCCGGTCAGGTCGCCGCGGTGGAGCCAGAGCAGGAGCAGCAGCGTGGCGCTGAGCGCGAACAGGGTGAGGTCGTCGTACTTCGGCAGGAACGCGGCCGGGCGGACGGCTTTGCGCCTGGCGGACTCGCGCTCCCGTTCCTCTCGGGTCGGGCTCGCCGGCACCGGCTTGCGTTGGCGCAGGACACGGACGGCGCGCGAGCACGCGGGACACTGAGTCAGCGTTCCCACCCGCGCGTCCGCGGCAGTCATCACTTCCCCACAATAGACACACGCAAACCGGATCATGTTGTCCCCATCGGCAGTGGCAGGATGTCACACCCGGCGCTGCCGGTACTATCATAGCCCGAACAGGCGGGTAGGGGCAACCCCCTGTGGTTGCCCCGGGCAGGCACGGGGGCCTGCCCCTACGGGGTATCGGATGCGTCAGGCGCAGAGGACTTGGCGTAGCCGGCCTGGAGTTGGCCGCAGGCGGCCTGGATGCCGCGGCCGAGGCGGAAACGGATGACCGTCTCGACGCCAGCGTCTTTGAGGACAGCGGCGAAACGCGCGATCTGGTCGCGGCTGCTGCCGGTGAGGGCGCAGCCCTCGTAGGGATTGTGCTCGATCAGGTTCACGTTGCACGACACGCCCTTGAGCCGTTTCACCAGCATGCGGGCGTGCGTGGTCGAATCATTGACATCGTCGATGAGGACATATTCGAATGTCACGCGCTGGCCGGTCTTGTCCTGATAGGTGCGCAGGGCGCCGAACAGCTCGTCGAGCGGGTACTGGCGATTGACCGGCATGAGCTTGTCACGCAGGGCGTCGGTCGGGGCGCTGAGCGAGATCGCCAGCCGCGGGTGGATGTCCTCCTTCGCCAGGCGGATGATGCCGGGGACGATGCCGCACGTGCTGACGGTGATGTGGCGGATGCCGATGTTCTTGCCGGACGGGTGATTCACGATGCGAATCGACTTGAGGACCGCGTCGTAGTTCAACAGCGGCTCGCCCATGCCCATATAGACGAGATTGGAGATTCGATCGACGTGAGGGGTCAGGGATCGGGGGTCGGGGGTCGGGGGCTTGCTCTCTGATCCCTGATCCCTGTCCCCTGATCCCAGCGTACTACTGACCGTGTCCACCTGGTCGATGATCTCGCCGGCGGTGAGGTTGCGGCGGAGTTGGATGCGGCCGGTGGCGCAGAAGGCGCAGCCCATGGGGCAGCCCACCTGGGAGGAGAGGCACAGCGTCCTGCGGTCTTCGTCCGGCAGCAGAACAGACTCGATGCGTTCGCCGTCGGGCAGCTCGAAGAGGTACTTCGCGGAACCGTCGGGATCGCTGAGGTTCTGGACCACCTTCAGTTGCGAAATGAACCAGCCCTGTTCGACGAGCTGGGCACGGAGCGGCTTGCTCAGCGTGGTGAGCGCGTTCAGGTCGCGGCCGTTCTGCGTGTGGATGAACTTGAAGAGGTACCCGGCGAGGTATTTCTTGCCGCCAAGCTCGATGATCGTCTGCTCGAGTTCTTCGAGCGTCTTGTCTTTCAGATCTCTACTCATGCGTCCATTATACGACTTTGCGTAAAACCCGCTATTGTCTTGATGACCCGGGGCACCTATTATCTGCTGCGCTATGCCCCAAGAAGTGCTCGCCATCTCGAACTTGCGGAAGGCCTACGGCCCGACCCTCGCGGTCGACGGGGTTTCGTTCGGCGTCCGGCCCAACGAGATCGTCGGCCTGCTCGGGCCCAACGGCGCGGGCAAAACCACGATCATCAACATGATCCTGGGCGTGCTCCAACCGACGGCCGGCACGATCCACATCGAGGGCGTCGATATCGCGAAGCACCGCTGCCAGGGGTTGGCCCGGACGAACTTCGCGGCGGTCTACGCCCCGCTGCCGGGGAACCTGACCGTGGTCCAGAACCTGCGGGTGTTCGGGCTTCTGTACGACGTGGACCACCTCTCGCAGCGTATCGACGAGGTGCTGGGGCAGTTCGACCTCGAAAAGCTGCGTCATGCCAAATCGGGCGTCCTCTCTTCCGGCGAGCAGACCCGGGTGGGCCTGGCCAAGGCGATGCTGAACCAGCCGCACCTCTTGCTGCTCGACGAGCCCACCGCGTCACTCGATCCGGCCACCGCCAACGACATCCGCGCCAAGATCCGCGCGTTCGCGGCACGGCAGTCGGTGGGCGTGCTGTGGACGTCGCACAATATGTACGAAGTCGAGAAGGTGTGCGATCGCGTGCTGTTCCTGTCACACGGCAAGATCCTGCTCGAAGGCGACCCGCGGGCGCTGCCGGCCGCGCACGGCAAGGCGACGCTCGAGGAGCTGTTCATCACCGTGGCCCGCGAGCCGCTCACGCTGAACAATGGAGGGGACGATGCACCCTAACCGCATCCTGGCCATCCTGATCCGGCAGTTCTACCTGATGCGCGGCAGTCCCGCGCGGGTGCTGCCGCTGTTCGCGTGGGCCGCCATCGACATCGTCTTGTGGGGCTTCATCACGCGCTACCTGATCACGATCACTCCGGCGAAGTTCAACCTTGCCTCCGCCCTGCTCGGGGCGGTGCTCTTCTGGGACTTCTTCACGCGTGTGATGCACGGCGTGACCACCGCATTCCTCGAAGACGTCTGGGCGCGCAACTTCCTGAACATCTTCGCGACGCCGCTATCGATCTCGGAGTACCTCTGGGGCCTGGTCCTGTCGAGCATCGCCACCAGTTCCGTGGGCCTGGTCGTCATGCTGATCCTGGCGACACTGGTGTTCGGCCTGTCCTTCTTCAGCTACGGCCTGATGCTCGTCCCCTTCCTGCTGGTGCTGTTTCTCTTCGGCATCGCGCTGGGCATTTTCGCGGCCGCGATGGTGCTGCGTCTGGGTCCCGCGGCGGAGTGGTCCGTCTGGCCCGTCCCGGCGCTGTTGTCACCCTTCGTCGCCGTCTTCTATCCGCTGGCCACGCTGCCCAAATGGATGCAGTATATCGGGCATGCCCTGCCGCCCTCGTACGTGTTCGAGTCCATGCGGCAGATCCTCGCCGGCACCCCCGCCTCGCCCTGGGTCCTGCTCTGGGCCGCCGCGTTGGCCGGCCTGTACATCTTTCTCGCCTGCTGGTGTTTCGCGCGCATCCACCGTCACGCCCTCCGCACCGGCTTGATCGCCCGCTATAGCGCGGAGACACTGTCGTAGCGAGGTCGTCTTTGCCGACGTGAGGCATTGACAGCCTTCCAGAGGGACGGCATATTGCCGGCATGGAAATACGACAATCGTCGCACGATCAGAGAATCCTCCCGATGCGACCGCCTCCGGCGGAGCCGGCCCCGGGGAGGAAACTGTACACGAGAATTGCGTATGTCGTCGTGCTACTGGCCGGTCTGTACGTTGCGATTCTGGCCATCGGCTCATTGTGGACAGGCTATCTCGAGACTCGCTCGGATGCGCATCTCGCCGTGACTCTTGCACGTCTGGGGCCGGGAACGCCTCTGAAAGATTACCAGGTCGAGTTCGGGGCGCCTCTCCAGCATTTCACCAAGCCCGGCGTGATGGCGTCCTGGGGTCCGAGCCGGGACGATACCCTGCTATCGCACACGGAACTCTACTACTTCGGCTATTGGGGAACGCCCCACCGCTTCGTGGCCGTCTACGTGGACAAGACGACGCAGCGTTCCGTCCTGGTGACGTGGAAGCCCATGTGACATCCCGCTCAGGGGAGGGGGACCCGGAAACGAAAAGTGGCAGCCTCAGGGTTGGCCTGAGGCTGCCACTCATTGAACTTCACTACCGGGATATCAACTGTCGGCTTACTTCGTCAGCCAGATATCATCGATATACATCTGGCCCGAGCCGGTGCCGGTG
>CAYQXM010000203.1:0-4257 GCA_964421295.1 uncultured Pirellulales bacterium
CTCCCCTCCGCGATATTCTGCACGCCCGACCGCGCCGCCTGCACCATCTGATCGCACGTCCGGCTGCGCCGGTCGATATAGCGGTCGCAGAACCGGACCGTGACATCATAGATGAGCTGCGCCACGCGGAAGCTCTTGAGCTTCCGGTACCCGCCATGCAACGGAATCAGTTCTTCCCGCTCGCTCATGACGAAACCTCCCAATCGCTCTTCACAGACAACCACGGACTCTCACGGACTCCCACGGACCGCCTCGCCTTTGTCCGTGTTGGTCCGTGTGGGTCCGTGCAAGTCCGTGGCCCACAGTCTCCATCGCTTCGAGCCTGCGACGCCAAGAAGCAGCAATCCCAGAAGCGTCGACGGAACAGTCCACAGCGTCAAGCGGCGGGAAAAGGACGCGAAGTCCTTCATGATCGGTGGTCCCAGAAGCACTACCGGTTCGAATTCGGACAGGGCCGCACACGGCTTGTCGACTTCCACGATCAGCGTGTACTTCTTTCCCGATTCCAGGGCATAGTGCCCCGTATAGTCCTCCGCGGAATAGGAAACATGATCCGTGTATGAAATGGCCGTCAAGTCACTCGGGCGAAAGAAGCCTTTCTCAAGAACCGTGTCGCCCTCCAATATCCGCCAGAAAATGCCGAAATCGACCGCTGATTTTGCGAGGTGCTCACGAACCATCTGCGGCGGGATCCGGGCTCCATCAGGTTCAATCTTACTGAGTTCAGGCCAGCGCGGGTCGCGCATCTGGAGTTGAGGATTGCCGGGCATCATCAGCAACGCCCGAAACGTCCTCTCGTACACATTTACTCTGTCACAGTCCGGGTGTATCACAATGCCTCTGGCCGCCAACCAGAGCGGCACTTGGACACGGCCCGCGACGATCAGCAGGGCGACCCCCAGAATGCCCAGCACCCACGCCTGAAGCCTGAGATCATTTCGAAATCTGTGCAGCATTTTCCACTTCGCCTTCCCGAATCGCGACGCCGTTACTCCTTGAACAGGTACTCCATCGTCTTCTGTTTGAACTGCTCAAAAGTCTCTCGTTCGGAGGGAAAATCGTCTGCCCGCAGCGGCCGCCCGGGATACTCGTGATACGCCAAGTCTTCGATGTAGAACCTTGTGTGCTTCCGAATGCTCGGGTCGCTATCGTGCAATAGATCGCGAATGGCGCGAACGCCAAGATCTGTTGCGGCCACGAGAACGTTCGCGTTGGGATCCGCCAAGAGTGCTTTGATGGCTTGGACTCCCGCGGGCGTACGCGTTTGGGCAATGAACTGAACCGCTCGAAAGCGAAGGATGTCCTGGGGATCCATGGCAACGGAGACGATGGCTTTGGTAAAGGCCTCGTCTTCCTGTTCGGGGTAGATGGGGTACCGTCGATATACCCGGCGTATGACCTCCGAGGTCGCTTTCCGTATCTTCTCATTCGGATCGTTCAGCAGATTTTTCAGGGCCGCCACACCTTCGTCGGTTCGATTCTCCGCCAGGGCGCCAATGGCACCTTCTCGTCGAATGCCTTTGGGCAGTCCCAAGGCTTCGAGTCCGGTTCCGGTGGCAACCGCGATGAGTCTGGGCATGTACTCATCAGCCGGGTGCTGCTGCGCTGCGTAGATGGCCTCTTCAACGGTCTTTGGATCGCCAGAGGACAGGAACTCGCGGATGATCTCCGCGAATTCCGACGGAGAGCTAAGATGCTCTAGCAGGCTCGCCCACTGGCCTGGCATTGGGCGAGTCCTCGCCGCCGTGAGGACCGCATTCCTGACATCTGTTGTATGTGGAAGATAGCACCAAAGCGCCTGAAATGCCTGAAAGGCCTCGTTGCCGTCTCGCCGCTTGCACATCTGATCGATCATCGTTGGGAGAACGCGTGCGTCACAGGTGTAGGCCAACTGGGCCAAGAGGTGTTCGCGTTCGTGCCTCACGCCGGCGCTCACTCCCCGCTCCAGCGATTTCAGCCTCGTCGTCAGCTGGTTGATGTACTTCCCCATCTCCTTGCGGCTGCGGGGCTTGACCTCAATCTCGATGGGCAGTGACTGCAACCGTATTGGCGTCGAGGTGCCGACGTTCTTCCGAGGCTTCTTGTCCTTATCTTCGATCCAATAATGGTAGGTTCCCGTCACCACGTATCGTCCGGGCTCTGTAATGCTGGCCCAGAGATTCAGGGCGAGGGTCCTACGGTAAGAGGCTCCCGTTGCGAGCGGTTCGAGCCCGCCACCCAGGCCGCCACCTATCGCCGGAAAGGACGGCTCTCGTGGATCGGGGACCGGCTTGCCATCCGAATACTTGGCCGCCAGCTCGTATTCAGGCATTCGCCCGCTGCGATCATAGCTGCGGCTCTCATAGCGGAAGACATTCGGGTCTCTGTTCGTGAAGACGAAGGTAATCAGGATCTCATCCCCAACTCGAATGTCCTTCTGATTGCATTCGAGACCAAGCTCAACGTTGTAGGGGCGGTCGAGCATCTGGGATTGAGCGACCGGTGGGTACACACAGATCGTCGCCCAAGCCACTACGAAGAACCCGCATGGGCCAAGGCCCATCCTACCCATCCAGCGGCCATTCGCTTTGTGCACTTCCAATATCCGCGTCTCCTTCACGATGGAAACCATGATACCGGTGAAAAGTGACAAGGGACAAGCGAAAAGGGGAGGGGATTTACGATCTACGAATTACTATTTACGATTTTTAGCCAGTTTCTTGCCACTTTCGCGTATTTGGCGGGCTTCGCGGTTCTCGGGGAGATTCTTTGCCTCGTTACTCCCGGCCGGAGGCAGAGTTATGGTTATTTGAACAAATTCACCGATTTTTCCTGTAACCGGAAGGGGGGGTGGTGCGTCTATATATACCGAGACATGCCCGGCCGGTGGCCGGGAAGTAGGATCTTTGATGTTTGATTGTCGATTGAAAAGGATCACCGGCAAGCCCGATTCTTCACGCTTCAAACTTCACACGTCAAACTTCTGTGCGGGGGCTCTTATGCTGCGCGACTGCGGACAATGCGTTCATGCAAACACCCTTTGGAACGGACCGGCCGGACTGCTGGTTTGCAGCCACTATCCGGAACACGACGGGGAACTGTCGCACGTCGCCGCCGGGGCGGAGGTGACGGAGTGCCGGAGATTCGTGCGCAAGCCGGAACAGCCGGGGCCTGCGCCTGACGAGGGGAGCGTTCGCTACATCGAGGTAGGGGAGGGCAGGTCGGTCATGGTCGACGCGGCGGATTTCGAGTGGCTGAATGAATATACGTGGTACGGCGACGGTGGCTATGCCCGCAGTGTCGTACACGGCCGAAGGGTCGTCATGCATCGGCTCATCACGGGCGCTTCCAAGGGGGAGGTGGTCGATCATGCCAACGGCAATCGATGGGACAACCGCCGGAGCAATCTCCGCAGGTGTACGACCGCGCAGAACTCGTGCAACAAGCGCCGCCGCCGGGACAGCCGCTCGAAGTTCAAGGGAGTCACGTGGGTGCCCCATTGCCGCAAGTGGTCGGTGGCTATCACGTGCAACGGCAAGACAACCTGGCTGGGGATGTTCAAAGACGAGGCCGAGGCGGCCCGGGCGTACGACCAAGCCGCGGTGGAGCTGTTCGGCGCGTTCGCGTGCCTGAACTTCCCCTATCCGAGGCGGTATGTGAGCCTCAGCGGGCACATCACGGTGCACAGTCACGCAGCGGGGCGGCTGACGGTTCAGACATCCGAGCCCAGGCAATTGCGGATTGATGATTGCGGATTGCGGATTCGAAGCGAAGAGATGGGCGACCTCGCCGACGGGGGGATTGCTTGCAGAATGATGCATCGCTCAGGCGCAGCGCAAAAAAACTGCGGATTGCGGATTCGAGACGCGAGGGTCTGCCAATCCGCAATCCGCAATCATCAATCCGAAATAGGGTCGGGCCGACTACTCGAGGTCTTCTTCCTTCGCCCGCTTGTTGGCGGCGACGATCTGGGCCTGGATGTTCGGGGTCACCGGCTCGTAATGGCTCAGGGTCATGGAGTAGCTGCCGCGGCCGCCCGTGACGCTCTTGAGCTGGCTGGTGTACTGCATGACTTCGGCCAGCGGGACCTGGGCCTTGATCGTGATGAAGTTGCCCGGCAGCATGTCCTGGCCGACGACGCGGCCGCGTTTGGAAGAGAGGTCCCCCGCGATGTCACCGACGTTTTCGGCCGGGATCGTGACTTCGATATTGACGATGGGTTCGAGCAGGGCGGGCTTGGCCTTCATGACGGCGTCGATGAAGGCGCCCTTGCCGGCG
>CAYQXM010000204.1:0-4170 GCA_964421295.1 uncultured Pirellulales bacterium
GTATTCAGCCCACGCCGGAGCCACGACCTTCTTGTATTCAGCCCACGCCGGAGCCACGACCTTCTCGTATTCAGCCCACGCCGGAGCCACGACCTTCTTGTATTCAGCCCACGCGGTACCCTTGACCTTCTTGTATTCAGCCCACGCCGGAGCCACACGTTTCAATAATTTATTACAATATGTTTTTATAGCATCTTCATCAACCCACCCTGGAAGCGTTGAATCTTCATCAAATCTAAAACTACCAATTTTCCAAGTAGGTATTTCAACTCTGACAAATGCTCTTGTAAACAATTTGTCATCGTCTTTTATTCCCGCACGTCTTAGAATATCAGAGTGAGACACGTCACCATTTGAATTAGGTTCGATCCATAAATACCGTCCGTCTTTTGTTACGATCACTCCAAATCCGTTACACATTTTATTTTATCCTTTCTTATCCCGCTATCATCTCGACATGGGGAGTAAGTGGTTACTTCATCATTCGATATTGTTTCAAAGACACGCCAAGATGTTCGGCTTGCTGTTGGTCGTATGATAATTGACGTTCTTCTGCTTCAACTCGTTTTTGCGCCTTGACTTCAAGGTGCTTTGTTGCCTTGCGAGTTCGTTTGTGTCCCCATCGTTGTTCATAAGTTGATTTCATTTCGTTTTCCTCTCTATGGCGTACACTGATTGACTAATCTTTTTTGAATTCGTCGCCAATTGTAATCTCATACGCTGTTACTTCTAGGCCAGCCGGATAATCAACGCCATCCTTTTTGTAGGTACGCGGTTCTTTGACCTGCCCGGTAACGGTAATGTGATCTCCTTTTTTCAGCGCGTCATTGGCTACTGCGAGTTCTTCCCACGCTACCACATTCACCCAGACAGACTTCTTGTAACCTTCCTCTTTGTTACCACCTGTATAGAGTGACAATCCGATCTCTAATATCTGTTTTCCTTGCGGGGTGAATCGTTGTTCGGCTTTTACAACGGTTCCTGATATTTTGATATTCATTATTCTGCTCCGTCCGCTAGTTTTTGGTATTGTGAAAGTGTCATTTTGCCAGTGATCTTGCCTGATTCTTTTAGCTTGCTAACTTCGCCAGCCGCAGCACCATTCTCAATATTCCATGCTTTTGCAAACAACTCGATTACCACTTTGTTCATGCAGTCATAAAGCGCTTCATCAACCCCTTGTTTTGAAATTGGTTTTGGTTCTGGTTTTTGTGACTCTTTGTGTAATCCTTCGCCATCGGTATCTTGGTCTGCATACAATCCGAGAATAGCAGCAAGCGCGTACCGTCTCAAATAGGTAATTGACTTCCCGGCTTCTTGAGCCAGGTTTTTGCCATCAACTAAAATAGTTACGCATGATGAAATATACTCACCAGATTCATGGATTAGTAAGGTGGTAATTCCAACCTCACCGGCTGCGCCCTCGACCAACTGACTGACCGCTAAACCATGGCTTTTGAGAATAGGTTTTGATGTTTCAATGACCGCGCCTAAGTCTGCATAATTCGAGTTGAAATATGGATTAGTCGAGTTAAAAGCAACTCTAGGAAATTCCGACTGCGCCAAAACAAGCGCCTTACTCAAACTTGCGATTGATTCACTTTTATTCATTTTCTCTCCTCTAAGAATAACTCTTTACTCAATTTACTCATTTCGGCTTGACTGTCATTGTGACTGGCCTCACCAAGAATACCTTCCGCTTTTGGGAGCAGGGTTAATATTTTCTCGTACCAATCCATGTGATAAGGGACGAAGATCTCGCTATCGCGGTCAGCCTCTGTGACAACTGTATTCTCATTGTCAAGATGGATAGACATGACCCTGTCGCGGCGGAATGGACATAGTGGAACTTCGGGACCAGTCGTTACGAATAGATAATCTTGATACAACCATCCGATAAATTGTTGATTTTTTCCTACATTTGCACCACATATATTACTTGAATGAATAGCGGTGATACCGTCATGTTCAAGTGCCGTGTAATTCCTGCCACGCAACGTTTTGCGCTCTCCGAGAGTATCAACTATCTTTACAATAGTCGGATATGCTTCGTGACCTTCGGCAATTAATTTCTGTTTGTAGGATTTCATTTCTTGTAGGTTCATGGCCTAGCCTGCGCTTTCATTTTTTGTAAAACAATTTCAGCCACTTCTTGATATGATTTTCCAGCAATACATTTTTCGTGAATATTTTTATAAACATCGTCACCACGAAACCAATCTGTTTTTATTTCTATTTGTGTGTCAGCACCTTGTTTATCGCAAATAGGGCATATACCGCCAGTTGGCATTTTTAGTTTTCTTTTGTTGGTTATCGTTGCTTTCATGGCTGTAAACTCTCTCTCATTTCGCGGCGTTCGTCAATTTCGGGTTCTCTGTCAAAGTTATCAACCAGGTTTTCAAACTCTTTGTCAAGTTCCTGGTAAATATCATCCATTTTCAACGCCTCTCTAATGCTTCTTCGTCTGAAATATGGTTATCCTTGATCACGGTATGTCCGTTGTAACTTCCAGCTTTACCAATCGTACCGATCAATGGAACCCGGATGCAGTTATTCTTGACATCCCATTCTCGTAAAATCAAATTTCTGATCACCTTGCTCATGTCAGAATCTTTAGACAGATCATTAAGTTTTGATTCCGTTTCTTGATCTAAGTTGATTAGTATTTTCTTTGTCATTTGTTTCATAGGTGTCCTTTCATGTGGTGGGTTGGTTATCCAATATATGGGTTATAGGGATCGCCATAATAACCTTGTCGGCGTTCGATGTCCTCTTCTTCGCGCGCGCTCCGGTACATTTCTCGCAAAGATTGATTGTATTCGTGCATTGAAATTTCGCCACTATTCAATGATTCTTCCAGTTGTTTTTCTTCTCGCTCTACCGCTCTATCAAGTTGTACACTCATATTTGTCCTCTCCTCTGCGTGTAAGATGCGCAGCCCCTATAATGGATTAGCCAATAAACTTGATTAGTTTTTCGAGTTCATCATTGAAGTGTTGAAGGTCTCCAACATGCGCCCAAGTCGTTCCAACTGTCACGGCTTGTCGTTCGTGATTCTCAATTGCATTGTGCAGGGTTTCGATCTGTAAGGTTGCTTTGTTGTATTGCTCTGTGTATCTTTTCTCTACTTCTGTCATCTCTCATCTCCTGTTTGTTTGTCTGTTATGATAATAGTATATACCGATATATATACAATGTCAATAGTATTTAGCAAACTGCCGTAAAATTGGCGTTAAAATGAAAAATCCCCGCGCCCGAAGGTTTGGGGATTCTCGTTAGCGGCTCGGTAGGGAAGGCGATCATGTGCCATTTTCCGATTCGATCTGTAAGACCATTACACCGCTTCGTTTTGTGGTCAAGGTCGAGTAGTTCCACGGTTAACATTATTCTCTACCTTGCTTACGTTCCGCTTCGCTAGAAAAGCCACAAAACACTTACGATCACTTACTAATGCAGCTGGTTATCAGGTCGCTACGCTTTGTCTGGGTAGCAAAAGGAGCATCCAGTCTTTTCACTGACTTTCCCAGAAGGCTGTTATTTCATTTCTGGACTTCGCCACAGTCAGTTAGATCGTCCCTCATTGAACCAACTGCATATCCATAATATCACACTTTCCCAGGAACGCGCGTAAAAAACACATTAATTCGCCCCCATGGTTATTTGTGTATCATAACGGTTCAACAGGAAGCCCTACACGCGATTTACAGCACATTAAGGTCAAATACTATACCTAAAATAAATAACCCCCGGCGGGAAGGAATCCGGGGGCTGCATCTGTTAGGATCGATGCGCTCCAATAAGAGAGGACGTGTATATTTTACCACGCTTACTGCGACAGGTTAGACTTGTGTTCACGGCGGTTTAGGCTGTACCCCGTGGCTTGACATTATAGTTTGTCTGACTTTGAATGACAATCTTGTCTTACACGTTGCCCTGTCACCGTGACAAGCACTCAAGGAGCCGTGGAGAGGATTCGAACCTCCAATACGATGCTTACAAAGCACCTGCACTACCAGTTATGCTACCTCGGCTGGAGCCGGGATTCCTGCCAGTAGTATTATCCCTCCCGGCGCTCACATGAGTATCACGTAGCAGCACATTCATTATAACGCAAAACCACCCTTTCGAGTGGTTTATTTTGCGGGATGGCGATTTGTTACTCGCATTCTT
>CAYQXM010000205.1:0-4156 GCA_964421295.1 uncultured Pirellulales bacterium
CAGTCCCAGAAAGTCCATCTTCAGCAGGCCGACCTTCTCGACCATCGGACCTTCGAACTGCGTGATGACGTCGTCGGTGCCGGGAGCCTTGTAGAGCGGCACGAAGTTGGTCAACGGTTCATCCGCGATGACGACGCCCGCCGCGTGGACCGACGCGTGGCGAGCCAGGCCTTCGAGCTTGCGGCCGATGTCGATGACTTTCCGCGTGATCTCACTCTCATCGTACGATTGCTTCAGCTCGGGCTCCGTCTCCAGGGCCTTATCGAGCGTCATATCGAGCGAGAACGGCACCAGCTTGGCCAGCCGGTCGGCCTCCGCCAGCGGCACCGCCAAGACGCGGCAGATATCGCGAATGGCGACCTTGGCCTTGATGGTCCCGAACGTGATGATCTGGGCAACCTCGCCGTACTTCTTGCGGACGTAGTCGATGACCTCCGGCCGGTGCATCTGGCAGATATCGATATCGATATCGGGCATCTCGCTGCGGGCCGGGTCCATGAAACGCTCGAACAGCAGGTCGTACTTGAGCGGGTCCACGTCGCACAGGCCGATGCAGTAGCCGACAATCGTGCCGACGCCGCTGCCTCTGGCCCCCAGCGGAATGCTCTGACTGCGGGCGTAGTTGCAGAAATCCCACACGATCAGAAAGTAGCTGGCGAAGCCCTTGCCCTTGATAACCTCCAGCTCACGGTCGATGCGTTCCTGGATCTGATTGGTGATGGTGCCGTAGCGTTTCACCGCCCCTTCCTGGACCAGCCGGGTCAGGTAATCTTCCGGCGTCGAGCCATCGTCGGGCTTGAACCGTGGGGCGTGGCGGGTTTTCAGATCGATCTCGACGTGGCAACGCTGGGCAATGGCGAGCGTGTTGTCACACGCTTCCGGCGCCTGCGGGAACATGGCCCGCATCTCGTCGGAACTCTTGAGATAGACTCCCGGCGGATAGATCAATCGGTCCGGATCGTCGGCGTGCTTGCTCGTGCCGATGGCGCAGAGGCAGTTGTGCGCTTCGTAGTCGTCCTGCTTGAGGAAGTGTACGTCGTTGGTGGCTACCAGGCCGACGCCGAGTTTGTTGGCCAGTTCGATCAGCCGCTCGCAAACCTGAGGGTCGTCATCCTTGTGCCGCTGCAACTCGATGAAGAACCGTTCCGGCCCGAAGATCTTGAGATACTCCTCCGCAATCCTGCGGGCGGCGTTCATATCCCCCTTCGCCACCGCGGCGGTGACTTCTCCTTTGATGCACGCGGTCGTGCAGATCAGACCCTCGTGATGCTGGGCGAGTACTTCCTTATCGATGCGGGGACGGTAGTAGAAGCCTTCGAGATAGCCGATGCTGGCGAGCTTGAGCAGGTTGCTGTAGCCCGTGTTGTTCTCGGCCAGGAGAATCAGGTGGTACGCGGCATCGGAGATGGAACTCTTGGACTTGTCCAGCCGGCTCCCCGGCGCCATGTACGCCTCGATGCCGATGATCGGCTTGATCTGGGCCGCCTTGGCCTTGATGTAGAACTCGACCGCCCCGAATATGTTGCCGTGGTCCGTGACCGCCACGGCATCCATCCCCAGCTCCTTGCACCGCCCGAACAGCTTGCCGAACGAAATCGCCCCGTCGAGAAGCGAGTACTGACTGTGCAAATGAAGATGCGTAAATCCTTTTTCAGGCATGACTTATGAATCCTATCGAAGCATCAACTCCATCGCCGACATAATAGGCCATTACCCCCTTCTTTGTCAAGCAGGCGGTTTCGCGGAGTGCGAGTATCCGCCGGCTTGTCATTGCCCCTCGCATCAGTCTACGGATAGAATGACAGATGCGGTGGGCTACAGCCTATCCCTGAAGCAGGCCCCGTGTGCAGGAGTCAGTCATGAGAACTCGTGAAGCTAAAGATGAAGCCTCGATTCGTGCCTTACTGGACTACTTGAACGTATGTCACGATGGGTCTTTGCGACGGATCACCTTCCAGAA
This sequence comes from uncultured Pirellulales bacterium, assembly GCA_964421295.1. GTDB lineage: Bacteria > Planctomycetota > Phycisphaerae > Sedimentisphaerales > Anaerobacaceae > PLanc-01. Next base: position 1,961 of record CAYQXM010000205.1, read on the forward strand.
GAACAGGAGTTACACCCACGATGGCAATCTATCCTATCCGTCGGAGCCGACGGAGGATTGGCGAACTGCTCCGGTGCCATGCGCCATCGAGATGGAGCTTCTCCTCAACAGCTACGTCGGCGCATCACCTCGACAGATCGTTTTGCTGCGATTCGATGCGGTTCGCTCGTTTCGGTTCGCTCAAGAGAGCACCTACGACTATTCGGACATATACGAGGTCAACCTCTCTCCTGCCGCATCTGGCACATTCAGGCTATCATTCTGCGCCACTGAAAAGAAGATCGAGACGCTGACGATTGTCTGCTCAAAGGTCGTCTGTACGGAGGTACCTGTCGACAACGAGCCCAAGAATGATTGCTGAGGCAAACACGCACGTGGCCTGCTCTTCGGTTTCGAGACTTCGCACATCAGGCACTGGAATAGACCATGTGGCGTCTGTGGTTCAGTGGGCGTTTACAACCCATCATTCCTGATAGACCGGGGCTATGGGCAGACTTGATTCTGTGAAGGTAGACAGAGAGGTCATGTCCGTCGGGTCGGTTTTGGAGCCGTCGGATGAGATGGTGTATTGGCTTTCCAAGACGCCGCAAGAGCGTTTGCAGGCAGCGGAACTGATGCGGCAGATTGTTTATGGCTACGATCCAGCTACCACCCAACTTCAAAGAGTTCTTGAAATCGCTCAACGCCAACCGCGTTGAGCCATGAAGGACGGATTATAGCCGGTCAATTCAGATCAGCATGGGCTGAAGCCCATCCTACTGATTTCCGACCCCTGCCCCCTGGCCCCTGCTCCCTGGTTGTCACTGTCCTTTGAGGAAGAGGTAGTAGAGTTTGCCTTCCTGGTAGGTTTGGCCGGCCATGCGGCCGGCGAGGTCGCCTTCGCCCATGTAGATGTCACAGCGGCCGGGGGCGCGGATGGCGCCGCCGCTGTCCTGGTCCAGGACGAAACCTCTGAAGGGTTGGCCGGAGAGCGTGGTCGAGATGAAAGCCAGCCCCGCGCGCGGGAAGATCGACTTGTCGGTGGCGATGACCCGCATCGGAATCACCGGCTCGTTCAGACTGCCGTGCGGGGTCGTGTCAATCATCTGGAAGAAGACGTAGCGAGGATTCAACTGCGTGTAGTGCTCGACCTGGTCGGGGTGCAGCTTGAAGTACTCGATCATCGTGGCCAGGCTCAGTCGGTCCTTGGCGATCTTGCCGTCGGCGATGAGCGCCTCGGCGATGGGGGCGTACTCCTGGCCGTTCGTGGCGGTGTAGGCGGCGGTGACGATCTTGCCGTCGGGCAGGCGCAGCTTCACCGAGCCCTGCACGTGGGCGATATAAACCTCGAACAGATCGGAAAACCAGGCCATTTCCCGTCCCTTCAGCATGCCGGTCTGATCGATGGTCGCGCGCGGCGGATAAGGCGTGATCTGACCTCCGGCGTCCCTGCGGCCGAGGGTCTGACCATCGGGACCTTTGACCAGATCTTCCGGCATGGAATACAGCGGATACCGGAACCGCTCCGTACGTTGGAGCGACCCGTCGAAGATTGGCGTGTAGTACCCGGTAAAGAGCACTGTCCCCCGGTCGTCGCAACCGACCGAGATGTAGACGTCGAAGGAGGCACGGATCAGGTCGTTGATCTCGGTGTTCCGTGCACCGGAGTCGAGCAGCGTCAGGAAGGACTGGAGCGACTTGACCATGCGGTCGTGATTCACGTCGCCGTACGGGAAATACTGGCCGCTGGACGGCTTGGCCAGGTAGTCCAGGCTGTTCTCGATGGCTTTCTTGAGAGTATCCGGGTCCCGCCAGGCGCCGCTGAAGTCGGGGATCTCGGCGGGGTCGGTGATCTTCCGCAAGGCCAACTGCCCCGGCGGCAGCGGCCGATCGTACTCGATCGGAGGCACCGCCACGATCGGCGGCTGTGTCTGACAACCCGCGACAAGCACCACTCCCAGAAGACACCCAACAAGCACCCTACCCTTCATGGTCACCATCGTTATCCTTTCTTCAATCATCGTGCGTCGGTTGTGGTTGCGCGACTCGTCACGGCTTCGCCAGACGTGAGACGACAGACGAGGCGAGCGGCGCAACCGTCCCACGATTTACGAGGTCCTGCAGTATATCGGCTATTATCGGTCTAAATGTGAAGTCGAAAACGATTGATGGATGTCGCCGGTGTGACCGATATTAGGGACATGCTGAAAGAGAAGC
>CAYQXM010000206.1:0-4134 GCA_964421295.1 uncultured Pirellulales bacterium
CGCCCAGTCGCTGCGCATCGTCACTCTGCTGGAGCATCCGTACCCAGAGTTCATGGGTCTGAACCTGATGTACGAGACCCGGCTGGGTCTGGCGCGGCACAAGACCCGGCATGGTCACCGGGACCACGATTATCCCGAGGTCAACTGCACGTTGGAAGGTCAGGTCGCCGACCTGGCCGATCGGATCGCCTACAACTGTCACGACCTCGAAGACGGCATGCGGGCCCGCATCGTGACACCGGAGGCGCTGCAGGATGTCGAGATCTTCACCGAGGCCCAGCGCCGGGTGCGATTCGACGAGATCGACGATTGGACGATCCGCCGGACCCGTACGGCCAAGGCGATCATGGATGCCCTCGTCGGCGACTGCATCGAGGCCAGCCGCTCGGCCCTGGCGGCGTCGGGCGTTGCGTCTGCCCAGGAAGTCTGCGCCCGGCCGGAGAACCTGATCGCACTCTCCGAGGAAAGCGACCGGAAGTTGACGGTATTGGGGAGTTTCCTGCTGGAGCGGTTCTATCATCACGCCACGATTGTCGAAAACGCGGAAGAGGCCCGCACGTGGCTGGCGGAACTGTTTGAACGACTCTGCCGCCACCCCGACCAGATGCCCGGCTACTTCCAGCATTTCATCCCTCCCTATGGTCTCCAGCGCGCCGTCTGTGACTACATCGCCGGCATGACCGACCGCTACTGCCTGCAGCTCCTGGGCCGGGCGTAGGGCAATCGCTCTGTTTGTCTTTGACGCCAACGCCTCCGGATGATATTGTTTCGCCCTGATGAATTGGAAACGGCTGGTTGCGGCGTGTTTTGGATTGGGGTGGCTGCCGGTGGCGCCGGGAACGTGGGGTTCGGCGCTGGCGGCGGGGGCCTTCGCACTAGCGCTGAATCTGGATGTCATGGTTGGCATGGCCGCCGTTATCATGGCGGGGCTGGCTGCGGCCGGGGCCGTGGCGTGTGTCACCTGCACGCCGGCGGCGGAGGCGGCCCGGGGCAAGACCGATCCGGGGGAGATCGTCATGGACGAGGTGGCGGGGCAGTCGCTCACGCTTCTCGGGGCCTTGCTAGTGCTGCCTGAGGGACCGTCAGTGAGACAAATCTGGATGGCGGCGCTTCTGGGATTCGTTCTATTCCGCATCATGGATATCGCCAAGCCGTGGCCGATCCGAAAGCTGGAACGCCTACCCGCCGGGTGGGGGGTGTTGTGCGATGACCTACTGGCGGGTGTATATGCGGGCGTGGCTCTGGCCGTCGCCGTGAGCTGGTATGTGCATAGATAGGGACATCGGACGACACTGGAGTCGGGCATGATCGAATGGCTGGCCGTTATACTGTTGGGGGTGATCGAGGGCGTCACGGAGTTCCTGCCGATTTCATCGACGGGACATCTGCTCCTGGTGGAGCATCTCTTCAAGGCCAGGACGGGGCTGGAGCAGCAATCCGACCTGTTCAACACGGTCATACAATGTGGAGCGGTATTGGCGGTTTTGCTGATCTTCGCGCGGCGGGCCCAGCAATTGTTCTGGCAGTGGCGGGATCCGGCGGCCCGGGACTACCTGTTGAAGCTGACTGCCGCCTTCGTTGTCACGGCCCTAGGCGGGTTGGGGATGAAGAAGGCGGGGCTGGAGCTGCCCGAGACGGCGGGACCGGTGATCTGGGCTACGCTGATCGGCGGCCTGGGGATACTGGCGATCGAACACTGGGTGAAAGGCAAGACGGCCGTCAGCGAAATCACGTGGACGTGCGCCATTGTCGTCGGGCTGGGCCAGTTGCTGGCGGCGGCGTTTCCCGGCACTTCCCGGTCCGCGGCGACGATTCTGGCGGCGGTGGCGCTGGGCGTTTCCCGGCCGGCGGCCACCGAATTCTCGTTCCTGGTGGGGATTCCGACCCTGCTTTCGGCCGGCGGCCTCCAGATTTTCAGTGCCTGGCATCATGCCCAGAAGCTGGGCGAGCCTATGGGGGAGAACTGGGGGCGATTGATCGTAGCAGCCGTGGTGGCGGCCGTTACCGCGTTCCTGGTGGTCAAATGGCTGCTGCGATTTGTGCAAAATCACACGTTTGTTGTATTCGGATGGTACAGAATCGTGCTGGTCTTGGGGCTTTTGACTCTGTGGTTTTTCCAGAAATCCCTGTATCCCGCTGCTTGACAAGCAGTTAAGATGTGCGGCTGAGAATTTGACCAAATAGCGGGAAAAATCTGGAAAAAGCAGTGGTCGAACGTATAATTAATATAGGTAAGGGCGGCTTCATTGGTGAGAGTTTTGCCAAGCTTGGGCTGACCATGGTTTATGGAGGGTTTGACCCCCATGCCGGCGAATAGCTTTGCCTCCTTGTGTGACGATTTTTTTGTTGATCTCTATGTGAATACGGAACTGGACCTGCCCACCGAGCGGGATACCGTCCTGACGTTCTTCGATCGGATTCACAAGCAGTTTCCAACAATGGGACGCTTTCTGCGCCGCGAGAACAACGAGTATTATCTCGAGGAAGACCACAATTCCGGCCATTATCGCTGGGTCAGCCTGGAAGGGGACCGCATCGGGGTCGGCGTCAACAATCCACTGGACTTCGACGAAGTCTATACCGTGGACCGTTTGGTTCTGGAATTGATGCCGTACATGCTCGGCGTCAGCCCGCTGGATGTCGACTCGCTCGACCTGGCGTTTGCGATGGACTTCGACTGCGCGGGTAGCCACGACGAGATCATTGCGGATGCCCTGTTTGGAACGAGCGCATTCGGGTCGCTTTTCGATGGTTTGCATGCCAAGCCGATTGTGTTCTCGCCGGCGATGGTGATTGCCATTTCGGAGGACCAGCGGACGCAGGCCCGCATCAGCGTGGAGTCCAAGACGAGCGTCTACGAGCCGGGAGATAAGGAAGGCGAGAACGATGAAGCGATCAGCCTTTCTTTGACGATTCGGCAGTATCCGCGGTCGGATGAGCGGTTCGACGCGCTGGCCTCGTTCGAGCAGCAATGCCAGATCGCCGAGACCATGATGATCGAGAAGATCGTGCCCTATTTCGTGCATCCCCTGACGGAGGTTATCGCGCAGCGACGGTCCACGTGAACCTTGAAGGAGCGGGTCAATGGCGATTGAAGCGCCTCTGAGCAAGTACAAGAGAAACAGCTTTCTTATCGGCATTGGTGCCTGCGTGGTTCTGAGTGTCTGGTGCGCTTACGATGGGTACCTGAACAAGTCATTCAAAGAGGCTCACCCTGAATGGTGGGTCACGAATCGTGTGGGTCCTTTTATTCTGCTACCTGCCGCCGCTATCTTGGGGGTATGGTGGTGTGCCATCCGCGGCCGCAAGATCGTGGCTAATGACAGCGAATTGATTATCCCCAACAGGCCCAAGATCTCCTACGAAGCCATCGAGAGTATCGATAAGACGCATTTCGAGAGCAAAGGCTTCTTTACCATCATCTACAGGCACCCCGGCGGCTCCGAGGCGAAGCGGCGGTTGTACGACCGTGATTACGACAATCTTCCCGCCATTCTCGACCATCTCGTTGCCAAGATCACCTGATTACCGGGAACGGGATTAGCAACGATGAGGCCAACGCTGGCCGCCGCGTTCGGTGACGTGTCTGTGAGAATATCATAGCAGATGCATCTCGGGCGAACTTGGCAGGGGCAAGCCTCTGTGCTTGCCCTGATAGCAATGCATAGGGAGAAGGGCAGCCACAGAGGGCTGCCCCTACGGCTCACGAAGCGTTTTCCGTTATCCGCCTGGTGCCGCGCTGCCCGAAGACTTGCACAGACACTTCGGTGACCGTCCGCAGCGAATTTGATTGACCACACCAGCCAGGGCCATTAGGCTATGGCCGGTCTGTTTCTGGAACTCAGTAACTCTTGAACCGGCTTTGGAAGCACGAATTCGATGAACATCTGTGTCGTGGGCTTGCAGTGGGGTGATGAAGGCAAGGGCAAGATTGTCGATATCCTGGCCGAGAAGAGCGATATCGTCGTCCGTTATGGCGGCGGGTCCAATGCCGGACACACCGTCGTCGTGGGGGACAGCCGATTCGCACTCCACCTACTGCCCAGCGGCGCTGTCCGGGACGGCGTCATGTGTGTAATCGCCAACGCGGTCGTCGTCGATCCCGAGGTGCTCCTGGGGGAGATCGACGGGCTG
>CAYQXM010000207.1:0-4079 GCA_964421295.1 uncultured Pirellulales bacterium
GGCCGATCTGATGGAGCAGCCTCGCGGCTCCACCACCGAGTACCAGATCTAACGAGAACAGGGAGAGACGACAATGAGTGCCCGATTCGAAAGTATGGCGGCGGCGGTGGGCTCGACGCCACTGGTACGCCTCAACAAACTGACCCACAGCCACGCGACCGTTCTGGTCAAGCTCGAGTCCAAGAACCCGGGCGGCAGCGTCAAGGACCGCATCGCCAAGTACATGATCGAGGCGGCGGAGAAGGACGGCCGGATCAAGCCCAACACGGTCATTGTCGAACCCACCAGCGGCAACACGGGGATAGGCCTGGCGCTGATTTGCGCCGCCAAGGGAGTACCCCTGATCCTGGTCATGCCGGAATCGATGAGCCTCGAACGCCGCAAGCTCCTGCTGATCTTCGGCGCCCGGATCCTTCTGACGCCGGCCGAACAGGGAATGTCCGGCGCGATTGCCAGGGCCGAGCAGATCGTGGCGGAGAATCCGAACGCCGTCATGCTCCAGCAATTCAAGAACCCCGCCAACCCCCAGGCGCACCGGGAAACCACCGCGCGGGAGATTTGGCTCGATACCGACGGCAAGGTTGATATACTGGTCAGCGCTGTTGGCACCGGCGGCACCTTGACGGGCTGCGGCGAGGCCCTCAGGGAAAAGAACCCGAACCTGAAGATCGTCGCGGTAGAGCCGAAAGACTCGGCCGTGCTCTCGGGCGGCAAACCGGGTCCCCACAAGATTCAGGGCATCGGCCCGGGTTTCGTACCCGACGTGCTGAACGTCGGCTTGATCGATGAGATCATCCAGGTGCGTAACGAAGACGCTCTGGCTACGGCCCGGCAGTTGGCCGCGAAGGAAGGGATTCTCTCCGGCATCAGCGGCGGCGCCAACGTCTGGGCGGCGCTCGAAGTGGCCCAACGCCCGGAGAACGAGGGCAAAACGATCGTCACGTTCATCTGTGACACCGGAGAACGATACATTTCAACGGAGTTGTATGACGGCCTGCCCACCCCGGAACGGGCGTGAGCCAGGCGACATTTTGGGATGAAGAATGAAGAAGGCGCTCACTGACAAGCAACTCGAGAAACTGGTCGACGCCATCACCAAAACCTATCAGGGTGACTCTGGCATCAACTTCATCGACGCGGCCAACCTGCCGATTCGCGGCCGGATTCTGGAAATCCTCGATGAGTTGTTCGAGGTCCTCTTTCCGGGCCACACCGGCAACCGCATCATCACGAAATCCAACATCCGCTTCGTCGTCGGCGACGTGCTCTGCCAGGTCTACTCCGATCTGTCCGAGCAGATCAAGCGGGCTTACCAATACCTGTGCCGCGTCCGCGACTGCGGACCGTGCGATTGCCGGCGGATGGCGGAGCAGGTCACGATGGAGCTCATGAAGCAGCTTCCCCATATCCGGGAAGTCCTCAAAGGCGATGTCCGCGCCGCCTACGACGGGGACCCCGCCGCCAAGAGCTACGAAGAGATCGTGATCAGCTATCCGTGCATCACGGCCATCGCCACGCACCGGATCGCGCACGAGCTGTTCGTCCGCGGCGTGCCGCTGATCCCGCGCATCATGGCCGAGTGTGCCCACGCCCGGACCGGGATCGATATTCACCCCGGCGCGACGATCGGCCGGAACTTCTTCATCGATCACGGCACGGGCGTCGTCATCGGGGAGACCACGATCATCGGCGGCAACGTGAAGATCTACCAGGGCACCACGCTCGGCGCCCTGAGCTTCCGGCGCGACGAGCGGGGCCGCATCATCAAGGGCGGCAAACGTCACCCAACCATCGAGGACAACGTGACCATCTACGCCGAGGCCACCATCCTGGGCGATGTGACCATCGGCCGGGGCGCCGTCATCGGCGGTAACACGTGGGTGAAGGAATCCGTGCCGCCGGGAGTGACGGTGTCGAGCCCCAACCCCGATCTGCTGTACCGGAAGATTAGGAAGACCAAAAGAAAGAAGTCGTAGGGACAGGCCTCCGTGCCTGCCCAAATCAAATAGGGTCTGTCCCTATTTAAGCTGTCCCTATTTAAGCTAAAGCTATGGATAGAAAGTTGCTCGAACGTATTGTCGAACTGAAGGCCAAGCGAAACGCTGTGATTTTGGCGCACAATTACCAATTGCCCGAGATCCAGGAGGTGGCCGATTTCACGGGGGATTCGCTGGGTTTGAGTATTGAGGCGTCGAAGACCGACGCCGACGTGATCCTCTTCTGCGGCGTGCGCTTCATGGCCGAGACCGCGGCGATTCTCTCGCCCCGCAAGACCGTGCTGCTTCCCGATAAGTCCGCCGGGTGTCCCATGGCCGATATGATCACGGCCGAGCAGCTCCGGAAGCTGAAGGCGGAGCATCCGGGGGCCCTGGTCGTCTGCTACGTCAATAGCTCCGCCGAGGTGAAAGCCGAGAGCGATTACTGTTGCACGAGTGCCAATGCCGTCGAAGTCGTGAAGGCGCTGCCGACCGACAAGGAGATCCTTTTCGTGCCGGATCAGCACCTGGGCCGCTTCGCGGCGCACCGTTCGGGCCGCAAGCTGGTGCTCTGGCCGGGGTACTGCCCCACTCATGCGGCGATCAGCGAAGACGATATCCGCCAGGCGCGAGCGGTGCATCCGCAGGCGGTGGTGATGGCCCACCCGGAGTGCTCGGAGCCGGTGTGCAAGCTGGCGGACGAACTGCTCAGCACGGGACAAATGCTCAAATTCGTCAAGACGAGCAAGGCCACGCAGTTCATCGTGGCCACGGAAGTCGGCATCCTGCACCCGCTGGCTCTGGCGAGGCCCGATGCACAGTTCCTCCCGGCGTCACCGCGCGGCGTTTGTCCCAATATGAAGAAGACGACGCTCGACAAGCTGATCGCTTCGCTGGAGAACATGGAGCACGTCGTGACCGTAGCGCCTGATATCGCCGCAAGAGCCAGAAGGTCACTGAATCGTATGGTGGAGAAAAGATAGTGGAACAGAATCAGTACCATCGTGAAACCATAGCCCTGCACGGCGGCCACGTCGTCGACTCGGACACGGGCAGCCGGGCGGTGCCGATCTACCAGACCACCAGCTACTGCTTCGAGGACACCGATCATGCCTCGAAGCTCTTCGCTCTCCAGGAGTTCGGCAATATCTACACGCGGCTCATGAACCCGACGACCGACGTGCTGGAGAAACGCCTGGCGGCACTCGAAGGCGGCGTCGCGGGCCTGTGTTTCAGCTCCGGCATGGCGGCCATCACCGCCGCGATCCTGAACATCTGCCGCAGCGGCCAGCATATCGTGGCCTCCGCCTCGCTCTACGGCGGCACGGTGACGTTGTTCAGTCACACGCTGCCCAAGATGGGCATCGACGTGACCTTCGTCGACCCGAGTGACCCGGCCCACTTCGCCAAGGCCATTCGTGACACCACGCGTCTGGTCTATATCGAGAGCATCGGCAATCCGAAGAACGACGTGCTGGACTACGCGGCGATCGCGAGAGTCGCGCACGACGCGGGCCTGCCGCTGCTGTGCGACAACACGGTGCCCACGCCCATGCTCTTGCGGCCGATCGAGCACGGGGCCGACATCGTCGTGCACAGCTGCACGAAATTCATCGGCGGCCACGGCACCAGCATTGGCGGCGCCGTTATCGACTCCGGCAAATTCAACTGGGCCAACGGCCGCTTCCCCGAGCTGACGGAGCCCGACCCGAGCTATCACGGCCTGCGCTTCGTCGAGAGTTTCGGCAATCTGGCGTACATTCTGAAGGCTCGTGTCACGGTCCTGCGCGACACCGGGGCGTGCCTGTCGCCGTTCAACGCGTTCCTGCTCCTGCAAGGGCTGGAGACGATTCATCTACGGATGCCCCGGCACAGTGAAAACGCCCTGAAGCTGGCGAAGTGGCTGGAGAAACGTCCCGAAGTGGGTTGGGTCAACTACCCCGGCCTGCCCTCGCACCCGAACCACGCGTTGGCCCGGAAGTATCTGCCCGACGGCCAGGGCGCCATTCTCGGTTTCGGCATCAAGGGCGGACGCGCGGCCGGTATTCGGTTCATCAACAACGTCAAGCTGGCCAGCCATCTGGCCAATATCGGGGACAGCAA
>CAYQXM010000208.1:0-4023 GCA_964421295.1 uncultured Pirellulales bacterium
GCTCAGCTTGCTGACGACGCCCGTGCCGAACGTGGCGCCCAGATCGATGTAGGCGCTGGTGCCGTTGAACACGGCGGCTTTGCCGAACGTGGTAGTCACGGAGTCGGCGAAGGTGACGGTGTTCAGGGTGCCGTCATAGCCGCCCTTGCTGTCCTTGGCGTCGCCTTCCATCGCGTAGGAGGCCACGAGGTTCGACGTGCCCGGATCGACCGGTGCCGGCACGATCGGGGCGGTGTTGTACAGACGGATATCGTCGATGTACAGCGTGCCCTTGCCCGAGCCGGTGACGCCGAGGGTCAGGGTCTGGACGGCCTTGACGTTACCGACGGCGGACAGATCGATATTCCACTGCTTCCACACCAGGGCCGACAGAATCGAGGCGTCGCCCGGATAGGTGACCTTCGTGCCGTTGACTTTCACATACAGCTGGCTGGCGGTATTCGCCGTAGCCCCGTGGAAGAAGACCGTCAGCGTCTTGACCCCGGCGACACTCCAATCCTGCGCCGGCGCGAACGTGCGCGTGGCCTCGGACGTGGTGATGCCACTGGTGCCATAGCTGAACGGCATGGACTGCTTGCCGCCGTGGATGATCGCGGTCTCGGCAAAAGGAGCGCTGCCGTAACCGACCTGCGCGCCGTTGGTGTTGGTGTTGTAGCCATCGATCCAGGTGCTGTAGATCGCGTTCGTGGTGTCGTTGTAGCTTTCCATGTCGTCGACGGTCAGGTAGTCCGGTGTGGCGAAGTTCCAGACGGTTCCCGTCCACGTGCTGGGAGTGGTGGTCGCGTTGACCTCGTCGACTCTCCAGTAGTACTTCGTGCCCAGACCCAGATTCGCCGGGGTGAAGCTGGCAGTAGTCGGTGTGCCGGCCAACGTCAGAGCATTGGCGTCGGTACCCAGGTACACATTGTGCGAAGCCGCTTCACGTCCGGCCCGCCAGCTCAAAGCAAGCGTCGTCGGATCGATGCCGGTGCTGTTCGTGGCCGGCTGGGGCTCGCGTGCCCACACGGGAACGTAGTAGAACCGGACTTCGCTCAGACCGGTCTGGTCGGTCCGCAGCCAGCTACTGTTGATCGTAATCTTCACCGACTTGGCGGCCACCCCGTTGAACGCGATGATCGCATTGGCGGCCTGGGCCTCTTCGCCGGTGGCCTGGGCGAACTGAAAATCGCCCAGCTTGGTCCACGTCGTGCCATCGGTGGAATACTCGACCACCGTATCCTTGGCGCCGAAACCGAGCGCGCTCTCATAGCTGGTATTGTGGTTCCAGACCTTCATCTCGTCCAGCTTGTACAGGCCATCGAAATCGAACTGGGCCCAGAACGGGAACTGGCCTTTGGCGCTCTGCCACATGGCCTTGTTGTTCACGCCGGCCAGATCGTCCGTCATATCGGAATCATTGACCATGTTGATCGCCGGGGTGTTCGTGGCACTGCTGACGCTGGACGCCGTCGCGGTGATGCCTATCACCTTATAGGCGACCGGTTCGGTCGTGAACTGCCAGGTCGGGCCCTTGAACGTATACTGATCGGCCGTCGCATTGACCTCATCGACACGCCAATAATAGGTCGTGGCGAACTCCAGACGGGCCGGCGGATCGTACGCGGCCGCACTCTGGCCCGGCGAAACCAGCAGCGGACTGCCGACCACCGCGTTATTGACGTCATCGAAGCTCGTGCCGAAATAGACGTTGTGCGTGCCCGCGTAGGGGCCGACCTGCCAACTCAGTGTCACGTCCCGAACCACGTCGGTGGCCTTATCCCGCGGACTGGGCATCGTGGCAGCTCCCAGCCGGGCGTTGCTCATGACCTGTTTGATCTCGCTGTCAGCCAGGGCCCGGTTGTAGACGCGGACATCATCCAGCGTTCCCGCCCAGCACTGGGCCGCATTGGCGGCGTGCCGGCCGAACTTGAAACTATTCGTGTCGCTGCTGGGAGTCCCGGGAATGTTGACGGTATTGGCCAACACGCCGTTGGTGTACGCCTTGAGGGACGTGCCATCGTACGTGCCGCACAGAAAGTACCAGGTATTACCCTGCAGCGGTCCCAGGGAGCAAGGAGTCCACGCGCCGCCGATATTCGCCGCCACCGATCCCGGCCACTGGCCGCCGTTGCTGTGATTCCAGTTGATCTGGTAGTTGTTCTCCCGATGGACCGGCCCACTCGGTGTCCCCGTGCTGTTGGGGGCCGCCGAACAGATCACCCAGCAGGAAAGCGTCCAGGTCGGCAGGTTCGTGTTCCAGCCGGTATCTACGTAATCGTCAACCCCATCAAATTGCAGCCCGAAGCCGCTGTAACCGGTCGTCCAAACCGGCCCGTTGGTCAACGTGCCGTTGTGTCCGCCGGTGGACGAATCGACTGCGGTCGTCCCGGAACCGTCATCCAGTTTCCACCAACCCATCAGGCTGGAGTCCTTGTCGGCATCGAAGGCATAGACCGCTCCTCCTAGAACCAGTACCAACAATCCAGCCACACGCAGCCGCCAGCCGCACTTGCACATACGTTTTCCTCCTTCACCTATTCTCAGCTTTGATATGAATGCCTTGGTCGTACGCCAAAGTACGGCCAAGTGTTCTATTATACAATCGGACCGCCCCCCCGCGAAACTTAATCCGATTGCCCCTTGCCTGACGCAGGTAGAGACGCAGGATTTTGCGTCTCGACAAAGGCACCGTCAAATATCCTGCTTCGTTCGTGTTCAGTTGTTGTTGCCGTTGTTGCGCCGGCGTGGTCTGAAAAAGTCCTGGAGGAGCTTACTGCAATCGTCGGCCAGCACGCCGGCGGTGACGGCCAGGCGGTGGTTGAGGCGACCGTCGCGGACGATATCGTAGAGTGAGCCGCACGCCCCCGCTTTGGGGTCGGTACAGCCGTAGACGAGGCGGTCGAGCCGGCCCAGGACGAGCGCCCCCGCGCACATCGGGCACGGCTCCAGCGTGACGTACATCGTACAACCGTGCAGCCGCCACATTTCCATTGCGGCGGCTGCCTGGGTCAGGGCGATAATTTCCGCGTGGGCCGTGGGATCCTTGAGTTGTTCCCGCTGATTCCATCCGCGGCCGATGATGTGCCCTTCGTGGACGATGACCGCCCCGATGGGCACATCCCCGTTTTCCAGCGCTATCCCGGCGGCGTCGATCGCCGCCCGCATGAAGCGCTCATCGATCTGCTCTTGATTCAGTTCCATCATCCCCAGACTATAGGAGAGGAACCGCTACCTCGTCAATCCACGTCGTGTTGCGTCCGGCCGTATCCGAAGCGTCCGTGGAGTAGCTCCACGTCAGCGTGTGCCGGCCCGGTGCGATCGGGAACGAGGCCTTCTTCCAGTGCACCTGGCCCGACCAGGCTCCCTGCTCCACCCCATCGATCGCGAACGACAGCTTGTCGAAGTAAACCTCGGACGAGACTTTCAGAGCGAAGGACACCTGTCCATCGCCGAACGTGCCGGTGAGTTCCAGCGTCGAACTCTGGCCCTGAGCGATCGCTCCGGCCTGTGCGCTGTTCTTACCCGAGTAGTGCTCCGCGGTGGCGATGACCCAGGGCTTGTCGCCGCCCGTGCGCCAGGCGAGAGCCGTGAAGCCGGACTCGAAGCCGTCCATCGTGAGCGCCGTCTCGGAGACCTTCTGCCAGGCCAGGACCGGATAGCTCGTCCACGCCGGCATCTTCCAGACGTCCAGCATGCCGTTGGTCTTTTCATCGACGAAGTCCCAACCCTGGTTGATGAAGGTGTTGATGTCCCGCATCAGCGCCGTGGCCCGTCCCATACCGCCATGGCTGATAGTGGTCTGAGACGTCTCGATGTCCCACAGGCCGCCGACGACCGCCGCCTTGTAGATGTTGCCGGTGCCGGTGTCGGGCAGGCCGCCCACCAGACCGCCGACGTGCTGCGAACCACTGACATAGCCCGTGCTGTAGCTGTTGAGAACCTGGCCGGAGTTCCAACCCACCAGACCGCCCACGCCATCATGTCCCTTGACCTCGGCCCGGCTGTAACCGTTCGACGGCGCCGGTCTCACAGTTGAAACCGACC
>CAYQXM010000209.1:0-2991 GCA_964421295.1 uncultured Pirellulales bacterium
GGACCGCCAGAGAATCAGCGAAGAGATTTCGGAACTGAAATCATTCCTTGAATCACTCCAAAAATACAATACCGAAGGTAAACTGAAAAATTTCCCATACCAGAAGCGGGATATCAAAGCATTCAAAGAGCAACTCGAAACTATCGACGAACTTACCCGGTTAACAAAATTTACCGAAGACCTTACCCCTCTGGTCCATTATCTGTCTGAAGCAGAAGTTATACTACCAGCAGAGAACCCGGTCCGCCTGTCAATTGAAGAAGCCAAAAAGCGGATCACCCCTGACCTCCAGGATGCAAAGAAGCGGGCAGAACGCGAATTCCGGCAGGATTTAATTGCAGAACTTACCCGTTTGAAGCGGGAATATATCAACGAATACATGGCCCTCCACAAGAATGCCCGGCTGGGCGTCCAGGAGGACGAACTGAAAAAGAAGCTGATGAAAGACTCACGGCTTTCGCAATTGAACAGTCTTGCAAGCATTGAGATTCTGCCAAAACGCCAGCTCGCTGAACTCCAGAATACGTTCTCGACAAATCTCATTCCATGTTTCACCCTGACCGATCAGGATCTGGAGACATCACCGATCTGTAAATACTGCCGGTTCCGGCCACTCGAAAACATTTCCGAACAACCGGTGAATCAGCTTATCCTCGAACTCGAAGACAAACTCGAAACTGTGTATCAGGATTGGATCCAGACATTGAGAACCAATCTGGAAGATCCGATTGTCAAGAAGAACCTCAAGTTATTGAGCTCTGATGATCAGGCGCTGGTCCAGGAATTCATTGATACAAAAACACTCCCCGAAGATATGCCGGCTGCTTTCATCCGGGCATTGCAGGATGTGTTCTCCGGGTTGGTTAAAGTAATAATCTCCGTTGAGGACCTCAAGAAAATCCTGATGGAGAAAGGCTCCCCCTGCACAATCGAAGAGTTGCAGAAAAGGTTCGACGAATATGTGGCATCACTCAAGAAAGGGAAAGATGCGAAGAAGATACGGATTGTCGTTGAGTGATTCTGATGACTGACGAGAAGAAATACCAACTCACCAAGGAATTGCTCGAACAGATGCGATCAGTCGATGGCTTTCCTCTTGGAAAAGATGAAGATATTATCGCTCTTTCCGATACGCCATACTATACGGCATGTCCGAATCCTTGGATCGAGGATTTCATCAAAGAAAATGGTAAACCGTGGGACCCGAAGACGGATTCTTATAACCGTGAACCGTTTGCATCAGACGTGAGTGAAGGGAAAAATGATCCAATTTACAATGCTCACTCATACCACACCAAAGTACCTCATAAGGCAATTATGCGATATATTCTCCACTATACTAATCCTGGGGACATTATATTCGATGGGTTTTGTGGAACTGGGATGACCGGTGTTGCTGCTCAGATGTGTGAAAGTCCCGAACCGGAATTTAAAGAGAAAATCGAAAAAGAAATGCCTGAAATAAAATGGGGCGCTCGAACAGCAATTTTAAATGATATCTCCCCTGCTGCAACGTTTATCGCATATAATTACAACACTCCAGTTAATTGTAAAAAATTTTTATTTGAGGCTAAAAAAATTCTGACAGAGATACTATCGGAATATGGATGGATGTATGAAACCCAGCATGTTATTGATGGGAAAATTCAATTCAAAACGGATATTGATGGAAAAGAAAAACCAATTACAGGTGAAATAGAATATATCGTTTGGAGTGATCTATTAAATTGTCCGAATTGTTTAAAGGAGATAAATTATTGGGAGATCGTTAAAGAATCTTATGAAATTGATACAAATAAAGAGTTTATTTGTCCATTTTGTGGATCGAATGTGAATAAACTCAAACTTGAGCATGCCACAGAACAATTTTTTGATAATGTTCTTGGAGAAGTAATTACTCGGTCAAAAAAGGTACCCGTCCTAATCAATTATTGGGTTGTCAATAAGGATGGAACGAAGAAAAGATTTGTAAAAAATCCCGATACGGATGATCTCAAAATTGTAAAAAAGATCGATGGTAGTAAAATTGGTAATTTTATTCCGATTATTAAAATGATGTTCAAGGGAACCCAATGGGGTGATTTATGGAGATCAGGCAATCATATTGGGATATCCCACGTTCACCATTTTTACACCAGAAGAAATTTAATTATTATTTCTGCATTCTTCGCTCATATCGATAAAACAATGAAAGATAAAAGAGAGAAAGCGGCGTTAAAATGGATTTTAACAAGTTTCATTCAAAGGAATGGGTACATCGGAAATCGATTTGTAATAAATTCAAATAACCCTCATGGAAGAATCAATGGTCCACTGTTGGGAACATTTTATGTTCCGTCACTCATGTGTGAACAAAATATTTTTAATTTATTTAATTCAAAAGCGAACGATTTAGCACTCGTTTTTAATCAAAATACAAATTTTCATAATCATTTGATTTTTACAAATTCGAGCACAAATTTAGGCATCCCGTCAAACTCAATAGATTATATTTTCGTTGATCCGCCCTTCGGTCAAAATTTAATGTATTCCGAAATTAATTTTTTATGGGAATCTTGGTTAAGACTTTTTACAAATACATGTCAAGAAGCAATAGTCAACGAGACTCAAAAGAAAGGGTTGGCAGAATACCAATTATTGATGGAAACGTGTTTTAAGGAGTTTTATCGGATTATCAAACCGGGTCGATGGCTTACTATTGAATTTCATAATTCACAAAACTCTGTTTGGCATGCGATTCAAGAAGCGCTTCAACGTGCTGGATTTGTAATTTCAGATATCCGAATTTTAGATAAAAAAGGCACCACAATTAAGCAATCTTCAACACTGGGTGCGGTGAAGAAAGACCTCATCATTTCTGCATATAAACCCAACGGGGGACTTGAAGACAGCTTCAAACTAACAGCAGGAACGATCGATGGAGTATGGGATTTTATCCGGCAACACCTAAAACACCTACCAATCTTCGTTGAACGTGAAGGAAATACCCAA
>CAYQXM010000209.1:3001-4011 GCA_964421295.1 uncultured Pirellulales bacterium
ATCGTTCCAATATCCGCGGGAGATTTTTACGTAGGGTTAAGGCAACGATTCCCAGAGCGGGACGAGATGTATTTCCTTGAAAATCAAGTCCTTGAATACGACAAAAAAAGAATGTCTGTAAAAAGAATTGAACAAGACTCATTTTTTGTTCATGACGAGAAGAGAGCGATTAGATGGCTCCGTAAGGTACTTACTGAAAAACCGCAGTCAAAACAAGATATCCACCCACAATTTCTCCAAGAACTACACCAAGATAAGTTCGAAAAAATGCCCGAACTCGGTGTTATGCTTGAACAAAATTTTTTACAGGATTTACAAGGAAAATGGTATGTTCCAGACCCAAATAAACAGGCCGATTTGGATAAAGTACGAGAGAGAGCTCTTCTCAAAGAATTTGAAGAATATAAGAAGGTAAAAGGTAAGCTCAAGATATTCCGTACGGAAGCCGTCCGGGCGGGATTCAAGAAAGCTTGGTCAGATAGAGATTATTCAATGATAATATCCGTTGGAGAACGCTTACCTTCGCAGATTCTTCAGGAAGATGATGTTTTGTTGATGTACTACGATAATGCAGTTACCAGGCAGGGAATCACGGGATAATTTGGGCAAGCAATGATGATGGGAGAATAAACGATGCCACCAAGGGTTCTTGATCAAGGAATCAAACGAGATTTCAGACAGTGGACCATGATATATCCCCACCCTATAGCTTCCTCATTATCTCGTCTGCTCACAAGCCGAAATTCACCGGAATGGATTGATAATTGCCTAAAAACTGCTGAAATAAGTACACGGTATATCGCTGCATGTTCAGTTGCATCATTTGCCGTCAGACTCAACGCAGAGAGTGATGGAGAAACTCTTGAAAAAATGCGAAATCCTTTCGCTTTTGGGACGTTCGAGCGCATAATCAAACAAATTGACGAGAAAAATATCAGTCATCCTTTGAAAATTCCATTAGCTGTGTATTCTCAAGAATGTGATGGGGTTTTTGATCCAACTGCTAGAGA
>CAYQXM010000210.1:0-4008 GCA_964421295.1 uncultured Pirellulales bacterium
ATCCACGGATCCTCGGTAAGCTGTTTGACACCCAGCGAAATCCGCTGCTTGGCTTCGTTGACTTCCAGAACGACGCACTTGATTTCCTGTCCCTTCTCCAAGGCCTCGCTGGGATGCCCGAACTTGCGGGTCCAGCTCAAGTCGGAGATGTGGATCATGCCGTCGATGCCGGGCTCGATCTCGACGAACGCACCGAAGTTCGTCATGCTGCGCACCTTGGCATTGACGATCGTGCTGGGCGGGTACTTCCTCGCGGCCAGTTCCCACGGGTTCTGCTCGGTCTGCTTCATGCCCAGGGAGATTTCCTGCTTCTCCTTGTTGACATTCAGCACCACCACATCGATCTCGTCGTCGAGATTGGTCATTTCGCTCGGGTGAGCCAGACGGCGGGTCCAGCTCATCTCGCTGATGTGAACCAGGCCTTCGATGCCGTCTTCGAGACGCACGAACACGCCGTAGTTCATCACGTTGACGACCTTGCCGCGGACCTTCTGGCCGATGGGGTACTTGTTCTCGACGTTCTCCCACGGGCTCGGCTGCTTCTGCTTGAGGCCCAGCGAAATCTTCTCGTTGGCCTTGTCCACGCCGATGACGACGCACTCGATTTCCTGGTCGAGATTGACCACTTCGGACGGATGCGAAATCCGGCCCCAGCTCAGGTCGGAAATATGCAGCAGGCCGTCCAGACCGCCCAGGTCGACGAACACACCGAAGTCGGCGATGTTCTTGACGATACCTTTGCGGAGCTGTCCCACCTCGATCTCGTTGAGAATCTTGTCCTTGCTCGCCTTGCGCTCCTCTTCGATGAGCTTGCGGCGCGACACGACGATATTGCGGCTTTCGATGTCAATCTTGAGAATTTTGCACTCGACCTCTTTGCCGATGAACCGGCTGATGTCGCCGGGCTTGCGGATGTCCACTTGAGAGGCGGGCAGGAACACCGGCACGCCGATATCGACCAGCAAACCGCCCTTGATCCGGCGGATGACCCGGCCGATAACCACGTCGCCTTCCTTCTTGGTGTTGATGATGTGTTCCCAGCCGCGGATGGCGTCGGCCTTGCGTTTACTCAACAGAATCAGGCCGCTTTCCGAATCGGTGTCCTCGAGCAGGACCTCGATCTCCTTGCCGGGGGTGATCTCGTCCGGACTGCTGAATTCCTGGGCGTCGACGACGCCCTCGCTCTTGAGACCGACCTCGACGATGACGTCGTTGCCGATCTGCGACACGACGGTGCCCTTCAAAATCGCCCCGGGCAACCGCGAGTCCACTCTGCGTTGGAGCATCTGTTCCAGATATTGGGTCTCCCCATCGCCAAACATCTGGCTGATTTGCTCGTTCAGCTTGTCCTGGGACAGTCCCAGCTTATTCGCTATGTTTCGATCTACCATAATACTTCCCCTGTGGAGTCCTGTAGATACGCAAGTTTTTGCGTCTCTACGCCACCGGCAACCGCCCCACATACACGGCCGCCGGCCCTAACGCGGTGAATAATTCACTGCACTAAACCGCCCCACCTACGCAGCGGAGTCGGCACCAATCGTCAATCGTCTTTCGGTCGCGAAGCTCGTCACGTCTTACGTTCGACGGTTGCCGAGACGAGCCGCGTAACCGACGGACGACAAACGCGTTTTCACGTCTTTTCTCCGAACTGCTGAAGATGTTCTACAAACTCTTCAATGACCCAATTCGGTGTAGACGCTCCGGCCGTAACGCCGGCAACTCCTTTGCCGAAAAGTACTTTTTTATCAAGTTCGTCCCAATTCTGCAAGTGAAAGGTTTGGGGGTTGTGTTTTTCGCACAGTTCCGCCAGCCGCCGGGTGTTGGCACTATGAAGCCCCCCCAGGACGAACATGATGTCTACCTTCTTACACAGCTCCACGGCCGATTCCTGCCGTTTGGTGGCCTCCCGGCAGAGGGTGTTGATGACCTTGATCTCCTTGAAGCTCCGCCGGCCTATAGCCCCCAGCATCCCCCCCAGGTGATCCGGGCTCTGGGTGGTCTGGCAGACGATGCCCAGCCGGCGATCATCCGGCAGCTTGTCGAGGTCCTCCTCACTCGCGACAACCACAACATTATTGACACAACCCACGACCGCCTGAACCTCGGGATGGTTCTCCTCCCCGACGATGACGACCTCGTACCCCTCCGCCTCGAGCTGCTGGGCGATGCGTTGGACGCGTTTGACCAGCACGCAGGTGGCGTCGACGATGCGAAGTCCTTTCTGCCTGAGCCGCCCCATTTCCTTAGGGGCTACGCCATGTGAGCGAATCAGAACCGTGCCCGAATCGATCTCATCGATCGTTTCCACCGTCCGCAGACCGGACTTGGCCAGCCTTTCCACCACTTCCTTATTATGAATGATCGGTCCCAGACAATAGACGGACCCATTCTCCGCCTTCTCGGCCAAGACCCGTTCCGCCATGCTGATAGCGTTCCGCACGCCCGGACAGAAACCGCACTTATCTGCAACTAATACCTTCATTGTTCACTCCAAAGGTCGCCATTCTACCCCCAAACCCCGCCGAACTCCAGCCCCAGTGTTATCCGTGGGTCCGTCGTATGCCGGAATGTAGAGACGCAAAATCTTGCGTCTCAACTACGCCGCCGGATCGAGACAAGCCCCGACCAGGAGGCTTTCACCTTCTTCTACGCCCCCGCCGTCCTCCTCACCGAGGCAAATTGGCTTCGTTTCGCCCAATTCCGGAGCAACAGGGGCCGGGGATCGGGGATCAGGGGCCAGAGGCCCCGCCTCGGCCACCTCGATCCTTGCTCCCCGATCCCCGCCCCCTGATCCCTGTCCCTTGCCTTCTGCCCCCCGATCCCCGGCCCCCGACTCCTGATCCCTGTCTTTTCTCGCCGTCCTTAGCTCGCGCAGCGTGCGGTACAAACTGCTCTCGATCCGCCGCTCATAGAGCCCCAGCCGCTCGATGACCCGCGCATTGGACAAATCCGTGACCACCACCCGCCCCAGCACGAAATCCGGGTCCCCGCGTGGATCGTGGGCCGAGTCGCAGTAGAGGCGCTTGGCGCAGGTGTCGGCATCCCGCGCCATGAGGTAGTCGAAAACCTCGTTTTGCAGGCGCTGGGCCCGTTTGAGCCGCCACATCAGGCTGACCGCCCGTTCCGCCAGCGCCGTTTCCACCGGCCCAACCGGGTCCAATTCCCGCATCACTTTCTCCCGCATCCGGTCAAAATCCCCCTGATCCTCCGTCTTGATGACATCATCCCGGGCCAGAAGCCCATGCTTGACCGCATTCTGCGCCGCCACCGCCTTCCCTTCCTCCGTCCGCGGCCCGGTCGATTTCTGTGCATTCTTCCGATTGGCAAGAACCTGCGCTTCACTGGCCATCGCACTGCCCTCTCAATTGCTCGTTTCGTTCACATAGTCCTTCGTTACGTTTACTGTCTACCATACATATAAGACGCGTTGGATGGCCCAATGGTTCGCTGATTTATGTACTTTTCACCATATTCCTCGCAAAGCCTTACACACGGCGAACTTAGACTCCCGAGAAACGAGAAGATTCCTGCCCCACCCGGACGGGGATCTACATTGGGTAGGATGAACTTCAGTCCATGCTGATTCCGATGCAAGACGAGCGTCCCGCTCGCCGTAGGGACAGGCCCCCGTGCCTGCCCTTCCCTCATCGTAGCTATCCAGACGCGATCGATGGATCAAGGGCAACCACAGGGGGTTGCCCCTACCCCCCCTGACAACCGCCGCGCCTTCTGCGCCCCGCCGTCACTCGATCCTGCCCGCCCGATCTGGTGTCCAGAAGCCGCTCCCGAAATTCCGCCATGCTCGCCAACTCCCTCCCAAATCCTTAATTGTTATTTTGAGGTCAGGCCCCAGTGCCCCCTGCTTCAAACGCTCGCTCCTCATCTTTCTGCACGCGTTGTCGAACCCAGTTGCTAATTGTATTACGCTTGTCCAGCAGGATGAGCCATTCTTGCACGTGCGTCGCCGTAGAGCAATTCTCGCCAAATCATAGGCTGCGCACCAAC
>CAYQXM010000211.1:0-3945 GCA_964421295.1 uncultured Pirellulales bacterium
GGATACGGGGCGTATCAGAGAAAGCCGGAGGCTTCGCGCCGTAGACCGCAGGCACCTGCAACTCAAAACTAAGGACTCAAAACTCAGCACTCGGGCCCACCCGTGGGCCCGCCACGCCTTATGTTGCGAAATTTCTACGTAGTCACGACATATATCGAGCGCGGCGATACCCATCGAATAGTGCGCAACATGATACGGGGCGTATCAGAGAAAGTCGGAGGCTTCGGGCCCGACCGTAGGCACCTGCAACTCAAAACTAAGGACTCAAAACTCAACACTCGGGCCCACTCGTGGGCCCGCCGCGCCTTATGTTGCGAAATTTCTACGTAGTGCCGACAATTGTAGAGGTCTCTGCGGCGGCGACAAGAATGCGCACAATGATACACGGCATATACATTTGTCATTCCGAGCGCAGTCGAGGAATCTGCCCGAGAACGCGTCATGACTCGATTTGTAGCCAGCCCCCTCGACTCCGCTCGGGGTGACAGCGTCCGTGTCGTCGGATGGGCCGTGGCCCATGGGGTTTCCTCCACCGGATTTGGAATCCGAGCATAGCTGCCCGTTTTTTCCTTGACACTTGCCATCGACAAAAGTAAGCCTGGGGTATCTGGGAAACATGCACAAGGCTTTTCTGCCCTGACGACCGACGCGGCATCGGCCGAGGGCAGGGTGGCAAACGATGGTGGGAGGTGTGAGGTATGGGTAGCGTTCGCGCCATTTCTGTAACCATTCTGATCGCAGTGACCATCCTTTTGAACGCCGTCGGGCAGGCGGGGGCGAGCACGGTCCTCTACAGCACCTTCGGCCCGGGCGATTCCTACAACCCGTTCGCGGGCGTCAGTGTGGGCGGGTATCTGGGCGAGGACCAGAACTTTAGTGTCGCCCGCCCGTTCTCCTTTGCCGGCACCGAATCGTATCTGCTCGACAGCATCACGCTGGCGGCAGGACTAAATAGCAGCGGAGCCAATCTGCTGAATGTGGCGATCACAACGGACGCGGGCGGTGTGCCGGGAACAGTCCTGGAATCCTTCTCGTTCACCGACCAGATGTGGAGCTTCGGCTTCCCCGACGCTCCTCTCCTGGTGGGCACCTCCATCACGCAGCCGCTGCTGACGCCGGGAACCACCTACTGGATCACCGCCTCCGCCCCCGACGGCACGCGGGCCGCCTGGAATGAGACCTGGCCACCGGTCCAGGGGCCCCTGGCTTTCAGCCTGAACGGCGGTCCCTGGATACCTACCTACGACGAATTCAGCTCCATCAACGTCTTCCGCATCAATGGTGCGGGCGTCGCCACCGTCGTCCCGGCCCCGGGCGCCCTCCTGCTGGGCCTTGTCGGCCTCGCCTGCCTCCGCCGCGTGCGCCGCCGTCGCCTGCCGTGACGTCGCAGGGCGAGAGAACTCGTCAGGCCCAACTACGAACAGGCCCTTGAGCCGCAGATCTGCCCATCCGTCGCCTCATTGCCTCGTTGCCCCCTGGCTGTTGTCGCTATAGCTTAAACTAGTGCCTGACCCCACGCGTTCCCAGGCGTTCCGAAGGCGGGCTCCGGCGTTTTTTTCATTCTGTAGATGCTCTTGAATAGGGGCTGACTCTCAGGACTTTTACACAACTTCCTCCCGGCCCTTGCACAGCCGCCGTATATCTGGTAAAGTCCTGCTTGTCGTAGCGGTACACAAGGCTTTCTATCAGGCGATTCTGAGAAACGGACGATCCCATGGCGAAGCGACTGTCGAACAGGCAACGAATTGAACGAATGGCCGAGGAAGCTTCGGTAGAAGCCGAGAACAAGGAACAAGGGGTCCAGGCCGCGGAATCAGTACCAGGTGTGCGCAAGCCGGTGCGCTCCCGAAAGACCGCATCGAAACCGACGCGTATGAAACTCGTCTGGAGAGTTGTCGACCAGAATTTCAGGGAGATCGCGTCCTTCCCGTACCGGGAAAAACCCCAGGCCGACGCCCGGGCCGCGGAGCTTTCCCAGAAGACCGGCCAGACGCATAAGGTGAACTCCGTCCGAGTGCCCATGGGGGATGATGAATAGGAAGCCGGCGTCGAGCGGCCGACCTCGGCCGTTCTGCCCGTAGTGCCGAGTGACCACACGAGGAATCCAGAGACAGCACACGCTATCCGCCCCCGGAAATAGGTAAGGTGCACCCGGAATTCGTGGTATAATCCCGACTATGCAGGAGAACAGAACGTTACAGAACCTCGAAACACGCACCAAAGAGGCGGTTGCTCATTATTGGAGGACTCGCTCGGCGCAACGTGAGCGTCAGCAGCAGACGGGCAAGCTCGACCAGGGTTTCAGAGGTGCCGTTACCGGCGGTGCGCAAATGGATGGCTTCATTAGCCTGCTCACCGATCTGATCTGCGATGCGGGGATCGCGCGTGAGTGCCTCTTCTGTGAGAAGACTCTGGAGTTGCCGGGTTTCTTCCGGCCGACGAAGGAGTGGGATCTCGTCATTGCTAAGAACGGCACCCTCATCGCTGCCATTGAAGCGAAGTCGCAGGTAGGTCCGTCCTTCGGCAACAACTTCAACAACAGGACGGAAGAAGCGATGGGCAGCGCTTTGGACTTGTGGACTGCTTACCGGGAGGGTGCCTACCTGGCCAGCCCACAGCCGTTCCTCGGATACTTCTTCATGCTCGAAGACTGCGACGCGTCCAACCGCCCGGTCCGAGTCAACGAACCCCATTTCAAGGTCTTCCCTGAGTTCGTCGGCTCTTCGTATACCCGCCGGTATGAACTTTTCTGCCGAAAGCTCGTTCTTGAAAGGCACTACACGGCTGCGGCATTCATTACTTCTCAGCCCTCCACAGGCGAATCCGGCGAGCATAAGACGCCTGCGGAGGACTTGTCGATGGAAAGATTCGCCAGAGCGCTCCTTGGGCATCTGGTTGCGGTCGCATAATGACAATGGATGGCACTACACATAGACTAATCAACGGCGATGCGAGGGACTTGTCCTTTATCCCCACGGAGAGCGTACACCTCGTTGTCACCTCCCCGCCGTATTGGAATCTCAAGCGTTACAACGAACACGACGACCAGCTTGGGCACGTGGACGACTACGAGACGTTCCTTGACGAACTCGAAAAGGTATGGCGGCACGTCTTTCGGGTTCTCACGCCCGGCGGGCGGCTGGTCTGTGTCGTCGGGGATGTCTGCGTATCGAGAAAGCGTTTTGGACGTCACTTGGTCTTTCCACTTCACGCCGACATTTGCGTCCGCTGTCGCAAGATCGGCTTCGACAACCTCAATCCGATCATCTGGCACAAGATCTCGAACGCATCCTATGAGGTCCCGAACGGCTCGAAGTTCCTTGGCAAACCCTACGAACCGAACGCCATCGTCAAGAACGACATCGAGTTCATCCTCATGCAACGGAAGCCCGGCGGATACCGCAAACCCACGGAGGATCAACGTCGGGAAAGCATGATCGACAAAGAAGACTTCAACGAATGGTTCCAACAGATTTGGACCATTCCTGGCGCCTCGACGCGTGAACACCCAGCCCCGTTCCCGCTCGAACTGGCCACCCGCCTGATCAACATGTTCTCCTTCTCCTGTGACACGGTCCTCGACCCCTTCTGCGGCTCCGGCACAACGATGGTCGCCGCCCTCAAGAACGGCCGCAACAGTCTCGGCGTGGAGATCGACCGCGAGTATTGCCGCATGACTGCACGCAGGCTGAAATCCGAAAACTCCGGCCTCTTCGGCTCCTCCGAACTGGTCTTCGAGAAAGCCGAAATAGCGGGCTCGAAAATATCCCTCTGCGTCGATCCGGAACTGTCCCACCTCCGCTCCGCCCGCCAACGAGTTGGGTGATGGCGAGGCGACTGCCTTTCGAAATAGGTAAACTGTCCCCCGAATTTTCTCAATAAATGAGTATGGTGAGACTATGAAGCAAGCCTCCTTTCGGATAGCCGGCCGTTGAGGATAATGGT
>CAYQXM010000212.1:0-3924 GCA_964421295.1 uncultured Pirellulales bacterium
GCTGTTTCCTCTGCTCAAGAAGGAGGAGATGTTCCGCAGTCTCTGGCCCGTGCTCTACACTCCGATTCTGCCCCTGTTCGCCTATACGGCCATCGGCTTCGCATTGGGCAGTTGGATCCGAAACAACGTTGTTGCTCTGGTCGTCACCCTGGGCATGATCCTCCTGATGGATGTGGGGCGGGCGTTCTTGACGGCCGATTCGCTCATCGGCTGGCTGCCATCGGCGCACTTGCCGTCCCCACTCGGCGGCCATTCGTTTGTGGCGTTTTACTGCAATGTCGTTCAGGGTGTCAGTAACGCTACGAATCCCTATGCGTCTTTATCCATAGTGGCCCCTCTCGTCTGGCTGGCGATCATGTTGGTTTTGGCAGCCATCGCGCTGAAGAGAAAGGCGGGTTGACAATGACACGCTTGATGTGGTTGCTGTTTCCTTTTGTGATCTGTTCTTCGTTCGGGTGCGGGATGCTCCAATCGGAAGTGCCGACCCAGGCCGATCCTCTGACCGAGATGGACATCTCCCGGGAACGCCTCGCCCTGCCAAAGGATGATGATGAGCGATTGAAATTGCCACCGGGCGTGTTCACCGGCATCGAAGTCAATGATTCACGACAAACGCTGGAGGCCCAGCTCGATGCCCCGGAAGGGGTCCTGGTCGCCCGGGTCGTGGAGAACTCCCCGGCCGTGGCCGCGGGAATTGCCGAGGGCGACATCCTCCTCAAGGCCAGCGTCAACGGTACGACACCAACCCCCCTGCACTGGCCCAGCGACTGGTACAAACTGGAGCAGATCACGCCTCTGGACGCGAAGATCCACGTGCTCTTCGATCGGGCCGGTCGAAGCGGGGAAACCGATATCGAGCCCGTGCGGCGTCTGGCTCCGCCGCGCCGTCTTGAAGCGGCGACCTTCCGAGAAGAGGCCAAGGTGGGCGTGGTGGTGCGCAACGCCTCCGAGGTGGAGGCCCACAAGGTGGGGTTGGCACGAGGCGAGGGATGTGTGGTCGTCGGCCTGGCCTCCAGCAGTCCCTGGCGCAAGGCGGGCCTGGTTTTCGGCGACGTCATTATGGATATCAACGGCGAGCCTGTTCCTAATCCACAGGCCCTTCTGACCATGATCAACCACTTGAACCCGGGCGATGATGTTCGCATCGGCGTGTTTCGAGACGACCACAAGGTCACCCTGGACACGTCGGTCTCCAGGCGGAAGAAGCAGACCACGGAGTTCAATATCCCACTGCTCTTCTCCTATGAGAACAACGGGGGCATTCAGAAGACGTCGGTCCTGCTCGGGCTGTACGGCAATAGAGAGACCGCCGTGGCCTCGCGCGTGACCCTCCTCTGGGTGATCCATTACACGGTGGGTGACGCCACTCGCCTGGAAGAGGTCAAATGACCCGACACCCACGTACGATATCGGCAGTCCGGATTCTGCTGGCCGTGTGCACGGTCGGTCTGACGAGTCAGATCGCTTCGGCCCAAACGATGACCCCGACGACGCGCGCCGCTCTCATCCAAGTCCCCAAGGATCTAGAACTGAAGGACGAGATCTACGCGGATCTCAACGAGGACGGCCTGGAAGACCTGGTTTTGTCGACCGGCCAGAAGACCACGCGGTATGTCCGATCGCTCCGAATTCACAACCAGCGCAACGCCGGTCCGGGCTTCGCCATGGAACCGGATCAGATCATCCCTCTGACGCCGGACGTGATCGCCTACGCCTGCGCGGATGCCGATCCGCACCCCGGCAAGGAGATCCTGTTGTTCACGGCCCGCGCCTGTTTCGGCTACCGGCTCGGCACAGAGCCCAAGGATGCCTTATTCAAGATCTCGGACTGCGACTTTCTCTGGCAGATCCCGGACCCCAAGCATGTCTTCGCCTGGCAACGGGCCGTGCTGGACTTCGACGGCGACAACACAGCCGATGTGTGCGTACCACAATCCAATGGATTCATCATCCTGCTGAAAAGGGACACCGGGTTCGTGGCTTCGAACACGCTCGAGATACCCCGCGAGCCCAAGGTCCGTTCCGGCCGGGGTCGTCTGGACGCGAGCCAATCTGGAGTCAATGCGTCATTCGACATCGGGGGCTTGGGATCCATGTTCGGCATGAAAGCCGGTCCCGGACCGCTGCTCCAGGTCAACGCCGCCGTGCCGGTCCCGATCTTCATGGATTTCAACGGCGATCGTCGGATCGATCTGGTGACCCAGACAACACGTTCCCTGGCAGTGTGGCAGCAAGGGACCTCCGAGCCGTTCTCAGCCCAGCCGACCCGGACCCTGAAGATCCCCAGGGGCGACACCGATCCCAATCCCGTCGATCCGGCCGGCAACCAGTATGTCCTGGATCTGAATCAGGATCATCGATGCGACTTTGTCCTTTTCGTCCGGGACAAGACCTCCAAGACCCTGAGCACACACATCATCGTCTATGTCAACCACGAGACGGCGGACCACGAGGATGTTCTATTCGATCAGCAGGGCACACCCGACCAGTTGATCAAGATCGCGGGCCTGCCCGGCGACGTCCAACTGGCGGACATCAATGAGGACGGCTATCCGGACCTTAGTTTCATCGTCTTGCGTCCGGATCTCCTGGACCAGGTTAAGACTCTCGCTTCGAAAAGTCTCGAATTGCAGTTTCTCGCGTTCTTCAACAACAAAGGACGCTTGGCCAGACGCCCGGACATCACCCAGACTCTCCAGCTCTTCGTGCAGGAGCAGAACTCTTCCCAAGCGGACCAGGGACACTTCTTCTGTGACTACAACCGCGACGGGCTGCTGGACGTGTTGGTTAGAGACGCCGGCAATCACATCGGCCTGCATCTCCTGCAGAAAGCAAAGGACAGGATTCAGATCGCGAAGAGCACGGTCTGGGAGATGACGATCCCGGAGAAATCCCAACTCATCACCGAGCGGACAGGCAATCTGAAGCACCCTGTCCTGCTGATCATGGGACGCGATCAAATCAACATCGTGAGATTCCAATGAAACGTCTGTTTCTCCTTGTCATCCTGTTATGCTGCGGCCTGCCGCGTCTGTCCCGCGGCGGCGACGACGCCCAGTCGGATCAGCCGCTGGCGCGCGTGTCGCCACCCTATGAGGTGGCCGCCTATCGTTTGCAGGACATCAACAGGGACCAGTCCGACGAACTTCTCGTGATTGGCAAACAAGGCCAGGTTCAGACCTGGACCGGCACGTCGCTCCGCCCCGTTCAAGGCCCTTGGCGTCTCCCCTCGCCCAGCCGGACCCTGTTGTCACTGGGCACCCTGCTCGATCGCGATGGCCCCGTCTGCCTGATCGCTCTGGCGCCCGACGGCCTGTGGGCCTACCCGGCTACCCGCGACGGCGGCATCGACGCCAACGGCGTTCTGTTCGACCGACGCATGCGATGCCAGTTCAGGGCGGACAAGCCTCTGTTCTCCCCGTTCCTCCAGGACATCAATCAAGACGGCAAGCCAGACGTCCTGGTGCCAATCCTGGACTACTGCGAGATCTGGATGAACCAGGGCGCATCCACGGATGCTCCCGACCCGAACCGCCAAGTGACGCCCACGTTCAGCCGCATCGGCAGGTTCCCCATCCAGATGAATTACGGCCGGCGCACCGACCTGCAGGACTCCACGGGGCAGTTGTCCGAGCACTTCGCCATCCCCAGCCTCCTGCTCAAGGACATCAACGGCGACGGCCACCTCGACCTGATCGTCCGTCACGATCCCCACATCGACTACTACCTCCTGGATGCCCAGGGCAGTATTCCGGAGGCCCCTACCGTGTCGCTGGACCTGACCTTGTTCCAAGACACCACCCCCAAAGCCGAAGGGATTCCATTCGGCGAGACGCTGCGCCTCAATGCAGACCCGCAGCTCACGGAATCCGACCTGAACCACGACGGCATCCCCGATTACGTGATCTTCCACGGCCGGAAACT
>CAYQXM010000213.1:0-3775 GCA_964421295.1 uncultured Pirellulales bacterium
GATGCCTTGTTTGTAACGGAAGATCACCTGGCTCCGCTGCGCAGTCGCCGGCCGAAACAGCCCCACTACCTGGAGCGGTCCCGTCGCGAAGGTCGCCTTGTGAAAGCCTGGAACCTGGTGGTACCCGCGAACGTGCTCTGGGAGACATGGGGGGAGATCCTGTGAACATCTCGAGAGAGACACTGCGGTCCGAAGCGGGTGCGATGAGTTTCAGGCAGGACATGCTCGAGAAGGTGGTGCAGCTCCTGGGCCTGTTGGAGGCATTGAACGGGCATCCTTACCTCAAGGGGAAGTTCCTTCTCAAGGGAGGGACGGCGCTGAACCTCTTCATGCTCGATGTGCCGCGCCTGTCGGTCGACATCGACCTCAACTATGTCGGGCAAGCCGGGAAAACGGCGATGGAGGCAGAACGGCCAAAGCTTTTGGAGGCGATGAAATCCGTTTTCTCCAGGGAGGGCCTCCAGCTCGGTTCCCGGACCAGGGACGATCACGCGGGCACAACGATGGAGATCCGCTATGGAAGCTCGCTGGTCGGGTCTGGAAACCTGAAGGTGGACGTGAATTTCCTTAGTCGTGTGCCGCTCTGGCCCGGCTTGGTGATGGATTCGAGGCCTGTGGGTCCCTGGAGGGCTACGGGGATTTCCGTATTGGATACCCATGAACTGGTTGCGGGAAAGCTCGTGGCTCTCCTGGCACGCAGGACGGCCAGGGATATTTTCGACGCGGTCCAGATCTTCCGGATGGAGGGTCTCGATCCTGATCGACTCAGGACGGCTTTCATCGTTTACGGGGGAAGCAGCGACAAGGACTGGCGGACGGTTTCCGCGGAAGATGTGCAGTTCGCCCCCGGCGACTTGAAGAACCAGCTAACCCCTACCCTCCGTGGGACAATCTGGGAGGGGACCGCGGAGGAATACGGCTTACAACTCATCCGTGAATGCAGGGAGGGGTTTAAACGTCTACTTCCCCTTAGGGCGACCGAGATTGCTTTCCTGGACGGGGTGAGGGATCGGGGCGTGATCGAACCGGAACATCTCACCAACGATCCCGGGTTGGCAGAAAGGATCCGGAACAACCCGCCGCTCCAGTGGAGGGTCCTTTGCTGTAGCCGGCGAAGATAAGTGTAGCCCCCCTCCTACTTCCTGATCCCCTCGAACTCCGCGAGCAGCGCCCGCATCTCGTCGGCCAGCAGGGCCGCGGCCGGGCCCGCGAGGTATTGCGGCACGCCCCCGTAGAAGGCTTCGGCGACGGACCCCGCGATGCAGGCCTGGGTGTCCGCGTCGCCCCTTAGCCACACCGCCAGGCGCACGGCCGACTCGAAGTCGCTGGAGTCGAAGAAGGCGCAGAGGGCTTCCGGCACGCTGCCCGGGCAGGTCTCGTCGAATCCGTATTTCGGCCGGATATCGATGACGCGCCTCGACACGTCGTAGCCGAAGGTGCCCGACACCCAGCTTCGGATCTCCTCCTTTTTGGCGCCCCCCCGGGCGAGGAAGATCGCTCCCGCCACCGCCTGGGCCCCCTTGATCCCCTCCGGGTGGTCGTGGGTCGGCAGGGCCGTCCGCCGGGCCTCCTCCAGTGTCTTCTCCAGCGTCCTGAACGCCCACCCCACGGGCGGCACCCGCATGGCCGAGCCGTTGCCCAGGCTGTTGCAGGGTTCGCCGTCCTCCTGCCCCAGCCACGCGGAGAACCGTCCCCCGTAGCCCCTTCCCGGGAACCGACGGCCCCAGTCCCGGTAAGCCTCCCGGTACTCGAGACCGTGAACCAGGGCATCGGCCGTGGCCAGCGCCAGGACCGTGTCGTCCGTGAACGTCGATCCTTTCGGGAACAGCTCGAAATCGTACCGGTCCGTGGGGTGGAACTCGTAGGTGGATCCGACGACGTCGCCGACAATCGCTCCGATCATGGGGCATCCCTCCGGGGTTCAAGAATGACGTCACAAGACAACTCTACAGGTCGAAAGCGACAGGATACGACGGAGAGGCGGCAGAAGTTAAATTTTCCCTCGACAAGAAGCCACTTCTGGGAATAAGATAAAGTGCTGTTTCGAATTATCGCGGTAGATCGTCATCGGATTAGCTTTTTGTTCAGGGGATTCCACACGGGGGGTGAAAGCATGAGAGGTCGGTTCAAGTTCCAGGACGACTGGATCTACAAGATGCCCGTGCATTTCGGCGGACACGCGTTTTACCCGATCAGGGTCGTGTACGGGGACATGACCTGCCTGCAGGTCGGCTTCGAAACGGACCCGGAGAAGCTGCTGCCGCTCATCTTGCAGTTGATCTCCATTTTCAGCTAGGAGCACTGCCATGACGCGGATCATCTTCCCGCTTGTCCTGCTTCTTGCCGCTGTGGCCCAGGCCCAGCAGCCCAAAGCCGTGATCACAGGCCCGCGTGAGTCAGCGGCCGGCGACCTCGTGGTGTTGGACGCCAGCGAAAGCGTCGGCACGTCGCGTCTGTGGCTCCTGGCTGTTGCTCCGGTTCCCAAGTCGTTCCTGCCGGTTGACTCCGGCCTGCGGTGCGTGTTCGCCACCGGCACGCCTGGCAAGTACGTCTTCGTGCTGGTGGTCGCTGGCACGAACGCCAACGGCGGTGCGGCTGCCGAGATGGCGACGCACGAACTCGTCATCGGCGGAGGCACTCCACAACCAAACCCTATCGACCCGCCCGACCCGCCGCCAATCGGACAGGTGAGCCGGGCGGTGATCGTCGAGGAAACGGCGGAGCGGACGCCGGAGCAGGCGGCGGTACTGACAAGCCCGCTGCTCCAAACGCTGCGGAAGTCCGGCAAGCTGATTGTGCTGGACAAGGATGCGAAGGACAGTCAAGGGCAACCGGCACTGGAACTCAGCCAGTACGACGCTCAGCCACTCCCGCGAGTTCTGGGACTGGACAGCGCTGGCGTCCGTTCGGCCGCCGCTGAGTTGCCGGGGACGGTGGACGAACTGTTGAAGCTGCTGGCGGATTGGGGGGTGAAGTGATGTTTGAGATCAACCTATCCCTGCCGCCCCCGCGTGAAACCGGCCTGCTGGAAATCCCGCTGGCCATGTTCCGCGACTTTTGCGCCGGCGAGCCTACCAACGTAGTGACGGATCGCAGCGTCTGGAAGCAGCACATCGGCAGCGACGGGGTCAGCCACACCGACCTTTCGCAGTATGCCGTCATCAAGGACCAGACCGGGCCGAGTTGTACGTCGAACGCAATCGTCGGGGCCTACGAAAACGTCTGCCGATACGCTGGCTACGACATTCCGATTCTGTCTGCTGCGAGCGTGTTCGGCTTCGTCGGAAGCCGCATGGGCAGCAGCGTTCAATCGAACGTCGCGCGCATGACCGACGTGGGCTGTGTGCCCGAAACCATGTGGCCGTCAAGCAACATCTGGAGTTCGCGCAAGCCCGCCGGCTTCGACGAAGAGGCGAAGAAGTGGCGGCTTGCCGAAATGGATTGGTGCAAGACATTCGACGTAGCGACGTGGATGCTGTTCTGCGGGCACCCGATCCATTTCGGCGTGAACTGGGGCGGCGGTGGTCATAGCATCTACGGCGTGGCCGTTGTGTTTCAGGGCGGCAAGTGGGGCTGGAAGATTGCCAACTCCTGGGGCAAGGATTACGGGGACGATGGCTTCGGTGTCCTGTGGGAACGGCAGATTGCCAGCGGAATTGAAACCCGATTCGGAGCGGCAGCTTTAAGAGCGCCGACGCATGTGCCGTGATGCGCGAGCCAGTCCAACAACTCTCCGAGCTTCATTACCACGTCCTGCGCGAGAGCAGTCGTGGCC
>CAYQXM010000214.1:0-3763 GCA_964421295.1 uncultured Pirellulales bacterium
GTGGGGGCTGGGGGGCTAATCCCCCCGGCTACCCGATTAGACGCCCATCGACGTCATTGCGCATTGTATCCTTCACTGGGAACCGGACTGGAATCGATGCAGCTGGCATTACTTTCGCTTTTCCTCTCGATGCACCCTGTCATGGCAGGCGGTGCAGAGCGTATTCAGGTTCCCTTCGACATTCTCGCCTCCCTTCGCGTGATGCTTGATGTGGTGCAACTCCAAGTGCCGCGGATCAGACGGATTCCACTCGTTGTGCGACCAGCCGCATGACTTGCACTTGTACCCGTCACGCCGCAGCACTTCCCGACGAACATCGTCGGTAATGCTCCGGTCATGTTCCGGACTCTGACGGTCGGCCTGCAACACGTAGACCCCGACGCCCAAGTCAGGGCGTCCAGTGGTTTTCGTTGCGATCGGCCAACCCTGCTCCGTGCGCAGCTCGCGCACACGCCGCGCCCACTCCGTCTTGTCCCCGGCGACGTAGCGCAATTCCTCGTTCGTCACGCCGCGCCCTACGTTTATCTGAAGAAACTTCAGGATCTTGCCGCGCACCGATCCGCGTTCCTTGCGGATCGTGTTTGCGACGTGCCACCGGTGCGCCGCGTCGCGATCCTCCTCGGCGCTCAGCAGGACGTACTCGTTCGGCCTCATAGGCTTTAATTCGTCCGGTACTTCCTCCACCTCTTCATTGCGCATCTCCTTGATCGTGACACCGCTCACGATGGCCCAGCCGAACTGTACCCGTAGTTCCCGTAACCGCCGTGCATACTCCTGAATCCCGGAGACTACGAGCAACTCGTCGCCATTGATGATCGTGCCTGAGTACTGCAGGAAGTAGTACAGAATCCTATCCCTCGCGGACGAGGCATATTGGGGCGGAATAAGGGTTTTGCCCAGGTCGCGCAGCCCGTGGAAGATGGGAACCAGAGCGAGCACCTTCGCCCGGAGTGCGCCCGATCGAAGCTCAGCTTCGAAATTACTGATCAAACTCGCGACCTTCTGCCGTATGGCTTCCGGGTCCGTCGCCTTTGCCTTCAGTCGTTCACTCGTCATGCAGAAACCTTTCCAGCTTTCGCAACATCTTCTCCGGCTTGCGGACCTCGCACTGCCACAAGACCAGCACCTTCCAACCCATAAGGCGCAGCTTCCTTTGGAAGCGCTTGTCTCTCTCAATGTTCTCATCGAGCTTCTTGTTCCAGAAGCCCTTGTTGGTTGTCGGCCGCTTTGACCGCTGGCACCGCTTGTGCCCGTGCCAGAAGCAACCGTGCACGAAAATCACCTTGCCGTGGCGGGGCAGCACGATATCCGGGTTCCCAGGAAGGTCACGCCGGTGAATTCGGAACCGAAATCCCATGCGATGAACGAACGACCGAACGAGTATCTCTGGCTTGGTGTCGCGTCCCCTGACGCGACTCATGATCCAGCTTCGCTTCTCCTTGGAGAATACATCGGTCATGTCAGCGGTCGTTCATCGTCAGAAGCAGATACACCACGTCGGCGACGCGTGCCGCTAGGCCCGGCGGCACGGCGTTGCCGATCTGCCGCGCAATTTGGATCTTTGATCCCGTGAAAATGAACTCATCCGGGAAGGACTGCAGCCGTGCCGCTTCGCGGTGCGTTATCGGTCGGTGTTGATTCGGATGTAGGTACCGGCCCTTCTCCGGTTTGAAGAACTCCGTGCGAATCGTGAACGCGGGACGATCCCACCACAGACGGCCGAACAGGTCCGTCCCGCCGCTCTTCTTGCGAATCCAGCAGCCCGGCACCAACTCGAGCGCACGCTTCTGAAGGTCGAAACGGTTCATGCCCTCTTCAGGAATCGCCTTGTAACGGGCGATGCTCATCGGAGTAGGGGAACGTCCGAAGTGAAGATCGAAAGGCGGGTCTTCGTCGCGGATTTCCGTTCCCTTCGGTTGCGGAAGATCCGCGATCGCATCGTGCACTGTGCGCCACTTCACGGCACCAGGCAGATACCCGTTGCGGTCCGCTTGCAGAAAGGAAATCTGCACGCCGCCCTTGCGCGGGTCGAAGTGCGTCTTCCTCGGCGGAAACACCTCGGAGGGATCGAAGAACTTGCATCCGACGATGAACGCCCGGCGGCGTGTCTGCGGCACGCCGTAATCGGCCGCGCAGAGCACTTCGCTCCAGCACTTAAAGCCGATCGTTTCTGCCGTACCAATAATCTCGCCATGCTCGAACGAGCCTAGGAGTTGCGGCACGTTCTCCATGACGAAAACTTGGGCTCCGGACCGCTCAACAACATCAAGAAACGGACGCCAGAGCTGCTTTCGCGGATCGCCCTCGCGGTTCTTGTTCAGAAGGCTGAACCCTTGGCACGGTGGGCCGCCAATGACGACATCGGCTGGCGGAATCTGCGTTGCCGGATCGTTGAGAATGTCCACGATGTCGCCTGACACGCAGTGGTCTCCGAAGTTCTTTCGATACGTGCGTACGCAGGCATCGTCAAAATCATTGGCCCATACGGAATCGAACGCATGGGCGAACATCTTGGAGAACCCGAGAGTCATCCCCCCGGCCCCGGCGAACACGTCGATTAGGCGGAACCGCTTGCGCTTTCGGCCGAGAATTCCATTGCCCCTGGCCTCGTAGACTCTCTGTTCTTCTCGGACAAGCCACGCCGAGTCTTTCTTGATCTCGTATTTCAACTTCCGCCTTCCCTCTCTTGGTCTTGTTTCATCTCTCAGGGTCATACGACTTTGGCGTCTATCGCTACTCCTGAGGCGCGACCTTTTGGACGTCGCCTCCAGGAGATTGTTAAAGCGCAACCAGCTCTGCGAGCTTGGCAGCAATGTCTGTCATTGGCTCTTCTGCAGTACTCAGGCCGCTTCGCGAGGCCAGAAGGGGGCTGACTTCGCGGAGAGCTTCATACGTCGTCCCGTGTACGACTGGTACTAGCCGCTCACGCGCGAGGAGTGCCGATAGCTCTTTGTCAGCGATGCCCTCTGCAGGAAGGCAACGCAGCAGCGCAGGGGTCACCAGCACGATCCCTACTTTCGAGTTTGCCAGGCCTTTGTCGATTGCACGGAGTAACGGCACGCCGAGGCCAACGTCTTTCTCGCTGAACCAGACCCGCACACCACGTGACTCCAGCAGATCGTGAAGCTCCTTGGCTGCCCCCTGTCGGTCGTCCCATGCATGGCATAGGAATACATCCCGAAGGTCCGGCTGCTTCGCCAGTGCCTCGACGCTGTTGCGGACCGGTGTGAGCGCTCGCACTTCTTCAGGCGTATACCACAAGGACGAACCGGCTCCCGACCAACGCGGCCTTGTGCTGCGGCTTGACCCGCCGTTACTCCTGCTGCTCCCAATGCTTCGCATCGGGGAGTCAGAAGAGGGTGAGTACGACCCGTAGCTGCTGTACTCCCCATAACTTCTTCCATAACGTCCACCGCATGCAGGGCAGTTGGCTGCGGCGCTCGCCGTGCGATGGCCGCGTACTGGTGCTGTGCATCTAGACATGTTGTGATCCTTTCTTTTGTAATCGCTCTAACGACGAAATCAGCGGCGGCTGTAAGACGTCCGCCGGCTTGTTTTGTTGGGCTCCTTTTCGAGGAAGACCATTCTTACAGACCCTACCAATCAACGGTATCCCGACAAACCGTCTCGAACAAGTGCAAGTCAACGTCCGTATTCCATGCAGCTGGAAATACACTACCGATTGTCTGTTGAGACAGATTTGCGATTTTTAGTGTCCCTTTCGGGGATGGTTGAAACCCCTCGCCTTTAGGCGAAGAGAAGA
>CAYQXM010000215.1:0-3759 GCA_964421295.1 uncultured Pirellulales bacterium
CCCGCCCAAATTCGATCAGGCTGTGCAGCTTGTCCGCGTCCGGTCGGCCTGACGGTAGCTCGTGATCCAGTTCGGCGCTCAACTTGCGGTAGAAGCTGATCTTGACCGGGAAGAAGTCCTGCGGACGCAGCGCCCACAGCAGCACGGTCAGCGCATCCCAGGAGGGCTTCAGGTTGTGCCGACCACAGGCATCAAACAATTCGCTGGTGCTCTCCGGTCCCTGGTATGGCTCCGAAGTGGCCTTCAGACATTGCTGCACCACGTCGCAGATTGCCTGGTCGGTTTCGCCGAGGGTGACGTTCCAGGCGTGTAAGTTGACGAGGTTCGAGGTCAACACCCGCACGATCTCCTTCGCGGCCTTGGTGCCCTGGCCCTGCGCGACCAGCACCGACAACTTCTCGGTCCCCAGTTCTTGCTGGAACTTCGTCAGGATCGCCCGCTTATAGGCGGTCTCGTTTTCAACGAAGTAGTCCCCTGGATTCCTAAAATCCGTGAACCCCTTGATGACCTTATTGAACCGGTCCCAGAGGGTCTGCATCCTGGCTGGGGTCAAATCCAGCTTGGACTGGGTTTGCGTGGCGAATAGATGGGCCTCGTGGGAGACCTGGGGGTAGTTGCTCCCGACCCGTTCCGCCATTTCCTTCAGCCATTGCCGGTAGCTTTGGTAATCCTCCGGCTCGGTCGTGACGCCCTTGGACTTGCCGTAGGCCGTATTCTTGCTGTCGGCGGAAAGGAACTTCTCCGGGTTGATCCAGAACAGACCGATGGTCAGACTCGCCATCCCGACCAGCGGAAGACTCAAACATTGATCGAATGCCTCGGCACCCACCTGCTCAACGCTGCCGTCCGCCGCCAACGAGGCGATTTGCCAAAGGCGCTCCACATGGTCTTTCTCCCGATCTTTGGCCCAAGGCATCAGCCGACAACGCTGGTTGTTCAGGGTGGGGATGCCGCTGAAATCATCTGGCACCTTGGATTTCAGACCCCACCGCGTCTTGAGGAGACTCCAGTTCTTGCGGCGGTTCTCATCGGTCACACCTCGGTTAAACGAGGCCAGGAAGGTAAACGGATCAATCTCGGCGAGCGGGATGGCTTGGCCGTCGGCGCCTTTGTCTCGGAGGCTGATGACCTTGAGCCCCTGCTGCTCCATCTCTCGCAGGATCACCAGCAGTTCATTCTGATCACGCTGGTAATCCAGTACGCGCCGGATTGTCTCTCGATGAATCGGTATCCAACTAAACATAAGACTTCGACGTCGATCAGAGGCGGATGGCCTGCATCTGGCGTCTCAAACAGTTTTTGCCTACTTTCAGCATGAAATTGCGTGAGTGTGCCGTCAACTCAACGAACACGGCTGCAATTGTCCTGAGTTGCGCATGGCTTCGAAGTAGGCACTCAGCCGCGTCACGAACGGCTCGTAGTGGATCAGGACCCCGGCTTCGATGTTTTTGCGCTGGGCGGCCTCGGTGAAGTTCGCGGAGGTGATGACGGCGATGCGGCGGTCGACGATCACGCACTTGGCGTGGAGACTGGCGCGATCTTCCCACCGCTCGGCGAGGGCGCGGGGGTCGTAGAAGACGTCTGGCAGCCGCGCGCCAGGCCAGTGCTTGGTCACGAACTCACGGGCGAAACGCCGGACGATCTCGCCGGCGAGCGACGTGTCGGTCGCCTTGCGGGCGATGTCGAGGCAGAAGACGACGCGCAGTGCCGGGGTTGCCTCCATGCGCTCGGCGAGCCGTTTGAACAGCCGCTTCCCATTGTGAACCGTGTAGCCGACCAGCAGAATCTCCGTTTCCGCGTTTTCGATGAGCGTCTGAAGGGTGGCAGCAGTGTCCGCCGTAGGCACGCCGGAGACCTCTGGCCCAGACAGGACCAAATCGAACAAGACCTGTGGGTCAGCGGCCCGCTCTCGCGTCTGCGCGATGGCGTCGAGCAGCAGCGCGATGTGTGCCAGCGCCATGCCCTGCTTCTGCAACTCCTCAAGATTCTCGTGAACTGCAGCCGCCTGCGGGCCGATGACTTGAGCAATGGCGTGGCGGGATAGCCCCAGTGCCAGGGGACCGCCACGAAGCGACGCGGCCAGGGAGTGGAGCGTGGCGACGGACAGATTGTGAATTGCGTCGAGCATCAGATGACCGGCGCGAAGAACTCAGCGCCGATGGCCTCGACGGTGGGCACAACCAACGCACGATCAAGGAACTCGTTGCGCTGTTCGCAGGAAGTTTCGGCAATCAACAAGCACCCGTGGCACGCGCTCCCCAGCAATTGCTGACCGTCATGCCGCGCGGGAGCGTGGTGGGCGCAAATGGGATCGTTCGAGCAAAGTTCTCCACACTCCAGCGCACGGCGTATATGGCGGCGGATGTGCCGGCCCGCCATGACCAACCCGCCCAGGGTCCCCTCGGCATCGGATGAACCGGTATAAACGAGAATGCCGTAGCCGTTGGTAGCACTCCCCGGACTTGGCACATAGACGCGCTCACGCAGGGAAGATGCCGGATACCCGCACTCCAGGGAAATGGCGGTCAACAAGAGATGGGCCAGCGAATGTAGCATGATGTAGGGCAGGCCGGCGAACTCCCTCTTGCTGTCCGGGTGGTCGCTCTTCCACCGCATGAATCCCTCGACAAGCTGGTCGCCTCGCTTGCGGACGGACGTCTTCTGCAGCCACGCGGCGACCGCTTGGGCGCGAATCTGGAGGAAGATGCCTTCGCCTCGGTTCTCGACCGCAGGTAACCAGGAGGCGTCAATGCCCAGCGGCGCACGTTTCACATCGAGGGAAAGCTCGCCCTGGATGTCCGGACCGGCCGCCTCGAAACGGGTGAAGCCAACCTGCGCCACCACTTCGCGCAGCCGATGGACCAGCACGACGCGCTCAAGGCTCGACATCCATGCGGCATGCCACTGCGGTTGCGGCAGGGCCCGCGCGAAGAAATCGCCGTCGGGCACGTCGGAGCCGAGTTCCTCATTCACGTCGGCCAACGCCTCGAATTCGACTTCCTTGACCGGGCGTTCGACCCCACTCCCGCCTCTGCGGACGCGCGCAATCGCCGCCAGAATCGCCGTGTCTGCAAGCCCCTGGAGCTTGACGGCGACGTTGGGTATTTGGCGGACCATCGCCAGCTTCTCGGGCGAGTCCACGATGGACAAACCGGCATCCCACGCCGACTGCACAACCACGTCCACCGCCGTCTGCGTGTCGGGGATTGAAATCACCGACATGAGCTGCGGGAAGTAGGCGTTGCTCGCGCTGCGGATCAGCAGCCGGTTCGGTTCGCCGCAGCCCTCCTTGGTTCCGGGGCCGAGCCATGGGCGGGAACCGTTGCACGAGCCGAGCGCTCGGAGTTCCATGCGGGCGGCCTGCGCCATGGGCCTTTGCTTGCTGCACTCGCAGACCACCCAGATCTCGTCGAGGTCGCCGGTCGTGCCGCGTTCTTCCATCCACAGGTCGCGCGGGCAGGGCATACTAGGGCCAGCCCCATGGGCGAAAGCCTTCCAATCGATATCGCCGACGTGGCCCTTCTTGCAGGCGCGCACGAAACGCACAGGCACAACGGATTGTTTCTTGCCGTCCGCGTCGCGGTACTTGCCGGCTTCAAGGCTGTTCAAGTGGACCAGT
This sequence comes from uncultured Pirellulales bacterium, assembly GCA_964421295.1. GTDB lineage: Bacteria > Planctomycetota > Phycisphaerae > Sedimentisphaerales > Anaerobacaceae > PLanc-01. The sequence goes on from CAYQXM010000215.1 coordinate 3,620, forward strand.
CGGCGGCGGCGGAATCCCTGGGCTGTCACCTGCGTTTGCTGCACGATGAACCACTCCGGGAACCGCCAAGCCGTGATGTCCGGCCGGAAGCCATAGCCTCGGTCGGAGGCCGGCGGCGGTGACCGAAGCGTGAGGGCTGG
>CAYQXM010000216.1:0-1073 GCA_964421295.1 uncultured Pirellulales bacterium
CAACACTGGTGAGGATGAGGGTCTTTTAAACTCTTTGGGAGGGGATCTGAATGTGACCCGGAGGATCCGTTGCAAGCCCAACGGGACCGATTGAGGGCGAATGGGACTGAAAGAGGTATCGGATTTCAAATGACTAAAAAGAGGAAAATGTAGGATTTCAGTCTGACAATTGAATTTCAGAAGAAAACCTGTGTGGCGATAATTTTTGATCCTCTACTGGCAACACCCACCCCCAATCGGTTGTATTGAGAATTAAGAATATTCGAACGATGACCGGGACTATTCATCCACATTTCAATAAACTCCTGAGCAATATTCGATGAACTAACGTATCCTTCGGTCATTCCAATATTTTCAGCAACGCCCACCTGATATGATTTATGGATATTATATCCTGCTTTGCTCGCTCTTTCAGAGGGATCATCGCCGTTGAGATTAATGTGCGAGAAGTAATTGTTGTTCAGCATATCCTGACTATGGGCGCGTGCAATAGCAGCCAATGAGGAATCATACACTAACGGATTTACGCCATTGTTTTTCCTCTCATTATTTGTCAACTGTAATATCTGATTTTCAACAGTGGATCCAGAGACCGGAGTATTATCAGATTCATATCTTGGCGAAATGGGGTTTGAAGTGACCGCTGTTTTTTGAATAGTGGTTGGAATCCTTATGGTTGGGGGTGTTGTTATCGCATTGTATGACACAGAACCAGATGAGGGGGTAATTGTCCAATCTCTATCTGGGATATGGGAAATGTCCATTTTCCCCCCAGCCCATCGCACTGGATACTGTTGTTCAACACTTTGATACGTCACAATTTTTGGGTCAACTCTTCCATTCGTATGCCATCCTTTTTGAGAATTATCCAACGAAACAGGCACGATGGTATAATGACCCATACCGTCATCACTAATAATCGCCATCCCTTGTTGACCGTTCGAAGTTGTAGCTATCTCACCTACAGAATACTTTGAATTGGATCCAATTACCTCATTCTGATACCAATCACTCGGCGAATAGGTGTGACTTCCAAATTGCTCCGGTATCAATGATCCTGTTGATGCTACAAG
>CAYQXM010000216.1:1173-3738 GCA_964421295.1 uncultured Pirellulales bacterium
TTGGAACAAAAACAATAAAAAATCCAATAAGTATCGCCGCGATTAGTGCGGGGATATTTCTATGATAATATTTTTTATATGTCTCTATTGGTCTCCTTCCACCAGAGGGGGTGTACACTGGTTTGGTGACACAAGGACTATTCCCGGCAATTTCACGAGGAATGACGTATCTTCGAAGAACTGGATATTTTTGCTGTGCAGTATGCCACAATCTATGACGAATTCTCTGCCGTCTCCAATGCCCTATTTTCCCGGTTGTGGGGCAAATTTTATGAGATGTTCCGACAATTATCCAATTTACTTTATACCATCGGTGAATGTCATCTTTGATGTTGATTTTATCAGCAATTTCACGAATAGCATTATCAGTATGAATATGTCTTCGTGTCATTGCCAACCAATCCACGAAATAATCTTCTGAATCACATTTTTTTTCTTGACCTCAATGAAACGACGTGGTTTGTAATCTGTCTTCCACACATTTTCCTCATGATGAATAATATCATGACAGATAGAACACAAGGCCACCGCGTTATTTGTGGTAGTCCAGCCACCTTGTGACCAATATTTTTGGTGATGGAATTTCGTCGCTCGGAAATCTAGCCAATATTGACATCGGACACATCGATAGCGTTGCCGATGGAGTATTATCTGTTTCTGGGTCTCAGTAAAGGACCTCCTAGAATCGCGAAGAGGATGAAATGATGTATGCATCAGAATCACGCATCCTCTATGGTGACATCCGGGAAAGCCGTTGAAAAATCAACTTCCTTTTTCGGCAACTGCTCGAATATCTGAATTGCCTCTTCAAGTTCCAATGGTTTAAGGTAATCCTGTTCTCCCCGCCTTTTTGTCTGAAACTGGGCGAAATAATTCCCTTTCTGGGTTTTATAGAGGAAGATATTCCTACCCCTGCGTTCCCAATTTCGACCATCCCACATCGCATCAGATGCGAGGAGGAATGCGGTATCTGTTCTATACCTTTTACCATTTACGACAACGTTCATTAATTTAGGATACATTCTCTGCCTCCATCACCGGAGTGTTACCGGCGTGGTCGGGCACGGTCTATGCCGTGTTACTGGACTTTGCCAGCCGACATGTTTGGATTATCATTAATGAAGATAAATTTTTTGATAGCGATCCTAAAAGCACTGATGAATGGTATTGAAATCAAAAAATTGTTTTTAGTCTTATTCACCATTGGAGCGTTTTATCTCTTATTGTGGGACAATTTCGAGCCGTTCCCTCTCAACCTTATCCAGGTATTTCCTAAGCGTCGAGAAATTCTTCAGCACGAACCGTTGCACGCTCTCCTCTTCGGCAATCGCTTTAGGAGTGAGTGGTTCCATGCAGTTTCGGCAATAGTCTTCGCCTGGGGGATTCACCAGGTTGCATAATGGGCAGACAACCGGTTCGAGTTTTTCATACCTCGTGGTGCCCTGGCCCGCCTCCATTCCATAGAGCCGGGAAATTTCCGTATCAATGTCCAGTCCGGTGAGGTGGGCATACGTTTTGAGCATGTCAGAACTCACGGATCCCCACATCATCATTTTCAGGGTGCTCTCTTTCATTCCCTCCTGGAGCAGGTGCGTAATCCTGGTATGCCGGAAGAGATGGGGAGTGATACGCTTTGTGATACCCGCTCTCTGGGCAATTCGTTTAATCTGCGAGGACAACCCGCCGTACGTGACAGGTTTGTCTCGTTCCGTGAGAAACACCGGTGCATCTGGCGTAACCGGTCGGGGATAATCGGCTCGCCATTCCGCGATAAATTGTTTGGACATGACAAGTCGGATATATCGGGGTATTCCTGTCTTGAAGTCCAGGTTCACCGCAATACCCTTGGCATCAACTTTGAGATCTCCCCAGCGGAGTTGCCCAATCTCACCGACACGAAACCCTCCCTCGTAGAGTGTGAGGATGAGTGCCCGGTCTCTTGATGTGCGGCATGCATCGACCATCGCTTGCACTTCCTGGGAGGTGAGGAGGTCCCCTGCTTTCTTCGTCATGGTATCCTTTGGAGGGGTCTGGATCTTTCGCACCTTCTTTTCAGGGAGAGAGATATATTCACTCTCGATCATCCAGAGCAGGAACTGTTTTAAAATCCGGATGTAATCATACTGGGTATTCTGTTTGAAGGGCCTGCCCCGTTTGTGTATCCCGGTACGCATCCCCTCAATCCCGGCGTAGACATCAGCCATGCGAAGATTAGTGAAAGGAGGCAGATATCGACGCCAGCCGATGAGGGTATATGCGATCTTGTTTGCCCGGCCTGTGCTGATTCCAGCCGATCCTCGCCTCTCTGCAAGAAATTCCCTTAAAAGAGCTTCATCCCGGCGATCTATCTGGCCGGTTGCGAGTGCCTGGATGATTGCGGTGTCACCATATTCTGATTTAATACACCCAAAATGCTCTCGTTGAGTCACAGATGTGGAAGGCATCATAAAAAGAAGTCGAGTGGATGAGTATTTAAAACCCAACGGGGGGAACTGAACTTGGTGCCAGAAAGCCGCCAGGGGGACTTGAACCCCCGACCTGCTGATTACGAATCAGCCGCTCTAC
>CAYQXM010000217.1:0-3613 GCA_964421295.1 uncultured Pirellulales bacterium
TGATGATGCGGTTGGCGATCCGCCCCAGGAGATCGTGGGGGAGTTTCGCCCAGTCCGCCGTCATGGCATCGTCGCTGGTGACAGCGCGGATGGCCAGGATATGTTCGTAGGTCCGCTGATCGCCCATGATGCCCACGCTCTTGATGGGCAAAAGCACCGTGAAAGACTGCCAGAGCTTACGGTAATAATTCGCCGCCCGGATCTCATCCTGTAAAATGACATCGGCCTTCTTGAGGATCGAAAGCCGTTTATCGGTCACTTCACCAATAATCCGGATCGCCAGACCCGGTCCCGGGAAAGGCTGTCGCCAGATCATCTCGTCGGGAAGTCCCAACTCCTTCCCCAGCTGGCGGACTTCATCCTTGAAAAGATGCTTCAGGGGCTCGACCAATTTCAGGCGCATCTTTTTGGGCAGCCCCCCTACATTATGGTGGGACTTGAGGACGGCGCTAGGGCCGCCGAAGGCGGATCGGGATTCGATAATGTCGGGGTAAAGGGTCCCCTGGGCGAGAAAGGCCACCGCCTTAATCCCTTTTGCCTCCTTCTCGAACACCTCGATGAAGGTCCTGCCGATAATTTTCCGTTTCCGTTCCGGGTTGGCAACCCCCTTCAGGCGATCCAGAAAGAGTTTTTTGGCCCGGACAAAACGGAGATTCAGGTGATAATGCTTTTTGAAGACATCCTGGACCTTCTGGGCCTCCCCTTCCCGGAGGACACCGTTATCGACGAACACGCAGGTAAGCTGTTCGCCGATGGCCTGGTGCAAGAGCAGGGCCGCCACGGAAGAATCGACGCCGCCGCTCAACCCGAGGATTACCTTACCTTCGCCGACCTGGGCGCGGATCTCCTCGACGGCATCCCGGGCAAAGGATTTCATCGTCCAGGACTTCTGACATTGGCAGACGCGGAAAAGGAAATTCTCCAGCATCTTTTTACCTTCCTGCGTATGGACCACTTCCGGGTGGAACTGGAAGCCATACAATCGCCTTTTTCGGTCTTCTGCCGCCGCGACCGGCGTATTGGCCGTCAGCGCCGTGGCCTTAAATCCCCCCGGCAGGGTCAGGATCGAATCCCCATGGCTCATCCAGCATTGAGTTTCTTTTTCAATACCCTGGAAGATGCCACCGTCGTCCTTTATCGAAAGATTGGCAAAACCGTACTCCCTTTTATCCGACCGGGAAACAACACCCCCCAGGACACTGACCATGTACTGCATACCGTAACAGATCCCGAGGATGGGGATGCCCAGGTCAAAGATCCCCGGGTCGACCTTGGGACTTCCCTTTTCGTAGATGCTGGCGGGACCGCCCGAGAGGATAATGCCCTCGGGTTTAAATGCCCGGACCTGTTCGAGGGGAATATCCGGCGGTTCAATCTGACAGTAAACGTGATGCTCCCGCACCCGGCGGGCAATCAACTGGTTGTACTGGGACCCGAAATCGACGATGAGAATCAAGGGCGCACTCCTTAAATTAAATGATGAAATCCGTTCATGATTTATTTTCCCTACCGCATCATCTCAACAAAACGGTCAAAGAGATACATGGTGTCGTTCGGCCCCGGCGCCGCTTCGGGATGGTACTGGACACTGAAAGCCTTGAGGTCCGGATAGGAAAAACCCTCCGATGTTCGGTCGTTTAAGTTGTCGAAGGTGACCTCCTTTTCGCGGGTAACCGATGCGGGATCGACGACAAAACCGTGGTTCTGGGACGTAATCTCCACTTTTCCGGTGCCGAGACTTATCACGGGCTGATTGATCCCGTGATGGCCGAATTTCAGCTTCGCCGTTTTCCCGCCGACCGCCTGGCCCAGAATCTGGTGGCCAAGACAGATGCCGAAGATGGGAATTTTCCCCAAAAGAGCCCGGACGGTTTCCACAATGTAAGCCAGAGCCGCCGGATCACCCGGTCCGTTGGATAGGAGGATGCCGTCGGGGCGATAGGCGGAAATATCTTCGGCGCCGGTGCCCGCGGGAACGACCAGGACTTCACAGCCCCGCGCCTCCAGGCAGCGCAGCATATTGAACTTGACACCGCAATCCAGAACCACCACCCGCCGCCCTGCCGAAGGCGGCAGATCCTTTTCGATCGACTGGGGCAGCCCTTTGGTCCACCGGTAGGGGTGAGAGCAGGTCACGCCCTTGACGAGGTTGCGCCCCACCAAGCCGGGATAGGCCTTGGCCTTTTTCACCAGGGCCGCCGGATTGCCGATCCGCGTCGTCAGGACACCCCGCATGGCGCCCTGAAGCCGGATGCGCCGTGTCAACGCCCGGGTGTCGATTCCTTCCACGCCAAGCTTGTCGTGCGATTCGAGAAAATCCCGCAGGCTCTGGCGGCTGCGCCAGTTGCTTGGCTGGGGCTGGTATTCCTTGACGATGAACCCTTCCAGGTGAATGCCGCCGGACTCCATATCCACCGGATTGATGCCATAATTCCCCACCAGGGGGTAAGTCATGGTAACGATCTGGCCCTTGTAAGAGGGGTCCGTGATGACTTCCTGGTAGCCCGTCATGCCTGTATTGAAAACCACTTCCCCCAGTACCTCGCCGGACCCGGCAAAGGCATAGCCGTGGTAAATGGTGCCGTCTTCCAACACCAGGAGGGCCTGTTTTTTCCGTCCCAGTAACGCCATGTTGTTCCTTGCGGACCTCCTTGTTCTCATTAAAAGTAGATCGCTTATTACAGCATTGGAAGGGAACGGTCAATTTCAAATTACAGGACGTGTTGCCTTCGTAAAAGGTTCAGATATCTTCTCTGGTTAGGCCGGAAAGCGTATCGATTCTCACATTATTCCATGGGCTCATTTTCCACCAGACGCCAGATACCGCAGGGGCAAGCCCCGGCACAGAAACCGCAGCCGATACAACGGGTTTCATCCACGACATATTCATATGGCTCACCTTCCAAAGGATTGCGGGAGATGGCCTTTTCGGGACAGAGGGTTTCACAGAGTCCGCAATCCCGGCAGGCGCCGCAGGAAGCGCATTGACCGGCACAGGCCGAAGGCGAGTCGGCGGGTTTTGTCTCGGGCGCATAATACTCCAGGTGAATCCGCTCCGGTTCGATGGCCGGAAGGCGATCCCAGGACGACTCCCGCCCCTTGAACAGATCGTCGATCATCCGGGCAGCGGTGCAGCCCGCCCCGATCGCCTCGGTCAAAAGTCCCGGTCGGACCACATCGCCGATGGCGAACACCCGGGGATCCGTCGTCCGGAAACGCTCGTCGACGGTAATAAAACCCTTTATCCGCTCAATTTCAGCAGGGAGAAAATCCAGATCCGGTTCGTCGCCGATCGCCACGATCACCGTATCGGCCGGCAGAGTTTCCCCATTGGTCAACGCCACCCCCTTCTCCGTAATGGCCTGGGTAAAGCGAGGCCACAGAAACCGCCCCCCCGCCTCTTCCGCCGCCTTCCTTTCCTTCCCAAAAGAGGCCGGCTCCTGAATATCGATGAGGGTCACCTCTTGCGCCCCCAGGCGGACAGCTTCAGCGGCGGCATCGCAACCCACGTTTCCCGCGCCGATGACGACCACCCGCCGACCTGGAACAATGTCGTTCTGCTTGGCCCGCCTCAGAAATTCCAGGGCGGTTTGAGCCCTTTCGGCCCCGTGTA
>CAYQXM010000218.1:0-3508 GCA_964421295.1 uncultured Pirellulales bacterium
CAAGCCCGAATCTACGGATAGTCGATATTAGTGATTTCTTTACTATCCTAAAAATCCCAAGTTTTAACATTCTAACGGGTTGGTTTTTCGTTATCATTTACCTCCCCCTATCGGTTTGTGTAGAGTTCCTAATTGCATCCTAATAGACCCCAAATATAAAGTCTGGGATTAACTGAATTCTCTATAACGCTTCCCACAACGATCACACAGATACTCATTAATTCTAAAAGTAAACGTATCTATAGTGACCAGAGGCTTGGTAGTTTTTTGCCACATACTGGACAATTAGCCAACAGGGACCGCTTTTTTTGTTGGGCTCAAGATGTAGAAATTCCATACTTACTTACTAACGATTGCCATTGCGAGTAATGATATTCATCAAGAACGGGTCCCATGTTAATCAAAGATAGATACGTTTGTGCATCTTGATATTCTTCAGAAATAGAATTCATAACTTTACCGTTTTGAATCTCAATAACATAACTTGGGCTTGACGGCAACTTACCTACTCCAACATAATCTCCATGCCAATCAGTAATTATTGATGGCCTTGTAGTTTCTACAAATGCATACCCAGAATAGTATGCATATTGAGTTGGGCATTCAATGCCAACAGCAGCGTGACTCTGTGAGGTGAATTCCAAAATTGAGCAGCCAAAACCAAGTTCTCTAAGAAGGCAAACTAGTAATTGAGATTTTTCACCACAAACACCCTTATTTGAATAAAGAATTTCGTATGGGTATTTCCAATCTGTACTGCTGCTTGCTGCTGTGTTCCAATCGTATGGGATGTTCTGAACAAGGCTAATGGCTATTCTAGCTTGATCATCTTCGTTTGATGTGACTTGTTTAATGGCTTTAACAAGATTATTTAGCTCACCCTTTTCCACGCCTTCATTTACATATCTTAAAGTCACAATTCGACTGGTCTCCTCATCACTTGGTTCCTGTCCAGCATAGTAGGAGACGGTTGAGTTTTCTATGGATACTAAATAATTATACATACCCTGATAAACGGTAAAAGAAATCTGTGAAGATTCACCTCTCAATGTATAGGGGTAATGCATTGTTTTACCGTTGACAAGCAAATTCTGAAGTCTAAACTCCAGGTCACGACTGCTTGTAATTGAATATGTAGTCTCTGAGCTGGCAACAAAACCATAAGGAACGGAGATTTCAATAGTGTACGAACCATGAGGAAGGTCACTAAAGGAAAAGCAGCCAGTAGCATTTGTTTTGGAGGTCGTCACTGTACTCCCTGTGGAATTAATTACGCTTACTTCCACGCCTGAAATGTTACCACTTATGACGGACCCAACTAAACCAACAACTTTTCCAGTGACTGCAATAGGTGACGGTACAGGTGAGATAACAGGTAAACTAATAGGTGAAACGGAGTAATTACTCAAAAAATAAACAACCGATAACACTATTACAAGCGCAATTGTTATACCTGCAACTTTCCGAAGCCACGAGGGCTTTCTGATCATAGATTCTGGTATTTTCAACTCTGGATTTCTTATCGGTATATTTTCAGTAGAGTCTGATTTTCTAACGCGATTTCTTTTATAGACATGGAAATAGTAATAGGGGTAGGATTTTCTTTGCCCGTATACTAAGCTACATCTATGACACCTAAAAATGATCTTTTCAGTATTATACTTGAGGATTTGAGAATTCTCTGCATGACACCTTGGACATGAACCAATCTTTCGTGACTTGGAACGTTCTTTTCTTCTTCTAGAATTTCTCTTAGTTACTTTTATAACTGCATAACAATCATGCGCTTCAGGGAAACGATGTTCAGCACAAAAATGGCCTCCACAAGAGTGGCACACAAAAGGTAAATCTACTTGATTACCGCATTTTTGGCAGTTAGTCATTTTATAAGGCCTCAATTTAGTGAGTAGTTGTTTGGTTGTTTTATATAAGAAGTCGTTTTGTTAAAAAACTATTTAATCTTTCAAGGAGTCGTAAGAAAAATTAGGTAGTTTTTAAAAGCAATGAAAAAGTAACTTTTTTGAAGCTAATCTTATTTCAGGCAAGACAGTTGTCATTTTTGCAATTCCTTGCCTATAGATATTTGTTTGATTATCTTTAGTGTCAGCGTGTTTTATTCTATTATAAAATTCCCTCCACAATTTTGCAGTTTCTTTTGTTGTTTCTGAAATGGCTGATATTTCAGCGTCGAGCGTATCTTTTTCTTTTTTGGTTCCCGTTGAGTTAACACAGAATTCGAGGCAATTATAGAGACTTCTGAAAACCTTAATTTTATCGATAGGTTGCATGGCATTCTCATACTCGTTAAGAGCTTTGCTTACGTTAACCTCTTTGAGTGAAATTGCTTTAAAGTTATATCTATTAAATTTTCTAATCTGCATATAGGTTGATAGTGCAGTTTGTTCATCTATTTCTTCCTTTGATCCGAGCGTGAAATGAACGCTTGTAGAAATCTCACAAGCCATATTTATTTGCAGACGATTTGGTTCTTGAGTAACAGTTACATTTAAATTAGGAGGCCGGATGACTTCAGATCCATGTAATCCTTCTTGGATAATATTGACGCAATTATCCTTTAGACTTAGATTTAGCGCCAGAACCAAGTCGCGTATTGATTCATCGCTAATATTGCGATGGTCTGTTAAACCAATTGCTTTGGGGTGTTTTATAGTGAGCATTAAATACGTTTGTGGTCCGATAGCTTCCTTTTCAATTGCAAAATTTCCACTTGAATTAGCTATGCTAAATTCTATGTCATTACTGCTTTGGTTGGATAGGGTGTTCAGGAAGGAATGAGCGAACACAGGGCGTTTGATTATGAATGACATAGATTGATCATCATTATAATTTTAAAGAAAATGACTTATTATTTTATAACTACGTCATTCCATCTGCGTTCTTCATGAGACTTTTTAGCAAACTCATATAATCCTATTGCTCCTAAAATTATAGTAAATATTGAAGCAGTGATAGCGAAAATTGGTTCAATTATTATAGTATAACTATAAATTGCTGTGCCATTAATAGTTGGGTTTTCCTGAAAGGTGGATGCAGGCATTAGGACAATAATTATAATCGCTGCTAAAACCATGAATCCCATTGAACAGATTCTTCTTATTGGTGATTTATCCATAACTTGGTTTACCTTATACACCTATTTATTTTTTTCATTAATACTCCTTTTCCATTATTAATCAGGTTATTAAAATTCTACCCAACATTACAAAAACATAAAAATCCTTATTTTTTATATCACCTCCCAATATTATCTTTGAATTTTATTATTTTTTATATAAATAATTATTTGCCACTTGCAGCTAACATGATCTTTTCCTCTGTTGCTTCCTGGCTGGTAAAAATTTTTGAAATGCTTCCTTCATACATTACTAAAACTCTATCACACAAACCTAATAATTCAATCATGTCGCTAAGAACCACAACAATAGCCATGCCCTCATTCGCCAAATTTCTTAAAGTATTGTATATGTCTTGTTTTGTTCCTACATCA
>CAYQXM010000219.1:0-3480 GCA_964421295.1 uncultured Pirellulales bacterium
AAAAAAATGAATCCTGGAATCCAAAAACCGCTTGATTCGCAAAACAGTCGCTACGGAAGCCTTTCTGACGAAAACACCTGACCCACGGATTGCCTCTGCCACCTCAACTCTCGCCCTTCGCGCCTCTCCCGCGACTCAACACTCAGGACTCAAAACTAAGGACTGAGAGAATCCCTTGTTTCTTGTCTCTCTTCCTGCTATCATTGTCTCCGTAGCGTAGCGAAGGACACGCGGATGTTGGAAGTGCCGACGGCTGATGAACGGAAGAAGACCCGTAGGGTGGGCTATTTGCCCACCACCCGGCAGGGGCAAGGGACAATTGTGCCAGAACGTGCCATGATCTCTCGCCAAGCTTTTTGCCGCGAAGCATCGTCATCAGCCTTCAATGGAAATGGTGGGCAATAGCCCACTGCGTGACCAAGGACATCCGTAGGTAGAATAGGGACACACGGATTGGGCATTAGGAAGCATAGCGATGACGATCATGATCCGCAGACACGTATTTGCATCCTCCTTGGTTCTGCTGATAGTGCCGCTGATCGGCGGTACAGGTTTGTCAAGTATGATCTCTGTTGGAGGCACGTCCATTGATATTCCGATTCCGGAGGGTTTTGCAGAACTCACGCCAGAAATGGAGACCTTGTATAAGCTCCAACAACAGGCAAACTATCCAGGCAACAGGAGGTACGTAACCTACATTCCAGAATCGCTGGTTCCAAAGGCTCTTGGGGATGCATCACCGGTACTCCAGAGATGGTTTGATGTCCAAGGGGTCGCCAATGCGGCAACCCTCACAATCTCGAACTCCATGTTCCAACACCTCAAACAGTCCTTTAGGACGAGAATTGAAGAGACTTTCACAGACCTGGAAAAGAAGGCCCCTCGACTTGTTGAAGACTGGAACAAGGGCCTCCGGAAGGAACTTGGTGTGGAATTCGCTCTATCGGACATGCGTATGATTCCGCTCCCACCTCATTACGAAATAGATCAGGCATTCGCGTATTCTCAGTTCATGAAGATGGAGAGGCGTAGTGAAAGCGGTACTGCAACGCCACTCATATTCTCGGCCACCTCCAACCTCATTCACGTTAAGGACAAAACGCTCTTTCTGTACTGTTATGGGAGAGAAGAGGACTTGGAGTGGACAAGGGCTGCGTCAAAACAATGGGTCGAGTCTATCCTGGGAGCCAATGTATCCGCCGCTGGAATTGCCCCAGAGGAACCTATTCCACATAGCGTGACAGGAGTGGATTGGGACAGACTCATGGCAAAAGGCGTTGCTGGAGCTGTCAGCGGGTTGATCTTGGGTGGAATTGGCGTGGTAGTCTGGCTAATCCGACATCGGAGGGAATCGTTCGAAGAGAAGGACAGCGAGAACTCCCAAGGTGGTCAAAACAAGGAATAGAACATGGGACATAGGCGAGAGGGCCCCCAAGAGGGTCAGGCCCCCAAGAGAGCCCCCAAGAGGGTCAGCCCTCAAAATAACAATTAAGGGGTTGCCGGAGTTCGCGGAGATGGTAGGATGGGGCCATGGCCAGAACGCAACGGATTGAATACGCGGGCGCCCTTTACCATGTGACGGCGCGAGGCAACGAGCAACGCGCGATCTTCCTGGACGACCGGGATCGCACGCAGTTTCTGCGGATGCTCGCCGATAGTGTGGAGTCGTTCGAGATTCGGTTGTACCTGTTCTGCCTGATGAGCAACCATGTGCATCTGGTTGTGGAGACGCCGCGGGGCAATCTGGGGCGTTTCATGCACCGGCTGCAGACGGCGTACACGGTCTATTTCAATCATCGGCACGAGCGCCACGGCCATCTGGTGCAGGGGCGTTATGGGGCCCGCCTGGTCGAGAAGGACGCTTATCTCCTGCGGTTGAGCCGGTACGTCCACCTGAATCCCGTCTTCACCCGCGGCCTGCGGAACCGGCCGGTGCATGAACGACTGGCCCTGCTGCGGCAGTTTCCCTGGAGCAGCTATCGAGGCTACATTGGCCAAGCTCGACGACTGCCGTATGTGGACTACGAGCCGATCCTAGCGACGGTGCATTCGGGCAGACGAGGGCAGGCGGAAGCCTACCGCCGTTTCGTGGAGACGGGAATCTCGGAAGTGGATGCCGCCTTTCTGGAGGACGCCGCGACCTCGCGCTTGTGTATCGGCTCCGAGGCTTTTCGGGCCCGCGTGCGAGACCTCTACGACAACCTGCTCCATCGCCGCCGACGAACCGAAGATATCGCTTTTCGTCGCAGCGGCACGCGGCTGCCGGCCGACCGCGTTCTGCAGGCGGTCTGTGAGGGACTGGGCGTCGCACGCGCGTCACTGCTGCGCCGCCGGCGGGATTCGCTGGATCGGGCAGTGGCGTCACGGATGCTGTGTGACTATGCGGGCCTGACACAGCGCCAGACGGCCGATCTGCTCGGCCTGCGCAGCGGGGCCGCCGTGAGTGCCCAACTTCACACACTCGCACGCCGACTGAATGAAGACCCTGGCTTGCGCCGACGGGTCCGAAACATCGCCGCCCAACTGAAGCCCCCGCAGGCTTAATTGTTATTTTGAGGGCTGACCCTTTTATGGCCGTCGTCATGTCGGCGGCGTCGCAGTGGGTGATGTTCAAGGTGCCGGCCGGGGCGGTCGCTTACTCTCTTGTCACCGGGCTGGGGGAGATGCTCATCCTCGGCGTGCTCTACGGCTTGACGCTCAAACTGACAGCGTGACAGATTCAATGTTTGACGGTTGAGGGTTGATGTGCGCGGAAGCCCCCTGATCTATTGTTGAATCTGCGAAATCTGTGAAATCGGTGGGCGACTTTTTCTATTTCGCGGTTAGGAATAGATTACAGACGAGGCGGTGTGCCGTGCACACCCTACGGGACTCTTTCCAGAAAGGGACATCGGATGGACGAACAACTGGAGCAACTGGTGGGGGCGGGGTTGCTGTGCATCGTTCTGGGGGTGCTGGGTTGTGTGCTGCCGCAGCGATGGAACCTTTTCCCGCTCAAGAGAATGTTCCAACTGTTGCTGCCGGAAAAGGCGAGTCTGCTCGCGGCGCGGATCTCCGGTGTCCTGCTGGTCGCGCTCGGCATCGCGCTGGTGACCGGCGCGATCCTCCGCATGTTCCGATAAGGCCCTGGAGTGGTCGGTCCGATGTGGCCCAGCCGCCCTCGGCTGGGCTTAGAAACTCACCCCCGTGGGCGGGGGTGCCACGTGAATACCCTACAGGACGGCGCAGAGTAGACGATTTCGGATGGGCGGAGACCGGGCGTCAGTCCTCGGAAATGGATGATATGAGCATCATGCCAGATCCGAGGACCGACCCGGCGCGGCCCCCGCGGATGACGCCGTCGGCGCCGGTGCAGCGGGGGCGTATAGACACCTCATGTCACGGTGTCTAGGCGACGTTGCCGGCTTTCTTCAGTTTCTTGGTGAGGCGTTTCTCTTTGAGGGTTTTCTGGGCTTTCTTCTTCACATTCTTCTTGGCGGC
>CAYQXM010000220.1:0-3469 GCA_964421295.1 uncultured Pirellulales bacterium
GCTTCGGCCGCCCGGACCTTGCCCTCCAATCGACAGATCGCGGACGCGATCGGCCACGCGGCGATCGGCACGTTTGCCGCCCCGCCCGCTCGTGACGCCGGCGCCCGTGTACTCATCGACATCCACGGCGAATCAGTCATGGCCCTGGCACCGATGCACCTGGGTCCGGATATCTACGCTGTGGTCACACTGGGTTCGGATGCCCTTCCGCTGAAGAACACTGATGAGGTGCGACAACGTCACGCCCGCGACGTCCCTATGGGGACAATTGGCGACGTCAACCGGAGACGCACTGCTCTCGATACGCCCTTACCCGCAACGATCTCCGCGGCGGACACCACGGATGCGGTTTCGCCGGACACAGGTGAGCCCAACCAACCCGCGGCCACGGCAGATGCCGAGACCTCTGCCGTCGCCAAGGCGGAGACGGCTTTGAAGCTGCGAAATACCCCAGGCGCAACGCCGGACCCCAACGCAGTCACCCGAGGCGTCCTCAAGCCGTCACGGCCGGCCGCCGGCATGCGTGCGGCGACCTCCACACCCGTGGCGGTCCCCTTCACCAACGGCGAGGAAGTCCTGGAGCTATCTTTACCGGAGAAGATCGAGCTGGCCCAGTTGATCGATCTGACGGGCGAGTACCTGCACCTCGACTGCATGTATGATGCCGAGAAGCTCGGCAACCAGACGGTCACCCTGAAGCTGCACAGCAAGCTGCGCAGCGAGATCACCGTGCGGGATTTGTACTCCCTGCTGGAGACGATCCTGAGATTCAAGGGCCTGGCCATGATCCGCCAGGGCGGCAACCTGGTAACCATCGTTCCCGTGGCCGAAGCGCTCAACGCAGACCCGGAGTTGGTGGATCCCAACAGCACCGCCATCCAAGCCGGCAACGTGGTCATCACACGGGTGTTTGTCCTGCAATATGTCGACGCGGCCAGCGTGACCAATCTGCTGAATAGCATGAAGCTGAGCGTCACGACCTCGGCGATCGAGGACACCCAAACGCTCTTTGTGACCTGTTACGCCAACCGCATGCCCCGGATCGAGCAACTGGTCAACATGGTGGACCGGCCCGGGCGGCCGAAGGAATTCCGTTTCCGGCAACTGAAGTACACCCTGGCACGAACTCTAGCCCAAAAGATCCTGACGTTGGCGAGCGAATTGGAGGACATGCCGGTCACGATCGCGCCGACAGCAGCAGCGGAAGCCGCCGCTGGCGGCCGTGGCAACGCCCCCCGCCGGCCACAAAGCACGGCGGAAGCTCCGCCGGCCAAGGCTGGTGCGACATCATCGGCCGTCTACCTGGACACCGACGAACGGACGAACCGACTGCTGATGATCGGCAGCGAAGAGCAGTTGGTGACGGTGGACGCTCTGATCGATACGCTGGACGTGCCCCAGCAGGATATGAGATTCCTCCATGTGTACCAGATCAAACACGTGCAGGCCGACGAGGTGCTGCGCAAACTGTCGGAACTGGCGATCATCGGCAGCACTTCCGTGGCAACGGGCCGATCTGCCAGGACGAGCGCCAACGCCGTCGGAGCCGCTCCCGAAGCCCCGCCGGGCGAAGAGCCGCAGGTGGTGCTGCTCCAGGTCACCAATTCGCTGCTGGTTAACGCGACAACAGAGCAGCACGAGCAGATTCAAACGATCATCGATCACGTCGACGTGATGGCCAAGGATCTGCGCACCTTCAGAACCTACAGGATCGTCCATGGCGAGGCCAGCGAGGTGCTCAAGAAACTCCATGAGCTGGGGTTCACCAGTAAGACCGCCGCCCCCGTACCGGCGCCGCGCAGGACATCCCTCAACTCCGCCGCTGCGGCTTCCGCCTCGTCGCCGGCTGCCCCGGCGCCGGCCAGCGTTGTGGTGGAGGAGGGTACCACCGACGACATCCAGGTGGTGGTCCTGGACGTGGTCAACTCGCTGCTGATCAATGCGACCGCCGAGCAGCACAAGCGTTTGACCTCCGTCATTTCCTATCTCGACGTCGAGGCCCAGAGAGAACGCATGCCCTACGAGGTCTACTTCCTGGAGAGCCAGGAGCCCGAGAAACTGGCGGACGTCCTGAGCAAGCTCGTGCGTGAAACCATCACCAATAAGGAAGGGAAGATCGAAGCCGTCATCCAGAAGACCGACGAAGAGATCACCATCCTCCCCGATGCCGGCACGTGCTCCCTGATCGTCTACGCCAGCCGCAGGAACCAGGAGTGGATTGCGGAGATGGTCAAGCGTCTGGACCGACGCCGGCCGCAGGTCCTCATCGACGTCACGCTGGTCGAGATCTCCAAGACCCAGGCGTTCTCGTATGATCTGAATCTCATTCAGAGTATCCCGGATCTGACCGCCACCTCCGGCCTGACCGGCACGATCGTCGGTGGCAGCAGCCCGGTCACCTCGGCGGATATGACGGCCCGGCTCGCGGCCAGCGGGCGAAGCCAGTTCGCGGACTACCAGTCCAATGGTGGGGACTTCACAGGCTTCTATGGCGACAAACACATCAACCTGTTACTGACCGCGATCGAGTCCAAGAATTACGGCCGGGTTCTGGCCAAGCCCAAGATCCTGGTCAACGACAATCAGCCCGGCACGATCAAGACCGCCGACACCACCTACGTGGCGAAACGCTCATCGATCCCTGTCAGCACCGCCAGCGGCGGCAATCAGGCCACGCTGGTGGAAACCTCCGTCGACTACACCTCCTATGAGGCGGGCATCACCCTGAACATCACCCCGCACATCAGCGACAGCGAGCTGCTCAAACTGGATATCGAACTGGTTCGTTCAGACTTCCGCGAGACCGCCGATACGGAGAAGCCGCCGGATACGACCACCAGCGAGGTGACAACCAAGGTCTTCGTTCCGGACGGCAGCACGATCATCCTGGGCGGACTGCTGAAACTGAATCAGAACAAGGGCGGCTCGAAGGTGCCCATCCTGGGGGATCTGCCGCTCATCGGCGGCCTGTTCCGCAGCATCAACGACTCGGACGCCCAGAGCAAGCTCTATGTCTTCGTCAAAGCCGAGATCATCCGTCCCGACCGCGTTCTAGCCCGGGGGATGCCGAATCTCGATACGATCTCGCAGAAGAACCGGGAAGCCTTCGAAGAGCACGAGTCCGAGTTCCAGAGCTACCAGACCTGGCCCGGCCTCCCGCCCAAACCCGTCGAGCCCGCCAGAGTCCTCGATGCGCAGTAGTCCGAGTGTCAGCCGGGCATAGCTGGCACTGTCTCGATCCTGACGACCCCAGAACTTGCGGCAGGTCGTGGTGGGGAGCCTCCTTTGGTGGCTAGGAGGCCGTTCCTACCGGTCCTGTGTCCCAGACAACACGATGGGATGGGCTTCTCTTGAGAATGGGCACGCGATCCCACATGTCCCCATACTCGGGAGTAAGATAGACAACGACCATCCGTCGTGGGTTCCGGCGGAAGGAATTCACGACGTTCTCTATCACCTTCTCCATGAC
>CAYQXM010000221.1:0-3388 GCA_964421295.1 uncultured Pirellulales bacterium
ACAACTTCTGCACGGTCGAGATGAGCAGCATCTACATGGACGTGCTCAAGGACCGCATGTACTGCGACGCCGCGAGCAGTCAGTCCCGCCGCAGCGGCCAGACGGTGATGTATGAAACCCTCTGCGCCTTGGTCCGGCTGCTCGCCCCGATCCTGGTTCACACCGCCGAGGAAGCGTGGGCCGCACTGAAGTTCAAGCCCGAGGATCGTGACAGCATCCACCTGACCACGATGCCCAAACCGAACCCCGCCATCGACTACGCGGCGGAGGAACCCAAGTGGCAGAAGATCATGCAACTGCGTGACCAGGCTCTGCTCGCTCTGGATGGCCTCCGTCGGAACAAGACCATCAACAGCAGCCAGGAAGCCAGGCTCTCCTTCTCCTGCACGGACGAAGACGCGGCCGCCCTGAAAGCCCTTGGGCTGCCTACGTTCGCCGCCCTGTGCATCGTCAGCGAAGTGACCGTCGAGCCCCACGCTCCCCAGACAACCGTCACTGCCGAGAAGAGCCCCCACGCCAAGTGCCAGCGCTGCTGGAACTACTGGCCCACCGTCGGCTCCGACAAAGAACACCCGACGATCTGCCAGCGGTGCGTATCGGTCGTGCGCGGGGAGTAACCGAGCAGGCTTCAGACTTCAGGCCTCAGGCTTCAGGTGACAGAACCAGAGACGACACGGGGCGGACAGATCATGACTGTCGCCCCCTCTTGAAGGGAGAAACGATGAGAGATCATAGGAAGCTGCGCGCATTTGAGTTGGCGGATGATCTGGTGGTGAGTCTCTATCTCGCGACGAAGACCTTTCCACGGGAAGAGGTCTTCGGGTTGACTTCGCAGATTCGGCGAGCTGCCGTTTCCGTGGCGTCCAACATAGTGGAGGGATGTGCCCGTCATTCTGAGGCGGATTACATCCACTTTCTGGACATGGCCTACGGATCGATGCTGGAAGTTGAATATCAGGTGAGCCTCGCTCGCAGGCTGGGCTATCTCACGGATGCGGCGTTCAAGTCGGTGGGCCCAAGATGTCATGAGACAGGCAGAGTGCTGAACGGTCTCATCCAAGGCCTACGCAGACGTTTTCGCGGAAGCCCTAAGTCCTGAGGCCTGAAGTCTGAGGCCTGAAGCCTTCCATCTGCTGCACCGTCCTCTCCCACACTTCCTCCAGCGTGATGTTTGAGATCGCATGCGCGGGGTTGCGGCTTCTGATGGCAAGGCCTCTCTCCGACAGGTCGCGGGCGATGACGCACTCGGGGCGTTGGTAGGGGCCGACACGGAGGGGATTCGACCAACTGAACATCATGACCAGCGGTCGGCCCAGGGCGGCGGCGATGTGGCCGGGGCCGGTGTCGTTGCTGATCACGATGCGGGCGCCGCGCATCACCTCGACCAGTTGCGGCAGCGACGTTCGGCCGGCGAGACTCACGATGGGAGTCTTCGCGTGCCGGGCGATTTCCTCGATCACCGGAGCCTCTGCGGCGCTGCCGGTGGCGACGATGGACAGGCCATAGTTTTGGGCGAGTCTGTCGGCCAAGGCACCGAAACGCTCGGCGGGCCAGCACTTGCTCGTCTGAGCGGAGCCGGGGATGAGGACGGCGTAACGCTGGGCTTCGATCCTGCGGGAACCCAGCAACGCAGCGACGGCTTGGGCCGCCTCCGGCTTAGCCGGCAGCACAAACTCAACCGCCCTATCGCCGACACCCATCGTCTTGAGAATTTCCATGTAGTAGTCGACTACGTGAACCCATTCGGGTTTCACGGGCACAGCGGTCGTGTAGAAATGGTGAGCGAATTCTCTCCTCCAGATCGGACCGAAGCGCCGGGGGCACCCCGAAAGCCGTGCCAGTGCCGCGGTTCGGAACAGGCCCTGCAAGTCGAGGACCGCATCGAAGCGCTTGTCGCGAAGCTGCGTGATCAGAGACCTCAAGGCAGCCAGGGCCTGGGGGTGATACCAGGCGCTTGCCAGTCGCTTGCGGTCGAAGAGGATGATCTCATCGAGGTGGGGATGGCCTTCGATCAACGGTGCAAACTCGGGGCGAATCAGCCACGTGATCCGGGCGTGGGGGAAGTTCCGCCGCAGCGCCGACAGCGCCGGCAGCGCCATGACGATGTCGCCCAGAGAGCTGGGCTTGATCAGCAGAATATTCGGCCATGCATTCGGCATCAGGGCCTGATTGTAAGCGGAAGCGACCGTCGGGGCAACCGGGCAGTCACGCCGATCGGAAGAATCCGGGCGCGTTCTTCGCGGAGGGCAAAGAAAAGGACGTAAAGGACGCCGGCTCGAACGTGCCGCTTTCGAACTGCGTCCTTTACGTCCTTTGGGTTGCTTACGTGCTTTCTCCTACGGTTTGCTCACGTCCTCTTCGAGCATCTCGGCCTGTTCATCAAAGTGCTTCTGCACTTCATCCAGCTTGTTCTTAGGCTGCTCGATCTGCTCCTTGGCCTTGTCGGACAGCGCCCTGACGTCGTCGATGACGAACGGCGTCACGAAGACGAGCAGCTCGTTGTTGGCCTGGATGACGCTGTTGTGCTGGAAGAGTCCCCCGATGAGCGGCAGATCGCCCAAAAGCGGGAGTTTCCGCTTGATGTGGGTGTCGTTCTGGAACAGCATACCGCCCAGGATGACAGTCTCGCCGTCCTGAACGATCATGTTCGTCGATGTCTCCATCTTGTCGCGGATCGGCTGACTGTTGACGACTTCGGTCGTCAGTTGCGACAACTGGAGGCGCACCGTCAGGTCCACGCGTTTTTCCGGCGTGATGCTGGGACGAATCTGCACGACCATGCCGACGTCCTGGAACTTGACGTCCTGGGTGACTCCGATGTTGGCGGAGGTTGTCGAGCCGGCGTTGAAGGGCACGACCTGGCCCTTGAAGAACATGGCCTCTTCGTTGTCCTCGGTCCATAGGGTTTGCTGATTGAGGATCTTGGCGTTGGTCTTCTTGATCAGGAAGTCGACCAGAGCGTAGACACTGGCCGTGCCGCCCGTGATCGTGCCGGTGCCGGTGGCGGCGAGCGGGTTGGTCCCGATAGCGCCGCCGCCGACGCTGCCGCCGCGACTGGACACGTTCGCCACCTGGCCCAGAGCGGTCATGGCATTCTCCCCGATATTGCCGAACGCCGACGGATTGGTCGCCAGCTGGATGCCGAGGGACGTCATGCTGCCGTGGTCCACTTCGACGATGATCGCCTTGATCAGCACCTGCTTGCCGGGCACGTCCAGCTCGCCGATGGTCTTGGCGATCTCCGGCTGGAACTCGCGCGGCGCCAGCACGAGGCGGCGGCCCTCCTTGAGGGCCACGACGGCCGCGCGGTGGACCAGGTTGGTCGTCGCGCCGGAGGCGATGGCCCCGAGGCTGCTCATCGAGCAGGGCACGACGACGGTGCCGTCCA
>CAYQXM010000222.1:0-3378 GCA_964421295.1 uncultured Pirellulales bacterium
ATAAGGACGGGCTGCACATCTTCAGCGACGTGTTCTATCCCGAGATCATCAATCCCAAGACGGGCGAAGAAGTCAAAGAAGGAGAGGATGGCGAGCTGACCATCACCACGCTGACCAAGCAGGGCATTCCGTTGATTCGCTACGGCACGCGGGACATCGTCAGCATCCGCTACGACAAGTGCCGCTGCGGCCGGACCAGCCCCCGCATCAGTAAGATCAAGGGACGCACCGACGACATGATCGTCGTCCGCGGCATCAACGTATTCCCGTCGCAGATCGAACACGTCCTGGTCGGCATCGAAGGCACCTATCCGCAGTATCAGATCATCGTGGATCGCAAGGCCCGCCACCTCGACGACGTCGAAGTGCTGGTCGAGGTCGAGCCGAAGTTCTTCTCGGATGAGATCAAGCACCTCAACGAGCTGCGGGACAAGATTCGCAAGGAAATCGAGAACGTTCTTTCGGTGGGTGTCAAAGTCACGCTCGTGGAACCAAAAACCATCGAGCGCAGCATCGGCAAGGCAAAACGGATTGTAGACAAGCGACAGTTGTGAGGCTTCCCCTATGAAGATTACGCAGATATCGGTGTTTCTGGAGAATCGCAAAGGCCGGCTGTACGACGTGTGCTCGCTGCTGGGCCACAACAGCATCAACATCCGGGCGCTGACCATCGCCGAGACCGAAAGCTTCGGCGTCCTGCGCATCGTGGTGGACAAGTCGGACGCCGCGGTGAAACTCCTGCGGGACAAGGGTTTCGTGGCGAACTTCACGGACGTGGTCGCCGTCGAAGTGCCGGATAAGCCCGGTGGCCTGGCCGAAGTGCTGAAGATGTTCGCCGACAGCAATGTCAACATCGAGTATATGTATGGCTTCGTCGAAAAGCACAGTGACAAGGCGCTGCTGGTCTTCCGTTTCGAGGACACCGAAGCCGCCCAGAAGGTCCTCGCCAAGAGCACCATCTCGGTGGTGACGAAGAATGAAATAGAAGGACTATAGAAGTATGATTCTTGATGGTTGATTCTTGATTTGGGATTCGCCGCGAACGTCTTTCAATCAAACATCAAACATCCAACATCAAAAATGATATGGTAGATACACCTTTCTGGAATCGGCAAGTTGAGACGTTGGAGCGTGCGGGGATTGAAGCCCTCCAGTTGAGCCGCCTCAAGGACATCCTGGGCTGGGCGCTCCAGACGCCGTTCTATAGTAAGCGCCTGGAGCAGGCGGGGATCCGCAGTCCCGATGACTTCCGCAGTCTGGCGGACCTTCCGCGCATCGACTTCACCGTGAAGGACGACCTGCGGCGCAGCTTCCCTAAAGGGCTGCTCGCCGTGGACATGAAAGAGGTCATCCGCATTCATTCCTCCAGCGGCACGACGGGCATCCCCACCGTGATCTACTACACGCGGGACGACCTGGACCGCTGGACCGACCTCTTGGCCCGTAGCATCACGGGGACCGGGGCGGCGGCTGGTGACATCTTCCAGAACATGATGACCTACGGTCTTTTCACCGGCGGCTTGGGCCTCCACTACGGGGCCGAGCGCGTCGGCATGACGGTTATTCCCATCAGCGGCGGCAACACCAAACGCCAGATCCAGACGATGCGGGACTTCCAGACGACCACCCTGCACGTCACGCCGAGCTATCTCCTGCACATTCATGAGAAGCTGGCGGGCGAAGGGCTGACGCCGAGCCAGTTGTCCCTCAAGCGGGCCTTCATCGGCGCCGAGCCGCATTCCGAAAACACCCGGCGCAAGATTCAGGAATTGTTCGGGATCGACGCCTTCAACTCGTACGGCTTGAGCGAGTTGAACGGTCCCGGCGTGGCGTTCGAGTGCATGCACCGCACGGACATGCACGTCTGGGAAGACGCCTACATCATCGAAATCATCGATCCCAAGACCGGGCGGAACGTCCCGGACGGCGAGCAAGGGGAGGTTGTCCTGACCAATGTGATCCGCCGGGCGATGCCGATCCTGCGTTATCGCACGCGGGACCTCGCCTATCTGCACCCGGAGCCGTGCCCCTGCGGACGGACGCACCGCCGCCTGTCGCGCATCCTCGGCCGCACCGACGACATGCTCATCATCAACGGCGTGAACGTCTTCCCGTCGCAGATCGAAGAGAAGATCATGAAGATCCCGGAGGTCGCGACGAACTACCTGATTCACGTGGACAAGAAGGGCGCCCTCGACCGGCTGACCGTCAAAGTCGAGATTTATCCCAAGCTCTTCCTGGGCGACCTCAAGACGCTGGAAGCTCTGCGCGGCCGGATCGTGGACGAGCTGCGTTCCTCGATCACGATCGCGCCGATCGTCGAGCTGCACGAGCCCGGCTCGCTGCCGGTGTCGGAAGGCAAAGCCAAACGCGTCGTGGACGAACGACCGAAGGACTGAAGGGCATTGATGATTGATAATTGATTATTGATGATTGGGAATCGAAAGACCTGATCGACCTTCCTCTTCAATTATCAATCGCCAATCATCAATTATCAATCGAGAGGTTTTATGGCCAAGCAACTCACGATCTTCGTGGAAAACCGTGCCGGAAGGCTCAAATCCATCACCGAGAATCTCCACAAGAGCGGCATCGACATCCGCGCGTTCACGATCCAGGACCGCGGCGAATTCGGCCTCTTGAAACTGATCGTGGACAAACCCAACGACGCCTACCTGGCCCTGGCCGATCTGGGCTGCGCCTGCGCCCTGAAGGACATCCTCGCCGTCTCTGTCCCCGACCACCCGGGCAACTTCCACAAGCTCGCCGCCGCGCTGGCCGATCACGGCATCAGCGTCGCCGACGCCTACGGCTTCGTCCTCCAACCCCACCACACCGGCGTCGCCTGCATGGAAATGGACGCCGCCCAAATGGCCCAAGCCCGCCAGGTTGTCACCGAAGCCGGCTTCAAAGCCCTCGAAGACGAAGAGCTTTACAACCTCTGACCGACAGAGGTCACAGGACAGAGATCAGAAGGTAGGATGAGCCTTGGCCCATGCTGACCCTTTAACCACGAAGGACGCGAAGACCACGAAGCGGGGAAACGACCCAATCATCAATCATCAAGTATCAATGTGAACCGCGGTGTCAAACGAAATGGCCGATCCGGACAACGCCTCGCCCGCGTCAAGCTCACTCTTGCCGGACGATATCGACCGAAATCTCCACCGCCGGAACGGTGCCTCGATTCTCCAGCCAGTGTAAGGTGTTCCTGTCCTCGGGCCAGCCCACTCCCGGCCCATACTCCGTAGAGACTCCATGGCGATAGTCCGTGATCGTTCCTTGCAGGATGTAAACGAGGCCGGGTCTATCCTTGTGGTCGTGGGTAGTGTCAATTATCTTTCGCACATTTTCTGGTAGGTGTCACTCTGGTCGATC
>CAYQXM010000223.1:0-3307 GCA_964421295.1 uncultured Pirellulales bacterium
CGGGACCGTGGGCCCATGCCGATTCTAATTGCGCTGCGATGGCGGCGACGCGGGAGGTCCGCCGGGTTTGCGCTCCCACGGGCGGAAAGCCACAACGAGTGCCGCCGTGCCCCATCCGATGACCGCCCACTCCAGGTGCATCCGGTCCTTGTCCAGCAGGTAGTACGTCACCGACTTGCCCATCCGGGTGACGGGATCATACGTCTGGTGACGGTAGAGCTCGTCCGAGAAGAGAAAACCGCGTGGCGCACGCACGGTGGGCGACTCCCGGAGTACCCGCGGAGGATACAGCGTCAGGAGGAATCCCAACGCCAGTCCCACGATCAGTATCACACCTTGTCGCGCATTCATGAGTCTGCCTCCTATCGCGTTGCCATCTCTCTGATCACGCTTTGACTCACAATTCATCTGTCGTCGGCGTGCATCGCCTGTCCCGTATCGGGTGACTGTCCCTGGTCCCCCTCTATCCTCTTGGCCTTGGCCCGCTCATAGACGGCCCCGGAATCCGCGCGGGAATTTCTCATTGTTCGTCGAAAGCGGATTCGAGCTTTTCGAGCATTTCCTTTTCCGGTTTCGATATTCTGTTGCCCAGGCCCAGGAAGCCGCCGGTGGCCTCGGCGACCTGCCGGGCGTGACCGATGAAATCGTTCTTGAGGGCGGTCTTTTGATGCTCGCTGAGTTCGGCGCAAAGACCTTTGATATAGTGCCTCCAGGCCTCCAGGAGTCTCGGGCCGGGCTTATGCTCCATCCATTGCTGCAACAGAGTGGAATCAGGGCTGTCTTTGGACACAAAGGATTTGCCCGCGGCCGCGAGCACCGCTGCCTTCTCCTCTTCATCGATCTTGCCGTCGGCCCAGGCCAGGGTGATCAGAGGAACCAGTGCCAGGGAGGCTATAATCTCAGGCCTGATATTGAGCTCGACGAGTTTCTGCAGCACATCCTCATCCGCAATGCCGGAGACTTTCGCGATAGCCTCCTTGGTCTCCTTCATCTTTTCCAATTGATGGAGTTTCTCGATCAGGATCTTGTCCTGCTCCAGAAAGAACTGATCCTCTAAAGACTTGCCCCGTTTTTCCTGGAAGAAGTCGGCAGTATCCATAGCGCTCCTGTTCGTCCGCAATTCCTTTACCAGGGATTTCCCTGTTGGTTCTTGGGCTGTGACCATCGTCAGCCATCCTGCATAACATAGCTGCCCCAAACCGGCCTGTCGAGCGCTTTCGTCTCTCCGACCGGGCGAAGAGAAAGTCCAATGCGACGTTCACGACCAGGACCCAAAGAACCCCCAGGAAGAGCGGCAGGACCATCGTGGCAACGGGCCCCCTGAGAATCCAGGCGAGCAGGGCGTGCAGCCAGAACCACCGACGCCTCAGGGCAAGCAGAATCCATGCCGGCGCCCACAGTCCCCCTGGGACGCAGCGCTCAGTTCTGAACGACGGTCAGGTCACGTTTGCCGACTACGGTGCCGTACAGTTCCAGTGTGTCGTAGGTCACAGTGATCGTAAAGGTCTCTTCGCCGCCGTTAAGCTTCAGGTCTTTCGGCACTCGCCACGAGTACCCGCAGGTGCCGTCTCAGCCAAAGGGCATGACGCCCTCGGCGACAATCTCCCCATTCGCACGCGCGATCGTCACCTTGGGATCGAGCGAGAAGCTCCCCTGCGTCACCGTCTGGCTGGTTCCATCGGGATTGCTGATCTGCTTCTGCTGCTTGCGGCTCGTGTCGCTCAAGTCCCGAATCATGAAGTCCATGGCCGGGTCGATCAGGACGGCCTTGACGGTGAGCTCTTCACCGCATTTGATCCGGAAGTCCCTGGCGGGACTGGCGAACAGAACCGCCGGTTTGTTCGAGAAGTCAAACGCGAACGGCTTGTCTTCACGGATATGAATCCCATAGACCCACTGCCGGTTGGTCATGTCCCGCGGCTTGCCGTCCGTGTGATAGTTGTTGGAAAGGCCGATGCGCAACTTGCCATACTCGAGGTGAATGTATTCCGGCAGGTAATCCCCGATGGGGAGTTGGCACGAGCGGGTGTAGGAGCGCTCACCGCTGCTGCTGGGTTCGCCGACCGCCACGCC
Source organism: uncultured Pirellulales bacterium (assembly GCA_964421295.1). GTDB lineage: Bacteria > Planctomycetota > Phycisphaerae > Sedimentisphaerales > Anaerobacaceae > PLanc-01. The sequence continues at coordinate 2,074 of CAYQXM010000223.1, forward strand.
CGTCTTCTCCGAGCGCAAGGACCCGGCGATCTCCAGCCGTTCGATCTTGCGTCCGCCGGCGTCGACCACGAGCGTCCCGAGAGGGCCCGTATAGCGATGGACGGTCAACTTGTCCCCCGCTGGCGTCGCGGAGAACGTGTAGAAGACGCCGTCGACTTTGTGAATGGCGTTCAACCGATTTCCGCCCCACCAATCCCAGGGTCTGTTGCTCCCTTCCGGAGTCACGTGCAGGGCTGTGAAGGGCCTGTCGAACCAGCTGCTCGCGATCAGGCCATGCCCCAGGAGGACGTTGCAGGTCCGGCCCCCCAGCCTGATCCGGCCCTGAAAGGCCTTCGTCGTGACCAGGCTCAGCATCTTGTAGGTTCCCTGGGAGATGGTCAGCCGCGGCATCATTTCGAGCGGGCGCTGCCCTTCGGAACCACACGGAAGCGGAACGGCTACGTTCTCGAAACACACCTGGGTGGTTTCCGCATAGTTCAGCATCGCTTTCGGAGACGGCTTCTTCTGCGCCGCCACGACGCCGTCGTTCGTCAGATCGCGGTCATGATTCAGATCGAAGTACAGCCGATCGTATCCTTTGCCCATCCCGCCGGATTCGTCGAGCGCGAATGGGCAGACGATTCTCGCGTCTTTCCCGCCTATCGGATCCGAGAAGTCCACGCGCCCGTAGAGCGGCTGACTCGATTCGAACCGGGGATACTTCGTCACATTGGGGTCCGCCTTGCTGCCACACTCGGTCCGCTGTCCGATGAGGAAGTCCTGCGCGCTGTTGGGTGGCAGGTCAAAGACGGAGACCTCCTTCAATGAAAACGTTGGCCCGCCCGCCTCTGCCGCACGCACGACGCTGATCGCCGCCACCGCCGCACACAGCAGCACGCTCGATATTGCTATGAGACGCACGTGGTTCTTCGCCTTGCCGCACATAGCCGTTCTCTCCTATCCCACCGATCTCATTTGCCCCCGCCCGGCATCCACCGCCGAGCCGCACGCCATCATTATACCAGCGTCCGTCCCTAGTTGCGCCCACTACATTTTTGACTACTTCGCAATCTGTCCGCCGGATTCCTTACTTGCTATTTTGAGGACAGGCCCTCATCTGTTCCCATATTAGGTGACTGTCCCTAGTTCCTTGGGCGCAGAGAAAGTCCAATGCGACGTTCACGACAAGGGTCCCAAGTCCGGTAGCGGCTGTGTTTCGGATCAAGCATATTTTGGTTTCCAGAGACGATTTTGT
>CAYQXM010000224.1:0-3231 GCA_964421295.1 uncultured Pirellulales bacterium
AAGTTCGCCCATAAACTGCGGCAGCTTGGCGCGGAGTACTTCTATTTCAGTTACGCAACACCCCTCTATGGCACAGAGCTTTATCGCCAAGCCAAAGAAGGCAACTATTTAACAAGCGACTTTAGCGACGACGCACTCTCAGCAGTCCAGCCCCTAATCGAAACCCCAGAATTCACAGCAGACGATTTACGCTGCCTAGCAGCGGAGGCAAACCTGGTTAATCCAACAGTTACCCATGACCGACTGCTACGGGCAATTCGTGACCCTAAAAAAGCAGTAGAAATCCTACTCGCCAGAAATAAAGCTAAACACAAAACCGCTTAAAGCTTAGGCTGCAGACTTGCCTGCTTAATGAAGTAGTAACCCTTGGTGCCTTTCCACTCAACCTTAGTTTTTTCCACATGAATCTGCTTCTTATAAATTGGACAGTTCACAACTAAAGTGTGGTATTCTCCCCATTCACCGATAGGATTAATCTTCTTCTCTTTAACACGGGTTCTGATTTCATCCAGAATAGTTTGGTCGATTTCTTTGCCCAGCCAATCCTTGTTTGCCCCAAGCGAAGTATCAACCTCAATAATCAGGTTATGGAAACCAAGCCTAATCATCTCAGCAAGACCTTCCAGAGGATTTTTGCCGAAAAGCGGCGTGTACTGCTTTACTCCGATCGGATCAAGAATCTCACGGTAATAGTCCAAGTGCTCTGGTGTTGTTGTTACGCCTGAAACCAGGATGTCTGCGCCAAGCTTCTTTAGACCTTTACGCACATCCTCAGGCTTCTTGCCCACAACTATTGCTGGGATGCCAGTTGCTTGGCTGATTAACTCAATCATCTTCTTGTTTTCAAGATGGGCTTTACCACCTGTTGAAATAAACATCAAATACGTTACGTTTAAGCCTTCTTTAAGTACCGTGTAGAGTGCGAAAACAGAGTCTTTTCCGCCTGAAAGCGAAACAACAACATTAGCCATCCAACATACGCCTTGCCCTTGTATAGTTGCTGTAAAATAAAAAGCTACGTCTAAAAACCATAATTGCATAAAAAATTAGAAGAAAGCGGAGCTCTCAAATATTAATAATCTTGTATCAAATACTTACTTCAGAAAACTGTGTAAATGTAAGGTTCAACTGGTTCGAATTAAAAAAAAATATTAACAAAAACCTGAAAGTGAAAAATGTTATATTCTAAAAGTGATAACTATAGACAAATTGCAAAATAATATTATTGAAAATAATCAAGCAAAGGGGGTACAGGCAAATCCAATTAGATGTACCGCTTGAACTTCCTCTTCAAGATGACGGGTTCTCTTGTGTTCCACGATGTGTTAAAATGGTTTTACAATATGTTATCGATAAATTGAACGGTAGAATTCCCAACATAAGCCTTGAAGAAATTGCAAAAGTAATTGAAACATGTCAAGATGGAACTTTTCCCGATAAAGTAATGAATTTGAATAAGGATAAGCGTATTTTGCGAGCTTCACCCTCAATAGAATTTAATCATGAAATGAAATCGCATACAATTCAGGAAATAGAAAATGAAATACTTGCTGGTCGCCCAGTAATAGCTTGGATAGAGATGGGTGATGATGGTCGTAGTTGTGCACACGGCGTAGTTATTACTGGAATAGATATTAATCATTCTAACATTTACTATAATGATCCAATCTTTGGAAAAATGGTCGAAGAGTTATCTGTTTTCACATCAAAATGGGATTCAGTATTCAGAATCCTTATAACTATTAAAATAGGTCAAAGGAGAATATTGGATGAGTTCTCTTAATAGGTCGGATGGAATGCTCTCAAAAGACGACGCTAAAAGGCAGATCAGGCAATACGTTATTCAGAACTATGGAAATCTGATTTCAATTGCTGAGCCTAAATATGACCAACAAAGTAAGACCTGGCTAGCCGAACTCCAATCTGATTATCCACGAATAATACATGATGACCGTTCTGAAAAGCCAAAGATAAAATTCTTATCCTTAGGACGTCTTGGCGTTATCAAATTAGGAAATGAATCGAAACCAATGGAAGCAACTCCAAGAGAAAAATGTGTTCAAAATTTAACATCATTACTTGATATGTGGCAAGAGAGAGCCGAAAGAATAATTGTCTCTGCCTCTTCAGACTATTTAGCTCAACTAGATGAAACTCAATGGGTGCTATCCAAGATTGGTATGCTAATTTCAAATATGGAAAAAGAAGAAGTTATCACCAATCGTATAATCGACTCATGTGGGCGTACAGAAAAGCAGAAAATGATGAAGTATTTGCATTTACTAGAAGGACTTGAGTTAGTGCGAAAGGTTGATAATGGTTTTGCATATGGTAACATGTTTTCACAGTTAAGACACACCTGTGGTAGCTTCTATGAGTTCAAAGTAGCTGTGCTGTCTCTTGTACTAAGGAAGCGTTATCCAGTTTTAAAGGAATTGTTCGGCATATCTCAACTTGAGACTTATGTACATGTTGATAGCTGTTATTACAGACCCGCGCTTGAAGTAGAGGAAGTTGTGTACTCAACAAAAGATTCTATTTTGCAATGTTATAGAAAAATCTATGGTCATAAGTCTGACCTAAGATTAACCTATATTCTTGGAGAATTAGTAGGCAAAAATGCTCTTTACCATGAAGATAACTATTATTTTGCAAATCCAAGTATATTTAGAGATATGCTTGCATTAAAGGAAAAAACGCGTTCTCCTCTAGTTCCGATCCAAGCATAGTTGTCTAGAACGATTTTTCCAATTTGCAAAATGTCTTATCCATTTGTTCAGGAGTCAATCTAATTATCCATAAATTAAGGTCATTTAATCCAATAGATTAGAAAGCGGTAATCAATAAACCCTAAACTTTCCACTTATTAGCTTCTAATTCATGTCCCATTAAATCAAACGATACTTTCTTAGTTTTAAGACTAGAAGGGAATCCCTTATTTAAAAGAATCGTCGTATCTGAATAACCATCCTTAAGAAAAAGCAAAAAAAGGTTAAGATTAAGCAGTTAGTTTTTGTTTTATTGCTTCTACAAGTTTCTGGTTATCCTTATCGGCTCGTACTGTGACGCGGAAGTATGTGTCGTCTAAGCCTACGAAGGTGCAGCAGTCACGTATGAGCATGCCTTCTTTAGAGATTTCTTCTTTAAGTTTAGTTGAAGTCATTTTCTTGTTGGTTATTTTTACTAGCAGAAAGTTTGTTTCTGAGGGGAACACATGCAAGCCTTCGATTG
>CAYQXM010000225.1:0-485 GCA_964421295.1 uncultured Pirellulales bacterium
CATCCTTTTTCCAATTGAGCATTTCTTCTATGGAATATCCGGTAATCAGAGATGTCGCATAATTGACATACTTGAAATACCCGTCCTGAACGATGTACATTCCCATTATGGATTGATCAGCGAGCAGACGGTATTTTTCTTCGTTTTCCCTCAGCGCCTGTTCGATGCTATTACGTTCGGTTACGTCTATTAAAATGATCTGGTATCCCGCAGAAATGTCATCAGGATCAACCAGGCATGCATATAACAGGGCATCAAATAATTCGCCGCTCTTTTTCTTAAAACGGGTTTCAGCAACGCCGACCCCTTTTCCCCGCACTTGTTCGTAGACGATCTTGCCGACGCGTTCAAATTCTTCCTGACTTGTGTAACCGATACTTACAGATTGACCAATTAGTTCCTCTGGCGAGTATCCTGTCATTTCACAAATTGCAGGATTTACACGGGTAAACTTTCTATCAACAAGCAGGAAAGCTGCCAGCGGA
>CAYQXM010000225.1:495-1276 GCA_964421295.1 uncultured Pirellulales bacterium
TACATCAATTCATTTTTTCTTAAATCCTTCTCGAAACGTTTGCGGTCGGTAATGTCGTGAATGATGGAATGGAGCACTTCCTTGCCCATAAATTCGATTCTGCTGCTGAACACTTCGACATCTCTTAAAGAGCCATCCGCAAGTTTATGCATGGACTCATAATGCATTTTTTTATTCTGCCGGATTATGTCCATTCTTTTTTTCAATTCATCGGGGGGAAGGGTATTGATGTCCCAAATTTTCTTTTGTGTCATTTCTTCGTGTGTCCAGCCGTAATATTCGATGGCCGCCTGATTGGCGTCGAGAATCGCTCCGGTATCTGGATCCACTGTTATTTTTATAGCGGAATGATCGCTGAATAATTTTCTGTAATTTTCGCGGCTTTGTTTGAGTTCTTCCTCGGCCTTTTTACGTTCGGTGATATCCTGCATGATAAAGACAAGGCAGTCTTCACCGCTCATATTAATAGGACGCGCGGAATAGATGCCGGTATGGATAGAGCCGTCTTTATGACGGAATTCAAATTCGTGGTGCAGAACTTCCCGGCCCGCTCTGAGTTCCGAGATCATATACTGGCGTGCCGAGATATCCACCCAGAAGCTGAAAGGCGGCTGGGTAATATTTTTTCCGATGACCGCTTCCCGGTCCCAGCCGACCAGATCCTTAGCCCCCTGATTAATATCGATAAGAACGCCATCAGTCATCCGGGTAATGCCAATCAGATTCGGCGATGTCATAAAAATTTTGCGGAATTTTTCCTCGGCCAGTATTCGATCGGTAA
>CAYQXM010000225.1:1286-3129 GCA_964421295.1 uncultured Pirellulales bacterium
CCTGAAGAATAAAAATAAAGCATTCTTCGCCGTCGATATCGATGGGGCGCGTCGAATAGATTCCATTGCGGATTGCGCCGTCTTTGCGCCGAAATCTGAATTCACGGTGCATGACATCCTTGCCGTCCTTGAACTGAGCCACCATGAATTCCCGCTCCGATAAATCCACCCAGAAATTCATGGGCGCACCGGTGGATTTTGTTCCTTTTACTTCCTCCACTTTCCAGCCGATGATATCTTCAAATCCCTGATTACCGTCAAGAATAAGACCGTCTTTCAATCGTGTTATGCCGATGCAGTCCGGTTCCGTCATAAATATTTTACGGAATTTTTCTTCTGATTTTCGCCATTTTTCTTCAGCCAGCTTACGTTCCGTAATATTTAGCAACATCCCGTTGAAGATTGTCTGGTCATTCAGGCGTATCGGAGATGATAGTCCCTGAAACCAGGTAATCTTGCCAGACTGCACAACACGTCCTTCAAATGACCAGGGAGTTACATTCTTTACCGCCATATCGATTGAAGTGAGAAATTTTTCCCTATCTTTTTCATGAATACGGGAGAGAAAGGAAGGAAAGGTAATATCCACATTTTTTATCTCATCATCGGTCATTATTTTTGAGAATCCGCCAACCGGTTCGCTGACATAGTTTATTCCATATTCGCCATTGTCTTTCGCATAAAACTGAAAAATAACTCCCGGCAGGCTTGCGGTAATACCGCGTAAACGTTCTTTCTTATCCTTCAGTAATCTTTCCGACTGAATACGCTCTGTGAAATCGTTGGCAATTATACAATATCCGGTTGGTTTGCCTTTTGAATCTATAAGTAATGAAATGAGCCCCTCAAGATATCTTTTTGAGCCATCTTTTCTTGTAATTTGCCAGTTGAGCCCCTCATATGGTTTCCCCGTTTTCTTAACTCTGCGGTAAGCTTTCCTGATTTTTTCCTCATCTTCTTTTTCTACAAAGAGCCTGCTGTCTGAGCCAATTAACTTCCTCTTCGTATATCCCAGGGTACGGCACCCTGCATCGTTCATAAATGTAAAGTTGCCTCTAAGATCAATTTCAAAATAACACTCCTGAATATTATTAATAATATTCAGGTATCTATCCGATGATTCTGCTTTGGAAGACTTGATTCTATGAGTGGTTGAAGAAGCTTTTATAGCTGTTTTCTTTTTTTCACTTTTCCTTTTGGGAGACATCAAAGACTTTTTAGGTGCCGGAACTTTTTTCTTTATTGTTTTCGCGGCATTCTTTACAGTGGCGGCTTTGATCGGCTTATTTTTCATACTAAAAATATCCTTCATAACAGTTCATGATATATGGTGTTTATTGCATAATCCCGTCATCACAGCAAATCTTTCCTCTTTCGGTCTTTTTTACTTTATACATGAGCTGATCTACGCGATGAACGAACGCCCTTATTTCTTCTTTGAGTTTATGTTGGGACAGACCTATGCTCGCTGTAATATAAATTTTCAAATCCTGTTCGGGTGAAAAAACCTCTTTACTTAATTCTGTCTGGATTCTTTTCGCAATTAAAAGTCCTTCCTCTTTCTTGGTCATGGGAAGCATAATGGTAAACTCTTCGCCGCCGTAGCGATAGGCGGAATCCGTATCACGCAAACATCGTTTTATGACCTTGCCCAACCGGCATAAAACATTGTCTCCCTCGACATGGCCGTATCTGTCGTTAAAGTCCTTGAATTTATCAAGATCCAAAAGCATGATACTTAAAGGCTGTTCGTAGCGGTTCGACCGCTCGATTTCTTTCTTTAACTGCGCGTAAAAATGTCTGGAATTATAAAGCTGGGTCAGATCATCAATCATGCTCAATT
>CAYQXM010000226.1:0-3116 GCA_964421295.1 uncultured Pirellulales bacterium
GGCACTGGCAGCAGATGCCTTTGTTGTCGCAGCCGGGATAGGAGCAGTTGCAGTTTTTGAGATTCTTGTCCTTACGGCATTCCATGATCGGCGAAACTCCGGATAACTACCACTTATTTGTTGTTTGCCAGCTATGATCGGGTACGACCGAATCGTAATTCATGAATCGTGATTAGTAAATGGAAAGCATGTCGCGTGGTCTTTCTCGGTAACCTTCTGTCTGTGCGCCGTGTCTTGTCGGTAGACAGGACATGAAAATCAGGAGTTGGCATGGATACGAATCTGGACGCACAAGCGGTGGTGGCCGTCAAGAACGGGGATCGGCAGCGGTATCGTGAGCTGGTCGATCGTCACGAGCGGAGGGTCTATGCGGTGGCCTGGTCCCGCCTGGGAGACCCGGACCTGGCGCAGGAGGTGACCCAGGAAACCTTCGTCAAGGGCTACCGCCATCTGGCTTTTCTCAATGAGAACAGCCGATTCGGCGTGTGGATCACGGCTATTGCCCGCAACGCCGCCATCAGCCTGGGACTGAGGCGCCGCAACGAGTTGGAGAATCGCCGGCGATGGGCCCTGACGCAGGCGGAGGACGCTCAAACCGTCGATTGTCGGGCGACGGACGAAGGGCCCGTCTCGGTGGAAACGCTCCGCGAGACGCTGACGAGACTTCCCGCACGTCACCGCGAGTGTCTCATCCTGTTCTACCTCGAAGGCAAGAGCATGCCGGAAGCGGCCCGTGCTTTGGGTCTTTCCGAGACCGCATTCAAGACCCGCCTCCATCGGGCTCGCCGGGTCCTGCGTGATCGCCTGGAAGAGAGGCTCGAAGGCTCGCTGGGCCGACTGCGTCCGCGCCATGCAATAGCCCCGGCCGTGATGGCCATACTGGCCACACAGAAAGCGGAGGGCGCCGTCGCCGCGAGCGGCACCGGCGTCCTGGTCAAGGTCGCGGCCGGCGCCGGCAAGTGGCTCCCGTTCCAGTTCACGATGATCGGTATATGGCTGGGCGGTGTTGTCCCGGGAATGCTGTTCAACGTCTGGATGCACCGGATGGAGCAGCGGAACTTCCGGGATCCGGATGGATTCCGTGCCCAGCTCCACAGACGAACACTGAACCGAGTATTGATCGGTACTCCCGTGCTCGTGGCAACCATTCTGCTCGTCATGGGCGTGGTCGGATTGCTGTTGGGGCGTCAGGGCTTCATGCAGGTCGTCGGACTGATGGGACTGGTCTGGCTGCTGGCTATGGTTCGTCCATTGAGGATTGTTCGAAGCCGCTATGAGATCTATAGCATCTTTGCCATTGGCATCCTGACCGTTGAGTTTCTCGCCTCGGGGTTCCTGGACCTATCCACAACAGCGAGCGGTCCCTTCTTCATGGGCGCGTTCATGCTGCTCATCGGTCTGGCCCACCGACACCTGCCCAGACGCATGGACTACAGCCTGTTCCTCCGTGCGTCGCAGAATCTGGTGCCGGAATACCCCGGCGGCGAGCCCGCCCGTGTGTTCACGCGCGAGGAAGTCTTTGCATTCGGCCGCTCTCTTGGGCAACGCAGGCTGGTGGTGAACTACCGCAGGATCCGAGGAGCCGTCCAGTTTCGCCTGGCTCCTGTTTGCTCCACCGTATGGAAGGATGGATTCTCTCCATTCGTATGGCGTGACAGCTCCGCGCTGACGATCCCGTTCGATGGTAGCATACAGGCGTCACTGGCGGATGGTGACTTGGCGAGCCTCCGCTCTCTGCCGAACGCGCCCGGCCTCGATCGGGCTGTTCTGGAGGAACGGGTGGCGAGGGCTGTGAGTCACGCGTTCGATGCCTTCCTGGCCGGGGACTGTCGTCCGGCCGAGCGATCTCTGGGTGAACAGCCCGACGAGGGGATCTTCAACGAACCACCCGAGCGATCCAAGGCCGCACGTTGGCGTTCGGGTGTGATGGTCGGCCTGGGTGTGCTGATACTGATACAGGGCGTGGTGGTGCGCTCCCTCTGGAACGGGAAAGAGAGACTCGCAGAGGGCCGGCGTCTTGAGCCTGTGAAGCTGACCGAGAACGAGGTCCGCCTCGCCCTCGCGCAACTGTCCTTGGATCGAAGGGAAGCCGGGCAGGCATTCAATTATTTCCTGGAGTTCGGGGGGCTGACATTTCCGCCTAGCCACTTGTTCACGGCTGAAGCGTGGGAAGTCGTCCGACAGCACACCTGGACAAAGGTGCGCGGGCACCTGTCGGAGGCTGACCCGGAACCCAGGAACATGGTGCGGGTGATGCTCGATTTCCAGGACTTTCAGAGAGCGATTCTGGGAGGGATCATCACGCTGCCTGATCTGGCCGGCCGGGGTGTCACGCCAAGTGTGGTGAGGGACTACCTTGCCGGGCTGTCCCCTGTCTCGTTCGCCCGCCTGACGTACCCGCAGGAGATACCGGTGCAAGGACAGGACTACACGGCGCTGGAAGTGGAATGGCTCTCCCATCGCCTTCGAGTCATTCAGGTCTTCGACTGTCTGGATTTGGTGGACGCCGAGCCGATCGTCGCCCAAATCCGCGTGCATCAGGTCGTTGCCGGCAACTCCCTGGAAGGCAGGCGGCCCATCCCGGACAGGAACCTGGTGCACGGCCTGTTTCACTGCCTGGGTTCTACGCCGCTTCATGACACGTACAACTCATTGGTTATTCTCTCGCTGCTCGGTGGCCTGGACGCAATCGACCGGGAGGCCTGCGTGGCAGGCATTCTCCGATTCCACCATGGCGGGGGACTGTTCGGGTCCTTCAGGAAGAATGACGGCCTGTTCTTCTCGGGCGACGCCCACGACACGTTCTACGCCTACGAATCGCTCCGCATGCTGAACGCTCTGAATCGGGTGAAGGACCTGGATCGATGGCGGTTCAGGCCCCGGAAGGAATCTCCGGCGTTCACGGACGAACCTGGGTCCGGCGTGAGCTGGGCGGCCATTGAGGCGTGGGTGTACCAGCAAAGGCTGTCCGAGTTTGTCGAGGCCCGCAAACAGAATCCCCAACTGGTCCCGCCCTCGCTCCAATCATCGGCAGCAGCCCGGCAGTTGCCTGGAAGAGAGGTGGTAGCTGAGGCACTGGCAGCAGATGCCTTTGTTGTCGCAGCCGGGATAGGAGC
>CAYQXM010000227.1:0-1212 GCA_964421295.1 uncultured Pirellulales bacterium
TACTACACTTGTGAACTCATCAAAGACGATAAGCGGCTTGTCTAGGCATAAAGCTCTTGCAATATCCACTCGCATCTTCTCGCCCTGACTTAAGCAGTAGTAACTTTTTAGCCAATCCGGCGGCGAAGCAAACCCTACACTGCAAAGCATCCGCGTAATCTCTGACGTTTCAAGTTCTTCTGGGAAATCATCAAGGACACATTTACTTGTATATTCAAAACCTCGTATGTAAGCATCAGGGAAAAGTTGCTTGGCTATGCTTGTTTTGCCTGAGCCACTGCGCCCTACAATTACGCCTACCTGCCAATCATCGTTATCTATCGGTAAGGATCCTTTGAAGTGCTTCTCCAACTTAACATCAGACAGCGAATAACAGCCAACCACGCTTTGCGACCTAAAACTATCTGCTTGATTCCACTGCTTTACAATGTCAAAATCCGTAGTTTGTATCCCTCCTCTTTTAACTTCTCAAAAATACCTTTTTGGTTAGCTTCGTCTTTACATTCTACAATTATCTCATAAGTTGCTGGAATGGTAACCGAGAACTCTCGATCTAACAGTTCTTGCGGTAGTCTTTCACCAACTGATGCAAGCAGTGCCTTCAATCCTTCCTTTTCACCCATCTCTGCTATGCGCATGTATTCGGCGGCGTCAAGTTCTTTGTTGTGTTTGCCTTTGAGCTTGTTTAAAATCTGCCTGAGCATACGTCTATCTACGTCGGTGACTGGCAATCGCAGAACAGGAGCGTAAAACTCACTGTGCTCCAAGCAAACCTGACCACGGTTTTCTCCATCGACGTATATTCCGTCATTATTGGTTAATATTGGGTATGCCCAACCGTACTTTTGTAAACTCGCCCAAATTTGCTCTTGTTGTCTAAGCGTAGTCACGTTTGGATTATTTTGGTCCGACTGAAGAAGACGAATATCTTCCATCAGCGGCAAATATGCTTCTGGAACTTTAATTGTTGTTTTTTTCTCCATCAAATTCTACCCTCTTTTATTTTTCTTGGCGGTTTTAGGTTCTAATTTAACATCGCGTAGGAAATCTTCTCGGTCTTTCTTTGACCATTTCTGCAGGTTTTTTTGGCTCTCTAACAAATGCCTAAAAAACTCGTTAAAGTCAAACTTGAAGAACCATTGCTCAAGCTCATCAAGCATCATGGCTTTAGGCATAACAAACGTGAATAACTCGATTACTCGACTAAGGATA
>CAYQXM010000227.1:1222-2500 GCA_964421295.1 uncultured Pirellulales bacterium
ATAATGTCCTTGTTTTCCAGTACGACTTCACGAGTCCACTTATTGTGGTACTTTTCATCTAGCTCAAAATTCTTCAGCAAAACTAACTGTTCCTGTTCAGTGAAAGAGTAAAAATCTATCTTAATTCCTTCCGACTGCACTGACTTTAATTTCTCGGATAATGCTGCGATCCTTTTGGTTAACAGTTCAGGTTTCATTGTTCAGAACTCCTTGATGCTGCTTGTTTTTGGAGTGCGGGCGGTGGGTATCTTTTTAGACGAAACACCTTGTCTAAGATGCCCATTTCCCGCCGTTCTGCAATTAGCGCATCCAACTGCTCCTTTGGCATGTCGCGGGCTTTCTGTATGCTCTCCATCCAATCAAGCCAAAAATTATGAAAATAAAGCTTGAAATACCATTTTTCCAGCTCATCACAACAAAAGGATTCAGGCACTACTTCAACGAACAGTTCAGTTGCTCTTCTGCCAAAAATTTCCAAGCCCTTGTACCATAAATCTGCGTATTTTTCGATGATGTCTTGTGGCGGTTGTGAGGGTGCATATTGTTTGATTATTTCGTCGACTTTTATTAGGAGTTGCTGTTCTGGTTCACTTAGGCAGTTCCAATCAATTGTGGTGTCTGTTTTGGTGCAGTCTGCCAGCTGAGAGGCAAGGGTATTTACTCGTTTGTTTAGCTGCCAGGGTTTCAAGGCACAAAAACCCCTTTTGCAGCCTTATCCTCCAAAGATCGCAACCGACTCATTAACTCAGGCAAAACCGCTGTTTCCGCAAATACAGTGTTCGTCTTTAGCATTATGTTGAGTGCTGCTATGCGCGCCAGCTCATTGGAAGATGACAAAAACCTCATGCTCGCTTGGCGATAAATCTGCTCATACCTATTAAGCACCTTCAATAAGACTTCGTTTGGCTTTATGCCGCTTTGCAAACTGGCTTGCCAATATTCACGGGTCTCAAAATCACTATACACTGTACGCTTAGAACACGTGCATTTTACGCTTAATTCCTTCACAATCTCAACTTGAGAAAAGCCTAATCCTTCAAGCTTTAACAATTCTAAGCGTCTAGAAGCCACATCCAAACTTAGGCGCTCCCCCCAAATTGCAGTTTTTCTTCAATCTTTTTCTTTGCCTCTACTCTGAAACTGAGACAACAACACAGCTAACGGCAAGGAACCGATCTCCTGGCGGGTGTTGGCGAGGGAAAAAAACAGTGTGCTGCTCATCTCGGAAAACAACCTGGACTGCAAGCCCTACAACGTGGAAACCAAGTCGGTAACGTG
>CAYQXM010000227.1:2510-3101 GCA_964421295.1 uncultured Pirellulales bacterium
ACTCAACAGCTCCCTCGAAATTGCAGATTTCCTTCAATAGCACTTTACCCTCTTAGTTGAAATTAGACAACATAACAGCCGATAGGTTAGAGCGTAAGCTGCTTAAGACACCAAAAAACAAGACAACAAATAAACTGTTATCTAATTTAAAATAAATAACTTTCGTATCTTCTTTAGAATTAGAAAAATTCAATTTTTATTTTAACTTTTTTATGTAATAACGTCAAAGCGCTTGATATACTATATTACATTTTGCTAGTAATTTGCTAGATAGTAAAAAGCAAGACCTAAAACATGTCTTAAATAGACAAAATTAGGTCTTTATTGGACTTGCCTGTTGCAAGTTTTTGTAATAAATCTTTATATGTTTACTTTAAGAGTATAAACAAGTATAATTATATAAGTGCTGTAAATGTACTGGACTATTAATCAAAATGAAAAGAAAAAATAATGATCCACCGGATGTGACAGCAAAATGGGGCTGGCGATATCATCATACAGGGATTCCGACAGATATTAAAATGAATGGTGAAAGATACTTAAAAGAGTTTAAAGTATTATGAATATGATCCCTTCAAAAGTGGATGTTCC
>CAYQXM010000228.1:0-2918 GCA_964421295.1 uncultured Pirellulales bacterium
ATATCCCGCTTGTATAGCTATGGGTTGCTTTTTCCTCCAATAGAAAGACGAGCGGAATTAGTTACTAATTACACGAAAGGAGTAGACTATGAAGACAAGTGAATTGAGAAAGGCACTGGAGGTGTTCGAAAAAATGTTTAGCCCTGAGGCTACCCTCTCTCAGATGCTGGTTTTTTGCAGAATTGCCGAAAATGAAGGAATTAACGATGAAGAGATCGCTAAGCAAATGCATATTCCCACGCCAACGCTCCGGCGCAACATAGTGAAACTTGTCCATGCAGCAATGGGAGAGATATGGGTCGCATCGAAGATGGGCTACGGGGTTTGTGAGGAAAAGGAAGACGCGTCGTTGTTCCTTAGCAATAAAGGGAAGCAGTTGATAAATGACATATCAGCAATTTCTTAAATCGTTTATTAGAAGTTGTAAGCCTTTGCAGGCTTACTCAGGAGGTTTGTATGCCGATCGTTGAATTCAATGGGAAGAGATTCCAGATAGATGAGGCCGGATTCCTTGAGAACTATGAGAACTGGTGTGACGAATGGGTCGAGTGGATTAAGCAGGCCGAAGGTATCAAAGATCTTACCGACGAGCATTGGGCAGTGATGAATGTTATTCGTGAGTACTTCGAGAGGAACGGAATCGCCCCCATGATAAGGGTCCTTTCAAAAAAAACCGGCCTCCCAAAAGAACGCTTCTGGGAGTTGTGGCGTTCCGGACCTGGTGATGGGGCGTGTAAAATGGCCGGCCTATCAAAACCGGCCGGGTGTGTCTAATAGCAGTGAGGGTACTTAGCTTATCTCAGTGGAGACGAAATTTATGAAAGCGCTGGAAGTTTTGCTGGATGAAGCGAAGGCAACGCATGGGCATGTATGCGCCGGTCAGGTGCTCGGTGTGAGAATGGCCATGCTGGGCTGCCATCTTGTCGGTATCGATGACCCAAAGGCCCCGCCCAATCTGAAAAAACTGATGGTCTATGTGGAAATCGATCGATGCGCGACCGATGCAATTCAAAGCGTTACCGGATGCCGGATGGGAAAACGGACACTGAAATTCAGGGATTATGGGATCAATGCGGCGACCTTTTTAAACCTTGAAACAGGGGTGGCCTATCGAATTGTCTCTACTGAAGAATCGAGAATATTGGCCGATGCGTATGCGCCCGAGGAAACCGATGCAAGCCAAAAGCAATTGCTCGGCTACCAACGGATGCCGGATGAAATGCTTTTCCGTGTTCAGCAGGTGAAAGTTCTATTGGACGAACTGGAAATGCCCGGTCCATCGCGGAGAAAAACTGTATGCCAGCGGTGTGGCCAGGTGGTCCGTGACGGAAGAGAAATCATTAAAGAGAATAAAGTACTGTGCCGTCCATGTGCCGGCATGGTTTATTTTCTTCCCTACGTACCGAATAAGCCTGTTCCCCTATTAGACAAAAGGAAAACGGATGATGATCCAAATGGTAACTGTGGAAGAGGCCATCGGATTGCAACAGGCTCATGATATAACGGAAGTCCGGTCCGGTGAATTCAAAGGATCGGCCTCCCATCGCGGCTATGTCGTAAAGCAAGATGATGTAGAACACTGGCGCAGGCCCATGGTCAGGGTTGAAGGTGTTATATCTGTTCCGGAGAGGTAGGAGAAATCAATGCCGGAGCCATCAATGCCGCGCACTTTTAATTTGAAATATGGAGCCTGAGCCTATGCAGTCTGAAGGCCTGTACAAGGATGTCACCGGGGTTATTCTGGCCGGAGGACGCAGCCGGCGAATGGGAAAAGATAAAACCATGCTCGAGATCGGGGGTATCACCCTGTTTGATCGAGCGCTTCGAATGATGAGGGAACTATTCTCCGAAGTCCTTATTGCCGGAGACCGGAAAGATCTTGTTCGGCCTGGTGTGTGCTGCTATCCGGATTTATTCCCAGGCAGCGCATTGGGTGGTTTGTACACAGGATTAATGAAATCAGGCCGTGACATGATATTTGTATGTTCATGTGACATGCCGTCTCCCAGCGCGAATATCGCGCGGCTCGTCATTTCGCAGGACCGCGCATACGATGTAGTGGTTCCCAGAACGCCGGATGGACTGGAACCGCTTTTTGCCCGCTACCATAAAAGATGTTTACCCGCCATGAAAGATATGCTCGATCGACAAAAGTTTCGCATTTATGATTTCTATCCACAGGTTAGAATACGATATCTGGGCGCAGCAGAATTGCCTGCGGATTGGCAAAGCTCGTTTTTGAATATCAATACACCTGAAGAATATAATCGGATTAAGCAGGGAAATTTGGTAAGCACTCCTGTGATTTCAGTTGTGGAAAAAAGCGGAACCGGCAAAACCACTCTTCCGGAGAAACTGATCGCTGAACTCACACAGCGCGGATACCGGGTGGGCTCGATGAAACATGATGTCCACCAGCTCGAAACTCCAACTGCTTGAAATGTCCCAGAGCATGTCAGATAATTATTCCCCATGGAGGAATTCAGAAGAAATGTCAAACGGAGCTTTCCGGTATAGTTTGAATTACGCGGGTAAAACCTAATTACTGCATGATTGCGATGTAACCGGAATCGTGAGAAGAGGATATGATGAAGGGAAAAAAAGAAATCGGTAACTATTGATAATTGATGAAGACATTCATGTTGCCGGGATCAGGTTGTGAACAGACTGGAAAGCGCAGGATCGAACAAAGGAGAACCCCATGAATATATCGACAAAGCAAAGAAATGAGGTCAAGAAGCAGGGTTTCTTATCCAACAAAGATCAGGTGCATTTCTCTGCTAGAGTTATTACTGAAAATGGGGTTTTGAACGCTCGCCAGTTAAGAAACTTAAGCGACGCAGCCGATAAATTCGGCAATGGCAACATTTCATTCACATCGAGGTTGGCCGTTGAGTTGCCTGGCATTTCGTATACGG
>CAYQXM010000229.1:0-2914 GCA_964421295.1 uncultured Pirellulales bacterium
GCCTTTGATATTGTAATCCTATAGCCCTCCCCGTCTTTCTCGATACTGTGTACATTCCAGCTTTTACTTCCTGCAGCGCGCACCACGTTTTCTTTTGATGTATCGGTATCGACAATTATCGTGATCGTTCCTTTCATAGTCCTGTTGATCTCAGCTATGGTCATAAGGACCGGCTGCGGACATGAATATCCTCGTGCGTCAACGATATGTTCCATGATCTGCCTCCTCTAAGCGCTTTTAGGTTTGAAAGAAAACCCTACAAAAATACAGACTGCAAGTCCTGTGACTACTCCGGCAATTCCATAAGGTCCAATGCCCGCCGGTGAGCTTGCCAGACCAAAGTTATGAGCAATTGCCGCCCCTGCGAGCATCCCCACAACAAAAACAGCCGCGTCTCCATCACCTTCCCCCGCAAGGAATAACTGGCGTCCGGGGCAACCCCCAGCAAGCGCGAAGGCAAGACCAGCCAGGACCATTCCCATGAAGTTCCAGAGACCCATCGTATGAGCAACAGGCTGATTGGCAAAACCAGGATGGAACTGACCCAGTGCGACATTCATAACGAAAGCTGCAATTACGAGAGCTATCACTCCCGAAAGGAGATGTGCCTGTCGGAAAAGCAGCAATAACAAGGGCTACAACGCCTGAGAGAAGATGGGTTTGGCGAAAGAGAAAAAGGTCCCTGAACGCACCCATCGTACAAAAACGACTACGTTGCGCGACAAAACCTATGGCAAGACCGGCAACAAGCGATATTGCGAGCGGAGCATGCATGGAACCCGGACCCTTTATACTGTAAAAAAGGATGCCATTACTTCCCTGACCTTGAATGTAGGGAAAGATAAACGTCAGTACCAGGAGACCAAGCATTATGAGCGGCATCATGATCCCTGCGGTTGTATGTGTCTTTCCGGAACGTCCGAGATCGTATCCGTTCCGCAAAAAAAGCGCCCCTATACCCACGCCAACACCAAGCCCCAGAATGCCGAAGATGGCATTCCAATCTCCGCCTGCCAATCTTAGCATGGCCCTCCATGGCAAACATACCGAGAACAAACCTGATGATCGGCGATGAACCGCCTCTCGGCCTGAACTCCTTAAAAAGATAGGCGGCAATCAATGCCCCAATAACAAAACCGATAATCTCCGGGCGCATATACTGCACCAGATCTGCGCGGTGTAGACCGATAGCACCGGCGATGTCCCTCTCGAAACAAGCCACACAAACGCCCATATTACCGGGATTCCCTAATTTTTGCAGTAATGCCGCTACAACACCTATAAAGAGACCTGTGCTTATAATTCCCCAGCGTGAAGAAAACAAGTTCGTTATCCGGTTCATCTTCATTCTCCTTTTATTGCGAAACATTGCGATGAATATAATCCATTGTAATATGCCGCCACTTCATAGTTCAAATGATTTATATTCATAAATAAGCAGATAGTAATGCTAATAACGAATGATTGATAAAATATTGTGGCGGAGAACCATACAACAGGCATGTATCATAGTCCACACATCATGAAACTTCGACGGAAAGAGATCGCTCTAATATACAATGCTGAGGACATTATCCTAAAGTAAAGAGACTAACAAAAACCTCCCCGTATGGATGGCTAAATAAGATAACCACGATAAAGGTGTCTAAAAATAGTACCTTGCTCTGAATTCCACCTTATAATCGTTCTGTTTTTCACCGTATTCACTGCCTCTTGTGCCGGAGATAATGCCCGTTGTCAAACGCAGTTCCAGATTGGTAATGCCAGTATACATCACTTCCGGTGTTATGGAAAAACTCTTGTCATTAATGTTGGCAATGAATGTCACGGCAGGAGTAAAATAAAGTATATCAAAAGGTTCTTTCTGGCTCACTCGCAAGTAAAGGTAGTTTTTGGCAGGATTCATTCTGCCGTAACTACCTTGCTGAAGCGTCCGCGCCTTGTTTATCTGATAGATATTTCCTGTAGTAACATACCGGTTGAATGCTTTGTCGCTAAACGAATAAAAGTCTTTTATCTCTCCCCTGCCGAAACCCGTGCCGTTCCGGTAATACTCTAAAATGAACGTGGTATCGCTCTCGGTGAGGTATCTCAAGCCGATGAGATAATTCTTCGCCCTGTATCTGGTTTCGTCAATATTTCCATTGCTGTCGGTAAATCTTTTCTGATAGCCGTTGATGAGCGAAAATTCCCCATGAACTTCGATGTTCGTCGTTATGTTTCGTGAGAAATCAAACCCATATCGCGTAGTCCTGCTTCCACCCGTGAGAAACATAAGGTCTATATCGGTGTCGTATAAGAGAAAATAGAATTTTGAAGCCCCATTCCAGTGATCAACTTCACCAAAATCATCGTTGAATCCTGAATAAACGGGTACAAGAACAGGCGTGAAAGAAAACGTTTTGAGGGGTCCCGCGAAGCTCTTAGTATAGTCCGCTGACACGATGATAAACCCTTCCCGGGAGAGTTCGGGATCATTGGGATCTTTCGGTCTGTCGAGAAAAGCCGCAGGGTTCCAGGCATAACCCTTCCCCCAGTTCAACGTTTTTTTACCAATGTCGAATGTTAGCGACGATGAAGGTTTCAACGACCCATACGCCTCCAGAATACTGAGTTTTGTTGTCTCACCCTGAATAGAGTTGCTGTAATACGTATATGTTTTTGCATACAGCTTGTAAATGTCCTTCTCCAGGCTTCCTTCCAACTGAACACCGGCCTTGTATTGGTCGGTTGTTGCCCTCGTTTTCCGGTCATAGAAATTGAGTTTGTAGAGCGATGAGTTTCTGTCAAACCCCATAAGAGAAGGGATAAACTCCAGATATCCCCCCAAATGATATGGTTTTTTCTCAACCTCTGAGGCATCGAAGGTGTACTCTTCGGCATAGGAAAGAGACCAAAGAGAGAGAGTTGGAAA
>CAYQXM010000230.1:0-2872 GCA_964421295.1 uncultured Pirellulales bacterium
TCGGTCGTGGTTTTGACCGCGGGAGTCTCGGTGGGGTGGGCGAGTGGGGCGGGGACGGCCGGTGGGAGAACGCCGTCAACCTCCGGCACCAAGGCGGATGTGCTCAAGGGGCTGGTCAAGAATGGCGTGAGGCCTGCGTCCCATCTGCCGAAGGTCCTCCGGGCTCCCTGCAAAGACGGCTGGGTGCGGCAGACGAACGTCTCCCACAGCCAGTTCGCGGAAGCGGAAATCACACTCACGAAAGCCGTGTCGCTCCGGCGTCTGCGTTCCTATCCTCTCGCGCCGGGCAGCCAGATCGAAATGCTGGACAACGGCACGAAGGTTCGGGCCCAGCTCCCCGCTCCGGTGGTGGCCGGCTTGATCGAGGAGGGGGCCGAGGTCAAAGTGCTGCGGGACTTCCTGCTCTGGGAGAAGTCCGCAGAGCCATCCAACACCGCCAAGGCCAATCTCATCGGAGCGATGGCGACCTGCTCGGGCTCGTACCGCCAGGGCAGCAACGGGACGAACTACACGATCCCGGAGGGCAGCTGGACCTACAGCGACATCTCGATCAGCGGAGCCGCCTCCAACGCCCAGGTGACATGCATCGACGTGCATTATGAGATCGTTCACCCGATCGCCGGCGACGTGGTTGTGGACCTCACCGACGAGGATATGACGTACGAATATCACCTGCACACGTCCAGTGCGATCGACACCGCCGTCAACATCAGTCAGACGGTCAAGGGCATCACGCTCTTCTCCGGCCAGGATCTGGGCTATGAGTATGGTGCCGAGGGCGTCAACCAGATCTGGACGCTCTGGGCGACCGACCAGTACACGGATTACACGGGCCACATCAACACCTGGTGGATCAAAGTCTATTACAGCGTTCCGGCGCCAAGCCCTGCGAACGATGCCTGCACCAGCGCGGTAACGCTTTCGGACGGCGTCACTTACTCCGGGACGACGATCGGCGCCACCGGAGCCTACCAGACGCAGTGCGGGTACTATGACACGCTCGATACGTGGCACAGGTTCACGCCCACCCAGACCGGCCTGGTCCGGATTACCGCTCTCGGCGTGGCCGGAGACGGGACGTCGACATTCGATCCCACGTTGGCCGTATTCGACGGATGCGGCGGAACGGAGCTGGCCTGCAATGACGACGATTGTGCGGACGAGCCCAACTCGGTGATCACCATGCAGATGTTCCGCACGCGAACCTACTACATCCGCGTGGCCGGGTACGACTATCGGACGGGCACCTACACGCTGACGGTGCAGCAGCAGACGAAGGAAGTCCCCGGTACGCCAAGCACGCCCAGTCCGGCCGATGGCGCCACCTCGGTCGAGACGCAGCTCGTGCTATCCTGGAACGACTCCACCAGCCTGGTCGCATCGCTCAACATTGCCAAGAACGCGGCCAAGTCCAGGGATGAAGCGGAAGACGCGTTGAAGGTCATTTATGGCAAGGACAATCGGCAGGAGGAATACGAGATTACCAGCAGTGCCTACCGGCGCGCCGGCGACGCCACCGCCGTCATGGTCTACTGGACGGACCTGACGAACAATGGCGACGGCACCTACACGCTGCCGTCGAAGACGTTCGCCGAATGGTACGAGGCCCTGGATCCGATCGGCTCGGCGCTGCCGCTGTGTTCCACCGAACGGTTCCGCAATCAGCCGGCGCCGGGAGTGTGCAGCGGCGTGCTCGTGGCTCCGGATATTGTCGCCACGGCCGGACACTGTGTGGCGTGCGAGAATATCAGCGACTTTGCCATCGTCTTCGGGTTCGTGATGACGAATGCCTCCACGCCCGTGCTGACTCTCAATGCGGATGACGTCTATCGCTGCAGCGAGGTGATCGCCTACAACGACAGCTATCCCGACTGGTCGTTGGTACGCCTGGACCGCAACGTCACAAGTCATGTCCCCGTGAACCTGAGGGCGAGCGGGCAAATCAGCGATGCCCAGCCCCTGTTGACCGTCGGGCATCCGTTCGGGATTCCGCGCAAGTACGACGCCAGTGGCATCGTGCGCGACAACACCGCCTCGACGTACTTCCAGGCCAACGTGGACGTGTACTCCGGCAGTTCGGGCTCGCCGATCTTCAACCGCAGCACGCTCGAAGTCGAAGGCGTGGTCAGCACCGGCAAACAGGATTTCACCACGAACGATGCCGGCACGTGCGATGTCTCCTACGTCTGCGCCGACACGGGATGTCCCGATTGGGAGAACATTACCCGGGCCCGGTCGTTCAGCAGCGTACTGCCGTCGTACGATGTCTACCTGGGGACCAGCCCGGGCAGTCTGACGCTCGTCGAAGCGTACAGTCCCGTCCCCTGGTTCAATCCCGGCATCCTCAGCACCGGCACCACGTACTACTGGAAAGTCGTGGCACGCAACGCCTGGACGGAAAGTACGTCTCCGGTGTGGTCTTTCCAGACGGTCAGCGCCTCGGTCTACAAGCCGGTCTACCGCTTCTGGTCTCCGAAGACGGGAGCACACTTCCTGACGATCGGCGAATCGGAGAAGAACAAGCTGATCGCGAATTTCTCTGGTTCCTGGACCTACGAGGGACCGCTGTTTTATGCCTTCGACACGGCCCAGCCCGGGGCGCTGCCGGTCTATCGGTTCTGGTCGAGCAGGACCAGTGCGCATTTCTACACGATCCGTGAATCGGAGAAGATCAAGTTGATGGGTTTGGCGGCCTGGGCGTACGAGGGCGTCAAATTCTACGCCTATCCGGCCGGAGCCGGCGACCCCCAGCCCGAGGGAACGCGGCCCGTGTATCGCTTCTGGAATACGACCACCGGCCGACACGTCTTCACGATCAGGGAATCCGAGAGAGACAAGATCGTGAATCAAGGGGCTCTCTGGAAGAGTGAGG
>CAYQXM010000231.1:0-2810 GCA_964421295.1 uncultured Pirellulales bacterium
AGACCCTTCTGCCCTTGGCGGACGAATCTCGTTCTTCCTGGGGCGACAGTCCAACCCAGACGGCAAATCGGATGTCTCCTTCCGCGTTCGTCTCATAGATGCCGCCGAGCATATTCATGTATCGGAGCTTCTCGTATCGAAACAGCCTCGACCACTCCCGGTGCCAGCCATCCGTCGCCGGCGGCAGATGCGCGGCGATCTTGTCCACCGTCTCAATCGAAAGACCGTCCCTGACGAGCAACTGCTTGACCATCGCTGCCGCCATTCCCTCGACACCCTTTCCCATGAGAAAGTCGATGTACTCCGATTGCTGGTAGAGATGATCGGCCATTTGCATCAGGCAGACGTACTTCGTCAGTGCCTCGGCGCCCCGATCTTCACCCAAGTCCCGGTTGCCGGCTGCGGCGAGCAACGAAATGGCGCGCCGAAGTGGCTCACGAGGTACTGTGTCATTGTCGAAGGTATGGGTGTGGATCGGCCAGCGGCATTGCTTCATTTGCCCTATCGCCGCAAGCCGCGAGAGGGTCTCGGATTGCGCGTCCATCCACCTCGACGCATCCGGGTGGTCTTGCCTATTCCAGGCACGGGTCGACAGCTCGCTGCGCACGTGTCCGTCCTCAGTGAAGACGGATTCCGGCCGATCGTTCATATCCATGGCGGCAAAAACGGCTTGGTAGAGAAAAGCGGCGTTGTTCGCATCCGGGACAGCCCGTTCGTATTCAAGGGCCGCAAGTCTGTCATTGAACCGGTAAGGTTGCCACGTGCCGTTCCCGTTCGGCCAGACGACAGATGCTATGCCGGCCACCAGGAGCAGCAGAAATGTGAGACCGTGTATTCTTGACGATACCCGGCCAAGCCGCTTCTTTCCAGCCAAGCCGGCCAGCGCCGAGAGCATGGCCGATCCTGTGAATACTACTCCAACCGCACATCCGATCCATGAGAGGTAACCGCCCCACAGGAATAGGATGAAGATCGCGACCCAGAACAACGCAGCCGTTAGCGAAATAGCCTGGGCGACCTTGCCGGGCACCCGCTTTTTCCTGCCACTCAGATCCTCACCGACCTGTTGCTTATCCTGGCCCATCTCTCCCGTCCTTTTCTCCGCCCACAGATATGGACGCCGGACGCAACAGTTTCTCGAACGGCTGCCGTGCTATGCATCCAGTTTGTCCCGTAGATAGTCGCGGAGCCGATCCCGGACGCGGTCGGCTATTGACACGGCTTCACCGGCAGCTTCCTTCGTCACCGGCGGGTAGTCGCCTGGATAGCGATATTCGACTCCATAGGGCGTCAACCTCGTCGCCTCCCTGAGATCCTCGGCGAGAGCAGGGTCGTTTGTGCTCATCAGGGCAAGCAGTCGCTTGATATCGTGAGTCTTTGGAAACTCGACCTGGTGCCACGTCAGAAACGCCTTGATGTACTTTTCGACAGCCTGCTGAGCGTGAAAGGCGATTCCTTCCAGGTGAGGTTCAGGATCGGGCATCAAACGATGGCCCAGTCTCCAATCATCCTCGGCTTTCTTGAGCCACTGGCGCGTCAGTTCGCGTTTGATCTCGTCAAGCGGCTTCATAGAGTACCTTGCCGTACTTGTGGGCCGGATAAGCGATGCCGCCGACGACGCTCTTGGTTTCTTCAAAACGACTTTGCGCCATCACGACTATGTCCACCGGCCAAGACACATCTCCCAGCGCCTCTCGAATGCGAAGGCTTTCCTGACGCGTGTCGTAGACCTCCGGCTCAATGACGAGAAGGTCTATGTCGCTGTCGCGGGTCATCTTGCCCGTTGCCGCGGAGCCGAACAAAATCACCTGGGTGGGACGAGCCATCTCCACGATCTGGGCGACGATCTGTTGAAGCGTCGTTGGGTCTATGGTCATGGCGTTCGGCTCCTTCCTTGCTGCTACAGATCCAGCTTGTCGCGCAGGTAGTTGCGGAGCTGGTCGGTGGCGACGCGGGACTGTTCCATGGAGTCGCGTTCTCGGATCGTCACCGTCTTGTCCTCCAGCGTCTGGCCGTCCACGGTGACGCAGAAGGGGGTGCCGGCCTCATCCTGACGGCGATACCGCCTCCCGACGGCGCTCTTCTCATCGTAGAAGCAGTTGAAGTAGCGTTTCAGATCGTCATAGATGTTACGGGCGATCTCGGGCATGCCCTCTTTCTTCACCAGCGGGAAGATGGCGGTCTTGATCGGGGCGAGGGCCGGGTGGAAGCGAAGCAGATTTCGCGTTTCGCCGCGGACCTCTTCCTCGTCATACGCGTCCACCAGGAACGCCAGCGTGCTGCGGTCCATGCCGGCACTGGGCTCGATCACGTACGGGACGAATCGCTTTCGCGACTCTTCCTCAAAGTAAGACAGCGGGCCGGACTGATAATCCTCCGCCTCCTCGGCCAACTGAACTTTCATGAGGTCCTTGCCGTTCTCGAACCAGCGTGTGACGGTGCGCATGCCGCGCTGGTGCTGGCGCAGATCGTAATCGGTGCGGTTGGCGATGCCTTCCAGCTCCTGCCAGTCGCCGCTGCCGAACGGGAACTTGTATTCGACGTCCACGCAGCCCTTGGCGTAGTGGGCCAGTTCGTCCTTGGCGTGCTCGCGGAAACGCAGGTTCTCCTTCTTCATGCCCAGGCTAAGGTACCAGTTGCAGCGTTGTTCCTTCCAATGCTCGTACCATTTGTCGTCGGTGCCGGGCTCGCAGAAGAACTCCAGCTCCGCCTGCTCGAACTCGCGGGTGCGGAAGATGAACGCCTTGGTCGTCACTTCGTTTCGGAAGCTCTTGCCGATCTGGGCGATGCCGAAGGGGATTTTCACCCGC
>CAYQXM010000232.1:0-2549 GCA_964421295.1 uncultured Pirellulales bacterium
CGGGCAAAGACATTACCGACGTTATTGGAACTACTCAGAGAAAAGGAAACGAGTTCATATTTAATCAAGATAGACCATACATTGAAGATTTGGATGAGCTTCCTTTCCCAGCAAGACACCTCTGGGATCTAGACGCAATAAGAAAACAAGAAGACATGTTTTATCTAATAACCTCAAGAGGCTGCACTGCTTGGTGCCAATTTTGCGCCGCCGTACGTATGTTTGGGCGAAAATTCCGCATGCGAAGCGTCAAAAACGTTGTTGATGAACTTGAATATCTACATAAAACATATGGTGCACAAAACTTCACCTTCTGCGACGACGCATTCACAGTAGATATGGAAAGAACCGAAAGGTTATGTGAAGAAATCAAAAAACGAAACTTGCCCATAAAATGGAATATGGGCACTCGAGTTGACCGCGTAACAAAAGAGCTACTGCAGAAAATGAAGGACGCAGGATGCATTTCTATGTGGTGCGGTCTAGAATCAGGCGCACAAGAAGTCCTAAATGAAATGCACAAAGGCATCTCAACCGAACAAACAAGAAAAGCTCTCGGATGGGTAAGGGAACTCGGATTAAAACCAACCCCTAACGTATTGCTTGGTTATCCAGGCGAAACCAAAGAGTCCGCATTGAAATCGATAAAGTTCGCCGAAGAAGTTAGCCCAGACGAAATCGCCTACTATAACATTGCAACACCTTATCCCGGAACACCAATGTATGACGAAGTAATGAAGAATGGTTGGGTGCGAGTAACAAACTTTGACGACTACGATGCCACAAGACCAATTTTTGAAACACCAACAATGAGCATGCAAAACTTGCAGGACCTTTACGATTATGCTTTCAAAAGCTTCTACACAAGACCAAGCTATGTACTGCGTATGTGGCGAAAAGGATTCAGTACAGGTTACGCAGCAACCAGAAGATACTTCTATTATCGACGAAAAAAAACTGCAATTAAGAAGTAAAACCACTTTTCTTATTTCTTGTAAGAACTAGCTTAGCTAGAAAAATCTTTAAAACTAAAAAAGAAAAGAAATTGGGTTTAGTATTGCTTCTTTGGTGAAAGACCATACCAGGACATTACTTTTGCAAGTATGGGTATGATTACACCTAGGGCAATGCTGGGTATGAAAGCCAAAGTGAATCCATATGCAATGGAGCCGGCATCGTATTGTAATGGTATGCCATAAGCTGGTCCTGTATTTGCAACCGCCCAGAGTCCGTGAGCCATAGATCTTGGTGACCAAACTTCCATGGTTGAACCTTTGAAGTCTAATGCAAAGTTGTAGTTCATCAAGACTTGAATTATTGCGGTTGTTATTGCTGCTGTTAAGCCTGAGCCGAGCATGCGTTTGAAGTTTGTTGAGCCATTGTTTAAAGCGCCTGCCATGTAGCCGATGATGATTGCGTTGACTAGGTAGAAGAGCATGCTTAGGTCACCATAGAAGTTGGCGTATGAGTCAGTTACTGCGTTAACGTAATATCCATTGTATAAACCTGCACTTGCCATGTAATATGTACCGCCCATGATCCAGCCTGCTGCGCCGCCTGCCCATTTATTCCAGACTAAGCCTAGAATTAGTGGTACGCCGAGAACGATCATTTGAGCAAAGCCTTGTGATAGAATGACACCGATTGTAGCTAGTATGCCTTCAGTTCCAAAAACGTGGAATTGTCCACCTGGGTTTACGTATACTGCAAGTAAGAAGATGAGTAGTACAAGAATCATTGGTATACCGAAGCCGTAGAGAATATCTGACAGTTTAAATTTTCCAGTTTCCATTTTATTTATCCCTTCAGTTTATTATTGATGGATATTATCATTTGGGCACGTTTATAAATTTAATCCTCTTTGCCCAAAATGCGAAGCAAAATTAACATAAAAGGCGGTTTTAGCTTCGCTAAATGTCTAACTTTTAGAACACCCGAATTTTTCCATCAAAAATAGTTTGAGCAACAAAATTTTTCTCGATTTTTTCTTTTTCAAGTACTTTTTTGAGTATAACTAGATCAGCTAATTTTCCAGCTTCAATTGAACCTTCATTTCTCTCTTGAGAAGAAGCAAAAGCAGCATCCATCGTGCACATTCGTAGTGCAGTCATAAATGTCACTTGCTGGTCATCTCTTTCAACTGCGGCTTTAATACCCAAGAAGGGATTAAGTGGCTCCATTGGGCAGTCTGAACCTGCAACAACCCTAACACCATTTTCAATTAAAGTTTTTACTGGAAACAGCCATTTGCTGCGGTTTGTGCCTAAACGTTCGGTTGCTGACCAAACCGAAAATTCTGAAGACACAACACACTGCTGAACTGAAACAATGACCTGTCTGTCTTTAATGCGTTGAACCAACTTTTGATTTAATAGTGCCGCTTGCTCAAGGCGGGGCAGCAAACTTGGCTTTTTACTGTTGGTCACATCTATTACATTTAGTGCTTCCTCAACAGCTCTGTCCCCGACAGCATGAATAATAAGCTGCAATCCAGCGGTTTGAATTTCTTCTGCAAGAAACAGCATTTCATTTTTTGGACAAAGGAGCCT
>CAYQXM010000233.1:0-2540 GCA_964421295.1 uncultured Pirellulales bacterium
TTAGCGCAATTTACCTTGGAATCGCTGATGTACTAAACGAAGTCCATGCAAGAAAAGTGCTACCCTTATTTGAGTAAACACCTCAATTTTTCTTCTTTTAGCGAATTGATAGGTTTTTTAAAAAATTTCAAGTTTTTCGCCAAATTTTTTCTTCTTTTGTTTCATGTATCGTGAAACTCACTAATATTCTCCAAAAAGCTTTTTTATTGGACTGTGCGGATGGTTTGAGACTTATATGAGAAATCGCTTGATAATTAATCAAGTTGGTATTCATCAAGAAGCTTGCTTAGCATGCAGAATCCGCTACGAAGAAAACATAAAAGGGCTTCTTCAAAAAGGTAATGTAGCGTCTAAGTTTACTTTTTTCTCGACGTGAAATAATGCTTGAAAACCTCTTCCCTATCGGTTTAACTACTTTTATTCTCAGTGGCATCATCCCCTTAATTACAATTAAGTTGAACACAAGAATTTCAAGATGGATATCACTTATTTTAGGTGCCTTCGCCAGCACAGTATTAATAACGTTCTCAGCAGAAGTAATCCTGTTTAATACAAGTTTTTTAGGCTTCTCCTACCAAATAACGCCATTATTCAATTTTTATTTTCTTATGGATCGCCTTTCAGCTCTCTTTATAGCTTTAATAGCGATTGTCTCTTTAGCGGTTGAAATCTATTCAATCCAATATATAGAACACATTCATGGTGAAAATAGAAAGAGCCTCGTTGCGGCCCTTATGAACATCTTCATTTTCTCCATGATACTCGTTGTAGCTTCTTCAACAATGTTTTCATTCCTGTTTTTCTGGGAAATCATGGCTTTAACATCATTTTTACTAGTTATGATTGAGTATGAAAAGAAGGAAACTGCAAGGGCTGGAATATTCTACTTTATAATGACTCATTTAAGCACACTTTTTCTTTTCTTTGCTTTCCTGTTTCTTTACTTAACAACAGGAACGTTAAACATACAGGTTATAACAACAGAGCCCTTAGTTGCTTCATTAGCTTTTATTTTTCTGTTTTTAGGTTTTGGCATAAAAGCAGGCATGGTTCCTTTTCACAAATGGCTACCATATGCGCATCCTGCAAGTCCCTCAAACATTTCAGCGCTTATGTCTGGCGTAATGATTAAAGTAGCAATTTATGGATTAGTAAGGTTCCTACTTTTATTACCCCTGCAAATGGAGTGGGGCATCATAATACTTGTTATGGGCACAATTTCCGCAATAATAGGCGTAATCTATGCATTAAAAGAATATGACCTCAAGAGAATGTTAGCATATTCAAGCATTGAAAACATCGGTATAATTCTAATTGGAATTGGCTTATATGTTATCTTTGCTCTAACTGGCCTCCAAGCCATTGCAACACTCTCATTAATTGGCTCGCTTTTTCACGCTTTTAACCATTCATTATTCAAAAGTTTACTGTTCATGACCACCGGATCGGTAATTAATGCTACTGGAACAAAGAACATTGAAGAAATGGGCGGAATAATTAAACGAATGCCGAAAACAGCATTTTTGTTTTTAATTGGCGCAGTCTCCATATCTGCTCTACCACCTCTTAACGGATTTGTAAGCGAACTTATGATATTCCAAACTCTTTTCTTATCAGTCTCGCTTGCAAATCCATTTCTCGAATTATTAATGATTGCAACTCTTGCAGTACTAGCATTAACCAGTGCACTTGCAGCAGCATGCTTTGTAAAAGCTTTTGGAATATCCTTCTTAGCCCTACCTAGATCAGAAGCTGCTAAAAACGCTAAAGAAGCACCTAAACTAATGCTTATTGGTCCAGCAATATTAGCCGTATTATGTATTTTATCAGGCATTTTTTCATACCAGATCTTCCAAGTCGTAGGATACTCATTCCAAATACCTGACATGCTAATAATCGGTACAATACTCGTATCATTATACCTCTTTGCTTGGGCAGCAATCAAAGCAAGAGCTGTAGCCAAGGAAAGAATCGCTGAAACCTGGGGCTGCGGTATCACTATACAGACCTCTAAAATGGAATATACAGCTTCAGGCTTCTCAGAACCAATAGTAACCATTTTCAAATCCATTTTCCGAACTGAAAAGAAAAATGAAAAAGAATACTTTGACTCGAAAAATGCGGTCTATAAAAATGGCAAGGCAGAGCTTAAACTGATTAATTTCTTTGAAGAATACTTGTATTTGCCAATTTCCGATTTTGTAAGAAAAATTTCATTGAAGATATCAAACGTTCAGAGAGGTGATGTGGATCTTCACATCGCTTACGCTTTCGCGACTATTGCTATCTTTCTATTATTAATATGGTGGTTAGCTTGAGCTCCACACTTATTATTTATGGAATACTAAATACGCTCTTTGTTGTTCTGCTTTCTCCGCTTTTCATTAGTTTAATTAAAAAGGTAAAGGCGACGGCTCAAGGACGAAAAGGTCCATCTCTCTTTCAAACATATTATACATTGGCCAAGCTCTTCAAGAAGGAGACGATTTATTCTTCTAATGCCTCATGGATAATGAAGGCTACACCTTATGTTAATATTG
>CAYQXM010000234.1:0-2512 GCA_964421295.1 uncultured Pirellulales bacterium
ACTCAAATGACCAAAACGGTGGTGCCGTGGGGGTTGTTTCGGATTTCTGTCATTCGAGTTTGCTTCGGATTTCGAGTTTCGATATTCGGATTTTCCCCCGTCCGGTCTTATAATGCGACCCCATGAAGACTGAGTTGTTCGATTATGAATTACCACCGGAATTGATCGCGCAAAAGCCTGCCGACGTGCGGAGTGAATCGAGATTGCTCGTTCTCGATCGCGCCGGTGGGCAACTGACCGACAGCCGGTTCAGTAATCTGGTGGACTATCTCCGGCCGGGCGACGGCCTCGTCCTCAACGACACCAAGGTACTCCCGGCCCGATTCTTCGGTCACCGCCAGAGCGGCGCCGTGCTCGAAGGACTGTTCCTGGCCGAACAAGGTGAGCCGGACGTCTGGAAGATCATGCTCAAGGGCGTCCGCAAGGTTAAGATAGGCGAGTCGTTCGACCTGCTCGACCGCCTGGATCATGACTACTGCAAGGCGGAGCTGCTGGAAAAGCAGGACGAAGGCACCTGCCTGATTCGGGTCCAATCTCCGGAACCGCCGCAGACCGTCCTCGAAGCCATCGGCTTCCCGCCCCTTCCGCCCTATATTAAACGGGACCACGACCCTGCTCAGGCCCTGAAAGACCGGGATCGCTACCAGACAGTCTACGCCCGTCGCCCCGGTGCGGTGGCGGCTCCGACCGCCGGTCTACACTTCACCGAGGAGCTGATGGGCCAACTGAAGGGCAAAGGCGTCCGCTTCGCCTGCGTCACCCTGCACGTCGGGGCGGGGACCTTCAAGCCGGTCACCGTCGAGAACCTTGAAGACCACGAGATTCACGAGGAGTGGTACCAGGTCGATCAGGCCAATGCGGATATCATCAACGCGACCCGCGCCGGTGGCGGCCGTATCATCACCGTCGGCACCACCGCCACGCGGGTACTGGAAACAATGGCATGGGTGAATGAGCAAAAGGGCGAAACGGCGAGTCCCCCATTCGCCCATTCGCCCGTTCGCCGTTTCGTCGCATGTGAGGGCACCACCAGGCTGTTCATCATGCCCGGCTATACGTTCAAGGCCGTCGACGCGATGATCACGAACTTCCATCTGCCCCGGAGCACGTTGCTGGCACTGGTGGCGGCGTTTGC
Organism: uncultured Pirellulales bacterium; assembly: GCA_964421295.1. Lineage (GTDB taxonomy): Bacteria > Planctomycetota > Phycisphaerae > Sedimentisphaerales > Anaerobacaceae > PLanc-01. Next base: position 1,136 of record CAYQXM010000234.1, read on the forward strand.
CGGACTCGAACCGATGCTGGCCGCCTATCGCCACGCCGTACAGCACCGCTATCGTTTCTATTCGTACGGAGATGCGATGCTGATTTTGTGAGGTGACGGGTGAGAAACTCCCTGCGTATCGCGTGGCGGCACTCTCGATGCCGATTGACATTCCTTCTGATGGCCTGCGCCTGGCTCGCCGGTGGGTGCAGCCTGGGCCCGGTGAACGCACCGGCCTTCTCCGATGACTCGGCGATCCGCCGGATCGATCCGAACAACGGCCCGTTCACGGCGCGGGAGATCGAACGAACCGATCCGAATACGCAGCAGGCGGAACGTTTCCGGCAGATCAATTGGAAAACGCCCCGAGTCAGCTACGATGCGGGTACGCCGCAGCCATTCTCCATCAAGTACGATCCCTGGCAGTTCCGCCTGACCGGTCGCGTCTTCGTCCCCATCGACATCTCCGGCTGCCGGCGCTCGGCCATCGTCGACACCGGCTTCAGTGGTCACGTGTATATGAACGATCTGATGGTCGAATCGTGCCAGTTGGCAGTGTTTCCGCTCGGCATGAATCCCGCCACCGGCTCCGCTATCGGCTTGTGTAACATCCCGGCGCTGCGGCTCGGTCCCGTAGTCGTCGCCCATCCGCCTTGCATGTACGAGCAGATGCAGTGGCAATTCCGGGTTCTGGGCCTGCCGCTCTACCGGCAGAAGACCATCCTGCTGGGCCTGGACCTCCTGCGTCCGTTCTCGCACGTGCTCTTCGACAACACCCGCCACACGATCGTCTTCGATCCCCGCGGCGCCTTCGAGCCCGACACACCCTCGGATTGGCTCCGCCTGCCCTTTGCGATGGAAAAGGTGGACGGCAATCTCCGCATGATGATGGACTTCCCCATCGGCCGCGAAAAGGTCCACGTCGAGTTCGACACCGGCGGCGCCCGCCCGGGCCTGACCGTGCGTGCGGCCGCCTGGCAGCGCATCGCTTCTGCCGTCCACACCCGTGCGACCGGCGCGGGCCACTGCCAGAGTTACCAGTTTGGTCCCCTCCGCTGCCGTAAGTACACCCTCCCCGCGCTGCCCCTCGGCCGCCTCGCAGTAAAGGATGCCGCGGTGGACGTCCTGCCCGACAATACGCCTCTGCTGAAAGGCATGGACGGCATCCTGAGCCTGGACTACTTCCGCACTACCCAGGTCGTCATGGACTTCAGAAACAAGCTCCTCTGGATCAAGCAGCCCTGACGCCCTCTCCAAATAAAAAGCCCCGCGGCAGACGTCGCGGGGCTTGAATACCGTTCATGGAAGCTGCATGGGCCAAGGCCCATCCTGCCTCTTCTTACTTGTACATCGCATTGAAAGCCTTTTGCGCGCTGACGACGGCGGCGCGCATCATGT
>CAYQXM010000235.1:0-1514 GCA_964421295.1 uncultured Pirellulales bacterium
GCGATCATCGAAATATTCCGGTTGGAAAACGGTAAAATCGATGAACACCGGGATGTGGTTGAGCAGATTCCTGAAACCTCGGAAAATCAGAATGAAATGTTTTGATTATGCCAGTTGCATCATAATTAAATGTTACCGAAGGAGGTCATCGATCGTCGGCCTCCGATGATCATTGTTATAACAGAGTTGGAAGACTTTTTTAAGCTTTATCTCAATTGCCTTTCTCAGCACGAAGGGATTCAGGTTCTCCAGTTGTCTTGAAAGCTTATTTTTTACGGATGATTCAATAAAGGGTGATAGCATGATCCTCTGATAGGGAGTCCTGGGAGAATCATGACGCTTGATTGTCTTCGATCCGATTCTTTCCTTGGAAAGCAGTTTTACCGAAGGGCAGAAGAAGTTATGAAAGAATCTCCACTCCTGTTTGTAAAGGCTATTCAGAAGATCAATCACTCCGGGATCATCAAGCCTGTCGTATCCGATCCATTGTCTCACATGGGTCCAGTTCTTTTGCTCTATATGGGCATTGTCGTCTTTATGATAGGCACGGCTGCGGGTAAAAGCAACCGGTTTCTTTCTCTTCGTAAAATATTTGTAGAGGTGGTTATTGAGAAACTCGGAACCGTTATCGCAGTCAAAACCGAGGATGGAGAAAGGGAGTGTCTTTTCAACATCCATGATCTGTTCAAAAACCCCCGTTTCTCCTTTTCCCCATACGGACCTCTGCTCCGTCCAGCCGGTGGCGATGTCGACGAGGTCAACAGTGAAGGCAAACATACCTGCCATGGATTCTCCACAATGGGCAACTGTATCTGCCTCAAGGTATCCGGGATGCTCCTCGTCCCACTGGTTCACCCTGATCGGTATATGTTTCCGTAAGAGGGTTCCCGGTTTGGTTGTAGACCTGCCGTGTTTTGTATAATGTGCACGGACCGGTCTTAAGATTCTGTCTATCGTTGAGGAGGATATTTTCTTTAAGGCCTTGATCGTTTCCGGGGGAGAGGCCCCGAATGTATCTGCATAACCCGGAAGCCACAAGGGGATAATCGCCTTGAGACGTTTAGAGCAAGGGAGGTTCGCTGCAAGCCATATCCTCTTCAGGGGTCTAATAATGTCCTCAGCCCTGTAAACTGCCCGTCTGCCCCTCTTTTTCGGTTTTGGCTTTGTAAAGCGTTTAAACTTCCTTAAGACCCGTATGGCATGTTTCCTGTGGTATCCACAGGTAGCACAGAATTCATCGAGGATCCTGCTTTTCTCCTTACGGGAGGCTCTCTTGTACCTGAGAAAGATTGTTTCTCGATAATCCTTCTTTGATCGCGGACTCATTACCTGACCCTCCTTCATGGTCAATATATTCGGTAACATCAATTATGAGTCAACGATCTTTGTATCACCACCCTTTGGGTAACATTTTTTATGATGCAATTCGTGCCCTTGACAGGTGGTGGAAAATGCATAAAATTAATGTATGCTGTGATCTCATAGAAGCGAAAAATAAATCTGCCGGAAGGAGT
>CAYQXM010000235.1:1524-2507 GCA_964421295.1 uncultured Pirellulales bacterium
TTTGGGTAACATTTTTTATGATGCAATTCGCCCTTCTAAAAATATATTGACAAACATTGCATTATGATGTAGTATAACTACGGTTATGTTAATTAATTCACATAGTAAATGTTCTAACAGCCTGTATTTTTTGGTTAATTCGGCAATAAAGGAATTGTCTGTAACAATATCGTATACCGAAATAACAAGAATGTGCATTAATTCACAAAGTAGTTTATCCCATTGAAACTTACCTCCATAAGCTTCTCATAATAACCCCCCTTCCCCCTGGGCACCCACCCGGGGGGTTTTTCTTTACAATGGCAGGTACTTTATTGTATGCTTTTCCCACAATATTGATATGGAAAACTTAAATTCATATACAGGGGGGCTTCTCGGTCTTATTTATGCCGCAGGCCCCATGGCAAAAGCAGTAATTACCCTACTTATTTTCTTCTCTATTGTTTCGTGGACAATTGTTTTTGTTAAAATGAGACAATATAAAAAGACGGAGGAGCAGGCGGACCGGTTTTTCAGGGCTATTAAGGACGCCAATTCTTTTAAAAATCTTGTTACAGTATATCGGGAAAGCAATGATAATGCTTTTTACCGTTTGATTCTCGCCTGTTATAAGGAAGTGACCTCAAGGCAAAAAGATAATCCGGGTCAGTTAAAGCCGGAAGCAATTCCTGCTATAGAAAATATCTTAAAGATTACCATCGCCGAGGAATCGATCAAGCTTGAAAGACGGCTTACCTTTCTCGCGACAACAGCAAATACAGCCCCCTTTATCGGACTTTTCGGTACTGTCTGGGGCATTATGGACTCTTTCAGGGAAATCGGGGTAAGAGGAACCACGAGTCTTGCTGTTGTCGCCCCCGGTATCAGCGAAGCACTCATCGCGACTGCTATTGGCCTTGCAACTGCCATACCTGCTGTTCTTGGATACAATTACTGCCTCGGAAGATTAAAGCGGATTATCTCAAGAATGGAAAATGCAGCTT
>CAYQXM010000236.1:0-2489 GCA_964421295.1 uncultured Pirellulales bacterium
GAATGGGTAAAAAACACAAGGGAAGGAGGCTGGGAGGATGGGTAAAAAGCACAAGTGAAGGGCGCCGGAGAGCAGAGCAAATCACAGTCTGGAAATAAACGACTCCAGATCCACCCGATGCAGAAAGTAACTAATATTGATTATCAGTATGTTACGAAACAGAGGTACAAAGAGGGTACAGGATTTTGCAGATTTTCCGGGATGTATATCGTTCTAAGAACATTTCGCCACGATGCACTGTTCATACGGTTTTCTCTGATAATACTGCATTTCTGTCAACCTTGTACAAAATGGCAGAATGAATGCAAAATTGTACACACAATTAAATTATATTGTCAATACTTTGAATATCAGATGATATAAAACAAAAAGTCATTTCCGATTACAAAATATCCCACGAATAATTGTATTACCTTACATTTTATCGCACGATAAATGTGAAGACCTGGATTTCTTTTTGAGTTATTCGAATTTTTCGAATAACTGGAACTTTCTCGATTTCAACTCTTTGAACCATCCGGTTTTTCCGGATAGTTGCACCTTTCTAAACACTCCTTAGAATCTTCTCCATCGTCTTGCCTTTTGCCAGCTGGTTGAAAAACACTCTGGCACATTCAATTTTGGTTTTCTCGATGCCTCTTAATGAGTTCTGATTCTCTACATCATTGATTTCTAAAGTAATTAATAAAATTTGAACGTGGGCATGAAATGCCCATGTTGTTTGGATATGGGCAAATAAATCAAAACATTGCCCATATTTGAAAAATTACTTTTTAAGAAGCTCAAATAGACAGAATTTTCACCCAAAAAAGCAAAGAAGAAAAATAAACCGACAAAGCTATGCCTGACGCATTTTTTAATTATTGAAATTATGGCCAAAATCCTGCCCATGACCATGGTGGTGCTGATGGCCATGACCATTACTCTGGCCGTGTTTATCATCACAGTTCTCATGCTGGTGACAGGTCTGGTTATTATCCTCAATTCTGCCATCAAGAAAAGCGAGTACCACATCAGTAGCCTTACCGGCACAACCTCTTACCACCTCAATGCCACTAACGTTTAAATGGTGGATGGCTCCGGCTCCTATGTTACCGGCCAGCATGATGGAGACACCTTTTTTTGCGAGTACATCCGCGATCCCGGAACGGCAACCGCATCCTTCGAAGGCAGTCACCTGCTCGGATGAAAGTATCTTCTTCTCTTCCGAAACTGTGTAAACGTTGTAAATGTCAGAATGTCCGAAATGCTCATTTACAAAGCTATCCTGGACAGGAACAGCAATCTTCATATTATATGGTTTTTAGTTGATGTTTGTGTTTAATGATTTTAATGATATCAACGACCGATTTGCTGCAATCGGTCTGTAAAGTCATTCGTATGCTGTTTTCATTCATCTCTTACTATACTTTCTTTCCGAAATTGGCTGAAACAATTCATAGAGCGCGTTTTTATTATAATACTCATTGTTTGCCCTCCTGCAAGCGGCGTCCTTTCCCTTGTCCTCCACCTGACTTGCGTCTTGTTCCAATTCCTTTCCCCAGTTTAAATTGACTGTCCTCAGAAGATTTATCAGTGGGCTTCCTGCAGCGCCCCAATCCTCTTCCGGTGCGGGAACCCTTCCCTTCGGGACCGGTGTGATCCATGGGTGGCATCTTATCTGTTTTTACTACTTAATAAAGATGTGATAATTTTTGAAACGTTCTTTTCAGCAAGTGCATTCACAATGACATCGGCCTTGCATCCTGTAATGGTGTTCCCGGGATTTTCAATAATTTCGGATTTTCCGTTTTCATCATCAAGAATAAAGAAGAAGGCACATTTACCAAAATGCTTATCAATTCTTGAATTGACATTTCCTTCCTGCATTGCAATTGCGATTTTCATCAGGTTAAGTCTTCAGATTAAATAATTTCTTAGGATCGGCTTATTACGTCTTGATATCGACTTGGTACTAAATATCCTTGTTTAAAGATTCGATTTTTAAAGAATTGCAAATCGGACATTCGGCTGAACTGAATTTTTTGCCCGGGTTATTAAAAAACACATTGCATGCCTTGCAATGGAACCAGTCAGAATCGAACCAGGCATTACCTTTTTCCATTTCTATTGCCCTTGCTTCTGCTAAAGCTTCCGCTATTTTACGCCGGGCACTCTCGTACAAACGGGTAAAAGTTGGCCTGGAAATGTTCATAGCATGCGCCGCTTGTGCCTGGGTCATCAGCTCGTAGTCGCATAGCCTTAATGCCGTGTATTCTTCAAAAGCCAGGAAAACGGGTTCTTTTTCATTTGAATAGTAACCATGCGGCTGATATCCCTTAAATTTTGGTGGTTCAAAGACTGTTCTAAAATTTTTAGGCCGTGCCATGGTTCATTATTTTCGGCGATAAAGTCAATTTCCAAATCGCCTGACTTGCCAGTGTAAACTTTGTAACCCCGACGCAGAAGCTCAAGCATTACTATATTTTCCAGCATCCCGGAAATATTGC
>CAYQXM010000237.1:0-2482 GCA_964421295.1 uncultured Pirellulales bacterium
GTTGTTTCATTGAATGATAGGTCAATTCTAAAGTTTATTTTTAGTTAATTTTTGGTTTTGTATGTTGGTTGCTTCTTGTTCTCTTGGTTGTGAGGGGAAGGATATTGTCCACAACCACCATCAATGGTTGACGCTGCGGGTCGTGTTTCTTGTTTGGTTTCTGTTGCAGTTTGTTGGTTGGTTGTGCAGTGTACCACAAGCAGTTGCTCTTTAGGTTTCCACTTGCCTGTGTTCATAGGCTAATTTTGTTGGGTTTATAGTTTTAGGTTTGTTGGTAGCTCTACTATTATGGTTGTGCCTTTGCCTGGGGTGCTTTCCAGTGTGATTTTTCCGCCATGGGCCTCAACGTTACGCTTGGAAATGACCATGCCAAAACCCATTCCTTTGGCTTTTGTTGTGAAAAGGGGTGTCCATAACTGCTCGATGGTCTCCTTTGACATGCCACAACCATTATCTCTAAACGTAAAAATCACTCGTTCATCTTCTAGTCTACTGGTGATGTGTAGTTCTCCGCCATTGGGCATCGCGTCAAATGCGTTCTTGAGAATGTTGATGAAGCTTCTGCAGATCTTGGTTTCATCAACCATTAATTTCGGCTGCTCTTCTACCTTGTCAATTACTTTAACTAGTTGGGGCGGTGGTGTAAGAGCCAACGAATCCTTAACCAGCCCTTTTGGTGTAACCTCTTTGAGTTGCAGTTTTATCTCGCCAGAATAATATTTAGCGTAGTCTAGCAGATCGTTTATGATTTTGTTTGAGTAATTTATGCTTTTATCTATACTTTCAAACATCATTAATTCTTCAGCGCCTATTTTGCTGGGAAATTTACGCCGCAGATAATATGTGGCGCCACGGATGGCTGAAAGTGGATTACGCAGGTCGTGTCCTATCATGCCTGCTAATTCGCCGATGGATGCAAACCGTTCAGCCTTAAGCAGTTTTTGCTCCATTTCTTTGCGTTCTGTTATGTCATGTAAAACAAATGCTGCACCCACATCGTGCCCGCTCTTATCGGATACTACAGAATATGATACGGTGCCGACTCGTTTTTCTCCTGTTTTGGTGCGGAAAGATAGTTCGTAATTTTTTATTTCTCGTATTTCCTGGAGGTTTTCATTGATTTTTACGGGGGTATTCTCGTGGTTTAAGACGTTTCCGATATTCAACAGGTTGTTTACTGATTTCCCAACAACTTCCTCTTGGCTGTATCCTGTCAAATCATAAAAAGCCTGATTTACTTTCATGATTTTTCCGTCAAGCATAACCAAGATAACAGCTTCAGACATTGTGGAGAAAACGTTTTCTGTAGCGATTTCAGGTTTGAAATTGAACAAATCGTATTTTAGCATTGCGTAAGCAACAAAAAACGTGGTGATGCTGAATAGTATTGCGCCTAAGCCTGGAAAATCTATTCCTGCAAAAGGAAATACTGAATCGGTAATTAATGCTAAAATTATTGGAGTGGTGAATGCGACTGTGACAATTCTTGCTTGCTTTCTTTTAGTTTTATTAACTAAGCCATTATGATACCTAACAAAGAAAAACATTGATAACACCGCAAAGGAGCACGCCCAAAGATTATCAATCCAACATAACACTGAGTCAGTAGGTAATGTATTCTGGTAACCCCAAAACTTTAGGACAGGTGTTGTACTAATCACGTTTGCTGTAGCTAAATCAGTTAACGAAAAGAACAACGCAGGAAAATAAAGTGCGAAATAAATGAATCTGTTTTTTAACAAGCTGCTTTCTGTGTACGCTAACGTAAAGTGCAATAAAAGTGACATGATAAATGGCCAAAAGCAGAGGACTGTTTGCCAAAAAACAGCGCCTTCAAGGGTGGCGGACTGAGACATCATGAAGAGGCAGAATGCCCAGTAGGCGTTAAAAATCATCGTGAGCATGAAAAGCTTGTTTAATTTTGCGATTCTATTCAGGAGATACACGTTAACGCCTAGGGCGATTGAAATTGCGGCTGCGAATAGCGATAGTAAGGCGTAGAGGTTCATCTGTGAATCGTCCTGCAAAGGGATAACGTAATCGGATTTAGCGGCATTACAAAGACAGCGGTTTTTTTTAGATAAAACAATTTGTGTGCAGAGTAAATTGAAACACATTTTTCAATTTGCATACTCAAATAATGAAAGCACCTCTTTACATGGGATGGCAAAAAGAAGCACTCATTTTTGAGGCAAAGTAACACCTCTTAGAAACAAACCTGTTCTGCTTGAGGATATTATCCACAACCATATTCCCTGGATTTTTTGGGTTGTGTTTGTTATATAACATGTTACAGATTGTAGGTTGGTTGTGCAATTTAGTAAAAGGAGTCCAGGCTTTATGCATCGGTGTTTAGCGTGATTTCTGTTCTAGACCCCACCTTATTTAAAGCAAGTTAAATTAACTTTTTTCATTTCGTTTTTTTAATGCTTCTGGTATGTAACTGCATCTTGGATCTGAACCTTGAATGTCCCCCGTGTAG
>CAYQXM010000238.1:0-2453 GCA_964421295.1 uncultured Pirellulales bacterium
GGTTCACGTTGTCGGGCCAACTGTTGAGGGGCGCGAAGCGCTGCTGGCCGGCGCCACCGCCGCCGCGGCCGTCACTGGTGCGGTACGTGCCGGCGCTGTGCCACGCCATCCGGATAAAGAGCGGTCCGTAGTGACCGTAGTCGGCCGGCCACCAGTCCTGCGAGTTCGTCATGAGCGTCTGCAGGTCCTTCTTCACGGCCGCCAGGTCGAGGCTCTTGAATTCCCTGGCGTAGTCGAAGTCCTTACCCATGGGGTCGGACAGGGGTGAGTGCTGGTGCAGAATCTTGAGGTTCAACTGATTGGGCCACCAGTCTCGGTTCGACGTGCCTGTGCCGGCTGTGGGTGCGTGCGTTTTACCCGTCACCGGGCATCTGCTTTCCTCTGTCATGGTAGTCACTCCTTCTTCCTCTTCTCAGTCACGGTTCCATTGTCTTCTTTTGCGCAACGTTGGCATATGCCGCGCACCTCGACGTGCGTTGAGAGGACGCTGCCCATCTCATTGATGGCGTCCGGCAGACGCAATGCGTGAAGGTCCACGCTCTCGAAGTCCCTGGCCATGCCGCAGCGAATGCAAATGTAGTGGTGATGTTTGTCGGGATTGGCGTCGAAACGGATGCTCTCACGCCGGGCCCCGAGTGTGGAAACCAGTCCAAGATCGTTGAGCATCCACAGAGTCCGGTAGACCGTATCGAGGGACACCGTCGGCATGCGTGCATGCACGGCACGGAACACGGTCTCGGCGTCAGGGTGTTCGAGGCTGGAGGCGATCTCCCGGAAGATCTCGATACGTTGGTGCGTGAGCTTGACGCCGGCCTTCTTCGCGGTCGCCTTGAACTGCGCCACCCGTTTTGCCACTTCGTCCGCATTGACTCCCATTGGTTCCGTCATAAATGCGAATCATATGCAGGTAAGAATAATTGTCAACAAGAAAACGTGCCATCACTGCGAATGGGGACGGTCCAAGTTCATGTCGGTCGTATCATGCTGCGGTAAAAGCACTTATGTGCGAGGTGAGCTGCTCGAAGTCGAGGAGACGCTTCTTCAGGTCGGTCGAGCCGATGGCGGAGAAGCCGCCGAGCCCGCCATCGCGGCGGAGGACGCGGTGGCAGGGAATGATCAGGGGGATCGGGTTGCGGGCCAGCGCGTTCCCGACGGCGCGGGCTGCACGGGGGCAACCGATCGAGCGGGCCAACTGGCTGTAGGTCGTGGTTCGGCCGAAGCCGATCTTCGAGCAGGCATCGAGCACCGTGCGGTCGAAATTTCCTAAATTACCAAGATCAACCGCGATTCCAGTGCTGAAATCGACGTTCCGACCGTTAAAATAGGCAGCTATGTTCGCCTGGAGGCCCGGCAGGATCCGGGCGTCGAAGGGCAGGTTGTCGGCCGTCGTCTGCAAGCCCTCCAGGAGCACCTGGCGGGCGATGGCGGGGGTTTCAACGGGAAGGCAGGTGCGGCAGACGGCGTCTTCCGTGCCGGCCAGGCCGAAGTAACCCCAGGCGGTTTCGATAATTGCGTGTCGGAACATGAGGGGAGTCCTTTTGTGTATGCCGCAGCCCAAATTATGGCTGGCCAAGCGAAATTCATTGACGCTTGGCAGATATTCTGCTACAAAAAAGCGTTTCTGTACAGCCTATGTCATTGGAAGAACTGCGAAATCGGATAGATAAGATCGACCGGCAGCTCGTGGAGCTGTTGAACGAGCGCGCGCAGGTCGTGGTCGAAGTCGGCAAGCTCAAGAGCAAGACCGAAGTGCCGATCTATGCGCCCGATCGCGAGAAGGCCGTGCTGACGAAGGTCATGAACGCCAACAAGGGGCCTTTGCCGGATCGGACGCTCGTGGCGATCTGGCGGGAGTTGATGAGCGGGTCGTTCGTGCTGGAGCGGCGGCTGCGGATCGCCTACCTGGGACCGCAAGGCAGTTTCAGCCACACCGCGGCGATGCTGAAGTTCGGGCAGAGCGTCGAGTATGAGCCGCTGACGGACATTCGCAGCATCTTCGACGAGATCTGCAAAGGGCACTGTGACCTGGGCCTGGTGCCGGTCGAGAACTCCACCGGCGGCGGCGTCATTGAGACCCTGGACGCCTTGATCGACACGGACGTGAAGATCTGTGCTGAAGTGCTGATGACGATCCATCACAATCTGATGGCGAACTGCACGTTGAACAAGGTCGAGAAGATTTATTCCAAGCCGGAGGTCTTCGCCCAGTGCCGCAACTGGCTCAGCTCGACGTTCGAGGAAGCCAAGACGATTCCGGTCGCCTCGACGGCCAAGGCGGCCCAGATGGCGTCGGAGGAGGCCGGGGCGGCGGCCATCGGGTCCCGCATCGCGGCGGAGCTGTACGGACTGAATATCATCTGCGAGAGCATCGAGGACATCTCCAACAATGTCACGCGGTTCCTCGTCGTCAGTCGCGAGGATGCCCGGCCGACCGGCGAGGACAAGACGTCCAT
>CAYQXM010000239.1:0-2436 GCA_964421295.1 uncultured Pirellulales bacterium
CTTTATATAAGGGAGGGGGGTCTATGGCAAAGCAATAACAAGATAGAGTTAAGGGTAAGATAAGCTGAATCTACTCAAACTTAAAAATAATAAAGTGTAAAAAATGAAAACTTATTGAAAAATTAATGTTTGATTGGTTCAAAAGCAGGCCTGTTTGGGCGCTGATAGAGCCTAATGACATAGTCGAGTGCCTGGAACTTCTCTGCAGGTTCACCACTTAGTATTTCGGATTTGCCTGTAATCATGTATCCACCCTCTTTGAGTGCATGATAGAAGCTCATGTGGATGTGCTGTTGGCCTTCTTTGCTAAAGTAAATCATTACGTTACGGCACAAGACCAAATCCAATTGACTATGAACTGGGGTTTTCATCAAATCAAAGCGTTCAAAATGTACGGTGTTTTTCACGAAGTCCTTAACGACACTGAGGTCACCTTCTTTATCAAAGAAATGGGACATCATTGTCGTTGATATTGTGCTAACTTGACGTGGACCATACGCGCCTCGTTGCGCTTTTGCGAGTGCATCTTTGTCTATGTCTGAAGCAATAATGCTAACTGGGTGTTCTGACAATCGTTTACCAAGTATTTTATGGATTAATATGGCAAGCGAGTAAGGTTCTTCACCAGTTGCACATCCTGCACTCCAAATCTTTACGGGCAATTTAGATAGAAACAGTTTAGGCAACAGTTTGTGCTCTAAATATTCATACACATCGCTATCACGGAAGAACGTGGTGTAGTTGATGGTTAAATCGTTGAGTAGGTTGGTGAATTCTTCCGGGTGCTTGTTAAGGTAAATGATGTAACGAGCGTATGTATCGGAAGCTGTTGCACGTAACCGAATTTCAAATCGGCGTTTTAGATATTCGTCGCGGTAACCAGAGCAGTTCAAACCTGCCTTTTCGGCTATCATACGCTTTACTTTTTCGTATGCACTATTTTCTAAATAGTTTGTAAGTTCTTCAGTTTTTTTCTGCTCCAGCACCACGACATCCCCCACAATATCTGTTCTTAGATTCCCATCATAGATTTTGATCTCTCAACCAAGAGATTCTTAAGTTCCTGTGTTGGGAAGATGATTAGGATACATTTTGCGTCTGTACCATTGCGCATAAATCTTGTTTCAAAGACTAATGCGTTTTCGGAAACCATTGATTGCTTAATTAGGAACATGTCCAGTATTGCGTCAAAGCCATCGGTGACTGTCTGAGGTGTGCTGGGTAGCATTGTGACTCCAACGAAGTCTGACATTGATGTTAGGAAAGACCCGATTAAGATGTTGCCAAGTTCTTGCAGAGCAGATTGTTCCATCGTAGGATCCAATTCCTCAACTGAACTGCACATATTCATCATTGCGGCAATCTTTTTTGCTTCTGTCTCTTCAAAAGTCAATAGAATGTCCATGCCGTATTTGTCAACTAAATGCAGATAGATCGCTGTCGTTGCCCTGTCATGCAAATCATAGAATCCAGGTAGCAAGTGAGGCTTCAATGTGTGTATTTTAGGGACACTAATTGTAATTTTTTCTTGCAGCACATCGGACAATGAAGTCGCGGCATGTCCTGCGCCTATGCTCCCTAGTTCAAGAAGAATGCCAAGATCAATCTCAGCATCTACTGCATTAAGAGCTGCACCGTCTTTTTCAGCTTGGTTTTGGTTTATCATAGTTTTCTTATTTCTCCATTATGTGATCGGATGACTACTTCACCAGTAATGAGGTTGAAGTTTATTCTTCGACCATGATTTCCGCCGACATCTTCACCAAGAAGACGAATCTTATGCTGCTCCAACGCAGCATGCACAGCGGTTATGTTCTTTTTACCTATATCCAGACCGTTTGCACTGGTGTTTGCAAACATGTTTGCGCCTCCGGCAATCTTTGCTGAAAGCCGATTCTGACCACCCGTCAAAGCCCGAATCCCCTCAAGGAGAGCAATGACCGCGGTGTCTGCGTACTTTGATGGAAGAGGCTCCTGTGGACCAAGGCTAGAATGCGGTAACATAATGTGAGCTAACCCCCCACATCTACGAATTGAATCCCACAGGCAGATGCCTATGCAGGATCCTACACTCGTAACTAGCTCTACAGGTCTGTTATCCACTTTCAGATATGCCATGTCCACACGAACCTCTTCCATTTGCGGATGTGTGTTTGTGTTAGTATCCACTACTATGGCTACGCGCTCGCTCTGCCGACAGGAGGCAACAGTACGTTGCGCTATACCTAATCCTGAATCTTTCCCTTGGGCGTCAGCGGGTAGAGAGAGCAAGGAGTATCAATTCCTTATGCGTATTTGGACAATACTTCTAAGACTTTTTGTGGTTGGAATGGTTTGATGACGAAATCTTTGGCACCTGACTTCAAGGCTTCAGCAATCAACGCCTGTTGACCCATTGAACTGCACATTACAACTTTGGCAGCGGGGTTAGTGGCG
>CAYQXM010000240.1:0-2426 GCA_964421295.1 uncultured Pirellulales bacterium
GCCCTTTTCCCTGCTTGCCTGGAGGGCGTTCTGCAGGCGCTGGATCGTGCCCGACGCGGCGATGATGCCGGGGAGCGGAGTGGACATGTGGCCGCCCGGCTTCACGAGCTCGTTCTGCCAGTGCAGGATGAGCAGGGCGGTCGTCTTGGGGTCGATGCTGTTCTGCAACTGGATGCTCCTCTCGATTGCTTGGATCAATGCTACTACGACGACGCCACAAGGTGGCGCGAGCCGCGTCAACGTGACGCATCTTGGAGGCGCATAATGGTGGGCAATGGGCACGCAGGCTGCGTGCCGGACGTTGGCCACAACTAGGGAGGGGCGCGAAGATGTTCGTGAGTGGTCGCCGCACAAAAAGACCGGCGGCTGCCTTGTTCGGATTCCTCTTGGCCGCTAGTGTGACCGTGTTGGCATGCGCAAGTTGTACTGAAGGCAACGATAGTGCGTTTCCTGGCCTGGTTGATGTTGGCGGGCATAGCCTGTTCATTTCCTGTGTTGGCGAGGGTGAGCCGACCGTGATCCTGGAATCAGGCATTGAGAATGGGGGATCCTCTGCCGGATGGGACCCGGTCCGAGACTCCGTCAAAGCGTTCGCCCGTGTGTGCTTCTATGATCGCGCTGGCTTGGGACGATCCGCCTCAGGGCCGGAACCTCGTGATTCGAGACGGATTGCGACGGAATTGCATACGCTGCTCCACACGGCCGGGCTGCAGCCCCCGTACATTTTGGTCGGGCACTCCATGGGTGGGCTCCACATCCGGGTGTTTGCCGATGAATATCCCACGGAGGTCGCGGGCATGGTGTTCATCGATTCCACCCCCAAGGAGTTGATGACTGAGCCGCTCACCCAAGAACAGCTTGATAATCTCGTGGCCGCCGGAGCGCCTGAAGGCGTGCTTGCTGAAGCCGGTCCGGGGATCACCAACTCAATCCCGCAGTGGCAGGCCTTAGGCCCGTTGCCCGACGTGCCCGTCGTCGTGCTGACCAGCAGCTCTCCGAACGGGACCAGCCAAGACGACATCGAAGTCGATCGATGGCAGACACTCAGCGGTCTCCATCAGGCGCTGGCCGATGAGGTGAGCGATGGAATCCATATCGTCGCAACGCAGGCCGGGCACTACATTCACATCGATGAACCCGATTTGGTGGTTGATGCGATCCGGCACGTGTTGTCAAGACGGTGAAGCTCTATTCGGCAACAGGGCTAGTACCGGTCTCCCGTCACGCCCTCATCGATGAGGGACTGGAGATGGTCCACGTGTTCCGCCCGCAGAGTCACGTCTTGCGACGCCCAGTTCTCCTCCAGGCGTTCGATCCTCCGTGTCCCCGGTATCGCGGCGAGGGGCACATCGCGCGACAGAAGCCACGCCAATGCGACCTGGGCCGGCGTCGCCTCGATCTCCTCCGCGATTTCGGCCACGAAGTCAGCCAGCCGGCTGTTCCTGGCGAGCGCTTCCTCGGTGAAGCGCGGATTGTCCAATCTCCAATCCCCGGGTTCCAGATCGCTCCGTGACTGGACCGCCCCGGATAGGAACCCGCGGCCAAGCGGCGCGTACGCCACGAATCCGATGCCGAGCCGTCGGATCGTCGGCAGGATGTCGGTCTCGACGTCGCGCGACCACAAGGAGTACTCGGTCTGGAGTGCGCTGAGGGGGTGAACTTGGTGGGCGCGGGCGATGGTTTCCGGGTCAGCCTCAGACAGGCCGATATAGCGTACCTTCCCCGCCTTCACGAGCTCAGCCATGGCGCCGACGGTCTCCTCGATCGGGGTCTTGGGATCAACGCGATGCTGGTAGTAGAGATCGATGTGGTCGGTCGCGAGACGCTTCAGCGAGGCGTCACAACACTCCTTCACATAATCCGCGCTTCCTTTGACACCCTGCCAGCTGCCGTCTTCGCCGCGGCACACGCCGAACTTGGTCGCCAGGGTGATCTGGTCGCGGCGACCCTTGAGTGCCTTTGACAGCAAGATCTCATTCGTGAACGGGCCATACATGTCTGACGTATCCCAGAACGTGCACCCGATGTCTGCTGCACGATCGAGAACGCGGAGATTCTGAGCTTCTGAGGAGGAGCCGTAGAAGTCCGACATCCCCATGCAGCCCAAGCCGATTGCAGGCACACAAAGGCCTTGCGATCCGAGGTCAACCTGTTTCATGACTCTGCAGCCCCTCGTCGTCGATGCTGAAGTACACATGAAACCGTACCACCGCGAGGCCATGGTGCCTGCCGTTTTCTCCAGACTGCCTGCCTGATCCTCCACATGCCGGGAGAATACGTCACGTCCCGCTCGGGCTGGTGTAGGATGTCGCTGGAGGTCCAAGCATGCACCTGGAAGGGCTCATCGAACAAGTTTCCCGCTATGTTGCGGCGCCCGCGCCATCGGCCACATCCGTGGTGACATCCGCTCGCCGATGGTGATCCCG
>CAYQXM010000241.1:0-2405 GCA_964421295.1 uncultured Pirellulales bacterium
TGAAGCAGATGAGCGAGGATCCCTGGATTCACGCTATTCCCGAGAAGTACATCCCGGGCCAGATCATCAAGGGCAAGATCGCCAAGCTCACCAACTTTGGTGCCTTCGTCGAGTTGGAGAAGGACCTCGAAGGTCTGCTCCATATCTCCGAGCTGGCCGATCACAAGATCGACAAGCCGCAGGATGTGGTCAAGCCGGGTGACGACGTCGAGGTCAAGATCCTCAAGGTCGATCCGGAAGCCCGCAAAATCGGCCTGAGCCTGCGCCGCGTGCAGTGGGCCGCCGAGGAACACACCCCGGCTCCGGCCCCGACGCAGCATAGAGCGAAGCGTGAAGTAACCCCGTCGTCGTACTCCTCTTCGTCGGGTGGTGACACGCTGCAGATCCCGCAGCAGGAAGCCTGGAAGCAGCAGCCGCCCGAGCAAGGTGCGTGACGCGGTCGGCTATCGCGAAAGTATCATTTTGCGAATCTCAAGGCCCTGCTGGCAAAGGCAGGGCCTTTTTTGTTTCCTTTGGGATATTCCTGTCAGGGTGATTTCCTTGACCTGCGGACCCCGGATCAGTATGCTGGAATTACCACTGGAAAGAAGTTCCTGGATCACTGAAGAATCATCGGTTTGTCGCGACAACCGCGCGGGCCGTCATGGGAAGGAGGTGACCGGAGTCAAATCTGCTCGTACCCGGGCTTATCGCGGCCTGTTTCGGCCGACATTTCTCAACGAGTAAGTGAAACTATCGATGCGTTGGTGTTTCATCAGGGCGCATTATGGCAGGTGGGCGTTTGGGCATGTGGCCAGACGCGAACAGAGAAAGCAATGCTCACTGAAGGAGGACAACCATGTCTGACGGGAAACTGTTGCGTTGGGGGATTCTGATCGGGGCCATGCTGGGCATCCTGGCGGGGGTGACCAGTGCCGGCCTGGTGGCGCACTACAAGCTGGACGAGACCGGCGGTTTGACGGCGGTCGATTCGAGCGGCAAGCACAATGACGCCACGATCGCCGGGACCCCGACGTGGGTGGCCGGCAAGTTCGGCGGCGCCATGCAGTTCAGCGGGAGCAGCCCCATTACGATTCCCGCCGCCAATCTGGCGATGACGTCCAGTCAGGGTTCGGCCGCGTTCTGGATGAACGCCGGCACCGGGACCGCAGGGGCCATCCGCACCATGTTCTGGGCCGGCGACAACACCTCCGGCACCGGCTTCGGCACGGAGAACGAAATCCACGTTCATGTCGAGGGCACGGTGGCGAACATCTGGACCGGCGGCGAGCTCTCGTTCTTCATCCTGGGCGGCATCCATATCCATTCGGACCCGACCAAGGGCGCGGCCGGCAACGTGCCCGTGAGTCCCCGACTGGTGAACGACAGTCAGTGGCACCACGTGGCGGCGACCTGGGATGCCACGAGCGCCAAGCTCTACCTGGACGGCGCACTGATCAGTCAGGCCACCTACACCAGTGCGGGTTTCCAACTGTCGAACATGTGTCTCGGCAAGATGATCAGCGGTAACCGGCAGTACACGGACATCCTCGACGACGTCCAGGTCTACAACCATGCTCTGACGGAGGCCGAGGTCAAGACGGCCATGCTGGGTGGCGGCGAGCAGGGCCCGGCGATGACTCCCTCTCCGGCGGACGCGGCCACCGACGTAGCCCGGGACGTGACCATGAATTGGAGGGCGGGCCCGTTTGTGGGGACACACGATGTCTACCTGGGGACGGTGTTCGCCGACGTGAACACGGCCGACCGCACCAACCCGAAGGGCGTGCTGGTCAGCCAGGCCCAGGACGCCAACACCTACCATCCGGCGAACCTGCAATACGGCCAGACCTATTACTGGCGTGTGGATGAAGTCAACGTCCCGCCCAGCACGAAGATCTTCAAGGGCGCGGTCTGGAGCTTCACGGTCGAACCGTATGCCTACAAGATTCCCAATGTCACTGCCACCGCCTCGGGCAGCGACAAGAATGCCGGACCCGAGACCACGGTCAACGAAGCCGGCCTCACCGGCGATCTGCACAGCACCACGAACACGGCCATGTGGATGGCGCCCAAGTCCACCACGCCTGCGTGGATTCAGTTCGCGTTCGATCGGACGTACAAGCTCCACCAGTTGTGGGTCTGGAACCATAACACGGAGTACGAAGGCTCCCTGGGCTTCGGTGTCAAGGATGTCACGATCGAATATGCCGTGGATGGGACGAATTGGACGACGCTGGGCGACTATCAGTTCGCGCAGTCGACCGGCGCCGACGACTATGCCCACAATACCACGATCGATCTGGGCGGCATCATGGCCCAACAGGTGAAGATCACGGTCAAGAGCGGTTACGGCGTGACGGGAAAGTCCGGCTTGAGCGAAGTGCGGTTCTTCTATGTGCCGGTCTGGGCGCGCGAGCCCAGTC
>CAYQXM010000242.1:0-2312 GCA_964421295.1 uncultured Pirellulales bacterium
GACTTACATGAAAAATCGCTTGATCATTAATCAAGTCAGTATTCAACAAAAAGATGGCTTAGCATTCAGAATTCGTTACGAAAAAAACACAAAAGGATTCCTTCAAAAACATAATGTAACGTCCAAGTTTACTTTTTTCTCGACGTGAAATAATGCTTGAAAACCTCTTTCTTATCGGTTTAACTACTTTTATTCTTAGTAGCATCGTCCCCTTAATTACAATCAGATTGAACACAAAAATCTCAAGATTAATTTCACTTATTTTAGGTGCCTTCGCCAGCAGCATATTAATAGCGTTATCAGCAGAAATAATACTGTCTAATACAATTTTTTTAGGTTTCTCCTACCAAATTACACCATTACTTAATTTCTATTTTCTTATAGATCGTCTTTCAGCTTTCTTTATAGCTTTAATATCAATTGTCTCTTTAGCAGTTGAGATCTACTCAATCCAATATATAGAACACATTCATGGTGAAAATAGAAAGAGCCTTGTTGCTGCTCTCATGAACATTTTCATTTTTTCCATGGTTCTTGTTGTTGCTTCTTCAACAATGTTTTCTTTCCTGTTTTTCTGGGAAATCATGGCTTTAACATCATTTTTACTAGTTATGATTGAGTATGAAAAGAAGGAAACTGCAAGGGCTGGAATATTCTACTTTATAATGACTCATTTAAGCACACTTTTTCTTTTCTTTGCTTTCCTGTTTCTTTACTTAACAACAGGAACGTTAAACATACAGGTTATAACAACAGAGCCCTTAGTTGCTTCATTAGCTTTTATTTTTCTGTTTTTAGGTTTTGGCATAAAAGCAGGCATGGTTCCTTTTCACAAATGGCTACCATATGCGCATCCTGCAAGTCCCTCAAACATTTCAGCGCTTATGTCTGGCGTAATGATTAAAGTAGCAATTTATGGATTAGTAAGGTTCCTACTTTTATTACCCCTGCAAATGGAGTGGGGCATCATAATACTTGTTATGGGCACAATTTCCGCAATAATAGGCGTAATCTATGCATTAAAAGAATATGACCTCAAGAGAATGTTAGCATATTCAAGCATTGAAAACATCGGTATAATTCTAATTGGAATTGGCTTATATGTTATCTTTGCTCTAACTGGCCTCCAAGCCATTGCAACACTCTCATTAATTGGCTCGCTTTTTCACGCTTTTAACCATTCATTATTCAAAAGTTTACTGTTCATGACCACCGGATCGGTAATTAATGCTACTGGAACAAAGAACATTGAAGAAATGGGCGGAATAATTAAACGAATGCCGAAAACAGCATTTTTGTTTTTAATTGGCGCAGTCTCCATATCTGCTCTACCACCTCTTAACGGATTTGTAAGCGAACTTATGATATTCCAAACTCTTTTCTTATCAGTCTCGCTTGCAAATCCATTTCTCGAATTATTAATGATTGCAACTCTTGCAGTACTAGCATTAACCAGTGCACTTGCAGCAGCATGCTTTGTAAAAGCTTTTGGAATATCCTTCTTAGCCCTACCTAGATCAGAAGCTGCTAAAAACGCTAAAGAAGCACCTAAACTAATGCTTATTGGTCCAGCAATATTAGCCGTATTATGTATTTTATCAGGCATTTTTTCATACCAGATCTTCCAAGTCGTAGGATACTCATTCCAAATACCTGACATGCTAATAATCGGTACAATACTCGTATCATTATACCTCTTTGCTTGGGCAGCAATCAAAGCAAGAGCTGTAGCCAAGGAAAGAATCGCTGAAACCTGGGGCTGCGGTATCACTATACAGACCTCTAAAATGGAATATACAGCTTCAGGCTTCTCAGAACCAATAGTAACCATTTTCAAATCCATTTTCCGAACTGAAAAGAAAAATGAAAAAGAATACTTTGACTCGAAAAATGCGGTCTATAAAAATGGCAAGGCAGAGCTTAAACTGATTAATTTCTTTGAAGAATACTTGTATTTGCCAATTTCCGATTTTGTAAGAAAAATTTCATTGAAGATATCAAACGTTCAGAGAGGTGATGTTGATCTTCACATCGCTTACGCTTTCGCGACTATTGCTATCTTTCTATTATTGATATGGTGGTTAGCATGAGCTTTACACTTATTATTTATGGAATACTAAATACGCTCTTTGTTCTTCTGCTTTCTCCGCTGTTTATTAGTTTAATTAAAAAGGTAAAGGCGACAGCTCAAGGACGAAAAGGTCCATCTCTTTTTCAAACATATTATACATTGGCGAAGCTCTTCAAGAAAGAGACAATTTATTCTTCTAATGCCTCATGGATAATGAAGGCTACACCTTATGTTAATATTG
>CAYQXM010000243.1:0-2277 GCA_964421295.1 uncultured Pirellulales bacterium
TACACAGCGAATTAGAGAAACTCGAAACAGACACTTCTATTGATGATAGGCAAAAGTGTTGTAATGCGTTAGTTTGCGCAGTAAATTCGTTGGTTGAAAGATTACCCCAACCCTAATTTCTTTTAATTTATGTTAAAGTGGTTATCCACCCAAATTGCCCATTTCGGTCTTCTGAAACTATTCCGTTTGCCCCAATAATAAAAAATTGATCCTCCAATGATCGGTGCGATAAGCATTGAAAAAGTCATGTAGGCTGGACTCCACAAAGTTGCATATAATGGGTTGCCTCTAGTAAATGGCATACCTGACAAATCAGAAATTAAACGGAAGAGTATGCCCACGCCAAAAAATGCTATAAGAAGAAATGAGGAAATACCTCCACTTACATAAGCAAACTTCATTCTTTTAGTCCATTCCGATGAATCTGGTGATGGGGTGCTAAAAAGTTGAAGACGGTAAATAATAAAAAGCATTATCATGCCAAATATAAACGAACTAAATCCTGTAATCAATCGATAAAATTCTAGTTGACCCGAAAAATAAAAAAGCAGAAGGATGCTCAGATAAACAATTTGACCTATGCCTAAAACGGTAAGTAATACCTTTTGATTTCGTCTTTTCTGTGCTTGATTACTAACATCTGGGAATTCAACTATGAGTTTATGGGATAATTTTCCTTTTTCAGACAGTTGATATTGTCCCTCTTGGTTTTTGACTAGTAGATCGCCTAGAATTTTTAGGTGGTAATTTAGCAGTCCTGTGCTGCCTGCTTGTGTGGCCTCTAAAAGTTCAGTGTAGCTCAAGCTATCTTTTTGATTTAGTAGTGTAATTATTTTTTGTCTGGTTTTGTCTTTGAGGATTTTGTGGAGTGCTGCTATATCTGAGTGCATGGTTGTTTAGTTGTTTAGTTCTAAATTTAGGTTTTTTTGACTATTTTTTTAGTCAAATCTTTCTTAAAAGAAGAGTTAGGGCGTTTTAGGGTTTAATGAGTTGAGTTAGGGTTCGCTGTGAAGTGTAAGTGTAATTGTATCCTGATGGTTCTGGGAATTGGTTGGTTTCTTGAACGTTGGATTTGATTAAGCGGCAGGTTCCGTATTCAAGGTAAGTTTGTCCAGTTATTTGGCCGGGGATTGGTTCTGGGAGTTGGATGTTGATTATGCCGTGAATGTTGGCGTGGATGGTAAAGTCTGCGGAGTAGTCAAGTCTGAAAACCTTGAAAGTGCCTGCTGCTACGGTGATGTCTTCGATGGCTGCAAACTTTAGAGTTAGCGTGCCAATTGTGCCGATGCTTTCGTTGCCAGTATTGATTGGGATTTGAAGGGTGTCCCCAACTTTAGCTTGTAGTAGATTAAGCTTATAATAGTCAATTTTTTCGCCTGTCATGTTATAGAGTAGCCTTGCAGCATCACCGATGAGAAAATTGTTGACATAATCAGATTTTGTTAGTTGTTGGGTCAGGTTCGTTGTAAGAGGTCTTCCTAGAATGTCAAGGTTGTAAGTGTTGTTTATTGTATAGGTTTCATCGTCTAAGCTTATTACGTCAATGATAAGTGTAGAATTATTGTCAGTACTATATGTTGAGCTCATGTTATTGGTTTGGTTGTATCTTTGAGTAACTGTTGACCATGAGCCTGCATAAACC
Source organism: uncultured Pirellulales bacterium (assembly GCA_964421295.1). Classification (GTDB taxonomy): domain Bacteria; phylum Planctomycetota; class Phycisphaerae; order Sedimentisphaerales; family Anaerobacaceae; genus PLanc-01. Next base: position 1,643 of record CAYQXM010000243.1, read on the forward strand.
ATTCGTTCACCGACTTCATAATTTAGACTTAAAGGCACAACTGCGGTTGAACTGTTAGAAAATAAGAAAGCTGACAAGATTACTATGGATATAGCGACTGCGCCTAAAATATAGAGCTTTTTGCCAAAAGGCTTTTTATTTGGCTCTTTATCTGCTATAGGTGAAGCCATTTTCACCGGATTAGCATAAGAGAGTCTATTCATGACTTTTTCCTCTAAATATTCTATAAAATCTTTATGTATTTTAGATTTTTTGACTAAAAGAATTGTCAAACCTTCATGTTTTCCTTTGTAAATCAGGTTTTTCTTATTGGGTGTTTCTTTAAAACTTAAATACGTATTATACACGTATTATTTTATTGGGTGCCTGTGCAGAAAAAGCCTATATGCCTAACACGACATGCAGTTGAGCGCTCTTTGAAGTACGATTTAGACCCTGAACTTATCGAAAGGCTAGTCTGGGAAGGAGAAAAAAGTAAAGAAGGTAAAACAAAAATAAGATATGTCCTTAAGACTAAAAATGGCATTTGGGTTGCAGTCTGCCAAGAAACACCTGAACAGGTAGTAATAATAACCATAACAAAAGGAAGATAATAAAATGTCAAGTTGCCCAAAATGCAACATAAAATACGAAGA
>CAYQXM010000244.1:0-2266 GCA_964421295.1 uncultured Pirellulales bacterium
CCGCAATGATCCGGCCGATCGGCTTGACAATGCTCAGCGTAATCACAATCGCCAGGACGACACCGAGAATGATGCCGGCTATGGCCATGGTGATCATCAGGGTGTTGGTCCAGGCGGTTGTGCTCTCCATCCCGCTCTGGAGGGAGTCCTGCAGCCGTCCAATGCTGTCCACGATGACTTTCGCGCCATTGGCCATCTCGACATCGGCGGCTTGCTGGGCCAGCATTCCACTGTGGTATTGAGTACCTGCGGTCTCATAATTCTTTAGCAGGTCGTCTATACGCTTGGCTACGGCCTCCAGCTCACCATTGCCTTTGACCATGTCCGCCCAGGCGTCGATGTTTGAATTGACCTTGCTGAGCTGCGTCTGATAGGCCGTCCACTGGGCGTCCTTGTCCGTCGCCATGAGATACACGGCATTGACACGCAGCGTCACGAATTCCTGCACGACCATTTCGTCCAGTTTCGTGCCGATACGGGACCACTTCGTGATCTCGTTGACATCCTTGGCCTGCTCGGCGGCCTTGCGACCCGGATCGATGACGTTCGTGATCACGGCCGCGACTTCCTTGTTCACGTCCCAGCCGATCTGGCTCCACGCCGCAAAGGCATTGTCCTTCGTCGTGCGGGCTTCCTTCTGACTGTCAAACGCAGCACGATAAGCCGGCATCTTAGTGACAGCCTCGCTGACGATCGCCTTATCGGCGCCGGAGAGATTCCCCGCGCCCTCCAATTCCTTCAGATGCGTCAGCAACGCGTCATAAGTCGCTTGCCAGTTATCCGCGGCCGTTTTGTTGTCGCTGCCGTACTTCTCGAAGCCGCGAAGCGCGAATTCCTTGCGCAGCGACGCACAGTCGTTGAGGAACTGCTGGCATTCATTGCCGGTACGATTCAGCTCGGCATTCGCAGCGACGTTGCTCAGACCGCGCCAGCCAATGAAGCCCAGAATGCCCGAGATGACCACCAGGATACCGAAACCCACCCCGATCTTGGCCGATAGTTTCATATTCTTGAACATGAGATACCCCTTTCGCTCTCTTAAAGTAGTTCAGCTCTTGACCGTTTACCGGGACGACGTTTCGCCCCCGGTCAGCTCATCGAGAACCGGCTCCCCGACGACCTTGTCGATATGCAGGAGGATCTTGACGGACTCGCCCACCTTGGCCATCCCCAGAATGAAGTCGGTGTCCACCGCGGCGCCGAACTGGGGGGCATCCTCGATGTTCTCCCCGGCGATGTCGAGCACCTCGCTGACCCGATCCACGATGATGCCCGTGTTGAACTTGCGGCCGCCCTGCGTGATCTCCACCACGATGATGCACGTCTGCTCGGTCACCTCCGCGGTCTCCATGCCGAACTTGGACCGCAGGTCGATCACCGGGATGACCTGCCCCCGCAGGTTGATCACGCCCTTGACGTACAGGGGCGTCTGCGGAATCGCGGTCACATCGATGTACCCGATGATTTCGCGGACCTTGAGGATCTCCAGCCCGTATTCCTCCTGGGCCAGGGCGAAGGTCAGATACTTGCCTTCCCGGTTGGGTGCCACCCGACCCGGGGCATTGGTGAAGAGCGCTGCTTCAGCCATGATATTCTCCTGAAAAAGATTCAGTGCGTCACGGCACCAGTCACTTACAACCACGTCACTCAGGCTATCGGTCCCCCGGTTGAAGTCGAGAAATCCCAATGAGTAGTAACGCGTTGGTCGCCGCGGACGTGTTATCAAAAGGGATTGACAGCACCGGCACTGTCCCCCGCCGGGGCGTGACGGAAATGTGGAATTGCCAAGCCTTCTTGATGCAGGAAAAATAGGCGCTTTTTCGTGGAGTCGCGACGTACGGGTCTCATAACCGAGGAGCCCGTCCCCGGACAGGGACCTGTAATGCGATACAGAGGGTCTGGATTGTTGCCGTGTGGACCTGGTGCCGCACGTCAAGGAGTGATCTCACGCTACCGGCCCGTCCGGAACTCCAGGAGTTCTATCGGAACACCATTATCAACGATCATGGCGACCCTGACACCTGCGGAGGGCGTGCTCACGGCACCGAGAAGCTCTTTGCCTCGTATTTCCCGATCGAGATCGTCGACCTCAAAGGCGACGTGCGGAACGGTCCGGATCAGTTCAGCGATCGGACAGTCCGGCTCGAAGCGCATCCACTCCACACCGTAGGGGCTGGTCTCAAAGCCTGACACGTACATCTTCAGGTGCTCCAGATACCGTTCTCCGGCTCTCGGTTTGTCGGTGGGAATCCCCATGTGATGATAA
>CAYQXM010000245.1:0-2258 GCA_964421295.1 uncultured Pirellulales bacterium
AATCAGATCGTGGGCGAACTGGTCGCCCTGGTCGGTGGCAGCCGCAAGTTCAATGCCAACCAGATCCCGGAGAAGGCGTCGCGTCATGCGAGTGTCGCGGTGGCCCCTACGGCCAACCAGGGCTCCCAGCAGGTCGCTCGCCAGGCCAAGAAGTCGGCCAAGCTGTCCGCCAGCGATCGGGTCTTCCACAAGATCGCCGACAAAGCCGCGGACAAGGCCGCTCCGGCAAACCACAGTGATCTGGATGCATTCAACAGTTAGCCAATAGGTGGTTCGTCAGTCGTTCTCCTTCATACTTCGGGTGGGTCGCTCTGACCCACCCGAAGTATTTTGCAGTGTCAGCGGTTCATGTCCCCAATCCTCTTGCAGGGCGCGACGCGGTCACAAAATGGTCATATGGTGATTATGGGACCGTCATGTCGCGACGTTCAAAAAGCTCTAGTGCATGCGGGAAATCGACCCGAAACCCTACTTCTCGTGCATGTGACGTGGGTTAATAGGGCGTGGTGTCAACTCCTTTTGACAATATACCCAGCCGGCACGGTGGCTTTCACGGATGCGGCTACACCCCCTTGGACCGGAAGCCGATGGTTTGAGCGACGCCGCACAGTGTGACTGGCGCTGTGACAGGCAGACTGCATCCTTTATCAAGGAGAACCGTCATGGCTGAAGTAGCAACGCTCAGCAAGAGCCCGGGTCGGGTGGCACCCAGCCGGGAAGGCAAGTATCTGACCTTCGCCCTGGCCCAGGAGGAGTATGGGCTGGAGATCCTCAAGGTCCGCGAAATCATTGGGTACATCGATGTGACCGCGATTCCGCAGACGCCCCTGTACGTCAAGGGCGTGATCAATCTGCGGGGTCAGGTCATTCCCGTGATCGATCTGCGGTCCAAGTTCGGGATGGAGACCACGGATGTGACGGAGCAGACGTGCATCATCGTAGTGGAGATCACGCAGGCCGGGCGCAAGTTCAACACGGGCATCATCGTGGACCACGTCAGTGAGGTTCTGGACATCGCGGGGGAGAACATCGAGGACGCCCCGCAGTTCGGTTCCTCGGTGGACACGGACTTCATCCTCGGCATGGCCAAGGTGGGCGAGTCGGTCAAGATCCTCCTGCACATCGACAAGGTGGTCGGCGAGCCGGTTCTGGGTGACGCGTCTGAAGCCAAGGACGTCATGTAACCTCCATGCGCGAGTCCGAGGGATTCGCCTGTCAGAAAATGCAAAAGGGGAACTCCATGTTCAAGAACATGAAATTAGCAGCCAAGATTGGCGTGGGTTTCGGTATTCTGGTGGTCATCTCCGGCATTCTGGGCTTCATCGGCTGGAATGGTCTGACCAAGGTCGCGGACACGGCCGAGCTTAATCGCGTGGGAAACGAGGCTCTGGATCAGCTCAACCAGTGCGCCTCGCTGCGCAAGGAATTTGCGATTCGCGGCTTCGAGAAGTACGGCACCGACAACAAGACGGCGGCGGATTACTGGCTGGAGGCCTACGACAAGCTGCAGAGTCAATTGAAGGGGCTTGAGGGCTCGAAGCACATCGCGGCCGCGGAGAAGGCGATCATCACGGACTCGCTCGCCAAGTTGCCCGCCTATCGCGCGTCCTTTGACGATCAGAAAGAGGCCCGCACGACGAAGGATTCCGCCTTCGCGACGTGGAGTCAGATTGGCTGGGATGTCACGAAGGAAGTCGGTGCGGTCATCGCGAACGTGATCGATCCGGGGCGCAAGGCCGCCGAACAGGCCAAAGACGTCAACGAGATCACGAAATGGAATAGCATCGGCTCCTCTCTGAACGAGGCCGTCGTTCAGAATTTCCTGACACTGCGCGTCACGGCCGTCTATCTTATCGCGACCAATAAGGAGGAACAGTGGACGGGCTATCAGACCCAATTGGGGAAACTCAAGTCCGGAATGGATACTTGGACGAATCTGATCAGGGGCAATGAGGCACTGGAGACGGTCGCCAAACGGATGGCCGACCTGTTCAAGAATTACGAGACCGCGGGTATTCAGTATCACAATGGAATGCTGGCGCAGCAGACAGCCGACACCACGATGGCGGCCAATGCCAAGGTCATTGTGGATGGTATCGGACGGCTTCAGGATTCGCTGCAGGCCAAGATGCAGCAGACCACCGCGTGGACCAACGTGCTGATGATTACGATGGCCATCTCGGGGATCATTCTCGGTGTCGTTCTGGCGATTGTGATTACGCTGAGCATTGTCAAGCCGATCGGCCGGATCATTGCGG
>CAYQXM010000246.1:0-2248 GCA_964421295.1 uncultured Pirellulales bacterium
AAAGGTCACACTCCACCGAGATGAACTCGGTGGCCTCGTCTGTGGGTACTACACCGTGTAGTCGGTCTCCAGGTCCAGCTTGTGGTAGGTCGACAGAGTCACCGGGTCCAAGGCCTTCACGGTAAATTTGCCCTCAAAATCCGTCTCCATCTTGAGCGTGACCTGCGTCGTCTCACCGGACCTCAAAGTGATGGTTTGTGTCGCGGGATTGACGGGACCGCCGGCCTTGGCCTCACCGACCACATCGCCCTTCTTGTCGTGTGCCTCCAACAAGAACGTCAGTTCGGCTCCGCCGGAGAACAGGCCGGCGCTACGTACCGCAACCTCGATTACCGGCAGCCGCGTCGTGATGCGTTTGGCGCCCCGTTTGTAGCTGAGCGTGAGTTCCAGATGCTTTGGTACCTCTTGCTGACGGGTTCCCAATCGTACGGTAATCACGGGGACTACCGTCTCTTGCAGGGAAGCGCCGCCGTGGAAGTACGTGTGCCCGGCGGCGTAGGCAACCAAGGCTCGCGGACCGGCAACCTGGGCGAAATCGCCCCGTACCCCCAATCGCTCGGCCGACAGGACGAAGTTGGCAGCGTCGCCGGCGCCGGAGCCAAGCAGACAGCGGTCGTGGAAGTTGATCCAATGTCCGGACGGCTTCGATGCCACATCGCCGGCCTCCACCTGGGAGTTCAGGAAAAATCCGTGGTCGGAGGCGATCACCACTTCGTGGAATCCCAAGCCCGCCAGCTTGTGAATCGCCATGCGGATTCGCTTCAGCGTATCGTAGACGACCCCAAGCGTGGTCTCAGGCGACGACTCCAGGGTGCTATCGATCGTGGTGCTGCGAAGCACCAGCAACTCGACGGAATCCGCCGGCTTGAATTTGCCTTTCACAAACTGCGGCAGCGTCGTCTCCGCGAACCGTTCGCCGTACCGCTTGCGGAGCAGTTCCATGCGTTGCGTCACATTGGTCAGGGCGACCTCGTCCAACGCGGGAACCGCCTCACCGTCGCGGTTGACCAGCCGTAACCCCTGCCCAGCGCCAGGCAGCAGGCTGGCCATCCCCACCGTGGTGACGCTGGGCAGTTGGGCGAACGCCGGCTGCGTCTCGACCTGACCATCCTCGGCGAGTTGCTTGCCGAGGGCGACACCCAGTTCGTACCGGAGCGCGTCGACCAACACGAAGGCCACGCGCCGGCCGCTTTCCAGAAGTCTTGGGCTAACCAGCCGGTCAAACACGTCCGCATTGGAGAGCCTGCCTGCCGGAGGCCAGCCGGCCGTCTCCAAGTGCTTGATGAACAAGTCCTGGACCTGGCTGATGGTTTTCCGGTAGGCCGTCTGCGCCAACTGGATCACGTCTTTCATTCCGCCGCTCACGTCCACATAGTCGTTGACGGCCTGTTCGAATTCGCGCTGCAGGCGATCAACCTCGCGGAGACTGACGACGTAGAAGTCGATCAACGTCTCCTGGCTTCGGGCATAGTCCGGCAACTGACGCCCACCGTCTTCGCAGGCTTCGATCAGGCTGACGGCCGACTGAAGCAACTGCCACTGGGCCTGGTTCTCGCCTTTGCCCACCCACACGGACTCGGCATGCCGGGCGCGGATCTGACGCACCTTGTCGATGTTGTCGCGTTTCAGGGCGTCCACGGCCTGGGCCAGGAACGAGCGTTCTTCGAAGGGGAAGGTGTCGCGCACGCCGAGGTCCGGGATGCTTGCGCAGACTGTCGGCAAGTCCAGTTCGTGTTCGATGGCTTCCGCGCGTTCGATGTACACCGCTTTGGTACGCCGATCGTTGCGGAGATGGTCGCACAGGTCCTCGACCAGCGGCTTCGCCTCGACCGACGCTCTCGGCACATCGGCCAATGCGTCGGGAAGCGGGCACGGCAGGTCGAAAACGAACTCGCTGAACAAGACGAACCGCCACAGTTCGTCACCGATACTCGCCCACGTCTTGCCCCGTGTCAGCAGGGTCAGGCCGAGACAGGTCCGAAAGACTTCTTTGGCCTCTGACACCCAGGTCGGGTCGTTCTTGAGCGCCTCTTCTTGTTCGGGCTTCGGCGACAGAATCCCCAGCAAGATCTCCTTCGCCGAATTCGCCCCCAGCAAGGTCTTCAGCTTTGGCCATCCCCCACCTTGATCCAGTGCATCCACCATCTCGAAACTCGGTTCGCCTTCCGCAAACAGCCGGTTGATTTCCGGAACATGATCCGGCTTTGCTTTGCGGCAGATAGAGGCGTAGTCGTCGCCGTCACCGCGG
>CAYQXM010000247.1:0-2231 GCA_964421295.1 uncultured Pirellulales bacterium
TTTGGACCTCCCGCGAAAAATCCCACGACCGTCTTGACAACGGCTTGCTCATAGAAGTCTCTTGTATGTCCAAGATCGTTCTCATGACCGCGACGTTGCTCTCGCTGGCTCCCACTGTCATGGCGGCCGGCACGCCCGACACCTCCACGTGGGTTCAGTTCACCTCTTTCACTTATGCTGGGAAAACCGCCGTTGCGCCCGGGACCGGCGAGTATCTTAATCCCATCATCGCCGGCTTCTATCCGGACCCCTCGATCTGCCGGGTCGGCGACGACTACTATCTCGTGAACTCCGCCTTCAATTACTTCCCCAGCCTCCCCATCTGGCACTCCCAAGACTTGGTCAACTGGACGCAAATCGGCAACGTCATCGATCGGCCCTCGCAGTTCGCCATACGCGGCCAGTCGGTCCAAAGCGGCACGTACGCGCCCACCATCCGCCATCACAACGGCGTTTTCTACGTGGTAAACACCCTCGTCGGCGGGATCGGCAACTTCTACGTCACCGCCACGGATCCCAAAGGCCCCTGGTCCGAGCCGGTCCGGCTGCCGAGCGTCGGCGGCATCGATCCCGACATCTTCTGGGACGATGATGGCAAGTGCTATCTCCTCAGTTGCGACGAACCTGTAGGACAGGCCAAGTACACCGGCCATCGTACCATCCGCATTCAGGAATTCGATCTCGACCAGAAGAAGCCTGTCAGCGAAAAGGCCGTGCTTGTCGACGGCGGCACCGACATCGCCAAACGTCCTGTCTGGTGCGAGGGTCCCCACCTCTACAAAATCAACGGCAAGTACTACCTCATGTGTGCCCAGGGCGGGACCGGCACGGCTCACACCGAGGTCATCTTCAGGTCCGACGCTGTCCGCGGCCCGTATGTCCCCTGGGATAAGAACCCCATCCTCACCCAAATGAACCTCCGGGAGGATCGCCCGAATCCAGTCACATGCTCCGGCCATGCCGACCTCGTGCAGACCCAGAACGGCGACTGGTACGCCGTATTCCTCGCCTGCCAGCCTTATGAGCGTGGCTTCTACAATACCGGCCGACAGACATTCCTGCTCCCCGTCCAATGGGAGAGCGGCTGGCCCGTCATCCTGTCGCCCGCCACGCCGATTCCCCTGACGGTGAAGAAACCCAACCTTCCCGCCGCCAAGGCCCCGGCCGTGCCCAGCACGGGCAACATCAGCTTCACCGACGATTTCGACTCGGATAATCTCGCCTTCCGCTGGATTGGCCTGCGGGCACCCACATCAAAATGGTATGTTGTCTCCAAGACCGCCAAGGCCCTCTTCCTGGAGCCGCGCCCCAATCTTCTCTCGGGGCGGGGCAACCCGTCCTATCTGGCCGTGCGCCAGCAGAACAACGACTTTAACTGCACCGTGACGCTGACGGCTCAGCCCAAGGACGCCAACTGCATCGCGGGCTTGGCCGCCTTCCAGAATGAGACCCACTATTACGCGATCAATGTGAAAATCGACTCCGGCCGCCTCATGGAGGTTTCTCTCGAACAACCTGCCGGCGGCGGACGTGGCTTCCGGCGTGGCGGTGCACAACCGCCAACGAGCGTGCTGGGCACGAAGAAACTGGCGGACAACGTCACCGCAATCGAACTGAGAATCGAAGGCGCTGGTCCTCGGATGCGTTGTCTCTACAAGGTTGGCAGCGGGGAGTTCATCCAGCTCGGTCAGGACCTCCCGTCCTCTTTCCTCAGCACCGAGACCGCAGGTGGTTTCCAGGGGGTGACTCTGGGCATGTTTGCGCACCTGTGAGTATCCGGCAGCAGCCAGGAAGTGCCTGGCGTATCCGCGCAAAACAAAACCGCGTTCCCGGTGTGGAGAACGCGGTTTTGGAACGAGGCCGAAGGGGCTCGAACCCTCAACCTTCGGATCGACAGTCTCTCAAAAGGGTTTGTAAGTATTTGTCAGTAAACGATTAACGATTGTGAATAAACAACTTATGATGCTGGCTGTTGCGCACCTGAAGCCACATAGTAGGCTATAAGTAGCCACTTGTGGCGCATCTGTTGCGCACTTCCGGCTTGGGTTGGTCCGTTCACATTGCTATCGTGCCAGTTGTTAGATGAGACTGCGCAACACTAAGGATGGCTTTCCTCCCAATCCCAGAAGGGTGGCGTCTTCTTGTCTGTGCCTACGCGGTGTTGGAGGTCCTTGGACACCCCGCTGTTCCTGGTGACCGTGGTGGACTGCTGCACGCGGGAACTGGTGGGC
>CAYQXM010000248.1:0-2202 GCA_964421295.1 uncultured Pirellulales bacterium
CTTCTCCGATTAAAATTCTTGAAGTATTTTAAGAGGAATTCAAATGCCATTAGATATAGATCTTGAACGTGGAGTCAGAGGATATAATATAGTAAGAAAAGAGTGCCCAAACTGTAATGCTGAACTGATTTTTAAGATTCACAAAAACGAAATTCATGACGTAGGCGGAGAAGGGCTATTTTACCCAGAAGAAAATGTTGTTCGATGTAAAGTCTGCATGAGTACATTCAAGTATAAAACTAAGAATACTGATGAACCCACTAAGTAATGGGCATAAAAGATAATCAATACCATTTTAAACCAAAAAAGTGACTCCGCCAACTTTTATTTTTTGTTGCCATGGTCTTTTCTTTCATGAGCAATCTTTCTAGAAAAGGATTTAGTAACAATAACTTTAATCCTTGTCAAACCAGGAAACCCCAAACCGCCTATAGCTTGTTATTTGGAAAAGTTAGCTTTTAGCTGTCTCTTAGAACTAATACCGACAGAACCACTACAAGGAACACGATTACCAAAGATTTGGGTTAAGCATGATCGGGTATATGGAGCAAATCATTGTCTAATCCAAACTCCATCAGATGGCAGTTCGTCACTTGACAGGTGGTATTCTGTACCATTATAGTCTTTGACTGGGAAAAACAAGGTCGAGTATTGCGTGCCAATTATCACCGCGTTATTTGTATTTGCAGAAATTTTTGTGCCACTATGGGTTAGATAGACTGATGTGGCGTTTAGTTGGAAAATGTAACTGTTGGGTTCAAGTTTAAACTGTATTACTATCATGGTTTCATTTCTAGATAATTCTGAATACGTCACTGTATGCCTAGAGTTAGGCGTTACCATTGTGTTGCTTGTAGGTATGGGTGTCACTATTATAGTAGGATTAACATTTGGTATGGGCGCTGCAGTTGGCGTAGGTTTTGGAGAAATATTGCTGTATATGCTTCCTGAATAGAAAATAACCAGAACTATCTCTACTGTCAATACACCAGTGAAAGCAATTATTCGTAGATTTCCTTTACGCATCCCTTATTCTCCATAAAGTAACCATTGTCATATTGCTTTTAGTTCTATGCAAGGAACAATTGGCAAAAAAGATGTTCCAAAGCTGGAACAGTTACCTGTATGATTTGTTATTTAGCCTATATAATGGAAAAATCGCCTTTTTTAGGCCTAAAAAGCAGCCAAGCTATCTTTTAATTGACATTTCCAATGCAAAACCCTCCATCCAACCATGTACCACAGCACCATAAAAACACGGGGCATTTAACCATACAGTGCAGTTAACTTAAAGAACCCCAAGCAAATATAGTAAGCCATTCCAAAAAGATAACGGGGAAAGTGGTGTAAGCAGTAAGTGTCACAAGCAACATTCGAAGAGATGAGTGCATCTGACTTCTTCTACCGAAACCGCGACATTGCAGGCTTATCGAACCCTTCACGCAGCATCTTCGTTGCTATCCGTGAAGCGGTCGAAAACAGCCTTGACGCAGCAGAAAGCCAAAAAATTCCCCCTGACGTTTACGTGCGCTTATCCTTCGAAGCGGAAGCAACCGAAGACACCCAAGTCTACAAACTCCGCGTAGAAGACAACGGCTCCGGTATCCCGCCACGCTTCATCCCATCCGCATTCGGCCAAGTCCTCTACGGCAGCAAATACAAACTCAAACAAGCCCGCGGAACCTTCGGCTTAGGCGGAAAAATGGCTGTCCTCTATGGACAAATCACCACCCATCAACCAGTCACAGTAACTTCCAGCACTGGTCAAGAAAAAATATACAGTTTCAAATTAATGATTGATATCCAGCGGAACAAACCCATAATTTTGGACCGCAAAGTCCTCATAAACAAGGACAACTGGCGAGGCACCATCATCGAATTCACCCTTGAAGGCGACTACCTCCGTGCCATGCCAAAAATCATCGAATACTTCAAACAAACCGCCATGGTCAACCCATATGCAAACCTAACGTTTGTTGACCCCAAAGGCAGACTCTACAAGTTCACTCGGGGAACCACAACCATGCCCGAGCCACCAAAAGAAACCATGCCCCACCCATACGGTGTCGATGTGGAACTTCTCCAAAGGCTCATCCAAATCACCGAATGCAACACTATGACTGGCTTTCTTAGGCAGCATTTCCATCGTGTTGGCGAAGTCACAGCCCAAAAATTCCTTGAATTCGCCAAAATCCCGCCAAG
>CAYQXM010000249.1:0-2200 GCA_964421295.1 uncultured Pirellulales bacterium
TCCAAAACAGAAATTCCACGTCTGAAAAGGCGTGGCCCCATTGAAGCGTGGCGCTAGGTTGAAGATGTTCGATGACGCCAAGAACCAGACGCAGAAGACGAAAAAAGTCCCGACGAATTACGCCATTGAAGCGAAAAAGATGGATCAGGCGCGTGACGGCGATTACTGGGGCGCGCCGCACGAGATGGCGGCCCGGGCGTTTGCAGCCTATGTGGAATATAAGATTGCCCAAAATGGCGGGCAGAGTGATTTTCTGGTGTATCAGGCGCACGTCAGAGTCTTGCTACCGATGGCTTTATCTGATCCTGGTGTATCACTTTAGCAGATAGATAATTGGACCCTACTATGGTAAATAAAACACTAATTTAAAATCGTTGAAGCCCAAAGGACAGATTGAATATCTACCATTGTAGATCAGCGGGATTCATAGCTCTGACCGTTTACGGCCAAAGGCATGCGCATTGACGGAAAACAAGCAAGGGAGAATAGTTAATGGCTGAACACCTTCCGGTAAAAAGTGAGATAATTGTTTATCAGACCGAAGACGGGCGTGTGAAACTTGACGTCCGTCTCGATAATGAAACGGTCTGGCTGACCTAGCAGATGATGGCTGATTTGTTCCAGACGACACCGCAGAATATCACCATACACCTCAAAAATACCTTTAATGAAGGTGAGTTAGATGAAAGCGCAACTTGTAAGGATTTCTTACAAGTTAAGATTGAAGGCAAAAGGCAGATGGAGCGCCAACAGCTTTTTTATAATCTTGATGCCATCATTTCAGTAGGTTATCGAATCAAAAGCCATGTCGCCACCCGTTTCCGAATCTGGGCCACGCAAAGGCTCAAGGAATACATCATCAAGGGTTTTGTCCTGGATAATGAGCGGCTAAAAAATCCGGTTGTAGCCGGTTCGTCTATCCCCGATTACTTCGATGAAATGCTGGAACGCATCCGCGACATCCGCGCAAGCGAAAGGCGGATGTACCTGCGGGTAAAAGAAATCTTCGCAATGGCGGGCTTGTTTAAGATCACAAGGCAGGCGGCGCTCAAGGAAATGGGGAAACTGCTGGCTATGGATGTTGTGAAGCGGGAATGCCAGGCCCGGGCAAGTTATTATGTGATGGCCTAATCGGTTGTCGATTTGGTTGTCGATATTTCAATTGAGCATTCATGACCGAAAGCATGAATTGGAATCTATATCCTTAGATTTAGAAGCAAAATGGCGAAAACGGGAAATTAGGTAATAACCCGTAAATTAGGTAATAAATTAGGTAATAACATGGTTCATCCGGATGATCTGATTCAACTATCCGCCCTTCAGCATTACGCTTTTTGCCCAAGGCAATGCGCAGTCATTCATGTCGAGCAGGTCTGGACGGAAAATCGCTTAACCGCCGAAGGCCGGATCATGCATGAACACGTTCACGATGAAGGCAATGAATCACGCGGTGACGTGCGCATCGAGCGCGGCGTGTCGCTTCGGTCTTTGGAGATGGGGCTCATCGGTAAAGCGGATGTGATTGAATATCACCGGCAACATAACGGAACATGGCAGGCCTTTCCTGTGGAATACAAAAGGGGTAAGCCCAAACCGGATGACAGCGATAAGATTCAGCTTTGCGCTCAAGCGATGTGTCTGGAAGAGATGTTGAATGTGCGCATTCCGACGGGGGCTCTTTTTTACGGGAAAACACGCCGTCGTCTGGATGTTGCTTTTGATGAAGCGCTACGACAGGAAACACAGGAAGCAGCACAAAAGACGCATGAGTTGATTGAATCGGGTAAGACGCCAAAGCCAGAATATTCCAAACGTTGCGAAAGCTGTTCATTGATGGCTGAATGCATGCCGAAGACGATTCAGAAAAAAAGGTCGGTTGAAAGTTATATAAAACGAATGCTGGATGACACATGAAAAAACACCTGAATACGTTATTTGTAACCACACAGGGGGCTTACCTTTCCAAAGAGGGTGAAGCTGTGGTGGTCAAAATAAATCAGGAAGTCCGCTTGCGTGTTCCGATTCATACGATTGGCGGCATTGTGTGTTTCGGCAATGTGTCATGCAGCCCTTTCCTGATGGGGTTTTGCGGTGAAAATGGGGTTGGCCTAAGTTTTCTGACGGAAAATGGCCGCTTCCTGGCGACCTGCCTTCCCGGCGCCCTGTAACGATGAATAGTCCGAAAGCCTAATAAATATTC
>CAYQXM010000250.1:0-2145 GCA_964421295.1 uncultured Pirellulales bacterium
TCTCGGGCGAGAGCTTCCTCACCGCGCCGGGGCCCTTCGTGGCGGCCCTGCAGCATCTGCCGGCGCGTCACTCCAGTTGACTGAAACCAGCTCGGTGTTCCCGCAACCGGTCAGCGCGGAGAGGTACTGATCGGTGCCGATCGAAGTGCCGCCTTGGAGAGGGTTCCCATCGTAGAATCGGACGCGGACCATGCCGGTCACCGCGACATTTCCACTGTTCGCCACCTGCGCCACCAATTTTACGGCCTGGCCCGGGCCGGTCACTGCGCCTGGCTCAGCCCAAACCTTCACCGGCGCGAGATTGACGCGGGGGACGATCGCCGACGTATAAGCGGCGAAATTGTCGCCATAGACCGTACGGGCGCCGGTCTGCTCGTCGAAGAGCCGGCCGTTGAAGGTGCTGTCGACCAGGCTGTACCAGGCCCACGCCTGCACGAGCCGTCCCTTGTCGGACGTCAGTCCTGTGGGGCCTGCCGCCGTGGACAGGTAGTCGAAGGTAGCGTTCATGTACGCGTTGACGCGCGACGGGGGGAACCCGTATTCCTCCGGCATCAGTTCGCCGTATTCGGTGATGATCAGAGGGCGTTCCTGGTAGCCACGATCGGCCATCCACTGCCGGAAATCGACGATGAACTGCTTGAAGATATCGAGGTTGTCGGTGTCCTCGAGGTCGATACGCATGCCGTCACAGGCGTCGATTCCGGGAGGAATGTCCGCGCCCCAGCAATTGCTGCTATCGCATCTGCAACTGACCTCGTTGAGAATGAAGGCATGGATGTTCCAGATATCGACGGGCATCTCTTCCCCGTAGAGCGTGCGGTAGGTGTCCAGGATCATGTCGAGATACTGCAGGCGCAGCGGCGTCGGTTGGACGATGCTGCCCGCGACGACACGCGCGCTGGGATCCGCGGCCTTGATCTGGTAGTACAGGTCATGATACGCCCGGGCGTACACCTGCGGCTCGATGCTGTCCTGAACGGTGCGGCGATCCGGCTCGTTGCCGATCACCCACCGTGAGCCGGGATGCGCAAGGACGATTTTCAACAGGTCAGCGCCCTGGGGCGTGGAGGAGTACGAGTTGAGACCCGTCTGTGCCAGACGCACCATCTGCAGGTACTCGATGCCGCCAGGCCTGGCAGGATTCAGCGCGGTTCCCCAATCGGTATACCAGCCGATGTGCAAGCGGTTGACGGGATAGCGCGCGATGTTCGCGGGCGCGCCGATGCCGTACCGGCACAGCCGGCCCGTCGCCGGCAGGTAGTCAACCATCACCAGCGGGAGATATGTGCTTCGGGGCGCGTCGGGGCCTGCAGGTGCAGATGCCGCCGCACGCCCGCCGCCAGGCGTGCCCGAAAACAGGAGCACCGCACCGAAGACGCTCATCGCGACGATGATGTGCGCGGACCTCCGCCAGGCAGGGCCAGGGACGCGCATCATCGGATGATCTCAACGTACATGGGGGTTGGCCCTGCCATGATACGGATACGCCCATCCGCCTTGCCGTCGCCTGCGTCCGTGATCGTGCCCTGGCTGGCGTCAAGCAGGTTGCGAACTTCAGCAAGGCTGCCCGGGAGGTAAATCTGGCGCTCGGCCTGATCCATGGTCCACACGACGTAGAGCGGCTTGGCGCCGGCGAAGAGATAGGCTTCGATATTTGTTGCACCGAGCTCGCCGTCCGTCAACCGGCGCACGTAGTTGTTTGCATCGAGCTTCTTCGCCGCGACCGACAGGGCGAAATAGGACTCTTTCGCCTGAAGATCCAACGTCAACAGACCGTACGCACCAGGAAAGTCGTAGATGTCGGTCCAGGACCACCAGGTCATGGAGTGAACGTCAGATGCAATCGCCTGGGTGAAAAACTTGACGAGGTAACTCGATTGAAGCCGCTCGTTGACTGGCTGGACGTACCAGTCCTCGTTGGGGTTGCTGAAAAACCCTGCCTCCGTGATCATGATCGGCAGGTGCCCGACGCCATGCTCCCGGAGTATGCCGCGCAGGTACTCTGTTTTGCCGCTGATGCCCGGACCGTAGGGCTCCCAGCGAAACCCGAACCACGGGTAGTAGTGAAAGACCATGAAGTCCATACACCGTCCGCCACCCGCAGCCAGCACCCCCGCCACTCCGCCCGCGGCGCCGGAACCCGCA
>CAYQXM010000251.1:0-2130 GCA_964421295.1 uncultured Pirellulales bacterium
CGACACCGGTGAAATCGCCGCTCGTCGGCAATACCATGGAAAATCCCGGCGTGATATCATAATGGACCGGGGTGTTTGACGGTACGGTGAAATCGAGAATATGGCCGCCGGTCATATGGTCATCGCTGATGAAGTGGAGGTGGTATCCGAAAACATTTACCCCTTTGAAAAAGACCGGGGTATAGAACCCGACAATGGTGCCGGTGGTGTCAGAGTATGTGTATACCGACTGGTTTTTCGCTGCATCGGCGAGCGTGGGGTAGGGCTCCTGCTGCGCCGGTATTGCCCGGACCTTCATGTACGGGAATGTGCCGTGCATCCGTACCGCGTACACCATGTTCCCGGTGGGGAGCCGGTCTTCCATAACGGAGGAGAAGACGGAAAGGTTCATCGGACGGTCCGTAGTGACCGCCTGATCGCTGCTGAAATGCGTTACCGTGGCAAATGGCGTGGTCTGGCTGTCAGCGGCCACGTAGATGCGCCCGTCCGCTTTTGCCTGGTAGACAACGCCATCCAGCACGATCATCTCGCCATCAAGTGCCTCGAACGTGCCGATCCCAAAGTCACCATGGTTTTTCAGTTCCCCGACCGGCTGGACACCTTCATACACACCCTGCATCAGGGCATCGATGGTAGAGACCTGGTAGAGTATGTCGTGGTCAGCAGGGGAAGGGGCCACCTTGACAAAATGGGTGTACACCGATGCCCCGCAGAAGACGATCACGATGGCAAGCCCGATGCCGAGCAGGAATTTCTGCAGTTCCATCAGAGCCTCAAAAAATTATTTCCTGCCGGTGACCTTGATGACATGGAACCCGAACTGGGTCTTGACCGGGCCGACAACCTTACCGACTTCCTCCTCGAATGCGATCTTCTCGAACTCGGGGACCATCATGCCCTTGCCGAACCAGCCGAGATCGCCACCCTGCTTGCCGGAAGGACAGGACGAGAACCTGCGGGCGACCTTGTCGAACTCTTCGCCATCAGCGAGGCGCTTCATGATCTGGTTTGCCTGGTCTTCGGTCTTTACAAGGATATGGGATGCGCGTGCCTGTGTGGACATGGAGTACAGGTGATTTTTTCCTGCAATAAAATGTTGGTATCAGAACTCCCCGTCCTGCTCGAAGCTCCGCCCATACCGGATCGCGAGCTCTGCCTTGTAGAGTTCCCGGCCAAGATAACCTGCATGGTCCAAAAGCGAGACGTCTCCCTGTAACAGGAGAGTGTATAATACGTCCTGCCAGCGTGTTCCCCAAACGGCCTTACCCTTGATCACTGCGACGATCCGGTTGCCTTCGATCCCGATCCGGAAGTTGCCTTTCGGATCGTACTCGATATCGTCCGGCATCTTCTTTGCGGTGGTGACCGTCTCATACTCAAGCGGCGGTTCGCGCCGTCTCCGCTTCTCCTTCAGGACAAGAAGGTCGATCCCAAGATCTTTTGCGTAAGGCCGGTCCCGGGCAAGCACCATCATCTCTGCTGCCCGCCGCATTTCATGGACCGATCCCTGTGTCTTATCGGAATGTTCACTCGTGAAGATGATCGCCGCTCCCAGTTCCATTGCCATGCCGGCAAGGAGAGCGTTGACTCCGGGAGAGTCCGCGTCAAGGAGTTCGGCAACATTGCCGGCGCCAAAGAAGAGGGGGTAACGCCCTTTTTTGAACTTTTTAAGGGATGCAACGAGACCGGACCCGGCTGGCCGGAGGAGCGGATCGGCAATGATGCACCGGATCCCTGCCCGTTTTGCAAGGGCAATATTCTTTGAAAGCGTGCCTGTGCCCGGAACGATTACCGCTGCAGCACCGGCACGTGCCACGTCTTTTCCCACAAGGGGGATGTTCTCGTCCTGGAGGCTGAGGATGATGTCGGCCCGTACAAGTGCCGCCCGGATGAGTGCCGGGTCCTGTGTGTCTGCTGCGAGCGGCCGGTCGATCCCGTCCAGTGCTGAAAACACCCGGGTCACATCAGCAGGGATGGCATCGAACCCGAACCCGAGGTCAACGATATCAGCGCCCGATGAAAAGAAGGACTCCACCCGCCCGCGGATGTTCTCGCACCGGGGGGCGTCCATGATCTCTGCAAGCACCTTCATCCGTGATCCCTCGCCGACCTTCAGTCCCCGGATGATGC
>CAYQXM010000252.1:0-2125 GCA_964421295.1 uncultured Pirellulales bacterium
GAACTCTTCCTGGACTTCATCTGCACGATCGCCGCGGAGTATGTTGATCCCGGCAGGACACGCCTCGATACCATGGACCTGTTTGCGGTACGGCATACCGTCCCGGCAGGATTTTACCCGGCTTGCGGGGACCCATGTGGACAGGGCATCGGTTCCCGCA
The DNA here is from genome assembly GCA_964421295.1 of uncultured Pirellulales bacterium. Classification (GTDB taxonomy): domain Bacteria; phylum Planctomycetota; class Phycisphaerae; order Sedimentisphaerales; family Anaerobacaceae; genus PLanc-01. Next base: position 161 of record CAYQXM010000252.1, read on the forward strand.
GTGCCGTAGGCCTCTTCAATGGTCCTGATGGTCTCCCCGGTGATACACGGTATATCGGAGACAGAGATGAAGAGCGCTTTTTCTTCTTCCAGTGTCCCGATTGCATGCACCATATCCTCAATAAAACCGGTGCCCCCGGTAATACAGACAGCAAAGTTCCGGGCCCGGCACCAGTTTGCGGTCATCGGTGTCTTTGGTGACACGGCAATGATGGGCTCGCACCCTGCCTGCTGGAACGCATTGATCACGTAGGCGATCATCGGTTGCCCGTTGATCAGGATGAGTGGTTTTTCCCCGAGGCTGAGCCGGCTCCCGGCCCCGCCGGCCATGATCAGCGCACGCATGCGGCCAGTGCCTCGATGAGGATCCGGTTATCGTCCCGTGTCCGTACTGCAACGCGGATGGACGTCGGCAGCCCGAATGATGTGCAGTCGCGGACAAGGATTCCCTTTTCGGCCAGCATACCGCAAAGTCCTGCAAGATTCATGCCACAATCCGCGAGGATATAATTCGCCCGTGACGGGGTGCAGCGCATACCCAGGGCCTCCAGTCCTGAGGCCAGCAGGGTACGTTCTTTTGAAATGGCGTCCCGCGATGCTGCAAGATCGTCCATGTGCAGGAATGCCTCCATTGCATAGGCCTCGGCATAGGCATTCACGGACCAGGGCGAACGGGCAGTCTCGATCTTCTCAACAAGCGCCGGATCGCCAAAGCCGTAGCCAAACCGGATCCCCGGCACGGAGAACGATTTGGTGAGGGACCGCAAGACAAACAGGCCGGGATCCCTGATATCCGCAACGCTCTCGCAAGGATCCGCAAGTTCGATGAATGCCTCATCGCAGAAGAGCATTCCCCCGTGCTCTTTTGCTGCATGAAGGTGTCCGAGCACCTCAGTTTTTGACGTTAACTGTCCGGTCGGGTTATTGGGGTTGCAGAAAAAAGTGACCGCGGCAGCAGACTGGTCGCGTGCCGGGTCTGCTCCCGCGAGACGGGCAGACAATGCGTATTCGCCAAACGTTGGGGGGGTAAGGAAGAAGGACCTGTTGTTGGAGGAATGCCGGAACAGCACTGCACAGAATACCCGGATCAGTTCGATCGAGCCGTTGCCGACACAAATTTCAGAGGGGTCGCGATGGAAAACCTGGCCAATCCGTTCCTTGCGCTCGCTGTAGGTGTCGTCCGGGTACACTTCAAGACGAGCAGGGTCAAGTTCCCATGTGAACTGTGGCGGGCAAGGATTCACGCTCGCGCTGAAATCCAGCACCTTTTTGTGCGTTTTTTCCTGTTGCCGCTTTCCCGTGCCTCCATGTACAACCCGTTCCGGAAAGTCAACAACCATAAAAATCCGCTCTATTTCTAAAATACTTGGATAATCTGTCATAAATGCGTTGTGAAGCCTGTGCGCAGAGCAAAGGAAAAGGTATTTATAGATAGGTGTTTTATTTTGAATCATCTGGTTAAGTCAGACACAAGGGTTCTCTTTGTCTGACATATGAACGACAAATGCCAGACATATGTCAGAAATGAGAGATACAATGATGCAAAGGATCACGCTCCGGTTACCCGAACAGCAGATCAACCTGCTCCAGCAGATGGTAGATTCGGGGGAATACCCGAATGTATCGGAAGCGGTCCGGGCAGCAGTCCGTGAACTTGTTGAAAAACGAGCAAGTCGTGTCCTTAAGGAAAGTGACCAGGTTTCATTCAAGGTTTGAGAGGGTAGTAGACATGCAGAGTATAATCAACGATGCTTTAAAAAATGCCGAACTGGAAAAAGAAGTAAAACAGGCCGGCAATTCAAATGCAATGGAAGATGACTTTGTCGGCCAGCCGAGGATCGTTATCATCGGCTGCGGTGGTGCAGGAAACAACACCGTGAACCGTATCCACCACATGGGCGTTTCCGGTGCTGAGACCATCGCCATCAACACCGACAAGCAGCACCTGGACATGATCCAGGCGGAC
>CAYQXM010000253.1:0-2107 GCA_964421295.1 uncultured Pirellulales bacterium
CCGGACGAAATCCGTGAACTTGCTGGTGCCGGGCTTCTCCGATACGAGCAGGTTGCGGTAGATCAGTTCGCAGACCTTGAGCAGGAAGTCGTAGAACTGATTGTTTCGGTGAAGCTGCACCTGGCCGAACAGGCGGCTGCTCAGCTCGATGTCCTGGATGTCCGAGAACAGGCGGCAGAGCTGGGTCAGGCCCTCGGAGCATTCCGCCGCTAGTCCCTGGGTGCGGATCAACCGCCGCATCGTGGCCTTGAGGATGCGGTTGTGCAGGACGTTGTAGCTCAACTCGTCAAAATCGCAGGGCAGCCTGCCCGTGGCCGTGGCGTTCCTGCGGACGGCCTGCTGGAAGCAAATCCTCCCCCGCAACCGGCCCGTCCATTCGTGCTGCGACACGTAACCCCGATCAAAACCGCGCTTAAGCAGGTGGTTGGTGCCGTTGATGAGCACCCTGGCGAACAGGTCGGCCAGAGTGGTCGTGTCGATGGCCTCGACCGCGACAACATCCTTCTCCGCCAGCTTGTCCCAGGCGTAGCACAGCAGGTAGTAGATGTTTTGGATCGGGATGTTCACGACCGGACTCACGCCAACAGCGCCGACCGCTGCTCTTTCACCTTCTGCTCATTGTCGAACCAGTATTCCTGGATCAACGGCACGATCTCCGACTCGATCACCCGGCGATACCAGTCCTCGACCGCTTTGATACCGTTGCGGGGGCAAAAGTAGCTGTGGCCGATCTGATATCCCGGGCCGAGGTTCTTGGTGTCCGCTGCGATGACCTCGTTCAAGGCGTTCATACGGGCGACGATCTTCTTCACCAACTCCGGTTCCGCTCCGGCGTCGGTCAGGAAAGCCCGGAATGCCTCGCTCGAAAACTCAGGCCGGAGCGTGATGAACCGGAACCGCCGCCGCAGGGCGTAGTCCACCATCGCCAGGGAACGGTCGGCGGTGTTCATCATGCCAATCAGATGCAGATTCTCCGGGATGTAGAATTTCTCATCCGCGTCCTGGGAATAGGCCAACGGGATGGCGTGCTCCTCCCCGCGCTTGTCCGGCTCGATCAGCATCATCAGCTCGCCGAAGATTTTGCTCAGGTTGCCCCGGTTGATCTCGTCGATGATGAACACGTATGGCTTCCCGTGCGCCTCCTCGCGCTGCGCCCGCCGACAGAACTGGTGGAAAATCCCATACTTCAAGTCGAAATGGCCCTTGGGAGTCGGGCGGAACCCCTGAATGAAATCCTCGTAGGAGTAGGACTGGTGGAATTGGATCATCTCGATCCGCTGTGGGTCGTTCGACTCGATCAGCGCGTAGGCGAGCCGTCTGGCGACGTAGGTCTTCCCGACGCCGGGGGGACCCTGGAGGACCACGTTCTTCTTTTCCCTCAATGCCGCCAGCATCTCGTCGAACTGGGCCTCCGCCAGGAACAGCCCTGCCATTGCCGTCTTCTTGTCGTAGGACTCGATCCCGGTCGTCGTACCAGGGTCAGGTAGCGGCACCGGTCCTACAACGGGCGGAACGGGACCCAGGCCTTCCAGCAAGAGGCGTTCTCGCTCTGCGGAGTCGAATACCATGCGAAGCAGCTCTGGTCGGTGAGCGCTCCGATACGGTGATCCCTCCCATTTTGCGAACCGCTTGCTGGCTTGGGTCAGAGTAGTCTCGAACGCCGTTCTCTCGCTGCTTCCGTCCGAATACAACGTGTTGGGGCCAACAAACGCAAGGGTGAAAGCCTGGTCGTCGATCAAGTCGGCAAACTGCCCCTCCGAGTCCGCCGACGCGGGAACAATGTCTTTCCGGCACAGAAACTGGAGCCGGCGTTTGCCTTGCTCAGGGCCGAAGAATGTGAGGATGGCCCAGTTCCCGAAATTGAGGCGCATCTTCGGAGGTGTTTGCGGCGTGGGAAGCGTCAGAGCGATGCGGGTGTCTCTTTCATAGCCGTCTTCGGTGACTTCGAGCGTGCCCAGCGTCCATCGTAGGAGATTGAACGCAGAGTTCGCATCCGCCCAGGACGTGAAGAGTGTGTCAAAGGGTTTCGCCAATCGACCTGGGTAACTTCCGGGGCAAACGCACCAGATGAACGATTGCACGTCCACCCAGTCCGTGGGCTTTTGCG
>CAYQXM010000254.1:0-2067 GCA_964421295.1 uncultured Pirellulales bacterium
TGAAAGGGGCAATTGGAAAAATTGCTTACTACTTTAATAGTCACAGAATGATGCGTAGATATGTAACGGAAGCATACCTGTAGTATTTGTTATTTTCAGGTTACTGACGAATATTTGTTGTACATTAAAACACGCATGTATCTTCTATTTTAGGAATTAACTTCTTAGTTTTTTATTGTTTTTTGAGTGTATGGCTTGTTTTTTTACCGAAATGGATAAAAGTATGCTTGCTGCATGATTGCGGAACTTCGGGGGAATATGGTGCCTTCAGATATAATACACGTTGAAGGTGAACGAATGCGATCACATTCAATTTCTGAATTGAGTATTCTAAAAGTCGTCGCTTTAGTATTGTTAATCTTCGTACACAGCGATTTAATTGTAGCCTATCCCAAAGTCATGTATCCTCTTCAATGGTTCTTGCTAAGTGTCTTTTTCTTTATAGGAGGCTACTTAGCTTATGCTTCATTTCAAAAGCGAGGCAAAAGTCTCAAACACTTCTTTAAAAACAAAGCTTTAACACTATACGTTCCTTTCGTAGTTGCAGTACTATTCTATCTAGGTATAGAAGTGGCTCTGGGTGTAAAACTGACTCTTATGCAAGTAGTTTCCCAATTATCAATGCTAAATATTTTTGCGACTATAAATTCAGTCAATAACTGGGGCACACTTTGGTTCATTCCTTTCCTTTTACTTTTCATGACTATCACTTGTCTTCTAGAGAAGTATGTGAAGAGCACAAAAAAACAGTTACTTGCTATTTCAGCACTACTGGCTTGTACTACTGCTCTTTGGCTCTATGAGACTCCCTTAATGCTTGATTCACTGTTTAGTCAATACTTGTTAGTCTTCGTTTTTGGCTTTTACATAAGCAAGTTTAAACTCTACGAGAAATTAATGACTCGTAAAATGGCTGTTATTGCCTTCCTCTTTGTTGCATTTTTCATAGTTGACTTCTCAGGATTTTTTAATTATAGCACCGTTCTTAATGCCTTGCAAGCGCAACTTTACTTTAACACTCGAAGCATCATGTTAACCCTTGGTTTAGTGCTCTTAGCCTTGATGTTTCTAAGGAAAATAAAAATGCCTGTTAATGGTCTAGCCAAACAGATAGCAGATCACAGCATCTTAATCTATCTATACGAGCCTTTCGTCAGTTTTCTACTTTTAACTTATGGATTTGGACAAGGTGAAGCACTTTTTGCCAGTGGTATAATGTTCTACCTGTACCAAGCTTCACGAATAGCTATTTTACTTGTAGCAATTCCGTTTGGATTCATGTTATGGGGACATCGGAAGAGTATTGCACGCTCTGGCGCTTTTTTGAAGGGTAAGATTTTTATAAAAAATATTTTAGTGGGGAAACTGACATGATAGCCCATAAACATATGGCTATTAAAGGGGATGGATTCTTTGAAGCACCGCTACATTGCAACTGGTATTATAGGTGCAGTAATCATTACAGTAGCTCTGTTCATGTTCTCAGGCAATTGGCTATCACAAAATGAATCAACTTTGCTTCCAGAAATCACAGACTACACAACCCAAAATAACGTTCCATACTTAAACGATTCAAGCCCTTACCATCTTTTGGACGTTTATGTGCCAGAAGGAAGCGGACCCTTTCCTGCAATAATATACATTCACGGAGGCGGATGGGTAGAAGGAAGCCGCAGTGACTTTAACTCAACGGCAATTTTATATGCTAAAAGAGGAATTGCAGGCTTCTCAATAGACTACACGCTAGCTACACCAAACAGCACTGCTTGGCCAAAAAACATCCAGGACGTCATAGCTGCAGTCCAATTTGTCAGGGACAATGCGGAGCTATACAATGTTGATGCTGAAAAGCTTGCGTTAATGGGCAGTAGTGCTGGGGCTCATTTGGCTTCTCTTGTGGGCACTCTTTCAGGCAACGAATCTTTCCTTTCAACATCTATTGGACAAGAACCACTTAGAAACCAAATTTGCTTGGTTATAAATTATGATGGAGTTACAGATTTTGAGTACATCGGTGAAAATTGGAATCCATCCTTTATCTATAATATAGTTACAAGCGCCTTCGGC
>CAYQXM010000255.1:0-2058 GCA_964421295.1 uncultured Pirellulales bacterium
CAACGTGACTTGGCCATTATCTCCTTGGACAATAATTGGGTCTCCATAAGAAATGTTCTTTTCGGGTAGGTGTTTTACAAGAATAATATCGGGAAACTCATGGCCGGCGATTTCTCCAATTACTTCTGGAGTCGATTTAATAAAGAGTTCTTGAATCTTGATGACAATCCCCCAAATTTTTTCAATAGGATGAACTGCAATTAATAAAACCCAAGCCAAGCTAATGGTTAACAATTCTTTGGTTGACTCATTGTGGAAAGTAAATAATGCAAAGAGGATAACTGTAGAAAAGACAATTCTATGATTTCCAAGATTAGTGGTAATGACAAAAAAGGCCCGAGAAATCTGACGTAAAAATTCTCGATTTGAATTTTTAAATCCAATCTGGATTATTGAAATAAGGAGTATTAGGCTAATAAATATAATGACGATAAGCCAAAGTATCTTGCTAGTATCTGGCAATTTTAAGGTCCAAGGGTTTACTGTTAATATAGTAATAATCGCAGCAATTGTATTTGATATTACATCAGCGGGAGATGTGAAATATGGGCTAGTAATCAATTCGCCTAGAACAATTGATGCCAAACAGGAATAGAACCATAAACCCTGTTCCGAGGTTGGAGGTATCGGTGAGTTATAGAGGTAACATGACAATCCAATAAGAGCAAAAATATATAATATCCAAATTATGAGTCGATGTGGTTGAGTTAATTTATTCAAGTCTTCTTCCTTGTTCCCATGGCTAAAAATCTTTGCATTCATTGCTCATTGTTAAAATCAATGTTTGGCTAATCCCAAACTATCGGTGAACAAGCTTACCTGTGTTTGGATCAACCCGAAGATTTTTCCTATTGTAAAGATAGTCAATGTCAATCGATCGAATAGCTGTTTGGCAAGCATCAATTAATGGTCTTAATGCTTCGCTGTTCTCCAACCCTGGTTTTCTGGCAGCAAATTCAGCAAGTTTTTCACCCCATTCATTACCTTTCGCGAATTGTGAAAGGGGAGGGACTTCTTTTCTTATCGCTTTAATCAATTCATCACTATTGTTAGCCGTTTTCACCGCATTTCCCAGGGACAGGTGAAGTTGCTCAGATTTTTGAACCTCGTCAATTAAATTCCACGCAATTTCTATTAGCTCTTCTTTTGAAAAGTTGCAAAGTTCAAAATCTGGCTGTGAAATATAAAACTGCCCACAGAACAAGTCTTCTTCAGCAGCTTTCTTTACTATCCGAATGTTGTCTTCACGATCCCCGTCAAGAATTATCACACTAAAAATTCCAGAACGATCATCCAAGATCAGGTTCTCGCGAAAGGCAAGGCCCTTCCTTTTCCCTTGAATAAACTGACCTGAAAGGTCAAACACTTCAATTTGTTGCCAGGGCTTTAGAAGATAACTGAAGGCAGCGAATTCGGTTGGTCCTTCAACATATATTCGGATACGAACTTCAGCGTCGAGGCCCAATTCTCGTATGAATTGCCGTTTTGCTAACAAACCATTGTCAAAAATTCGTTTTGACCCATAAAGTTTTTCCCTGGCATCGTCCACCCACATACCAAATCCCATCTCATCTTCTTCAGGCAATAGAGTATCGAAAGACCATTCTGCCATCCGGCGTATCGATTCAGCCATAAATTTCCCGAGAACTGCACCGCCGAGGTTTCCCTTAATTTTTAAGCGTTGGCTACCATTCATGAAACGTAATAGAGAATGTATGTCTTTGTTTGGTTCAACTATCTCCGCAAAAATGCAGAGTTCTTTAATTATTTCCCTGATTGGATCAATCCCAATCTGAAGATACTGGTCTTTGAGTTGTGTTTTATAGTCCTGAATTCGAGCTCTTTGTTCATCCACCGTGATTTGGGGAGGATATTTTATCGAACCAATAATTTGAGGAGAATAACAAGGTTCTGTCGCAATCGCCAAACGCACGACCTCATCCCAGTGGTTGATCTGTGCCTGCGCTTTGTCGCTCTGAGCACTTCTATAAAAGAATTCAATATCATGATTGAGCATTTCATGGTACCTGCTTGGGTTCATCATTTGATAGGGATGTA
>CAYQXM010000256.1:0-2049 GCA_964421295.1 uncultured Pirellulales bacterium
GAGTGAGCTGACCGCGCCAATGACTGCGAGGTATGGAGACAGACCCTCGGAAAACGGTTTAACACCGCGCAGAAACAATTGACGCGCTGTGCGCACGCGCATCAGGTGGGTGGCGCCCATGATGAGGGAAAGGTAGGCCAATACGGTGATCAGCGACCGTAAAAACCGGTTGAACTTGACCATACAATTAAGAGTTTACCATATGCAGTGGTAAAATATGCATATTATTGTTTCCAATCTTGATCACCCCCCGAGGACTGCTATGCACGAGACCAAAGAGCTTCAAAATTTGGCGATTAACACCATCCGCTTTCTTTCTGCGGATGGTGTGCAGCAGGCAAAGTCAGGCCATCCTGGCCTGCCAATGGGTGCGGCTCCAATGGCGTATACCATCTGGACGCGGCATCTGCGCCATAATCCAACCAACCCGAAATGGGCGAACCGCGACCGGTTCATCCTCTCGGGCGGGCATGGATCTATGCTGCTTTACAGTTTATTGTTTTTAACTGGTTATGATTTACCGTTAGATGAGCTAAAACGCTTCCGCCAGTGGGGCAGCCTGACCCCCGGGCACCCGGAATACGGCCTTACCGCCGGTGTAGAAACGACTACCGGCCCGCTGGGGCAGGGATTCTCCAACGGGGTTGGCATGGCTATGGCCGAAGCGCACCTGGCGAAAATGTTCAACCGCCCGGGTTACGATGTGGTGGATCATTACGTCTATGCGATCGTTACTGACGGCGATCTGATGGAAGGGGTAGCCTCTGAAGCGGCTTCCCTGGCGGGTCACCTGCGGCTGGGAAAGCTGATTTATCTGTATGATGACAACCACATTTCGATTGAAGGCTCGACCGAACTGGCCTTCACGGAAGACCGCGGCAAACGCTTTGAGGCGTACGGCTGGCACGTGCAGCACGTGGCGGATGGGCTGGATGTCGAAGCAATCGATCGAGCTATCCAGGAAGCAAAACGCGACCCACGGCCTTCGATCATCATGGTACGCAATATTATCGGGTACGGCCTGCCGACCCGCGCCGGTACGGAAAAGGCGCACGGCGAGCCGCCAGGCGACGTGGAACTGGATGGGGCAAAGGAAAAGGCGGGCTGGCCGAAAGAACCACGCTTCTTCCTGCCTGAGGAGTCGCTGGCTTACTTCCGCCAGGCTGTTGAGAAAGGCGCGGCATCGGAGCGCGGGTGGCAGGAGAAGATGGCTGCATACCGGGCGGCTTATCCGGAATTGGCCGCGGAATTTGAGCGGCGGATGGCGGGAGAACTGCCTGCTGGTTGGGACGGCGATTTGCCTGAATTCCCTGCCGACGAAAAAGGAATGGCAACGCGGGCGGCTTCCGGTAAGGTGCTCAACGCGCTGGCTGTTAAAATCCCTGAGATTTTTGGCGGGTCGGCAGACCTGGCGCCGTCCAACAATACATGGCTGCAAAACCTCCCCGCATTCGCCAGTGACTGCCACGAAGGACGCAACGTTCATTTTGGCGTGCGCGAGCATGGCATGGCCGCAGCGGTCAACGGTATGACGTACCACGGTGGACTGATTCCCTACGGCGGTACGTTTATGGTTTTCTCGGATTACCTGCGCGGGGCGCTGCGTGTTTCGGCCATTTCGCACCTCGGTTCGATCTGGGTGCTGACGCATGACAGCATCGGCGTGGGCGAGGATGGCCCAACGCACCAGCCGGTGGAACACCTGGCTGCGCTGCGGGCCATGCCTAACCTGGTAACCCTGCGGCCAGCGGACGCCAACGAGACGCGTGAGGCGTGGAAAGTGGCGGTTTCCCACCGTCACCGGCCTACCGCGTTGATTCTCACCCGCCAGAACCTGCCGACCCTCGACCGCGCGGTATATGGCTCCGCCGAGGGACTGCATAAGGGCGCATACGTGCTGGCCGACCTGGGTAATAAAAAACCGCAAATCATCCTGATGTCCAGCGGCTCAGAAGTGTCCTTGATCGTTGAGGCGGGCAAGCGCCTGGCGGAAAGCGGCGTCTCTGTACGGCTGGTCTCCTTCCCCAGCTGGGAACTTTTTGCCGAGCA
>CAYQXM010000257.1:0-2003 GCA_964421295.1 uncultured Pirellulales bacterium
TGAGCAGCTTCACGGGCGTCACGGCCTCGAAGATCAAGTCGATGACGATCGGTTTCGGCGCCGGCACCGGCTCGGGCCAGATGTATATCGATGATATCTGGCTGACAAAGTAAGTCCGCCGGTCGATTGGGCCACAATGATGGAATCAACAGTGGCAGCCTCGGGGTTCACCTGGGGCTGCCATTGTCCATTTTGACCTAGAAAACGTTTGATAAGTTTGCCTTATTATGGTAGTTTACGTAAACGAGGTATTTTTGTGTCAATCTGTTACGGTAATCTTGTCAAGAAGGAGGATCATAATGGCTAAGAGGTTAATTCTATTGGCTTGTATGGCGGCGGTGCTGGGCGTGGTCTCGGCTCCTGTCGCACAGGCGGACACGATCATCACGGCGAGTCAGAGTTGCCGGACCGACATCCTGAACAAGGACACCAACAAGCGCGACTCCAGCAAGCTCTCGGTTCGTAGCGATGCCAGCAGCGCCAAGTCCTGGATCAAGTTCGAGTTGGGCGGCATCGATGCCGCCAGCCTTCAGGCGGCGACCCTCACCGTGACACTGATCGAAGCCAAGAGCGGCGACAGGAACTTCGACGTGGCGCATGTCAACGATAGCTGCCTCGACAACATCGACTGGATCGCGACGAATCTTACCTGGAACAACGCGCCCGGCAATGATACGGCCAGTCAGACCAGTCTGGATGCGACCAAGACCACGCTCGTCAGCACGGTGACGTTCAGCAACGGCACCGTCGGACAAGCCTTTACCATCGATGTTCTCAACGTGCTGCAGACCGATACGGATGGGATCGTGCAGTTCGTTCTTCTCAACTCCAACGGTCTTCTGAACTTCGGCACGCACAGTCATGCGACGACGGCCTATCGCCCTGTCCTCGACGTGACGGCGGGTTCAGGCGCCGCGGCCCGGAAACCTGTTCCGGCCGATGGGGCGACCGATGTGTCGTTCAAGCCGGTGCTGAGCTGGACCGCGGGCAAGTTCGCCGCGACCCACGATGTGTATCTCGGGACCAGCTTTGACGACGTCAACACGGCCACCCGTACCGCGCCGCTCGGGGTTCTGGCTTCCCAGGGTCAGGCCGACACCACGTATACGCCGGCCCAGCTGGCCTTCGGTCAGAAGTACTACTGGCGCGTCGATGAAGTGAATGCCGCTCCGGATTCGACCATCCATAAGGGCGCGGTCTGGAATTTCACCGTCGAAGCCCTGGCCACGGCGATTGCCGGCGCGAACATCACGGCCACGGCCTCCAGCGCCCTGGCAAACTCGGACCCCATCAACACGATCAATGGCTCCGGACTCACGGGCGACCTGCACGCGATGGACGCCGCCACGATGTGGGCCACGGCTCAGGGCGCAACGGGCCCGGCCTGGATCAAGTACGATTTCGATAAGGTGTACAAGCTGCACGAGATGTGGGTCTGGAACTACAACAGCGAGTTCGAGTACCTGCTCGGCTTCGGCCTGAAGAATGTCACCATCGAGTATTCCGCCGACGGCACGACCTGGACGACGCTGGGCAATTACGAACTCGCCCAGGCGCCCTCCGCGGTCGGCTACGACCACAACACCACCGTCAATTTCGGTGGCCTGGTCGTCAAGAGCGTGAAGATCACCGCCACCGGCAACTACGGTGGCACCTCCTCGGGTCTCAGTGAAGTGCGGTTCCTGAGCATCCCCGTCGTGGCCCGCCTGCCGGAGCCGGCTTCCGCGTCCACGAATGTCGACACGACGTGCCGGACGCGAGGCGGCCTCGCACCAGGTGTTCGTCGGCACCGACGCCGCCGCTCTGACGCTGGCCGGCACCGTCAACACCCCCAGCTACACGGGCTCCTGGAGTATCGGGACGACCTATTACTGGCGCGTCGATGAGGTCAACGCGGCCGCCACGGTCCCGACCTGGACGGGCGACGTCTGGAGCTTCTCGACGGTCGATCATATCGTCATCGACGACATCGAAAGCTACAACGACGACACCAATCCGGTCTT
>CAYQXM010000258.1:0-1995 GCA_964421295.1 uncultured Pirellulales bacterium
TAAAAAATGACATGGCGACAAAAAAGGTGATAATACAAGAGCCCACCAGAACCCAGCACACATACTGCAATTCCAGGCTTTGTACCACCAAAGATGAAAGAAACATGGTTTTCCATTCTTTTTCGAATATTCATATCTGTCAGCCACAAATTTTCTTTTGCAAGCCATGATATCAGATTTTGTGACGGTTAATGTGATGGCAAAAACAACTAAAACGTATATCATAAAATCGAACATTTCTTACCTCCTGCAACAACTATCATCACGATCACATTCATAAGTTATAAAAGCACAGATATAATTCCATAAATAGTCCCAGTCAATATTTTTGAACCATTCTACTATTTTGTCCATAAAATGTCTCCGTAAAAATGTATTCCTTGTGTTGTATGTATAACACATTCATTATCAATAATTGGATCTGCTATTATTGGGTCTGATACTTCATCTTTCCATACCATGATACCAGTATCTATATGATATATTTCGATTGCTTTTTTTTCACAAGTCATAACATAATTTTCGTAGTTATCGATAAATACAGTTAAAAATGACTTTGCTTCTTTTTCCCATAAAATATCGTTATTTTTATCAACACTCACTAGTTTCTCATTTGTGCTGAATAAGATATTTTTATTTGTTATGCAAAAACATTTAACACTTTCATTAATTGACAGTATTGTTTTTAGTTCTTTGTCAAGTTGACTCCAAGTGATATGAGTTGGAGTTGAAAAAACAAAACAATTATCTAACACTTTGACATCTTGTATAAATGGTGTCTCTATAGAATACACTTCTTGAAGATTATAGAAGACATGTATAGAATTATCAGTCATAGCAAGCGTATTATCATTGATGTTCATCATTTTGCGAATTTTAGGTATCATTTTACTGCGATTAAGTTCTTTTAAATTATAATCATATCTTATTATGAACGAATTATCTAAAAAGTTTGTACTACAATAAATATCTTTGTTGACATAAAAATGAATACAATTTATCGTCGAATTATTGATATATAACCTATTATCTAGTTGATAGTGGTCGTTTTCAAAATTATCTGCTCGTATACAATCTATTTCCTCACCGACTTTTGAAAGTTTTCTCAAAAACCCATCTTGAAATAAAGAATAGATATATTCTCCTAAAATAACAGTCTTTATAGGATTGGGATTTGGTAAAAACCATCGTTTATACAAACTATTATATTTGGTTGATGGTAACATTAGTCAGATTTCAATATATGAGATTTTCCATCATAAGTATGTACAATAAGGTCATCGAATTCGAATATTTCTTTAATTCTTGGCATTGGTATAAAATATAAAATAGAACCTCTAATGATATCAACTACTCCAAAATGCGTTTTTGTGGCAAATAACAATACATCAATAATATTTTTTCTATATTTTGCTTTGGTTAACAATGTCAAATTGATTGTGTCTTGATCGTGTACCTTAATTTCATATAATAATGTTTTTGTAGCAATGTTGAAACAGCATAATCCTTTTTTATTATTGCAAAGGAAAATTGCATTATTATTTAATAATCCTTTTATTCCTCGTGAAGCTACTGCTAGAGCTGTAGATGAAAAGAAACCAGCTAATCTCCAATAATCGACAGACTCTTTAAGAACAGGAATATAAAAGTCGTTAAGCACATCATCTCTGTCGGAGTCGTAGTATGGCTTAAGGTTATCCAAATCTATTAAGCCCATGTAGATACTCAGACGTTGTTCTGATACAAATACCTATCTTGGGGCTAGTCTTGCAGACATCAATTTTTAATAATATTTAAGTAACTGGTATGGTTCATTATGCATGGAACGCCTAAGTGCCTTATAGGTTCTTCCTGGAATGATCTACTTCAGAACCATAGACCCGATATTCAGGACCTTAGTCATACATTCTTCAAGTCCTAACTTAGGATTCTTGTGTCTAAATGCGATAATGGATTCTACCTCCTTCTTGGTTATCGGCCTTCCATGAACATCCT
>CAYQXM010000259.1:0-1961 GCA_964421295.1 uncultured Pirellulales bacterium
TGGAATGCCGGGAAACAGCAGGAACTGAAGGACCGGGTCCGCTATACCGTGGCATGAGTCATACGTGAAGGTAGGTATCACTACACACTTCCCTTATAAAGAAAATTGAATTTTATTCCCTTTCTATCATCCACGCCCACCTGATAAGGCAGACTGTCTTGCGAGATGCAAGTACTGCTACCATGAGAAAGTAGTTGTGGAAAAATCCCCGACCCTATAGTCTTAAACAATTTTTCCACGATAATCGAAATACCATTTACCCTGTAAGTAAATCGAAAGATGAATGACGATGGGAATATCAACCCCATCGGCGATACTCCTTGTGAGCCTGTTCAATAGTAAGGATTTTCATGATTTGAACAGTGTGTTCGTTGACATTAACCTTATAAAATACCGTGAGAATCCGTCCAATGTGTAGACGGTAAACCGCATACCCTCCAGGAAGCTTCAGTAATTCGCTGTCCTTTGGGAACGGGTTTTCACTCAAGGATAAGAGCTGATCTCGCGTAGCTTTTCCAACTTTTTCTGGAAGTTGTTCTAGAAAGGCTCGAGCTTTTTCGTGAATTGTAATTCTATACAAACAGGTCTCACTTCCGGTTACTTAAATTCCTCAAACCTCCCATCATGCTCAAGTTTTTGCAACTCTCGTTCGAGCCGCAGCCCGGCCTCGATTTCCATTAACCGATTGAGGAGAACATCATATGTTTCACCGGGCTCCTTGAGCTTGGAGAGGTTCGCCCAAGTCGCAGTCTCAACCGGAATCCTTTTTGTTGCCCCTCGTGTTCCTGGTTCCATCTTTGCTACACCACGTATTATTGCACTTTGATGCATTGTTGCGTCATAATTCTACCAACTATCGAACAGAGATAGTGTCGACACGGTTGGCATGCATTAGTGTAAATGTTTACAACTTATATAATTTTGGTATTTTTGCATTTATTTACAATGCTTACAATAATTCCAGTTTTTAAAAATCCCTCATTCGTTTTCGCTCGGCAATAACAGACATTCCCCAGACACATCTTCCCCATCTGAACCACCTAACGTTGCGGATTTGGGGCTGCCCGGACATCATTTGATCTTTAAAGAACTGTGGGAAGACAAATGGACAGGACAGAGTAAAAATCCATGATATGAACGGTAATGGAAGGACGTCGGATATGAAAGTCTGTATTAATATGGACTCCGACGATTTGCGCGAGTATCATATCCGAAACAGGATTACAGATGCAAATAATCGCGCGACAGTGAATAAAATGTACGAGGTTGGCATTCTACTCTATAGTTTTCTTTCTTATGTGGAATTAAAAAAGCAGTTTCATGAAAACGAGGAAGTACCTATCGATGGGGTAGTATCCACCGTCATGAAGGGTATCTCAAAAACAATGTTGGATCTTCATATCACTGAGGATATGTTAAAATACCTTATAAACAGTTAATTTGTTTTTGTTTTTTTTGGGGGGGGGAGGCAGGGGATGTATACTGTTTGGCATTACCGGTATTCCCGCACTCCCTGCTCCACCAGCCGACCAGCACTCACCGGCTCAAACCAGGCTCATGTCAAAATGCGAATTATCACATGTGATCATTTCGACAGGGGGAGGAGAGGGGATATATTGAGCATACCTACAACCCTATAGCATGAGGTACTACCTCCGCGGCCAGACGCTTATTCTTCGCGGGGAGTTCCGTGCTGCCTGCACAGGGATCCCCGGGGGCCTGGGACAGGTCCCGACTATACTTCTTCATCACCATGAGAGAGAGGGGAGCGTCCCTGATCCATCACGTGAATTCAACCATATACTCCGCCGTGAAGGTCTTCCATGGGAATTTTTTGGTCTTGTAACTGGGCTCCCGCCCAGGTATCTCTGCATACTCCAGCACGATTTTATCACGCTCTTCATCGCTGCCGGAGCCCCCAACCGGGACAGGGGATCTCCTGTTCCCGTCTCCATGGTGGT
>CAYQXM010000260.1:0-1951 GCA_964421295.1 uncultured Pirellulales bacterium
CCTAAAGGCATCCAGATTTTTGTCAGTTTTTCAATGGTTTTTGGTCCGCAAAACTTTAATGCTGTCTTCAATGTGCGATGAAGATTATCGCTGCGAACCACCTTCCGGTTGTCGATTCCCGGTATACTTGGCGTCGCCGTTAAACCTCCTGTTCCCAAGATCACCGCATCCGGTTTGAAATTTCGTATCATTGTGATATCAACCGTTGTTCCCAATTTCAGGGTAACACCTGCCCTTATAAGTTGTTTTTCGTAATATCGCATCGTATCAACGAGGGCGTCCTTCACGATGGCCGCAAGGGGGAGGAGTCCGCCCAGTTTTGGTGCTTTGTCATAAAGTGTCACATCATGACCTCTGAGTGAGGCCACGCGCGCCGCTTCCATGCCGGCCAGTCCTCCACCGACAACCAAGACCCGCTTCCTCTTTTCTACCGGTGTAATTTCGTATTCCCGTTCCTTGCCTGCCGCTGCGTTGATCCGGCATTTCTGAGGGTTATCACCCTTCCGGGAGTTAACACAGTATCCGCAGCCTGCACAGGGGGCAATATCCTCGAACCTTCCGCTTTTAACTTTGTTCGGCAGTTCCGGATCTGCAATCAGTCTCCTCGTCATACCGATGAAATCAAGTTTTCCGTCTCTCAGGATTTCTTCTCCCAGGACAGGATCCAGTCTGCCCGCGCACGCCACCGGTACCTTTACCTGTTGTTTGACTGCGGCTGCAAGAGGCACAATAATTCCCTTTCCGCCTTTGCTCACGTCGAGCCCCCCCAGATCAAGATTTTTGGGTGGCTCGGGATAAAGAAGGTGTTCAGGAAGGAGCATGCTGAGGTAATCACCATAGCCGGTGACTCTTACCTGAATGAGATCTGCGCCGGCAGCTTCGAGGAAAGGTGCGATCCCTTTTGCCTCTTCGAGGCTTATTCCGTTCTCTAAACCAAATTCAATTGCATTGATATTAGTCGCAATCGGATAATCCTTGCCACAGAGCCTCTTTGTCTCGCGAATCGCATCGGAGTAAAATCTTGTTCTATTTTCAATGCTGTCACATCCGTATTCGTCATGCCGTCTGTTCCAGAAACGGGAGAGGAAGCAGTTGATCAGATGGTAGTAGGAACCATTAATTTCCACCCCGTCATAGCCCGCTTTTTTAGCTCGCTCTGCACCCTTTGCGAAAATCTCGACAAGCTGATGGATCTCCGGGATCGTAAGCTCCTTGCCGGGAACCCAGGCATCACCGGGCAGTTCGTCTTCCTCTATCCTGGAGACCGTTACCCTCTCCGGATTACCCATGCCCTCAAATTTCTCCAGCCAAGGTCCTGCGTGCATAAATTGAACAAAGACAGGACAGTCGTATCTGTGAATCTCATCAACCATGCGACTGTGATAGGGAATACAACTATCATCGTGAAATCGAAATCCCTTGGGAATAAAGTGCGTGCCTCTGGGCCATTCAACTCCACAATTCTCAATAATGATAAGTCCTACTCCGCCTTTGGCAAATGCCGAGTAGAATCCCGCCATTTCATCCGTCGGGTTCCCTGCCAGGGCATAACCCGTTCCCGCAGCCGTCTTTATAATCCGGTTCTTCAGGCGAAGGTTGCCGATATATCCTGGCTCCATTAGTTTTTTGAAGGTGTTAACCGTTGTCATTCCTGCTCTCCTTCCCACTTTATCATCGACTCAACGCATATTCGGCGGCGTTTTCGCCTGCTATCCTGCCGGAGTTGATGGCATAGGCAAATGCGGTTCCCGTGAGTATATAGTTGTACGTATCTGCCGACCACCCGCCGGTGTCGTTCCCTGAAGCGAACAGGCCCGGTATACAGTTGTTTTCTTCATCGAGCACTTCCATGCATTCATTAATCTTGATTCCACCGGTGGTCCCATGAAGGGCCTGATGGCATAACAGTGCATAATAAGGTGGTTGCCGCAAGGGCTGCAGATATCTGCGG
>CAYQXM010000261.1:0-1943 GCA_964421295.1 uncultured Pirellulales bacterium
CGAGAATACGCCGCGTTTAAACTCGTCCAGCACGGTTTCTTCAAACCGTCTGATACGCAGCATCTCTCGATAATATTCAACTTCCAGGGTCATATTTTTCGCTTCTCAAATTTCAGCCAGAAAACGCCAGGGTTTGCTCTTCCAGGGTTCAGGTGTGGAACCCAATCCAATCCGCGGACCGGTTTTCACCTTCTCATCCGACACAGGCTCACCCTCTTCAATCCACAGTTCACCAGTCTCATCAAACAATGAGCAGCCGCTTAGTGTGCCATCAATAGCCAACGCCTGGCAGATCTTGCCGGGGCCGTTGCACCATTCGCCTTGAGGTCTCCCTGCCCGCCTGAACTCAATTTCTGCGAGTCCTTCTTCCGGCAGAATGGCTCTGATCAAGACAGCCGCAGGGAATCCGTATTCCCCGGTAACCGCATTCACCAGCCAGTGCATGCCGTAAGTGAAATAAACGTAGGCTTTTCCTCCGCTTTCATACAGCATGGCGTTACGTTTAGTCTTGCCCACATGCGCATGACAGGCAAGATCCTCTTCTCCGCGGTAAGCCTCGGTCTCAATGATCCTTCCGCCGATGCGGATGCCATTCAACTTGCGGATCAATTTCATGCCCAGAAGCCGGCGTGCCACCAGGGTGACTTCGTCATGATAAAAACTTTCCGGCAGGCAGGTCATAGAGTAATTATACCCAAAGGTAAGCTCAGGGTTAGGTTTGAATTTGTTTCTGAAAATTAGTATGCATAGGGTGGGTTCACCGCAGACTATTTCACTTTGCAGTTCATTTCATAAGCGCAATGTGACACGGTTTGCAGATTATTATGTGGTGAACCCACCAATAATTGTTTTCCGTAGGGTCGTATTGCGATACGCCCAATTCTTGTCGGGTGGTTTCTCCGAAGATAGACAACCCTTTGCATACCCAACCAGAAGCGCCATGTGACATAGTTGGCAAAACATTGGGTGGCCTGCCCCAACAGACACATGGTTTTGTGGCTAGGGGGAGAACCCACCATTAATCTCCCGTGGAAATGGTGCGATCTACCTGCCCTCACATTCGAAATATAAGAGGCGCACACGCCCTGGCTTTTATCGACCTTTTTCTATGGTCTTGCCAACCGAATTTGAAGATTTGTCCCTATTGCTTGCGCATATTTTTGGATGGTCGAAAGCCTGACATCATCCGCATGGTTTTCAATCCGAGAGATCGCAGACTTGTTGGTTTGTAATTTTTTAGCCACTTCATCTTGAGTAAACCCGGCAGCTTCTCTTGCCTGACGAAGAATGACGCCAATTTTAAAATTATCATAACCGACTTCAAAATTCTCTGCAAACTCAGGGTCTCGCTCTGAGGTTTTTTGTATGTATTTTTCCAAATCATCCATGATCTTTTCTCCTGACTAAATACTCTTTTTTGCGTCGAACGGCTAATTCAATTTCATGTGCTGGTGTTTTTTGGGTTTTCTTTGCGAAAGCGTTGGTGAGGATTACCAAAGAACCGCCGTCAAAGAAACCCAATAACCTGAAGTCATCACTTCCAAACTGCACTCGAACTTCCCAAATATCGTCACTGCCTGTCATCTTTTTGAAGTATTGAAGAGGGATTACTTCCATTTCTTTAATAAGCTTTAAAACCCATAATACTTTCTCTTTTTGCTTGCCAATTAAAGAATCCAGGAAGTCTTCAATAGGGCAGTGACCGTTCGCAAGGTGATAAAAATTGATTGAACGCATACCTCATGTTAACATATATGTTAACTTTTTTCAACTGTTCTGGATGTTCTCATAGGGTGGGTTCACTGCGGATAGAATAGCCTTCGTATGCCCAACCAAAAGCGCCGCATAACACAGTTTGCAGAACATTGGGCAGAGAACCCACCATTAATCTCTTGGAGTGGAAAAATACTACGAAAAATGAATGATTGAGAAAAAGGATCTAC
>CAYQXM010000262.1:0-1937 GCA_964421295.1 uncultured Pirellulales bacterium
AAATTTTTTAATGAAATACTTATTAATAACAGGCTTGAATATCTCTTTTTATATACTGTGAGTGAAAAGGGAGAGGCAAAGAAAACGGAGTTAATCAATATTCATCTAGTTGACTATACTACGGGAATGGATACCATAAAACGATTAGTCAATAATGGGTTACTTGAAGAAATGCCTGATGAAACAGACAAAAGAGCCAAATTATTAGTAATTACAAATGAAGGGAAACAAGTACTCGAATTATCTGGAAAAAAGATTTCGGACGAAATTCATATGTTTTTAGCTTGTATAAGTACGAATAAATGGAAAAAAACATTATCTGTTTTTGAAGAAATAAACGAATTTCATTCCGGTATTTATCAAACACACAATGATAAAACACCTGCTGAATTAATGAATTTAATGGATTCTTTAAAACATTTATACAGATAGCACAACTTAAATGTTGGCACTGGTGCGGTGGAAGATTGCAGCTCTTTTGCAAACCTTTGGTTTGTGCGTTGGCTCGTGCGGGTTTGCAAATGTGCTGCAATGTGCGTTGGTTGATGATAGGAGCGAATCCTAATGCGCCCTTAAAGGCGCAAAGAGCGTGGGCAAAAAATTAAAACCCTTTGCGAGAGGGTTTCAAGATGCAGAAATCTTTTTGTCCTTTTTTTATCAAATCAGCAGTAAATTTTCGGTCGGAGCGTTTTTTTAGGCTTGTTGCTAACGTTTGACGGTATGAACTGTTGGGGAGGACGAATTACCCCCTTATGCTTTATTACTGTTGTTGAAACGAGGCAGAATTTTGAATTGCCTACTGCAACCCCAATGGTTTATACCGTATGTTGTACACAGTGCTTTTTTCTATTTTATTTAGGGATTATATATTTTTTCTCGTAACTTTATTTTTTCCTGATTGACAAAAACAATTTTCTTGAATCTTTTTAACCTTCTTTTCTGGTTTTATTCTCTTCCTTTCATTCAATATTTTGGTTAAATCCCAGTTAAAATCCTATTATTTCACAACAAGACGTAATTTCTCTTCTATACTATGCTGCTATTGCTTTGAACTTTGTTCCTTTCATATTAATATTTGACATATATACAATACCCCAATTTTTCTTCCTAAATGATGTATACATATATGTTTTCATTACATTACAGTTCTTGCAATACCTGGGATCATCCTGTATTTCATAAACTTCTTCTTCTTCTTCTTCTGCATAGATTGATCCTATCTCTTTCCCATAATCAATATACCTACTCCTTAAAAGTGCTTTTGTCCTTGCAGCATAAGCTCCATAATACCTTACCAATCTAAAATATGGAAGCGGGACATGTTGGAGTAAACGCGGAAAAAAGTCACGATAATTCAATGTTAACTCTTTTACTATTGGCTTTCCATAATAATCCAGGTTTTTATAATCCTTGTATTGGAATGATATATTCTCCCCTTCAATCTTTGTAATCTTGTATTCACTTAAACATGCCCGCTTTGAATACCTCCCAATATACCGGATTACTTGTGAAGGGATTGTCATGGCTGGTTCAAAATGAATCCGCCAACTCTTTTCGTTTATCCTTTTTAAAAATTTTAAAAATTCTATCCTCCCTTTAAACCTTTGTACTAATACATTGGAATCAAAAAGTTCGACTAATTTATCTTCAAATTTACACCTGAACTTGGTTTGAATAAACTCATAGTTTATATACTCCCCTTTGATTTGCTCTATCCAATGTTGCTTATTAATACCTCCCCACGAAACTATCATATGTATGTGCGGATGTAGTTCTTTCGTCTCTCCAAATGTGTGTAATACACTTATTATCCCCGGTGTAAGTTTATATTTGTATTCTATCCAGTCTTTTATAGATTCTGCCGCTGTTTTAAATAAAATATCCAATAATACTGATTTGTTCTCTTTTATTAAACCGTTGAGATGGTGTGGTATGGT
>CAYQXM010000263.1:0-319 GCA_964421295.1 uncultured Pirellulales bacterium
CTACGAACCAGGTGACGATGCCGGCCGCGGCGCGGACGGTCACGGTCAACTACATCGAAATCCCACCGACGTGTTATCCGCTGACGCTGGCCCACACGGGCACGGGATCGGACCCGGTGGCCAGCCCGGTGAGCTCGGCAGGCTGTGCGTTACACCAGTACCTGGCGGGGGAGGTGGTCAACCTTACGGCCACGCCAGGTGCGGGCTGGACCTGGTCCAGCTTCACGGGGACGAGAGCCCGGAGGACGCAGCCCGGTTGGGGTTGCCCTACCTCCTGGCACGGCGCGTCGGTCAGCCCGGTGTACTTCAAAATCTGGAC
>CAYQXM010000263.1:329-1906 GCA_964421295.1 uncultured Pirellulales bacterium
ATGCCCGCCGCTGCACGCACTGCGACGGTCAACTACGTCCAGGCCTACACCCTGACGATAGCCGTGGATCCGGCCGGCGCAGGGACGACTGACCCAGCAGTGGGTATCCATACCTATGCGTCAGGCGCGGTTGTCGCGGTCACGGCCACCCCGGCGGACGGGTACAAGTTCGACTATTGGAGTGGGGCATGCACCGGCGCCGGCGCATGCTCGGTCACCATGGATGCGAACAAGACCGTCACCGCCCACTTCAGCAAGTTGATGTACTACCTGTATCTCCCGTTAGTCAGTCAGAACAGGTAATGGCAGTGGGGGGCTCAGAGTAACTCTGGGCCCCCCAACTTGCCGGTCGCGCGATCGGCAGGGAAAACGCCAGCCTTCCTGCCCTGGGGGCGTCCCCGAATCAACAGAGAAGAGAAGTCGAACGAATGAGAATCCTGCCTAACTCGCTTCACTGGCGCCTGCTGATCGTCGTCATTCTGGTGCTCGGCGCAGTGATCGGTGACAGTGTTCCGGTTCTCGCAGTCAGTGGCGTTGTGACATCAACGGCAACGCCTTCAAATGCCTCGCCGGACGCCGGCCAGCAGATCGTGGTCAGCATCGACATCGACGTCTCTGGGGCCAATCCGCCCGACCACAGATTGGGGGCGTTTACCGGCCTCCTGGACTGGAACACCGCCGTCCTTCAATACAACAGCGACTCCGGGATCCTGGCCGGTTTCGCCGGTGTGGTCAATCCAACGCCCGGGCATCTCATCTTCAATGGGGCCAATGCAATTGGGGTCACGGGCAGCAACACCGTTCTTACGATCACCTTTGACGTGGTTGGCAACGGGGTCAGCGCTCTGAACCTGGGATACACGACCATGGCTGCCGCGGCGACGTTTGCGAGCCTGCTGCCCATTCTCAAGGTCAACGATGGGCAGGTTGTTGTGGGAACGGCAGTATATCTGCCGATGGTCATCAGGAGCAGGTGACGCCAGGGGACCCGGAAGCACCGCAAAGGCCGCCAGCCCGGTCGACCGCTGCCTTCGGTCCCGGCGAGGCGGCCGATCTTACCAGTGGAGGACACCATGTCTGCAGAGAAGCTATTCTTCGACCTGATGCGCGGCAAGCGCGTTTTTTTGGTTCGTTCCGCGGCGATCGCGAGAGTTTTGGTCCTCCTGGCCCTGGTCCTGTCGTCGGTGGGGGGCGCCGCGGTCCCTGCGCAGGCCGCCACGCCGATTACTTTCACCGCGGAGGAGCTGCTCGGCAAGCCGACGGACACATCGGTGACGGTCAACATCGTACCCGCGTCGACGATCGAGTACCACTACCAGTACGGGACGACGTTGGGAGCCCTCAACCTCCAGACGGCCAACTACACGGCCACCGGCGGCCAGCCCCACGAAGTGGTTATCAGCGGGCTGACGGCCAACACTAAGTACTACTACCGCATGCGTTACCGTGTGCCCACAGACCCGCCGGATGACTGGGTTGTGCGCACCGAGCACTCGTTCTGGACGCAGCGCGACGAGGGCCAGGAGTTTGTCTTTGCCGTCACGTCCGATGCGCATGGCAACGCCGGGTCAACGACG
>CAYQXM010000264.1:0-1897 GCA_964421295.1 uncultured Pirellulales bacterium
CTGGAATTTAAGATCGTTGACGATGAGAATTCTCTGGAGGAAGCGCTCAGAGGCAATGTACCGGAAGGCGGCATTGTTGCCTACGGATTGCGTTCCGATAAATCGACCGGCGAAAGAGGTTCTGCTCCCTATTTATTAAAAGACAGGTCTCTGCTCACCGGGGCGTCTCTGGAAACCGCCAAAGTACAGATTTCCGACCGTTTCGGCAATCCGACCATCGGCTTAACGTTCAACTCTCAGGGAGCTGTTGATTTTGAAAGAATCACGGGAGAAAACGTGCGCAAACGGCTGGCTATCGTTCTGGATGGCGTCGTGCATTCCGCGCCTGTTATTCAGGAAAGAATATCCGGTGGGCAGGCTCAGATTACCGGTAATTTTACTATGGAAGAAGCGCGTGATCTGGCCATTGTCTTACGTGCCGGCGCTCTGCCCGCTCCTGTAAATATCCTGGAAGAAAGAACCGTCGGCCCGTCGCTGGGTAGTGACTCTATCAAACAAGGCATTTGGGCGACTATTATCGGCTCGCTTTTAGTTGTTCTATTCATGATTACATATTACCGGCTTTCCGGTGCGGTTGCCGATTTTGCTCTTATTCTCAACATTGTGCTGGTGCTGGGCATACTGGCGGCTTTTCGTGCTACTTTAACCCTGCCGGGCATTGCCGGATTACTTCTGACGATCGGCGTCGCTGTGGATGCGAATATCCTTATATTTGAAAGGGTGCGGGAAGAGCTGCGGACGGGAAAGACCATCCGTCTTGCAATAGATGCAGGATACAGCCGGGCATTTATTACAATTATTGACACGCATATTACCGGCATTGTCGCGGCCGCTATACTGATTATATTCGGCACAGGCCCGATTAAAGGATTCGCTGTAACCACAATCATCGGCCTTCTGGCCAGTCTTTTTACGGCTATTTTCGTTACCCGGATAATTTTTGATTATTTTATTTGGAACTTTAACATTAAAAAATTGAGTATTTAAAATTCAATCGCAGGCGGGAGATATCATTATGAGTATGGAGTTGGTAAAACCGGGAATCAACCTGGATTTTGTCGGGAAAATCAAATATGCTGTTATTTTTTCAGTAATCCTTATTATTGTCAGCATAGGGTCCATCATCTATCATGGCGGTCTTAATCCCGGAATTGATTTCGCAGGAGGTTCGATCATTCAGGTTAAATTTTTAAAAGATATTAAGGCTGATCAGATTCGTGCGGCTCTGAAATCGACAAAACTGGAAAACAGCACCATTCAGCCGTTTGGTGAAAAAGAGTTTCTGATTCGTACATCGGAATCTTTCTCCGATCAAAAGCTGCTGGCTGCCAATGTGGAACAACCGCTTTCCGCCGCTTTCAGCAAGGATTATGAAATACGCCGTGTGGAAGTCGTCGGTTCCAAAGTTGGAGCTGATTTCAAGCGTAAAGCCGTTGTGGCGGTCGTACTTTCCTGGGTGGCCATGCTCATTTATGTCGGCTGGCGTTTTGAGTTCCGCTACGCTCTTGGAGGCATTCTTGCTCTGCTTCACGATGTTATCATCAGCATTGGTGCTGTTTCCCTTATGAATATGGAATTTACCATATCCATTCTGGCGGCCCTTGTATTCATTATCGGCTTTTCCATTAATGATACCATCGTTACGCTGGATAGAATAAGAGAAAATGTGAAGCTGGGCATGAAGCAGTCTTTACGCGAAATCATCAATATCAGTATCAACCAGACATTGAGCAGAACGATTTTGACTTCTCTGACTGTTTTTCTCACAGTTTTATCGCTGTTTATTTTTGGCGGAGCAGTCATTCACGATTTCGCCTTTTGTCTGCTGGTCGGCGTCGTTATCGGTACTTATTCTTCTATCTATATCGCCTGTACCATTGTACTGTTTTTTGAAAAC
>CAYQXM010000265.1:0-1896 GCA_964421295.1 uncultured Pirellulales bacterium
CGACGCTTCCAGCGGGGATTTAGTTTGGAAGTACACGACTGGGGACCAAGTCACCTTGTCCTCGCCAGCTTACGCAGATGGTAAAGTTTTCATCGGCTCTAACGACGGCAACGTCTACGCCTTAGATGCCATAAACGGAGGGTTAATCTGGAAATATGCAACTGGCGACTATGTTGTTGGGTCCCCCTCAATCCAAGATGACGCCCTTTTCATTGGCTCATATGATCACAACATCTACGCCTTAAACATACAAAATGGCGAGTTAATCTGGAAATACACCACGGTTGGGGTAATTTCGTCTACAGCCGCTCTTGGTAATGGAATGGTCTACATAGGCTCAGCAGACAATAACCTCTACGCATTAAACGCCACTAATGGAGAACTCGTCTGGAAATTTATGACTGATTGGGAGGTCGCTTCTTCGCCTGCCGTTACCAGTTCGGAGGTTATGTTTGGCTCCTATGACGGCAAAGTCTACATGGTGGATGCATTCAGGGGGACACTAAGGTGGAGTTACCAGACGGGGGATAAAGTGGTTTCTTCACCAGTCCTCGCACACGACACGCTCTATGTTGGCTCTTATGACCACATGGTCTACGCGTTTGGCCCCTCAGTCGAATCCCCACCAACAACGCCGGCAGGGCCAGTATTGATTTGGCTAGTTATAATTGTCATCGTCATCTTGGTTATGTTGGCGGCTTTTCTGTTACTGAAAGTTTTTATAAAACCGGAAAGAACGTAGAGACCTACATTTTTTTAATGGAGAACTATCAGGTTCATTTTTAATGAACAAACTTTATTTGTGTACATATACACATACACAGTCATGGCAACTAAGACTATCTCAATCACAGAAGAAGCATACGAAGCGCTACTTAGTGAAAAACAAAACAGCGAAAGTTTCACCCAAACGATTCTGCGATTAACTAAGAAAAAAGGGAAGCTTGCCGATAGCTTTGGTAAATGGAAGATGACAGACCAAGAAGAACAAAAAATACAATCAGAGCTTTCTGAAGGCTGGCGCGTTGTAGGGGAGAGGTTGTCCGTTGAAATGCCTTGATACGGATTTTCTTGTCGCAATCTTGAGAGGAAAACAGGAAGCTGCCAATGCAGTAGCGGAATTAGATCAAGAGGTTAGAGCAGCGACAACCACCATAAATGCCTTTGAGCTATACTATGGCGCCAACAAGTCTCAAAATAAAGCCCAAAACGTCAAAGAGACCCAAAAGCTTCTCTCAAAACTCGAAATGTTTTCACTAGAACATGCTGCAGCTAAGTGGGCAGCGGAAATATCAGCAAAACTTGCGGAAGAGGGTCAACCTATCGATTATAGGGATTCTATGATTGCAGCTATTGCTATACAGAATAACGCGGTTTTACTAACTCGCAATGTAACGCATTTTAACAGAATTAAAGGTTTAAAAATTAAAAGCTGGTAATCCAGAATTCAAAGCGCCGCATTGATTTTTTCAAGATAAAACCTGTGCTTGAGAGAAACACAACCAACCCAAAATGCTGACCACCCAACTCCGACAAAAAACAGGCGAACCTCAATTGCCAACCAAACCAGGGCAGCTTGTGGTGACCCCACAACGAGTTCGCAACTCAAACCAAACGCAGACACAAAAACAGAACATTCTGCCAAGCCCATAGGAAGAAGAAGAGTAAAGGACCCTAAACCCACATCTTCTAATTTAAAAAATAAACCAGTACCGCTCCAACCAGATAAATCACAAATTTAACAAGTTTAGCTAAAACTTCATAAGTAAAAACAACGACGGTTAAGCTATACCCAACGTATCCCATCCAGCATAAGTGTGTGTAAACAGCATGACTGTAAACCGCAAAGTTGCCCTTGTAAATCCACCCCTCCCAGTAGACATCGGACACCACCCA
>CAYQXM010000266.1:0-484 GCA_964421295.1 uncultured Pirellulales bacterium
ATATTCCAGGAGATGTTCCGTGTTGTCTGTGCCCCAGACCGGCTCCAATCCATCGGGCCATATGCTGATTTGTGTGCCCGATGACCGGTGGTTCATGTTGAGACAGAATGCCTGGGTGTTATATCCCTTTTCATTGAGAACGGCAAAGAGATTCCTGTTAAGCCCTGCGGGCATAACGTCCATCAAGGTATCGCTGTGATCAAACTCAAAGCTGTTGCCATGCCAGACGCTTGCGATTACCATTAAGGATGAAGTTGCTGAAGAAAAAAACCTCTCAAAATATATTGATTTATTGAAAAAGGCGTTGACGACAGGAAAAGCATGGTTAAAGATTCTGAAAGTCTGGTTCGATATGCTTTCAAGGTGGATAATCAGGAGATTATTCATGTTCTATATACTCTTCCCATCCTACAAATTTTCCTCGCCTGGTGTCATGGGGGCTGTTGTAATACTTGATCTCAAACGAGCCCCTGCGCACAGCGCT
>CAYQXM010000266.1:494-1884 GCA_964421295.1 uncultured Pirellulales bacterium
GATATTTGCAATGCCAATGCGTCCATATTATTGCAGAATCTCTGTCAGAATGAAAGAGGAACTTGTTGCAGACTCGTTAATCCATTGATGAAGACGGCCATTTTCAATATTTTGTTGAGAAGACACGACCCTTACTCAGGTGCTGTTTTTTAGTCCGAATTCATGAAACGGTTCTTCGTGCATACGGTTCCTCATAGGGCCAAAGCGATTTTCGATGCATAACGCGTAACGTTTCACCCCGCAAGACGTTGCGGGGCAAACAAGGGGTTGCCAACCGGAAGCGTAGCAGCCATTCTTTATTGGTATGAATTGGTTTAGTAGGGCACTCGCAAGCAACAAACGTGATTTGGTGGGCAAAGACTGACCATGCGGGTGGCGCGAGGACTGGCGACCCCGCGGTTGACAATGTGAGGCGCGAAAATATCGAGGGCCCATCACCGCACAATGCCGAGGATGATGGATACCCCATTTATAAAGTACACAATGCGTACATACTTTCCATACTGATCAAGCAACACCCAGTCGTCTGTCCTGAGAACAATGCGGACAAGCTTTATAAAGAGCGGTATGCTCACGCAGAAGAAGAGGCTGTACCATGAAAGCGGCCCATAAATAATGAGCAGAAAGATGCTCAGATAGATCAAAACGAAAAACAAAATCAGCCCCCGGAAGGCGCCTCTTTTGCCGAGCCTGACAGCGAGTGTGCGCTTGCCTGCCGCTTCATCGGTCTTCATATCGGGCAGGCTCTGATAGTAAAGAATGGATGCCACCATGAGACCGATGGGAATAGAGATGAGAAACGGCGCCCAGGCCGGATGCCCCGCAATAACCCAGTATGTTCCGACGACCATGATAGGTCCCATGTTGATTCCGACAAACAATTCACCGAGGCCATGATAGCCGTAGCGGATGGGCGGCGCCACATAGAAATAGCTGCTGAAGGCGGCGAAGAGGATAAGGATGGCGAGGAGGTACAATTTGAATCCGAGCACGATCACAAAAGCAATTGCGAAAGCAAAAATATAGAGACTGATTATAACCCGCAGCATCGTCTTCGGTGATATCTTTCCTTCCTGGATGACCCGCGACCCGCCGATTGCCTCCCCTGAGTCTGTGCCTACAAGATGATCGAAATAGTCGTTGGCGAGGTTCGTCAGGAGGTGGACCGTGAAAGAACCAAGAAAGACCAAAAGAAACCTGCCGGGCTGCGCAGGGTTTCCCGTTTTTATGGCGAGGACCCAGCCAATGAAAAGGGGGATAAAGGTGGCAACATAGAATGGCAGGCGGCTGGCCTGGAGCCAGGCCCGCACTGTGGCTTTGTTCATCACGCCACCAGGTCCGGTTTTTTCCCTACGTGAAGCCAGGTGATACCGAATGTGAGGGGATATTT
>CAYQXM010000267.1:0-517 GCA_964421295.1 uncultured Pirellulales bacterium
GCGCCCCCTGTGTTCTCTGTGGTGAACCCTAGCGCGCGAGCAGGTCCGCCAGCCCCTCTATCTCAGCCGGTTCGCTCTCGGACGGGATTGACGCGGCGATGACTTCCAGGCGCCCGTTCAGTTCCGTCACCTGCCCGGCCAGTTCTCCCTGCAGGGACGCATTGGCGGCGATCAGACGGTTGAACCAGCGCTCCGTCTCCTCCATCTGGGCGACTTCCTGGGCGTTTTGGGGCCGGTAAATCTTCCGGTAGCGGTCTGGCGTCGTCATCGGTAGGGCCTCTGCCGCTCCGCCTTCTGCTGCAGCACCAGGCTGATCCGCTTGATGATGTATTGAGCCGACGATTCCTCGTAGATTTTGAACTGATAGGTCGGCACGATCTTGGTGAAGGTGTTGACGTGCCGCTCCATGCCCCGGTCGTTGCGGTCGATGTGGACCACGCCTTCGTACTCGTGCGCCTCCCGGTCGTAGGAGCCGTAGACCCGAAAGTCCAGGTCCGCTTTTTGAGAGAGCACTTCG
>CAYQXM010000267.1:527-1878 GCA_964421295.1 uncultured Pirellulales bacterium
TGTCGATAGAGCCCATTTCACGCGATTCGATCATCAACGGGATTGCCCGGCCGGCGTCGTCGTCTCCCCATTCCGAGAACGAATAGACGTTGCCGTTCTGGTCGCACAGCATCACGCACTCGTCGCCCAGGTTCGGGAAGGCCATCCCTGACACGATCTGGATATCGGACGGGAACTTGTACAGCGTGAACACCGGCTTGTCCAGGTGGATTAACAAGGCCAGATTGCCGTAAGACCTGCCCTCGCCAAGGATCACCCAGACTTGATGGAACTTGACCGAGTAGAGCATCCAGGTGTTCGAGAAGTCAACCCGGTTCAGGTTGCGTTTTTTCGTCGTGCCGTACATCAGCGGAGACAACTTCTCGAAGCCCGGGATCAGTTGCGGCACGCCGCCGTTGTAGTAGTACAGCCCGCCACCGGGGGCCATGCCGGTGAACAGCACAACCGTTCCCGCCACGACGAGCTCACCCGGATCCGCGGCGTCATACCGAGTGGCGCGGGTCGAGAAGTCCTCCGCCAACCACTCGGCATCCAGGTAACTGCCCACCGGGTGCGTTCCCATGATCTTGCCGATGTTCTGGCCCATCCAGAGCGCCGTGCCGCCGAAATCGCCCGCGTCAACCGCCTGGATATACTGCTGCCACTGCCCGCCCATGAACGGGTCGGCCCCGGGCGTGGCATCGAGCATGTCGCCCGGTCGATTCAGGATGACGCCCCGCATCTTGATGGCATGGTCCGTCGGAAAGGTGCCGTCTCCGTCTGCATCGACTGCCTGGTAAGCCGAATGCAGCGTGCAGGACATCGATGACCAGTCGGGCTCCTGTGCTCGCACGGCCACCTGCCCGCAGCTCCACAACAGGACCACCACCCCCACGCCCCATAGCCTCTTGTCCCTGCTCATCGCGCGCTCCTTTCAACAACCCGAAGGAAAGATGCGACCCTCGGTATTACCATTATTGAAAGCGTAATATCACGGGCGCGCGGTCATGTCAAGCGCAAATCCGGGTTATTCCTGCCGCCGGACGGCGGCCCGAGTGCATCCCGGTGGCGTCTATGCGGGCGGGCGGCCCGAAACCGCGCCGCCGGCCGTTATGGATTCAAGTCGTGGTTCTGGTATCCTGCTGTCCGGGCGTTGGCGCCGCAAGGCCTCATGCGGAGTGGGCCTCGCGGTGGGCAAGGCCGCAGTCACGCGCCTCCTGGCGACGTGAACGCCCGGCTGGTCCGGCAGGCCGCCGCGGACACCAGGTCAGAGACCCTGTGCCGCCTTGGCGATCACCTTGTCGTTGGCAAAAGTGACCGTAATCGACTTCTTATCGTCGCCCCAGGTCAGCACCTTGCCGGATCCGGTCAG
>CAYQXM010000268.1:0-1869 GCA_964421295.1 uncultured Pirellulales bacterium
AACAGGTTGGAAAACCTGTCCCTGCACGAAAACCTGTTTCTGTTGACCGGAATGTCTATCGTGTTTCTCTACGAGGTTATGAGGCTGTCCACGAGCCCTGTGATTTCAACGGTCGTATAGCCTTTCGGGCCGTGAAAGAAAAAAAAGAGTTTATTGTTAATGAACATGGTGAGAAGATCGGAAGAGAGTATGATGTTGTAAGTGATCCCGTTGATATCGGGGGCCATCTTTTTTTTCGAGCGGAACTGGGTCAGAAACAATTTATAATTAATGAAAAAGGAAGAACTATAGGCTGGAAATATGATGCCGTGGGCATGCCGAAGAATGTCAACAGAATGGTCGCCTTTTGGGCTCGTGAAGGCGCCAGTCAGTTCATTGTCAACGAGAAAGGTGAACAGGTCAGAGGGGAGTATGAAGAGACCGGTGACCCGCAGGACGTAGGCGGCCGGATCTTCTTCAGAGCCCAGGAACAGGGAAAATGGTTCATCGTCAACGAACAGGGGGAGCGCATCGGCGGGATCTACGAAGAAGTGGGCGATCCCGTGGACATAGGCGGCAGGGTTGTTTTCAAAGCGAAAAAAAACGGGAAGTGGTTTGTTGTTAACGAGAAAGGGGACCGCATCGGTGGGGTTTACGAGTATGTGAATACACCCGTGAGTATTCGTAACAGCATTGTGTTCTGGGCACGGGAAGGCACAAAATACTTTCTTGTCAATGAACAAGGGGAACGGATTGGCGGGGTATACGAAGCAATAGGCGATCCGCAGGACGTAGGCGGCCGGATGTTCTTCAGGGCAAAAGAACAGGGTAAATGGTTCATTGCCAACGAAAAAGGAAAAAAGATCGGTCAGGCTTATGATTCAGTGAGGGACCCTGTTAGTATAGGAGGCCGGGTTGCCTTCTGGGCTTTCCGGAGTGGGCACTATTTTATCGTCAACGAGAAAGGCGAGCGGGTCGGTGGGCTATACGAGTCAATCGGTTATCCCCGGGACATAGGCGGCAGGCTTGCTTTCAGGGCCCAGGAGAAGAAAAGGCAATTTATCGTCAACGAGAAAGGCGAACGGGTCGGCGGAGAATATGATTTTGTAGGTAAGCCCCGGAACATACATAGCCACATAGCCTTCCGGGCAAGGCAGGGAGCGAAAGAATTCATCGTCAACGAACAGGGAATGAGGGCCGATAAAGAATATGATGAAATCCATTATATAAAACCGCTTCCCGACGGCCGGGCTTATATCATTGCCAGACTGGGTATTTTTTATGTGAAGGAAGTAGTAAAGAAAGAGTTTTTTACCAATGGAATGCAATAATCACGGCGGTACATGATGGGAAAGCAGGCGGGCGATGGCGTGACCCAAATCATGCGTAATTACGGGTACGAAATCGGGATGGCATTCCAGATCATAGACGATATCCTGGATTTTATAGGCGAACAGGCCACGATCGGAAAACCCGCGGGCAGCGACCTGCGCATGGGAATCATCACCCTGCCGGTGATCCATTACGTGGAAAACCACCCCCATGACCCGCTTGCGCTGGCGTTGAATGAGGGCGACTGCCTGAACGATGCCCAGACAGAGACACTGCTCGCCTGCATTCGTAACAGCGATGCCATCCCCCGCAGTCACAAAGATGCCGTTGACCACGTAGACAGGGGCTTGAAGGCGCTGCGGCAGTTGCCAGAAACCCCCGAACGCTACGCGCTGGAGGAACTGGCTGGTTATATCGTGGAGCGAAAGTTTTAGGCAAAAACCCAAAAAGCGGTTTCGTGAAACGAAATGTTTTCACGAAACCGCTTTTTTTTATCCATTTTCAGAAATTGTGTTCTATAATAGGGGTATGGCGTTCAAGTCTTCCCCTACCTCACGG
>CAYQXM010000269.1:0-1861 GCA_964421295.1 uncultured Pirellulales bacterium
TACGTGGAGCTGTGCAATATCGGCACCAACACCGTGACACTGTACGACCCCGATGTCAATCAGCCGTGGCGGTTTACCAGCGATGCGGGAATCGATTTGCTGTTGCCGACCAGTACACCCGTGACCTTGCGGCTTGGTGAGCGGCTCATCTTGACGAAGAACCCGGCGGCATTCGAGTGGCTCTTCGGCACGCCGGCGGGAGTGACCGTACTGGCCTGGACCAGCGGATGGCTGTCGGATACCGGCGACAAGATTCAGATCAGCAAGCCCACCGATAACGGTCACTGGCTGCGGGTGGATCGGGTGGTGTACAGCGATGGTTCCCATCCTGACGCCGGTGCGGCCGACCCGTGGCCCGCAGCGGCCGATGGCTTGGGCCAATCCTTGACCCGGATCGATCCGGCCGCCTACGGCAACGACCCCGCCAACTGGCAAGCCGCGACGGCAACGCCAGGGACGAATTGACGGGGCAGAGAACCTCTGGTATATAACCGTGTGGTGTGCGTGTGCGGTAGTGGGGCGAATGATTGTCCGCCCCCGTACAGGTGGGCAAGGGCTGAGGGGCGGTTATGTCGAATGTCTTTGAGCAACCGTGGCTGCTGCTGGGGGTGGCGATCTTCGTTCTATTGGGGGTCCTGACGTTTCGCAGCGTCTGGCCCGAGAAGCAGAGGGTCTGGCAGTGGCTCCTGCCGCTGGGCGTCGTGGGACTGGCGTTCGGGCTGGATGCCCTCGTGACCACGGATCTGGAGAAGATTCAGGGCGTGATGAACACCGCCATCCGGGCCATCGAGAAGGAGAACAGCGCCGCAGTCGCGGCGTGTATCGCCTCCAATTACCACGACAGCCGGCATGGGAGCAAAGCCGACGTCACGCGGGCGTGCCGGAACTACCTGCAAGGGCCGACGGTCAAGAAGATCAGGAAGATCAGCAGCAACGTCGAAATATCGAAGACACAGGCGGTCGTGACGCTCTTCCTGGCCCTCAGCCTCGAGGAGAAGAGCCGGCTCGTTCAGCTCTATGGCGTGGTGAAGTGTACTCTGGGCATGCAGGTGTACCTGGCGAAACAGCCGGACACGCAGTGGCTCATCACCAGTGCCGAGTTGCGGGCGGTCAATAGCATGCCCATGAACTGGGGCGGCGTACAGGAGCCATGAGGCTATCCGCTGGCAACGGCGTCGGCCAGGGCGGCGGCTACGGATTTCGCGGCTTTCACAACAAGGGCGGAAGGGGGCACGCCGAATTCCAGGGACTGCGGCTGAATGCCGATGATCAGAACCTCACAGGCCAGAGATGCCTTGAGATAGTCCGTCAGCATTTTGATGGAGATGCTGTGCGTGGAGAGGCCCGCTCCGGGATCGACTCGATCGGGATCGACGAGATGAACGCTGCCCGGCTCGGCGCGGGTCTCGACGGCGTCGAGAATGACCAGGCAGGTCGGCCGGAAGTCCTTGATCGCGCCGGTGAGGTTTTCGGGGGCGGTCTCGCCGAAGAAGACGGAGACAGTCACACGGGAAGCGGGGGAATCCTTCGACTTTGAAAGGCGCTTTTCCAACTCCCGGCCGGCGAGGATCCCCGCCGCATCATCGCCTCTCAAGGTGGAGCCGATGGCGAGGACCGCCAGCCGCGGCGCGGCGGCCTCAAGCTGTTTTTGCAGGGCCGTCTTGAGGTTTGGCGTCGCCGGATGGGGATTCGGGCGGCGTGGGTTTCGGCTCCGCATGGTAGGTTATCCTGAGTTGTGCGTGCTGCAATTGGGCCAGCTCGAAATCGCCGGTGGCTTCCAAAGCCTTCTTGGGGCACGAATCGACGCACTGGGCACAGTAAATGCACTTGCTCAGATCGATATCGGCCTCGAACAGCTTGT
>CAYQXM010000270.1:0-1833 GCA_964421295.1 uncultured Pirellulales bacterium
ATGCTCAAAGGCGAGATTATCATGAAGCCATTCGCTGGACGCGTTCTTGAGTAGATATTGATACTTGGATCCAGGATCGAGCTCAATTGTACCTAAGGTGGGCAGCCATCAGACCATTGTGGAAGACGCAGACTTTACCATCCATGCCCTGAAAAGCTCCATGAGCATAGTGCAGGAGCCCCGCGCCATTGTCTATACCTGGGCTCCTGAGTCAGTGCGGGGATGGTTCATCCAGCGAAAGCGATGTGGTACGGGACTGGAAGCTCTGGGATATGCGTGACTACACCCTACCCTTGAAGAGGTATGGCTTCTACGGATTGAATGCCGACAGATTGTAGTCCCAATCTGAGTATGTTGATTGCCGCGTTCCAGTCTCTATCCATCGAAAGCCCGCATTGAGGGCAGTTGTGGACGCGATCTGAAAGCGATTTTTCAGCCAGGATACCACACCTAGAACACATCTTAGACGTATTTCTTGGATCTACTAGAACAACCATCGAACCGGCACTTACAGCCTTGTATGAGGTTAAAGTCACTAGCATATTCCAAGCCACATCGTGAATGCTCTTGGCCAGGTTATGGTTTTTAGTCATGCCTTTGATGTTCAGATCTTCAAATGCGATTAGACCATATCGATCAACTAACTGGTTGCTAATTAGATGAGCGAACTCATATCGTTTGTTGGCTATCCGCTCATGGACTCGCTCAACTACCTGAAGAGCCTTCTTTCGCTCCGGTGTGCTTTTAGGGGCTTTGGACAGCCGTCTCTGGACTCTGGCAAGCTCCTTTCTTCTTCTCTAAAGAATCGCGGGTTAGCTATCTTCTCACCATTGGATAGGGTAGCTAAGCTTTCCAAACCAACATCTACGCCAACCAGAGTGCCGTCTTTCCAGGGTGGTTTGGGTAGATCTTCAACTTCAACTGAAAAACATGCATACCATTTCCCGGTTGCCGCCCGGCGAACAGTTAGCCGCTTGATCTTGCCTTCTATGGGTCGGTGGAGCTTGATCTTGATATCTCCGATCTTAGAGAGGTGGATTTGTTCATCTTTGAGTTTGAATCCCATCTGAGGATATGTGAATGAATCATACCATCCTTTACCTCTGAAACGGGGATATCCCGGGATCCCGCCCGACTTAACTCGCCTGAAAAAAGCCTTGAAAGCCAATCAACCCGCTCCTGGACGTTCTGGAGGGTTTGCGAAAATACCTCATTCAGTTCTGGCTTATCGACTTTCCAGGCGGGGAGGAGATTATGATTTGCATACTTGGATACTGATCTGCCTTCCTTTTCGTAGGCATTCTTTCGATATGCTAAAGTTTGGTTATAGGTCCATCTGCAAAGCCCTAAGGTCCGGTTCATCATAGACCTTTGGGACTTTGTTGGATAGAGTCTATAATTGAACGCTTTATGCATATTGATATCCATTTTGTTATTATAGTATTTAAGGCATTATCAGTATAAAATAGCGGGATTCATCCCTGTCCTAAAGAACGGGATTTTTTTGTGCCCCTGCGCGCGAAGGGAGGTGCAGAAGGCGGTGTTGGTGGAGGCTTTGAGGAACTTGTACTTGGAGCCACCTTGGAGCTGCCACCACTCCGCCGGGGAAGGGAGTGATAGAGCCCTTGACTTTGCCTATGACATTGACTGCTGCCTCGGCCGCCATCAAGCCAGCCACCTGGTTCTGGGCCAGGATCAGGAATTTGCCCCGGGCAATACCATCCACCGCACCGAAGCTCTCCTCGATGATGAAGTCTCCGGACATGAGGGATATCTTCCACCTAGCGCCCGAACAGACCCATCTGCTTCTGTAACCCGTCTCCATACCAGCTC
>CAYQXM010000271.1:0-1823 GCA_964421295.1 uncultured Pirellulales bacterium
CTGAGAGAAATCAACATGTTTACTTATCAGGCCTGAATCAGGACAATGCCGAGTTTTTACCGATCATCGCCGACGGGGATGACACCGATTTCAGGAATCTGGAGGTTCCCGATATACTGCCTGTCTTGCCGCTCCGTAATACGGTCCTTTTTCCGGGGGTAGTGATCCCGATCACCGTAGGCCGTCAGAAATCGCTGAAGCTTATCCACGATGTATATAAAGGAAGCCGTTTGCTGGGTACTTTGGCCCAGCTGGATTTTACGCTCGACGATCCTTCACCGGCCGACCTTTATACCCTGGGAACGGTAGCCGAAGTAATGAAAATCCTCGAAATGCCTGACGGCTCAACAACCGTGATTATACAGGGGAAGCGGAGGTTCAGGATCAGGCAGTTCGTTGCAGACGATCCTTATTTTAAAGCGGAAATTGAACTGTTAAGCGATATCGTTCCTGCCGACAGCAATGAATTTGCTGCTATTGTAGGTTCCCTGAAAGATCTTTCCATCAGGATTGCCCATTTTTCTGCAAACGTCCCCCCCGAAGCTACCTTTGCAGTCAAAAACATTGAAAACTCAACATTCCTGATCAATTTTATCAGCTCCAATACCGACATTGGGGTGGCAGATAAACAGAAGCTCCTTGAAATTGACCACCTGCGCGACAGAGGTTTCCAGGCCATTACCTATCTGGTCAAAGAAGTGCAGATGCTTGAGCTGAAGCACGATATTCAAAAAAAGGTAAAAACAGGCATTGACAGGCAACAGCGGGAGTTTATGCTGCATCAGCAGATGAAAACAATCCAGGATGAACTGGGCGAAAATCCACAGGAGCAGGAGATCAGTGCACTGAAAGAAAAAGCCGCGGGGAAAAAGTGGAAGGAGGAAATTGCAAAGCATTTCGCGAAGGAAGTTGAAAAGCTGGGCAGGCTAAATCCGGCCGCGGGGGAGTATTCGGTTCAGTTCGGATATTGCCAGATGTTGCTTGATCTTCCCTGGGATGAACTGACAACCGATAATTTCGATCTGGAACATGCCCGGCAGGTACTCGATGAGGACCACTATGGCCTCGAAAAGGTGAAAGAAAGGATACTGGAACATCTGGCAGTGCTGAAACTGAAAAACGATCTGAAATCACCCATCTTATGCCTGTACGGTCCGCCCGGGGTGGGCAAGACCTCTCTGGGAAAATCAGTTGCCAGGGCACTGGGACGTAAATATGTGAGGATGAGTCTTGGCGGAATGCACGACGAATCGGAAATCAGGGGCCACCGGAAGACCTATATCGGGGCTATGCCGGGAAGGATTATCCAAAGCATAAAAAAGGCAAAATCGTCGAATCCCGTTTTTGTCCTCGACGAAATCGACAAAGTTACCAGGCAGTACAACGGTGATCCGGCTTCAGCTTTACTTGAAGTTCTTGATCCGGAACAAAATACTGAATTCCACGACAACTACCTGGATGTGGAATACGATCTGAGCAAGGTGATGTTTATTACAACAGCCAATACGTTGACCACCATTGCGCCCCCTCTGCGCGACAGGCTTGAGCTTATCGAAATGAGCGGATACCTCGTGGAAGAGAAAATTGAAATCGCCCGCCAGCATCTGATCCCGAAACAATTGGAAAACCATGGTGTTCCTGTTGGTGCCATTTCATTTCCAGGCCGGACCATTGAATATTTGGTCGAACATTATACAAGAGAGTCGGGGGTGAGGGAACTCGATAAGAAGCTTGCCAAAATTGTCCGACGTGTGGCAAAGAAAATCGCTTTCGGCGAACCCTTCAATGCAGAATTGTCTTCTGCTGATCTCAGGGAATATCTG
>CAYQXM010000272.1:0-1812 GCA_964421295.1 uncultured Pirellulales bacterium
AAAGGCGCCCATCAAGGAAATGCATGTTGATCTGGAGGCGCTTAGGAGTCTTGTCGATGAAAAGACGCGGGTCATATTCCTGAACAATCCCCTCAACCCGACTGGAACGATCTTTGAGGATAAGGCGTTTGATACGTTTGTGCGGTCTTTGCCTGAAGATGTCCTCATTGTTGTCGATGAGGCATATGGGGAATTTGCGGAAAGCAGGGCTTTTCCGCATTCCTTGAAATACATCAATGACTTTCCCGTCGTTGTCTTCCGAACTTTCTCAAAGGCCTACGGGCTGGCAGGATTGCGGATAGGTTACGGCATCGGGGAAAAATCTCTCATGTCTTTCATGGAACGAACAAAACAGCCCTTTAGTGTCAATTTGGTGGCCCTCATCGCGGCAAAGGCGGCACTTTCCGACAATGATCACTTGAAAAAAGTGCTCGAAAACAACAGGAAGGGAAAACAATTTTATTATGATATTCTAAAAAAGCTTAACATCGAATATATTCCTACAGAAGCCAATTTCCTCCTTATAAGATTAGGTCCCGCTGCAGAAACTATAACGAAAAAGCTTTTTGAGAAACAGGTCATCGTGCGGTTTATGGCGGCCTATAGTCTTCCCGATTACATCAGGGTAACCATCGGCACCATGGAAGAGAATGCCCGTTTCATCGAAGCCCTGAAAAAGCTAATGTAAAATCAAAAATGAAACATGCAGAATTAGGCTTCATTCTCAATTTTGTATCTTCCCAGTGTTTTTCCGGAATAGCCCCCTCAACTCACTTGATCGCGTTTGCGTCCTGGTACCGATTGTAAATGTTGTGTAATAATACTCAGTGAACAACGAACAAAACAGCGTTCCAGCCGCGTGGTATGAGAAATTCCGCAAACTCCTGTAGGGCCTTTTCTTATTGATTGTCCACGCATTATTGTGTTATTTTCAATACATGGATGATTTTTATCGCATCTCGCGCCTGCCGCCTTATGTGCTCGGCATTATACGGGATTTGACCATTGAGGCAAGAAGACACGGCGAAGATATTATTGACCTTGGTATGGGAAATCCCGACCTTGCCACTCCGAAACATATCGTCTCGAAGCTGATTGAGGCCGCAAAGAACTCAAAGAACCACCGGTATTCCGCGAGTCGTGGTATTGAAAAACTGAGAGTCGCCATTGCAAACTGGTATAAAAGGAAATTTGATGTCGATATAGACTACAACGAAGAAGTGGTTGTTACTATGGGCGCAAAAGAAGGGATCGGACACCTTGTCCTTGCGACCATCAGTCAGGGTGAAATAGTCTTTGTTCCCACTCCGGCCTATCCCATTCACCTTTATTCCGTAGTCATTGCCGGAGGAGATCTAAGGACCATTCCGCTTTTACCGAAGGAGGAATTTTTTGACCGCCTCAGTATAGCCGCAAGAACAACCTGGCCCAGGCCCCGCATGATCATCATCAATTTTCCCAACAATCCTACAACAGAAGTGGTAGACCTTGCTTTTTTTGAAACGGTCGTAGCCTTTGCCAATGAACACGATATGATGGTCGTCCACGATCTTGCCTACGCGGATCTTGTCTTTGACGGATATAAAGCCCCCAGCTTTCTCCAGGCAAAAGGCGCGAAGGATGTGGGGGTGGAATTTTATTCTCTTTCAAAAAGTTATAGTATGCCTGGCTGGAGAGTCGGTTTCGCCGTAGGGAACAAAAAAATGATAAACGCCCTGGCAAGAATCAAAAGCTACTTTGATTATGGCATGTTTCAACCCATCCAGATCGCATCGATCATCGCGCTCAACAATGGTGATACGGATGTGCACG
>CAYQXM010000273.1:0-1811 GCA_964421295.1 uncultured Pirellulales bacterium
TGGATACTGCAGCTGGGGCAAAGAGGTCATTTTTTCCCTGCACCCTGGAGCACCACGTCGTTGAAAAAACCTGCAAGTATGTCAGGAACTCTTCTTTGCCATTCAGATATGCCAAACAATAACTTCTGGCAAATGTTGATTATCACACTTGTTGGACTACTCCTCATCCCCCGGAGGGGAAGGAGCAGTTCGATGCAGAATATTGTTGCAGCACTTGCAAAAAAGGAAAATCTTGAACGATGGAAATACGTTGTAGATCTGGAGAAATTCGGGCAGCCGGCATCAGAGTTCCTCATCCAGGCACTCGCAGATGAGGATCGCTGGGTCAGGTACCTTGCTGCGGATGCACTGGCGAACATTGGTGCCACCAATTCTGTAGAGTCCATAATAGCACTCCTGAAAGACCCGGACCAGGATGTACGGTTTGCCGCAGCAGCGGCACTGGGAAAACTTGGGGATGTCAAGGCAATCAAGAGCCTCCAGGAAGTCCTCAAACGCGATAATGGCTACGTGAAAATTGCTGCCGAGGATGCATTGGTCAGAATAAGCCCTGATCCCGCAGGGTTGCCATCATAGTCATTGTTGGCCAGACACACCTGATACAATAATCCACTATTTCTTTTTTAATAATCACGCCGGTTTTCGAGCAGGTATCCGTAGTTCCACGCCGTTCGTAACAGGCAGGGGCACTTGTACACCCCGTGATTCACCGCTCCATTGTTTTTGGGTATCGTCCTGTACCCATCAACGGCGGTGAAGAACCTGCTCCCGGAACATCCGGTTGACGGCAGATTTCTCCCGTTCTGCAATGTTCTGGGCGATCGTGGAAATGCCGATAATGTGACCTTCTTCATTCTTGATGGGTGAAAGAGTGACACAGACCCCGATCCGGGTTCCGTCTTTCCTCAGCCGGACGGTGTCAAAACGCTCAATGGTCTCTCCGGTGCCAACCCGTTTCAGGAACAGGGCCAGCTGCTCGCGCAATTCCTGGGGGACGATGAGATCAATGGATTTTCCAATCACCTCTTCTGCAAGATGGCCATAATAGCGTTCAGCAGCTTTGTTCCAGCTCATGATAGTGCCATCAAGCGCTTTCCCGATAATTGCATCATTGGAAGAATTGACAATCGATACAAGGACAGAGCGAAGCCGTTCCGATTCGGTCTTGTGCGTAAGATCTTCATAGATAACAAACAGGTCCCCGCTTGCGAGGGTAATCGGCCAGCGTTGGATCAACCGGACCGTCCCGTCTTTTCCGGTAATCAGAACAGGATTTTTCCCCTCAACAGTGTCAGGAGATGCTTGTGAGATCCAGTCTTTATCGGGAGGAATAGTCCCGATTGT
This sequence comes from uncultured Pirellulales bacterium, assembly GCA_964421295.1. Taxonomy (GTDB): domain Bacteria; phylum Planctomycetota; class Phycisphaerae; order Sedimentisphaerales; family Anaerobacaceae; genus PLanc-01. Next base: position 1,345 of record CAYQXM010000273.1, read on the forward strand.
GTACCCGAACAGCTGGACGAATTTTTTATTCACGTACGAGTAGTTCCCGGAACTGTCCATAAACGAGATCGGAAACGGGGACAGTTCGGTGATCATCCGGTAGCGATCTTCGCTCTCAAGGAGTTTTTTTGTATCCTGCTGCTTGTCCGGGTCGAGCGATAACAGGAGTTTTTCATTTGCCCGCTGAAGATTGTCAACTTTCAGCTGGAGATCCTCGTTTGCGACCGCCAGATTGTCGAATGCTTCCTGAAGTTCTGTGTTTTTTCTGATCGCGACATCATAGGAGGAGAGGAGGATTGCAGGTGTGCGCAGCTGGTTTTCCGGAAGGATGTGGGTCTTGCCGTTAAATGATAACCTGAGAGCATTATGGTTGTTTCCTGAATTCGGGTGTGCACGTGACTGGATGATACTTGTTAACCGTGCAATCACGTGTTCAGGCTCAAAGGGTTTGATAATAATATCATTTG
>CAYQXM010000274.1:0-1791 GCA_964421295.1 uncultured Pirellulales bacterium
TCGTTAAAGTAATCTCTTAAACCTGCGATTTTTTGCTCCAACTCCCCATTTTTAATGTAAGGGATTTGGTTTTCAGGATAACCCTTCCAAATATCCCAAGTGATCATACCCGGGGGAGGATTTTTTCCAGCCCATGTTAATACCTTAATAACTGCGGATAATTCACGATTGACCCATTCTGCGATTTTATTGGCATCAAAAATTTTTATTTTTGCAGTTGATGCATAAGGTTTGTTCAATGTTGTCAAGGCACTTCGAAGATCATCTTCTTTTGGTATTGCACGGGCCGTGTTGCAATCTTTGTTATAAAAAAGAACATACGTTCCACCCCGTTCCAATACCTCTTTAACTCGAGGTTTTATCTCAGATTCATCACTTAACAATAATTCTTTTTTACAATCCGTCGGACTTAAAGTTCCTGCTTTGCACTGAAATAAAACAAGACGATCTGGAATAAAATCAGTATTTTCCGGTCCGTCAGACCATTCAATTCTTCCATCTTCACCACCATCAGGAACATTAATTTTTAGGGGAACATGAACTGATAACGATGGAATTGAAAATTTTTTAGCTTCGAGATAGAGAAGGGTACGTAATAATTCAGTTAATTGATCGGGTGTTGTATTTTCAATATCTCTGTATGTTACTTCTAAAATTCCAGACATATTATCAAGTAAGGGGATTGGTTAATGCTCTGATAATCATTTCGAAAAGTCTTGATAAAATATTCAAAATTGATCTAATCAAAATTATGTGATGTATTAATTAAATTTAGATTTTCAGAGAAGTTTCCCCTTCCTTAATCCGGTCCCCCGCCAGACTTGTCGAGATCAACGAATCGTTAAAAATCAGCAACTCCTCATAAACACGCTGATCATTAATCACAAAACACGGCTGAGGAAAATCCTCTTTCTCCGCCATAGGATAATTACAGTTTATCACCGTTGACTCAAACGTGCGTTTTGAATCTAAGAAGGAGAATAACGTAGAATAGTGCCGGATGTCTCTTTGTGATTTAGCATAAATTTCATGGATGATCTTATCGACAGTAACATCCGTATCCCCGATATACCCGTTCCTCATCAGTCGCGCCTGGTCAAGGGATTTTTGGACAAATTGCCGTTTCCCGGATTCGGATTGAGGGAGTTGATCAATCTGGATCCCCACACCGGATGATCCCGGTTCAATGTTTGCAATCTTATTATTCAAAACGGCGATGATGTGAATGAGAAACTGTTTGTTTAACAGTAAAACCGTGAAATAATCAAATTTTTTTAACCGGGTGAGAATTTTTACTATCTCGTTATCCGTAAACAAAAACTCATCAAAAATAACTCTGGGCCAACCCCCACCATAGGAGGTATTGTCCGAGATGGGCGTGAATTTTTCCTCTCCGCAATAGCGGTATATCAGATCATTTTTTGAGAGCGGAAACCATCCATCTTCGTTGCCCTTATTATAAAATGGTCCTGACTCAGCCTTTTCACGGAGTGAGAGTTTCTGGACTTCTTCTTCATCCGGCATATAGTTCAGACGAAGAAATAAAATATTCTTGTTAATGACAAAATACACCGGTTCAGACTTTTTTTGTGGATCCGACGGTGTATTTCCCGGGTGACAATTTAGTTTAAACTTTTTTTCATCTTCGGGTAAATCAGTCCATTTTATCAGGAGGTTATCGCGTTCCATCTCGTTCAGGAGACCACTTACCTTATTCGGTCGTGCTAAAAGTTTCAGACCTTCCCTGCCAGCAACTCCCCCGTTTTTTAAAATGTTTGAAATGTTGTACGC
>CAYQXM010000275.1:0-1770 GCA_964421295.1 uncultured Pirellulales bacterium
AGGAGACATCGTTTTCTATGAAGGTACCGTCGAAGATGTTACTGTGCGCAAACGTGCCGAAGAAGAGCTTCGTGCCACACACCAGCGGCTTTCCGATATCATCGAGTTTCTCCCTGATGCCACTTTTGTTATCGATGATAAAAAGAAAGTAGTGGCGTGGAACCGTGCCTGTGAAGAAATGACCGGAGTCGGAAAAGCTGATATCATAGGTAAGGGAGACTATGCGTACGCTGTTCCTTTTTACGGCGAACGAAGACCTATATTAGTTGACCTTGTTACCATGGACTCCAATGAACTGAAGCAGAAATATACCTCCATACGCAGAAAGGAACACTTTCTATACGCCGAAACTTACATTTCTACGCTATCCAACGGAAAAGGCGCATATCTGTCCGTTGATGCTTCCCCTTTATTTGACAGGGAAGGGAACGTTGTCGGCGCTATTGAAAGCATTCGTGATGTCACGGAATTGAAACACCTTGAAACCCAGCTTCTACATTCTCAGAAAATGGAGGCCATCGGCACGTTAGCGGGAGGAATTGCTCATGATTTTAACAATATTCTCACTGCGTTAATGGGGTATGCAACTCTATTTCAAATGGAGATGGATATGCCAGACCTTCAGCGGACATACGTAGACCAGATCCTCGTTGCCTCCCAGAAGGCAGCGGATCTTACTCAAAGTCTCCTGACATTCAGCAGACAAAAAGCTGCTACACTTGTCCCTCTCAATATCAATAGCACAATAAGCATAACGGAGAAATTACTCAAAAGACTTCTTACTGAGGACATCGAACTACGCACATCTTTAAAACAGGATAACACTGTCATTATGGCCGATCAAACCCAGATTGATCAGATACTTTTCAACCTCGCTACTAATGCGAGAGACGCCATGCCGAAAGGTGGAATGCTCACAATAGAAACTGATACTATTACCATAGATAACGCATTCATTGAAGCCCACGGTTTTGGAGAACCAGGAAAGTATTTATTGATAAGTATTTCTGATACAGGGATGGGGATGGATAATGCAACTTGTGGAAAAATCTTCGATCCCTTCTTTACCACCAAGGAAGTTGGAAAAGGAACGGGACTTGGTCTTGCCACCGTCTACGGCATTGTAAAACAACACAACGGATACATCACCGTTGAGAGCGAGCCGAACCGGGGCACATCGTTTAGAATCTTGTTACCGGTAGTGGAGATGGGAGTTAACTCTGAACAAGATACGGCAATTCCTATAGCAACGGGAAATGAGACGATTCTTATTGCCGAAGACGAAGAAGCCGTGAGAGACTTTATGCGGCAAGTTCTTCAAACACACGGTTACAAGACCGTTGAAGCTGTGGATGGTGAAGATGCAATTCATAAGTATAAACAGCGCATGGACATAGACCTCGTTCTCCTCGATTCGATTATGCCGAAGAAAAATGGACATGAGGCTTACAGGGAAATATGCGTGATAACACCTCATGCAAAAGTACTCTTTACCAGCGGCTACACGAAAGATGTGATTCTCGACAAAGGTATCGAGGATGGAGAATTTGATTTTATTGCCAAACCTGTGAAAGTCGCTGAGCTTCTTACGAAGATCCGCCAAATACTCGATAGGAAATAAAGATACGGTATTGAATATGGACTGCCCTGTCCTCTCATTCAATGACGAATACCCTCACCTGCGCCTCTACAAAGATAATATTACACCGGCAATTAAAGATATGAATTGTATGGAATTATGTTACCCGCTCGGTCTAAATGCTCCGTGGA
>CAYQXM010000276.1:0-1765 GCA_964421295.1 uncultured Pirellulales bacterium
GCACTATCTTGGGAAACTGGCGCTGCAAATCAAGTCAGCCTATCCGGCTCTTGCCGCACCCAACCCCATCCGGTATAATGGAACCAGATCGAAACGCGATGACCGGGAAGCGTACCCGCGACCGCGCCACCAGGGAGGGCTGCCCATGACTGCGAGGCGGCCCAGGCGGCGGACGGGGAAAACCCCCCGCGAGCGGAGGAGTGAACTCCTTCCGGACTGCCCCGTTAGCGGCAAAAGAGATGGCATCAGCTTTGCTATGCTGGACTGATGTTAAATTGGGTGGAACCGCGTGTAATTTTTACTCGCCCCAGGAATGGGGCGTGTATTTTTTAAGGAGAAAGAGATGTCCAGTTTTCAACAGGAACGATATGAAGATACGCTGCTTTACCGCATCCGGCACTCGGCGGCGCATATTATGGCGCAGGCGGTGCTGGAGCAGTTCCCCGGCGGCAAGGTAGCGATTGGCCCGGCCATTGATGATGGTTTTTATTACGATTTCGACCTGCCGCGCAATGTGACACCGGAGGACCTGGCCGAGATTGAGAAGCGCATGCGCGAGATCATCAAGGGCAAGTATGCGTTTGAGCGGCGCGAGCTTTCGGCGGATGAGGCGCGCCAGGTTTTCTCGGACCAGCCATACAAGATCGAACTGATCGAAGGGCTGGAAAAAGGCGGGATCGATGAGCACGGCAACCCGCTGGATGAGAAGCCGGTCATTTCAACATACACGCATGCTTCCTTCACGGACCTGTGCCGCGGCCCGCACGTGGAGAACACCGGGCAGATCAACCCGGAAGCGGTGAAGCTGATGAACGTTTCCGGGGCGTACTGGCGCGGGGATGAGCACAATGCCATGCTTCAGCGTATTTACGGCACGGCCTGGTATTCACCGAAGGAATTGGAAGAATATCTGTGGCGGATCGAAGAGGCCAAGAAGCGCGATCACCGCAAACTGGGCAAAGAACTGGAGATTTATATCTTCGAGGACGAGGTCGGGCCCGGCCTGCCGCTGTGGCTGCCGCGCGGCGGAGCGATGATCGAGGAGATCGAGAGCCTGGCCAAGGAGATGGAGTTCAAGCACGGCTACGAGCGGGTGCGCACGCCGCACCTGACCAAAGAAGACCTGTTCGTGCGCTCGGGTCACCTGCCGTATTATGCCGAGAGCATGTACCCGCCGATGGAAATGGAAGGGGTCAAGTATTACATCAAGCCGATGAACTGCCCCATGCACCATAAGATCTATGCCGCCAAGCCGCGCTCGTACCGCGATTTGCCGCTGCGCCTTGCCGAGTACGGCACCTGTTACCGCTTCGAAAAATCGGGCGAACTGTTTGGGCTGATGCGCGTGCGGTCGATGCAGATGAACGACTCGCATATTTACTGCACCGAGCGGCAGTTTGAGGATGAGTTCACCGGGGTGATTAACCTGTACCTGGAGTACTTCAAGCTGTTCGGCATCACCGATTACGTGATGCGCCTTTCAACGCACCACGCGCGTGGGCTGGGCAAGAAGTACGTCAACAACCCCGAGATGTGGGTGAAGACCGAGGAGATGGTGCGCAGCGCGATGATCAAGCACAACATCCCCTTCGTGGAAGTGGCTGATGAAGCGGCTTTCTACGGGCCGAAGATCGATGTGCAGGTGCGGAGCGCAATTGGGCGGGAGTTCTCGCTGGCGACGAACCAGGTAGATTTTGCCCAGTCAGAGCGCTTTGACCTGACCTTTATCAACGAGTCGGGGCAGGAAGAGCGCCCGGTGATTATC
>CAYQXM010000277.1:0-1751 GCA_964421295.1 uncultured Pirellulales bacterium
GAATGTCATGAGACCTAGCTTCTCACTCATCCCGTACTCTTTTACCATAGATTTTGCTATATCAGTAGCGCGCGCAAGATCGTTCTGGGCCCCTGTGGAGACTTCTCCGAAAATGATCTCTTCGGCAATGCGGCCGCCAAGAAGAACAGATAGACGGTCAAGCAGTTCATTCTTTGTCATCAGGTATCGGTCCTCGGTGGGAAGCTGCAGTGTGTATCCCAGGGCAGCGATTCCTCTCGGGATAATAGATATTTTATGGACCGGGTCAGCTGTTTCAAGGAGTTCTGCTGTGAGAGCATGACCTGTTTCATGATAGGCCACAATTTCTTTTTCTTTTTTGCTCATGACCCTTTTCTTTTTCTCAAGACCGGCAGTAACCCTTTCGATGGCCTCTTCAAGCTCTTCCATGGAAACGATTTTTTTTCCTTTACGAGCAGCAAGGAGAGCTGCTTCGTTGACAAGGTTGGCGAGATCTGCGCCGACAAAGCCTGGTGTTCTCGCGGCAAGGACTTTTAAGTCGACTTCCTTCGCGATTTTAACGCCGCGGATATGAACTGTCAGGATCTCCTCTCTACCCTTGATGTCGGGTCTGTCAACGAGGACATGGCGATCAAACCGCCCGGGCCTGAGCAGTGCAGGGTCGAGAATTTCGGGCCGGTTTGTAGCTCCCATGATGATGACCCCGGTTTTTGTTCCAAACCCATCCATCTCGGCAAGGAGCTGGTTGAGGGTTTGTTCCCGTTCATCGTTTGAGGACATGGGGTTCATCCCCCGCGCTTTGCCGAGGGCATCAAGCTCGTCAATAAAAATGATGCAGGGGGCCTTTTCCTGTGCCTGAGAAAAGAGGTCTCGCACCCTTGAAGCGCCGACTCCAACAAACATTTCTACGAAATCGGAACCGCTCAAACTGAAAAAGGGAACTTTCGCTTCTCCAGCAACAGCCTTCGCAAGAAGGGTTTTGCCGGTTCCGGGCGGGCCTACAAGGAGTATGCCTTTCGGAATTTTACCCCCGATATCAAGAAATTTCTGAGGATATCGCAGGTACTCAATGATTTCTTTCAATTCTTCTTTGGCCTCATCGACCCCGGCGGCGTCTTCGAAAGTAATTTTGATCTCATCCTCTCCGTAAATTTTACCCTTGCTTTTTCCGAAACCGAGGACGCTTGAAGACGTGCCGCCCATTTTTCGCATGAGCAGGTTCCATATAAGGAACATAAATGCAAGAGGCAACACCCACGAGATAATGGTTGAAAGGATCTTGTTTTCTGAACGACCTGTATATTTGATGTTGTTTTTTTGCAAATCTCTAGTAAGCTCGGGATCTTCAACTTTTACGGTAAGGAAGTTGACTTTTTTACCGTCTTCCAGAGTGAGATCTCCCTGTATTGTTTCTGTATCGATGATGATATTCGCAACCTTCCCTGTCGCAATAAGTTCTTTAAAGTCACTGTATTGAATAGTTTTCGTTTCACCTTTGGAAAAAAAGTATCCATTAACGAGGGCGAGTATGATAAAGGCAAAGGCAACATAGATAAAAGTAAAGTTTCTTGTCTTGTTTTCCTTGTTTTTGTTCCTGTCTTTCAATTCCAGGAAAAGATTCTTTTTTTTATCCCGTTCTTTGTTTGCTCTTTCTTTATTTGCTTTCACTTGTAAAGTCTAACAAATAAATGAACTTTTTTAAATATCTTTCGAGATTTACAAGCATAAATAGGGTGCTATAATTGGCTATATAGAAATGACTGAAGATATAA
>CAYQXM010000278.1:0-1750 GCA_964421295.1 uncultured Pirellulales bacterium
TTTCTGGCGCGCATGAAAATCCGTTCCGTGGAGGACATGAAAGAAGCCGCCGCCGTCATCTTGGATCTGGGTGTGAAAAAAGTGGTGGTCAAGGGAGGGCATCTCCCCGGGAGGAGGCCGGAAGGCAGCGTGGATATTCTGTATGACGGCAAGCAATATAGCGAGTTTGCAGCAAATTGGATGCGAACAAACAACACCCATGGGACCGGCTGCACCTTTGCCTCGGTTCTGGCGTCCCAGCTCGCGCGGGGCGAAAACATTTATCACGCCGTACAGCAGGCAAAAATCATGACGGGTCAGGCTATTCAATATTCCCTGCCCCTGGGGAGAGGTCATGGTCCGGTGAATATTTTAGGGGGAGGGCAGGAAAATTAAGGAGAAAAAACAATGACACAGTTGGAAAAAGCCCGCCAAGGCGTTATTACCGAGGAAATGACGCTCAGCGCGGTTCAGGAAGGCGTTCGGCCGGAGTACATTCGTCAGGGGATTGTTGACGGAACCATCGTGATTTGCCGCAACGTGAACCACACGGCCATTGGGCCGCTGGCGATCGGCCTTGGGCTGCGCACCAAGGTCAACGCCAATATCGGAACGTCAAAAGACAATAATGATTTGAATCTGGAGCTGGAAAAGTTGTCTGTGGCGATCGCGGCGGGAGCGGATGCCGTGATGGATCTTTCTACGGGAGGCCATCTGGCGGACATACGCAAAGCCGTCATGGAAAAATCCACGGTAGCCGTCGGCACGGTGCCGATTTATCAGGCAGCGGTAAAGATGCTCGGAGAGAAAAAAGCGATTGCCGACATGACGCCGGATGACCTGTTCGCAGTGATCGAAGAAAACGGCCGGGACGGCGTCGATTTCATCACGGTGCACTGCGGGGTTACCCGCCAAAGCGTGGCCGCCGTGGAGGCGCAGGGCCGCGTGCTGGGCATTGTCAGCCGGGGCGGTTCGATGACGGCCAACTGGATGCGCTGCAACGGCCGGGAAAATCCTCTGTATGAGGAATATGACCGGCTTTTGGACATCGCGCGCCGCTACGACATGGTGTTGAGTCTGGGAGACGGCCTGCGACCCGGGGCCATTGCCGACGCGACCGATCAGGGACAGGTTGCCGAGTTGATCATCCTGGGTCAATTGGCGACCCGCGCCCGGGCCGCGGGCGTGCAGGTCATGATTGAAGGCCCCGGACACGTTCCGATTGCCGATGTGGAAGCGAACATCAAACTGCAGAAGAAAATTTGTCAGGGGGCTCCGTTTTATGTTCTGGGGCCGCTGCCGACCGACATTGCACCCGGCTATGACCATATCACGTCCGCGATTGGCGGCGCGATTGCCGGCGCCGCCGGCGCCGACTTTCTGTGCTATGTGACGCCGGCCGAACATTTGCGACTGCCCACACTGGCTGATGTTCGCGACGGCGTGATGGCCGCGCGGATCGCCGCGCATATTGCCGATATTGCCAAAGGCGTTCCGGGAGCTTTTGAGCGGGACCGAAAAATGTCTCAGTGCCGCAGAAACTTTGACTGGCAGGGGCAGGTGGATGTGTCCATTGATCCGGAAAAAACATCCGCGCTCCTGGAAAAGAGCAAAAGCGCGAACGAGGAAGGCTGTACCATGTGCGGTGAATTCTGCGCGATCAAGCTGGGAAAGATATAAATCCTATTTTCACGAGGAAGAAAGATTGATCCGGACGGCGGACGATCATTCCATCGAAAAACGTCTCGGCGCGAAGCGGGTTGTCGAAGGT
>CAYQXM010000279.1:0-1746 GCA_964421295.1 uncultured Pirellulales bacterium
TTATATCTCAATGAGTGTGTATAAAAATTGCACTAATATTAAATGGTCAGTTTTGCAGGTATACGTTTTTACCTGAATATTTAATTGGCTTTTTTATACAGGGGAGGTTGGCATGCAAAATCAGGAACTCTCTATGGAAGATGTTCTGCCAATCATCAAAAACGTTACTATATTTTCTGGATTAAGTGATTCAGAAGCCAGAACAATTTGTGAGAGCTGTTCTGTTTTACTGGCAAAAGTTGGTGAGATTATTCTTCAGGAAGCTACTCCTGCCACAGAGATATTTATAATTTTAAATGGAAAAGTTACAGTTGTTTTAGGTTTGAAAGATGACCCAATGGTACTTACGGAATTTGGACCGGGTAACTGTATTGGAGAAGCATCTGTTATAGGTATACAGGAACATAGCGCTTCTGCTGTTGTCACCGAAACTGCTACATTATTAGTCTTAAGCAGGCAAGTTCTGATGAATATTTTTGAGACCGATAAATCTCTTTTTTCTATGCTTATTCTTAATATCGCCCGTGAAATAGCTCGACGTCTTCATCATACAGATGAAGTATTGCTGCATTATGGGAGAAAAGATAAATCAGTTTACCCGACATTTAACCCAAAACTGATTCAGTAAGTAATCTTTGTCCATTTTTACCTAAGGTTTCCCAAATTAGAGGACTAAAAAAGGTATTTTCAGCAAAATATATGAGCATTGTGGAAATAAAACGTTTCAAATTATAATCACTTAGTTTTTCAATGCTATTTAAAAAATCAATTCCCTTTAAGTCAGACATGAAACATCCAAAGATTATTATAGTCTGAGAAAAATCTGGCAAAACAGTCAGCATTATAGGCGAATAGGGAATATCTGGGTTATCATGATTATTAAAATCCCTATTTTCTACTGTCAGAAAAGGACTAATTAATGATGAACATGCAATGGGATAAAGGTCCGGATAAATAATCGAAAAGTAATCTAACTTTTCGTAATCAGAATTCTCAATAGCACTATCAAGATATTGCTTGTGCTTTATTAAATCATTTACAGCAAGAATATTTCCATGTTTTAATGATTCATTAAATTCTGGTGAATAGTCTTTATTGATTGCATTTTCTTTTGAATTAGCTTTTGTTTCCTCAAATTTTCTATGATATGAATGAGCAAATGACCTATAAGAATGTAAAAAGCAGTGCTTGGCGCTTTCATCAAACTCCTTATTTTCTATCTCAGCAAATAATTTGGAATCGTGATAATCACAAAATCCAAAAAAAGTTGATGCTTTTGCTCTCCCTATAGGTTTAAGAGATTTTATAAAAATACTTTCCCCGATATTAAATTCTGTAAAAGAATAAAGCAAATCGTTACCATTTATGTTTTCAGATAAAATCGTAAGTCTCTTATTATTTTGGATACTATGTGCATTCTTTATTTTTCCAGCACATTCTTCTTTTTTATGATAAAAACATTTCTTTATCTGTCTATCATTTAGATAGCTGCCAAATTTCTTATTAAAATCTATTTGAAAGTTATCGGCCATCTTTTTTTACAATAATTGCTAACTATGTAATAGCACGAAGTTATTATACTTTTTTGCTGTTTTTTTTACCTTCTTTCATCTCTGTGTGAATGTTTAACCTGTCTAACGGACTTTCTATCCTGCTCACAGCTTTATTGCTTACATGGGTATAAACCATCGTGGTTTTTGTCAATGATGATTATATCAGTTTCATTTACATAACAGTTTAATTCCG
>CAYQXM010000280.1:0-1732 GCA_964421295.1 uncultured Pirellulales bacterium
AGAGAATCCTGTCGCAGAGGTTACTGTGTCGATCAGCAGGGCCAGAGAGATCAGGCTGACAAGTCCGGAGAGTATGGCATGACCCATCGCAAGATCCTGTTGCTCTCCCAATGATGACAGTAACCGCGAAAGGAGAACAGTACAGGGTGCAATACAGAGGAGCGCAGCAACCCCCGAGTTGCCCAGGAACAAGGAATCGGGATCGCCGGGCATGACGAGGGCAGGTATCGTGGCAAAGGCAAGAGCTGCACATGCTGTTCCTGCAAGCAGTACTCCAGCAAGAGGGAGGCCGAGGTACCAGCGATCCGAGATCCCACGCAAGGTATTCAGGGCAGCGATACATCCTGTGGAAGAGATGATCCCGAGTGTAAGAAAGACGAAATCGAACGAATAACCGAGTACAGAAAACATACGGATCGCAATGAGGAGGGCAAGTACAGGGAGCCAGAAATAGACTGCGGCCGTGGCTGCAAGGGCAGGCCTGAGTGTACCCATGCTGGATATTTCGTACACCAATATATAATTAAAGTGTTTTTATCCGTGGCCAGGATATGCACCGGGCCAAGGGAGAAGAACCGCTGCCCCGCACAATGCTACAATCCCCGCCATGATATCCGTTACGGGATCATATGTCGGGGCGAAGAAGGCATGGGGAACCGCAGCCGGACCGAAGACGATGAGATAGACACCCATGACCCCAAGAAGGAGGGCCGCGAAAATCCGCGATGCGGTTATCCGTTGGTTTTTCAGGACAGGGGAGGGGAATTCTGGTACGGCCATGCTCCAGCAGATGAGGATGACAATGCAGGAAAACGCAAAAATCCACTCGGAGAGGGCGGAGATTTCCAGCCAGAAGTAGTGGCCGACATAGTCAGGGATCATAACTGTCGGGAACGGCCCGAAGAGCGGGAAGAACCATGTCGCCTGCACGCTCCACATGACATCAAGAACCTGGTGGGAGAGGATGCCACATGCACATGCCATCCCGAGAAGGGTATGCCGGTACCTCCACACGAGGAGCCCCGCTATGAGGACAAGGGAGAAGAAGAGCAGGGAATGAGCAATGGTCCTGCCTGTGCCAAACAGACCCGGAAACAGCAGGGCAAGCGGTTTGTCAAGAAGATCGGGCAGGACTGCACTGAGAATACACAGCGGAAGCGCCCGCCGGTCACCCGCCAGCTGCCAGAATCCAAGGCCGATAAGCGCACCGAGGAAGGCGTGGGCAAAGACAAACATCTACTGATCAGGTGTGACCTGTACAGAAATAATCCTGCACATGCAAATCCCGTGAATTGATAAAAAAGAGAATTAGAGATCGTCCTCTGCACCGACGGACTGCCCGTCCATCGGCTTTTGCAGGATCTGGACATCGGCAATGTTGTGCTGGCGCAGCGCGAGCTTCTTTGCCTTGAAGATGTTCTTGCCTTCCTTCCCAATCGCAATCCCGCGGTCCTCATCACGGACTTCCACGGTTGCGGTCTTTTGGTCTTCCTCGCCATCTTCAAAGAGGATGGAGGTGACCTGGGCGGGGAGAAAACAGTTCTTCAAGAACTGTTCAACGTTGCTGTTGTATTCCACGACCTCGATCTTCTTCCCCATGACTTCGGAGGCCTTCTTGATTGAGGCACCCTTCTTGCCGATCGCAAGCCCCATGTCGCCGGGGTTGATGACAAAGATGAGCCGGGCGTTGCGGTCATCGACTACGCAGTCGCGACTTCCCGCACCGGTCAGG
>CAYQXM010000281.1:0-1712 GCA_964421295.1 uncultured Pirellulales bacterium
AGTAAAACGCATGGTGAAAGCTATGGCTAATGCTTGTGAATCAAACGGTTGTACTCTTGTTGGTGGAGAAACATCTGAGCAACCAGGCGTTATCCCAGCTGGAACTTATATCTTATCATCTTCAATTGTTGGTATAGTAGATAGATCAAAAATTGTCGATGGTAGTGCAATTAAAAAAGGTGATGATGTTATAGCTATAAGTTCTAATGGTCCACATACAAATGGTTATACTCTTATAAGAGTAATCCTTGTAGAACACCCAGAATTGATGAATGATCAAGATTTTATGCAGAAAATTATGACACCACACACTCCTTATTACAAAGTTTTACGTGGAATATTTAGTGAAGTGAAGGGTATGGCTCACATTACTGGAGGTGGTATAGGAGAAAATTTAGATAGAATTTTACCTGCAAATGTAAATGCTCTTATTAATCTTGACAAGATTAAAATTCTAGATGTTTTCAAAAGAATAAAAGATGTCGGAAAAGTTTCTGATCAAGATATGCTTCGAACATTTAATATGGGTGTTGGAGTAACAATTGTTGTAAGTCCTGAAAAAACAGATAAAGTTATAGAACATTTAATGATAAAAATGGAAGAGTTCTGAATGTATATAATAAACAAACTTATGGAGATTTCTAAATGATTTGTAAAGTTTGTGGTTCAGATAAAGTTGAAATTATTCTTGATGATTCAACTTGGGAATATAAAGGAAAAAGAATAGAAATTGATAATTGTAAAGTGTATCACTGTAATAAATGTGAGAATGATATACTGGATGAAGAATGTTGGGATAATGTTGAAAAAACTTTAGAAAATTTTAGAAATGTTGTTAATTTGGTTTTAATAGTTTTGTTGATTGGTACAGCTATAAATGGATATAATAAATTTAAAGAACACACAGAAAAACTCACACAAATTGCAATGGAATATGCTTATATGGAAGGTCAAAAAGATTACTCCAAAGGAGATATTAGAATAAAATTTGTGAATGATGAAAATGTTATTTGGATTAAATCTCCTTGGGATTCTAAAGATTCAACATCCAAATTTTCTAAACCATTATATGATGGTTCTAATTATCAAGAATTTATGGAGAATATTGAATGAAACAAGTTAATCAATTAGATGATGATTATATAAAATATAGAGGAAAATGTAAGGAATTTGTTGACGAAGCTGTAAATAATGATAACACATTAAAAGCAGTTCGTGGATATTATTATGATCCTTTATGGGGAAAAGAACAACATTGGTGGTGTGTTAGACAAGATGGAAGTATTTTTGATCCAACAGCAAAACAATTTCCCTCTAAAGGATTTGGTGTTTATGAAGAATATAACGGATTTGTAGATTGTGCTAATTGTGGGGTTGAAATTGAAGAAGAGAAAGCACAATTTGAAGGAAAATTTGCATTTTGTTCATATAGATGTCGTATGAAATTTGTTGGTCTGGAAGAATATTTACCAAAAGAGGAATAAATGATCATAAGAAAAACAACAAATCTAAATAAAGTAATTGAAGTACAATCTATAGCATTTATAAAAGAATTTTTGAAAAATTCAAACGAAACTTTTACAATATTTGATAAAGATAATGATTTTGAAGAAATTGAATTAAAACATAAAAATTTGTTAGATTTTTATAAAGAATTTTTAATGTTTTATGAAAAGAATAAAAGACACTTTCAAATATTTGGTGCTGATAAA
>CAYQXM010000282.1:0-1695 GCA_964421295.1 uncultured Pirellulales bacterium
GCAAACGATCCAATACCATTGGGCGGTCATGGTGATTTCCCCTGCGGCGTTGTGCGAGCCGAATGCCGCTGTGGCGCCGGATAAACCCAGCCTTGGGGCGATCAGCGATAGCAAGCCCGCCGCGAGCAGGAATATCCCTTCCGCAAGCCAGGAGTCCTTACAACGGGTTATAGAAGCGACAATGGATTCCAAGGCAGGCAATTCGTTCCGGGGCACGATCTTCGAACGCACGATCATGTGAACAAACGTCGTCATCCGGGGATCCACGAACGTTTCGCACAGAAAGAACAGCGGGATAGCCGCCAGCAGGCGAACATGCCCGCCGATGACCGGGAGAGAAAAAATCTGATCGCCGATTCCGTCGATCAACGTCAACGCAATCAGGACAGTCCAGAGAAAAGCGCCGAGCGCCACGCCCAGCGGGAAAGTATTCGTTCCTCCGCGGACCAGGCCCAACCTGCATCCCACTCGATGGAGTGGACCACCGAGCAGCGATAATTCCTCAATTGTTGCAAGTTGTTCCATATAAGACGCTTCACTCGATTGCCAACAACTCATGATCTATCTTTGCCGCCATCATATTATGATGGTCACGCTGTCTGCTGCCGAAGCCCTGCCGGTCGCAGACTGCGGCGATGCTACGGTCTTCGGGGTCGACGAATCCTCCGTCAATGGTTCGCTGAAGAAGCGCCAGCTCTTTATATAGCGCCTCGGAACGCTGTGCGGGTAAAACCTGCACAAGATGTTCGAACAGCGCCATGAGCCTCCGCGTGACCTGGGGGCTGTTGGCCCCGTAGAGCCGGATTTCGGTCACGGCCAGGGTGACGAAATCCTCCCAGTTAGGCGTGCGGTACAAGAGCCTTACTTCTCCGGAGGAGTCCCGAACAACACCCGTGTCGAGTTGCCTCTCTCCGAGCAGGTGCAGGAGGTGCTCGATCTGATCAATGGCCAGAACCCCTGTCGTGGGATCATTGATGGCAGGGGAGAGGGCCTTCTCGGCAATATCCACGAGGATGCGGAATCCGAAGGCAGGGTCATGATCCAGGCTCCGCTCTGAGCCCAGCATGATGCATTGCCGTAATTCGACCTCCACCATGGCATCCGTACCGTCTCCATGCAGCCGGAACAGTTCTTTTCCGGTGGCCAGAAAATCGCCCACCTGCGGGACGAGTTCAATCGTAACTCCAGCTCTCTCGGCTTTTTCCATCAGGCCGAGCGCATCGAATGCAAGCACCACACCTGAACGTCCGCTGTGGACGATCGTCCTCGTGGCGGGCAGGGTGATGAGACCCGGACCCGAGTGCTGCTCTGTTTGCGCCCCAAAAGGGTTCGGGTAAATGGCACTGATCACGGCTCGGGTGTCGGCAGCTACGCCAGTGAGAATCATGACGGGCCGAAAGCCCTGGCTTACCTTCTGGATCAGGTAGATGAACATGACGACGCTCGACAGACTGGAAAGGACGGCGACCAACACGGGAAGTTGGGGGACACGGTCTTCAATCCGGCCAAGGGCCGCCAAGGCATAGGTGTAGGAGAATACAAAGCTGCTCAGGGTCAACTTGGCGAGACGGCTTTCGAATACCCGGGCGATGATCCTCGGGGAGAGCTGGCCGCCGGCGATCTGGACCGCGAGCAGTATAATGCTGAAGGCGAAGACGATGAACGTCAGGAGCGACGAGGCCAGCGCCCCAACCA
>CAYQXM010000283.1:0-1687 GCA_964421295.1 uncultured Pirellulales bacterium
TGTAGGCGGTGATGCTACCGAAACCCTCATCGTTTTGATGGAGGAGTATGCGATAAGTCTTGCAAGGGAAGCTAAAAAAATGTCGGATCATGCAGGAAGAAAAACCCTGCGGGGATCTGATATCCGCATGGCGGCAGAATTTTTCAAATAACGTAATTTGGGTTATCAATAGCAAAAAAACTCATTTTTATTGCGCTGTTTTAGAACACTTTAAATATTTATACGCGTCATAATTTTTTTATGTCTCGTGTATTTGCCCGCAGCCTTTCCCGAAAGAAGATTATGAGCAACGATGGAAAGCTCGTTGGAACACTAAAAAATATCAGGGTAGATCTTGATTCCGGACAGGTTCAGGCGATGATTGTCCACCCCGACCAGACTTTTATTACCGAAGGGTACACCATGGAAGACGATAAACTCCTGGTGATCCCGTTTGAAGCTGTCAAGGACATCAAGGACTATATTGTCGTTGACCGCTTTCTTGCGCGAAAATAAGAAGAATAGTGTGTAATTACTTCAACAAATCCATTTCCATATTCTTTTTTGGCAATAAATTCAGCAACTGCCTTTATATCCGGATGAGCATTTGCCACCGTTACCCCGATCCCGGCCTTTTTGAGCATCTGGATGTCATTAAGGGAGTCCCCGACAGCAAGAAAATCTGACGGCAGGAGATTCATTTCCCCAGCGAGTGCTTCCAGAGCGGTTCCTTTGTCGATGCCCGGTGATTGCAGGTGGATGGCATATCCGGTGTCGAGCACGTTCACCGGGAAGTTCTCAAGAATTGTTTTCACCTCATCAACGGGAACCATGCGGGCAAATGCCAGATCAGAAAACCGGTATGTGGGGCTGAACAGCACAAGTTCTTTTCCCTGATCCCGGTAATAAGCCTGAACAATTTCCAGCGCCTTCCTGCATATGTCCTGGTCTCCTTTGATACGCAGCGTGCCGGTATAACCGACCCGGAATACTCCCCCGTTCTCTGCAATAAATGTCCCCTGCGTTCCTATCATCTTACAGAGGGCATCCATGAAACAGGACGTATTCCCGCTCGCAAGCACTACTTCTATACCCTCATCAACAAGGGATCTGATCGCTTCGACAGCACCGGTATTGATCCGGCGGGACGAATCAGTAATCGTCCCGTCAATATCGGTAAGGAGCGCCTTCAGCACGATTTGAGACCTGCTTCTTCTACCATGAATGGTGCTTCACCTTCGGGAAGATTGGGGCTGTCAACAAGGCGTGCGATACGTTTGCCGCCCTTGCTCTTGCGCAGGTAGAGCCGGAAGGTTGCCGTGTGCCCGACAATGTTGCCGCCGATGGGTTTTGTCGGGTCGCCGAAGAAGACTGCCGGGTTGGACATTACCTGGTTTGTCACCAGTGCTACAGCATTATGCTCGTCAATGAGCTTGAAGAGCTCGTGCATGTGCCGGTTCAGTTTCTGCTGGCGTGTCGCAAGTGTTCCCCGTCCTGCATACTCTGCCCTGAAGTGGGCGGTGAGTGAATCAATGATGAAGAGTTTCACCGGGTGCCCGCTGTCTTTCAGCTCCGCTGCAAGGTCACGTGAATTATCCACAAGAAGCATCTGGTGATCTGAAGTGTGTGCCCGTGCAATGTGGATATTGTTTAAGAACTCCTGCGGGTCCGCATCATCTATCCCAAGGCCTTTCACCATCTGTTCGAT
>CAYQXM010000284.1:0-1685 GCA_964421295.1 uncultured Pirellulales bacterium
CCCGGATAGGCCGGCGCTGATATACATGGGCAAAGAGATTAATTTTGCCCGGCTAAAAGAAATGGTAGACAGATTCGCCGCCTGTCTATATGATTTCGGTATCAAGAAGGGCGATTCTGTGGCAATATTGCTGCCCAACATGATTCCCTGTGTTGTGGCTTATTACGCCATTTTAAAAATCGGCGCGATTGCAGTGATGAACAATCCGGTTTATTCAGACCCAGAACTGGAGCATCAGTTCAATGATTCTGATGCCAAAGCATTGATAGCACTCGATCTGCTTGGCAACAGAATGATTGATCTGCGTGAGCGGACAAAAATTCGACAAATTGTCATTGCTTCCATCGGCGACTACATTCCCTTTCCGAAGAATTTATTGTTTTCTCTCGTCGCCAGGAGGAAGAAACTGGCGGTGGACGTGAAAGCCGCCCCGGACGTTTACCGGTGGAAAGATTGCCTTGCTAAATATTCGCCGCAACCGCCAAACGTGGAAATAGCGCTTAGTGATGTGGCCATGTATCAATACACCGGTGGAACGACGGGAGCCGTCAAGGCCGTGGAATTAACTCATTCCAATTTAAGCAAGCAGACGCAGCAGTTGTCTCAATGGTTTCATGATTTTAAGAGCGGGGAAGAACGAATGCTGGGTGCACTTCCTTATTTTCATGTGTTCGGTCTGACTTGCTCGATGAATTTTTCGGTTTACATGGCCTGGGCCCAGATTCTTGTTCCTAAACCCCAGACTGAGCCACTATTGGAAGCTATTCGCCGCTTTAAACCATCGTTTGTACCGCTGGTTCCGACAATGTATGTTGGTTTGCTCAGGCATCCGGATTTTAAGAAAACAGATATGAGTTATATTAGGGGTGCTTTTTCCGGAAGTGCTCCTTTACCGGTAGAGGTTATTCATGAATTTGAAAAGATCACTGGAGCCGTAATAGTTGAGGGATTCGGTATGACGGAAACAACGCCGGTTACACATGTCAATCCTTTTGCCGATGGCGCCCGCAAAGTCGGTTCAGTGGGACTTCCTATTTCCGATACTCTATGCCGGATTGTTGATTTGGAAAACGGCATCAAAGATGTTCCGATTGGCGAACCCGGTGAGTTAATCGTCAAAGGCCCGCAAGTGATGAAAGGATATAAAGATAAACCGCAGGAAACAGCCAATGCAATTAAGGACGGCTGGCTTTATACCGGCGACATCGCGACAATGGATGAAGACGGCTATTTTTATATTGTCGATCGTAAAAAAGACATGATCATCACCAGCGGCTATAATGTTTATCCTCGCGATATTGACGAAGCATTTTACATGCATCCCAAGGTTCGGGAAGCTTGCGCCATTGGTATTCCCGATGCTAAGCGTGGTGAATGCATCAAGGTCTTTATAGTGCTGAAAGAAGGAGAGACGTCAAACCAGCAGGAAATGATTACCTTTGCCAGAAAGAGCCTCGCTGTTTATAAGCTTCCGACGGAAGTTGAGTTCCGCAGCGAACTGCCCAAGACCAATGTCGGCAAGGTATTGCGCAAAGAACTGAGAGCCGCGGAAATGGAAAAAAGAAAGCGTGCATTGAACAGTTAGAGCAACATCCTTTAGAAAAAAAAATTTATAATAAAGTATATTGTCATAGAGCCCGTTTACTTGTAATATTAAAAAATTAATGTTATCTAGCATACGATAA
>CAYQXM010000285.1:0-1680 GCA_964421295.1 uncultured Pirellulales bacterium
TGCGGTCTGCTTCCATGCCCAACAATGCGCTGAGAAATACCTTAAAGGGATGCTCCAAGAGACTGGAATAGTTTTTGGCAAAACTCACAATCTTATTATCTTATTAGACTTAGTGCTGACAGTTGATACTTCATGGGAGATGATGCATCCGCAATTGCAGATACTCAATGGATACGCTGTTGAAGTGCGCTATCCCGGCGAGTCGGCGGACAAAGCAATTGCACAGGATGCTTTGCGTCTTTGTCGTGCCATTAGGTCACGTGCAAGGGCACATCTCGGCATGGAAACATAACACATTTCTTCACAAGATTAACACTGATCGCCCTACATCCCGGCCCTCCGCTAAACCACCGTAGGACAGGCATTGAGTGTGTTCCTGGGTCTTCTGTGCCATTTCCTATTTCCGCTTTTCCGATATTCGATTTACGATTTCCGATTCACGGTCTTTAATCCTTGCATTCCCTCTTTGTGTTTGATAGCATTAGAAAAAGCGCTTACAAATCAAGATATTAATGGCCGGGCTTACCACGCAAGCAGGCACTGAGAGAAAGGCGAATAAGGTATGCAGACAAAACAAGAAAAGCAAATATCAATCGAAAATAGTAAAGGACAGGTAATTTTATATAAAAACAAACTGGAAGTACGCCTTGAACAAGATACTGTCTGGTTAACACAGAAACAGATGGCAGAACTGTTTGACACAGAAAGAAGTGTTATAACTAAACACCTAAAGAATATTTTTAATTCCAATGAACTGAATGAAAACAGCAATGTGCAAAAAATGCACATTGCAAATTCTGACAAACCTGTGGCTTTTTACAACCTGGACGCCATTATTTCTGTTGGCTACCGCATCAATTCAATTCGTGGCACTCAATTCCGTATCTGGGCGACAAGTGTTTTGCGGCAACATCTAATTGAAGGGTACACAATCAACGAAAAAAGGTTAAGAGCCCAACAAGATAAAATTCGTAATTTGCAGGAAACAGTGCGTCTGCTGAACAATGTCGCGCAATTGGAAAATGTTTCCGAAGAGGCCAGGGGTATTATTCAAATCATTTCCGAATACTCATGGGCATTAAATGTGCTTGACGACTTTGATCATCAGCGCCTCACCGCGCCGAAAGGAACAAAACGGACAAAATATAAGCTCGATTATTTTGAAGCCAGAAGCATCATAGACCAGATGAGAATGAAATTTAAGGACTCTAACTTATTTGGCCAGGAGAAAGATAAAAGTTTCAAAGGCTCTATCGGGGCAATTTATCAGACTTTTGCCGGTAAAGAACTGTACCCTACGATAGAAGAAAAGACAGCACACCTGCTTTATTTCGTGACAAAGAATCACAGCTTTGTAGACGGCAACAAACGCATTGCCGCCGCGTTGTTTGTGTATTTTCTGCAGAGAAACGGCATTCTGCTGCACAAAGACGGAAGCAAACGTATTGACGATAACGCGCTGGTTGCCCTCACACTCATGATTGCCGCCAGTCGTCCATCAGAAAAAGAAATTATGATAAAGGTCATCTTGAATCTGTTGAATGGAAAGGGAAAGGGCTAACGGTTTGAGGCTGAAGGTGCAAGGTCTAAGGCCGTATATCTCCAGCTGCGAGCTATGAGCCTGTTTTTCCCCTCTATTCCATCTCCCGTGCGTTCAATATTCAAGGTTGAAGACCCTGA
>CAYQXM010000286.1:0-1675 GCA_964421295.1 uncultured Pirellulales bacterium
TGTACCTTCCCGTATTGTTTTCTTGTTCAACTCGGTGATTTTGTCACCGACTTTAATACCGTATTTGACAGCGGGGCTTCCAGGGATGACATTGTCGACAAAGAGAAAAGCACCCCTTTCATCCCTTCTCTTTTTCACAAAAAAACCGAGGATGGGTCTTCTCGGACTGCTTTCCAGAAACTCGGCAAGGAGGTTCATAACATCTTCCATGGGTATGGCAAAACCGATACCTTTCCCCTCGCCATAAATCGCCGTAACGATCCCAAGAGGATTTCCTTCGCCATCGAGGAGCACTCCTCCGCTGTTTCCCGGATTAATAGCCGCGTCTGTCTGGATAAGATTGGCATAGATCCTGTTGTCTATTCTGAGGTTCCTCCCCATAGCGCTCACTACGCCTACCGTGACGGAACTCGATAATCCGTAGGGATTGCCGATAACAACAGCCTTCTCACCAACTTGAACCGTTCTTTTTTTACCCACAGTCAGATAGGGAAAATCGCCATTATTGGATATGATCTTGAGAAGGGCTATGTCAAATTCAGGATCGCTTGCAAGGACGTACGCGTCATATTCCTTGCCGCCCACAAATTTGACCCGTATCGTAATCGCTTTGGCAATGAGGTGTTCGTTTGTCACGATGATGCCCCTTGGATCAAGGACAACACCGGAGCCTATATTCTCAACAAGCTCTTCTGCGTCTTCTTCGGTTTTGAAATATTTTTTAAAGGGGGAAGGTTTCTGCTCATCGCCCGTCGGTTTTGACAGCTCTTCCGTCCTGATATTTACAATGGCCTTGCTTGACAGCTCAACAACTTTTACTATCGGGTCTTGTGCCGCTTCAGATCTAAACGAGACAGGAAAACATGCCCCGATTAATGCAAGAACGATGATGGGGAATACAGCGCGACGCGAACCACCGGTCAATAACAACTTGAATTTCATTGTTTTTCGATAAGATAGTGCCATAAACCTGTTTCTAATACCAGTCGTCCTTTGTTTTTTTTCTCTTTTTAATAACTTTCCTGACCGAGTCAAGGATGATACTGGCAATCTCGTCCTTATTCAATCTGGGAACCTTTTTTGTGCCCCCTGTCTTCTCAATAATAATCACTTCGTTCTCGTCAGCGCCAAAACCAATACCTGCTTTAGACACATTATTAGCCACAATCAGATCAAGATTTTTCTTCTTTAGTTTTTCCTGTGCGTGTTCAAGCAGGTTCTCGGTTTCTGCGGCAAAACCCACAACGATCCTGTCACCTTTTACTTTTCCAAGCTCGGCAATGATATCCGGGTTCTTTTCAAGTTCGAGCGACATATAATTACTGTCACCTTTCTTTTTAATCTTCTGGCAGCTCTCGTCCTTGCATTTGAAATCTGCAACAGCAGCCGTCTTGATGATGATCGAGGCATCTTTGCAGTATTCCATAACGGCATCCCTCATCTCGCAGGCAGTAGTCACTCCTATCCTGGGTATGTCGGTCCTCGGCAGGTCGATATTTGTCGGACCGGAAATAAGGGTTACCTCAGCCCCCCGTCTGCGGGCTATTTTTGCTATCGCGTATCCCATTTTGCCGGAAGACCTGTTGGTAATACATCGCACGGGATCGATGAACTCGGTAGTGGGGCCCGCCGTTACCAGTATCCTCTCGTCCACGAGGTCCTTTTCCGTAAAGAT
>CAYQXM010000287.1:0-1674 GCA_964421295.1 uncultured Pirellulales bacterium
ACCTCCCCCCTCACGATCAGCAACATCGCAGCCGGGACCCACATCCTTGAAGTCGACCATGCCGGGTATTATGACTGGAAATCAACCGTGGACGTCCCTGCCGGCGGAACCCGGACCATTGATGCCACGCTGAACCCGATGTCGTCATCCACCACCGGCTGGATCTATGTCTCCTCCAGTCCCGGCGGGGCATCAGTGACGCTTGATGGGGCCATTATGGGAGAGACCCCGTCTTCGGGTTCCCTGAAACTGAACAATATTGCCACCGGGACTCACGCGGTTGTCTTAAACCGGCCCGGTTACCGGCAATACTCTGCAACAGTTTCGGTGTCGGCTAACACGGTGACGGAAGTGAGTGCTCTTCTCCAGCCGACCACCGTCCCAACCGGCAGCGGCGGTCTTACGGTCACATCAAATCCGGCCGGTGCCAATGTCTTCCTCGACAATGCCTTTGTCGGCATCTCGCCCCTCACTCTCCCTGATGTGACGGCAGGAACCCATACTGTGTCTATGAAGCTGGACGGGTACCAGGAGTACTCCGTCTCAACCCAGGTGAACAGTGGGGCGGTCAGCACTGTCTCCGCAGCACTCACGAAAGTGACCCCGACACCAAAGTCATCGCCGGTCCCCGTCCTGGCCGGTGTCGCAATTTTCGGCGCAGTACTCCTCCTCAAGAAGAAGGACTGAACAGCTCCTCCTTTTTTCACTCTCCGTTCAGTGCCTTATTTTTGAAACGATCAGGTTACTTTAGGATACGAATCAGAATTTCATCCTCCTGTTTTTTTAAACTGGTCGGAGGCGCAAGGGCGCGCAATTATCCAGAAGGAGGATTTCTTCAAAACGAAAAATTTCTGGCAGGTCTTTTTGACAAGACCTCCGGAACAGAAAAAACAGGTAAAGGAGGATTACTTTTTCCGAACTGCCAGCAGTACAATGCCGAGTGCGATGGCAATACCCGCGACAAATGCGCCGATCGGTGATTTTGTCGGTGTTGGTTCCGCTGGGGCAAGATATACCGAAAGCCTGACGGTCACTCCTTCATTGAGGGTGACATCTTTTGTCACCGAAGTATATCCCTCTTTTTTGAAGGTGAGTGTGTGTGCCCCGGCCGGAATATCCGTGAAGACTGCGGGTGCATTGCCATAATTGGTCCCGTCAATCCAGACCCCGACTCCTTCCGGTGTGGAGGTGACGTTGATTGCCCCGTTCTTTATCGTTGCGGCAGTGGTTGCAGGTATGGCTTCGGTTGAGGTTGCGGCGGCTTTCGCGGCAGCTGCCTTTACCGGGTCGATTATCGTATGAGTTATGGAGGGAAGCGATTCGATATTCGTGAATGTCCGGACATACCCGTCAGAAAAGATCAGGGTTGCGGTTTCAGGAGAGAAGTCAGCGGAAATAACACTGCTAACGGCTGAATTCTGGAGCGCAATCTCGGCCTTCCGGAAGTCCATGGAACTGGTCTGGTAATCGGTTCCCTGTGCGCTGTCATAGGTGTTTGCGAACTTCTTCAGGATGAGGGTGGCGTGGGAACGGTCCATCGAAACGAGCGTGGGAGGCTCGGAGCTGCTGGAGAGCCCTTTTAAGAGCTGCTCCTCAAGCATGGACTGGGGGATGGCATTCTCGATCAGTCCTTCAAGGGTGGATGCCGGCTGGAATGTAGCGGCCGCTTCCGTA
>CAYQXM010000288.1:0-1669 GCA_964421295.1 uncultured Pirellulales bacterium
ATGGTTTCCATCCGGGTCCCCTGACCACCCTGCCAGGCAGGGCACCTGTATGTTCTCCGTTTTTTAGCACCTGGACCCCGTTTACAAACACATGGACCATCCCGGTCGCATATTGGTGGGGATTCTGAAAAGTGGCGTGATCACTGATTTTGGCGGGATCAAAAATGACGATATCGGCATAATACCCCGGTTTGAGTGAGCCACGTTTCACCAGTTTCAGGTTGCCGGCCGGAAAAGATGTCAGTTTACGGATTGCTTCTTCCAGGGGGATGACCTTTTCATCCCTGACATATTTCCCCAATAGGCGTGCAAAACTTCCGTATGCCCTTGGATGCGTACCCGAATTCAGAAATACCCCTTCGTTGGCAAGTGAACCGGCATCGGAACAAAAACACATCCAGGGAAGGGCAATCTGTTTCTTTACATTCTCTTCCGACATATTGAAATAGACAGTCCCAACATCTGCTCCATTCTCAATGACCAGGTCCATAGCCGTTTCTTCTGCCGGTTCGTTTCTTTCAGCAGCTACCTGGGCGAGGGTTTTACCTGTCAGTTTTCTGAGCGAATCATTCCGGAATCCGGTGAGAAGCACATTATCTGCCGATCCCGGACTATCAAGTATTCTCTGCCGGATGAATTCAGCTGCATGCTTTCTAAGCCCTGGGTTATTTAACCGGCGTACCCATTCCGGGTATCCACCTTCCTGCACCCAGGTTGGCATGATAATATCCAGGCCGGTTGCGCAGGCATTGTAAGTGTACATATCGGCAGTGATTTCCAGACCGGCCTTCCTGGCTGAATCGATTCGCCCGATCACCTGGTCAGCCAGGTACCAGTTATTTTTACCTGCCAGTTTCAGGTGATATACTTCACTCCTGATTCCGGCATCCTTTGCGATAGTGATCAATTCATCAAGGCTTGGTAAAATATGTTCTCCTTCATTCCTCAGATGAGAAATATACATCCCCCCGTACCGGGCTGCTTCCTTACAGAGGGTGGTCAGCTCATCCCTCCCGGCAAATGCACCGGGAACATATTCCAATGCCGACCCGATTCCCATGGCCCCTTCTTCCATTGCCTGCCTGACGAGGGCTTGCATGGAATCAATTTCAGCCCCGGTAGCAGGCATGTTTTCATACCCGATCACATGGGCCCGTAAGGTGGCTGCCCCGACGAATGAGGCAACATTGGGCGTGACCCCTTTTTTCACCAGGTAATCGAGGAATTCACCGAGCGAGGTCCATTCAATGTCATAGCGGATATCTCCCTGGCTTTGCTCCATGTCGCTTTTCATCCTATCGTTCAGTGGCCCCCATGATTCTCCCTCACCAAACACTTCCAGGGTTACTCCCTGCCTGATGTCACTCTGCGACTTTCCGTCTTCAATCAATGACTCATTGGCCCAGCTCAGGATGTTGACAAAACCGGGGGCCACTGCCAAACCCCGGGCATCGATTTCCACCTTTCCCTTTGCATGACGGAGGCGACCAGTCTGAACGATCGTATCACCCCGGATTGCAATGTCGCCGCTGTATGGCGGGGAACCGGAGCCATCGCAGATGCTTCCGTTCCGGATCAGCAGATCATATTCGGCCGGAGCCTGGCACCCTGCAAGCAGCAGGATCAGCAAAAACGAAATTATTCCCGGTTTCATAAAATCAGCTTATGT
>CAYQXM010000289.1:0-1662 GCA_964421295.1 uncultured Pirellulales bacterium
TGGATCGGCGAGGTCGCGATGAACGTGTGGATTCGCTTCTTCTTGGCGGGGGCAATCGCCTTGCCCGCCGACTCGATATCCAGAGCATTCGCACGTGCCAGGGCCGCGACCGTGGGTCCCTTCACCTGCTCGGCGACCAGCTTCGTGGCCTCGAACTGGGCGGGCGATGAGATCGGGAACCCCGCCTCGATGATATCGACGCCGAGCACCGCCAGTTGCCTGGCGATCTCGAGCTTCTGCGGGATGGACATGGCCGCCCCGGGCGATTGCTCGCCGTCGCGGAGCGTGGTATCGAAGATCAGCACTTTTTCACCAGACATCGTCGGCTCTCCAAGTAGCACGGGCGTCTCGCCCATGGATTCAAGGTCACGGGTCAAATGCCCGTGTTACGTTGTAGCGGGCCATTATGCCGTAAAGGCAGACAGAACGCTACGGTTTTACGTAAGTGGTGGATTCAGAACGGGTTGTGGTACTCTCGTTGTTTGCGCCTTAGCGGCGCAGCAGCAGGGCGAGCCGGCCGATCAGGCCGTCGATGGGAGTGTGACGAATTGTCCACGTAGTTTCCATACTCGGTACAAGTATACCTATCGGCCAAAACAATGCAAGACTTTTCCATCGAAAATCTTTCGCGAAGTGGTCTAATAGGTGGTCAGGCCGAGCCGAGGACGCTCGGCGGGGTGGTCGATCCTTCTTTTGAAAGGAGCCTTCCAATGAGACTGAGATTCGAATCCAGCCGGTGGCGTACTGTGTCCCTCGTTGTCGCACTGAGCTCGATGGTCATGCTGGCAGGGCTCTCGTGCGAGAGCGAGATGCGAGAAAGGAAGGTTGTCGTTCCGCCCGCGCAAGTGCCGGCTTCCGTGCAGGCGGCGATCCGCGAAGCCTTCCCGAAGGGGCAGATCGTGGCAGTCCAGCAGGAAGTCGAAGGCGAGGACCCGGGGCAGCACGATGTCATCGTGCGATCCGAAGGCAAGGACTACGAAGTAGAGGTCTCGCCCGAGGGGAAGGTCGTCGAGATCGAGGAGAAATCGCCCGCGAAAGCGACGCCTGCTCCCGGCAAAGGCAAGCGATGGACCGATTCCTTCCACATCGAGGACCGCACGTTCGCCTCGGTCGGCGGGAACCGGTTCTTCAGCCTCCAGCCGGGACATCAACTCGTCCTGCAAAGCAAGCGGGAGAAGGTGGTCATCACGGTCCTGGACGAGACGGTGATCGTCGCGGGCGTCGAGACGCGGGTCGTGGAAGAGCGGGAAGAAGAGGACGGCAAGCTGAAGGAGGTCTCGCGGAACTTCTTCGCCCTCTGCAAGGAGCACGGCGACGTGTTCTACTTCGGCGAGGAAGTGGACGACTACAAGGACGGCAAGGTCGTCAAGCACTCCGGCGAGTGGCGGGCGGATCAGCCCGACTCGAAGCCAGGCATCCTCATGCCCGGCACGATCCTCCTCGGCGCCAGACACTACCAGGAGATCGCGCCGAAGGCGAAGGACCGCGCGGAGATCGTGGACGACGACGTGACGCTCAAGACGCCCGCGGGCACCTTCACTCATTGCCTCCGCGTGGAGGAGACCTCGGGACTCGACCCTGACGAGAGGTGCACCAAGACCTACGCCCCCGGCGTGGGACTCATCCAGGACGAAGACCTGCTCCTGACCGCGTATCGCAAGG
>CAYQXM010000290.1:0-1639 GCA_964421295.1 uncultured Pirellulales bacterium
TCTTATTATATTTACAGTGTTTACTTCTGCGGTTTTTCTGCCGATTGCCCGCATTTGTTCTAAACAACCGATTATAAATATTGCCCGCGGTGAGATCAAGCGATCTATCCGTTCTCAACCACTTCGCTCGTTGCATAGTTATATCCTTAACGAATTATTACGCAAACCCCTTCGTTCAATACTGACCTTCGTTTCCATTGGCTTGTCTACTATCTTGCTGACTTTTATACTGATGGCGACCAGCAGTCTTGAGCAGACGCTCAATCTCACCCTGCTTGGAAAAGCCATTCAGATTGATTTGCAGCCTCAAGTTCTGGTTATTGGCGCCACTTTACAACTGGTTTCAGTAATGGCATCCTTGCTAATGTTCCATACTAATCTACTCGGAAGGGCTGCTGAGATCGCCACCCTGTCTGCATTTGGTTGGCGCAAGGGCACACTCAGAAACATGCTGATGGGATCACACTTCATGCTGGTGCTGTCAGGTATAACAATTGGGGTCGTTCTTGGAATGGTAGCAGGCTCTTTGGTGATAAATAATTCTACAATGATCAGTTCCTCACTCCGTCAAATATCAGTCTATTGTTTTGCGCTTCCCTTAATAATTAACTTAATTGGTACTTTTGTTTCGATTGAGGTTCTTGTTTTTAGACAATCAAAAAAACAAGCAACCTTACAATCAACACAAAACAAATTGGCTCTGGTTATAATCGTGCTGGTTATTTGCGGCTTGATAACAGGCGGGTTAATGGTCGACTTTTCTCCATCCAGGCCTGCGGCTCCATCTGGTCAAAAAAATACCACACAACCTATTAACGCAACGCTTGCAGCCACACCAACACCCATTGTGCTATCCTCTTTACCCCATTATCAACTCAACCTTCTGGTAGATGACGAAAAAATGCAGATCATTGGCAATGAGTCGCTGACCTATATAAATCAAACCGGAAGTGAATTGGACAGGATCGTACTGCGGCTTTATCCGAATGCTCCCGCCTTCGGGGAGGATGAAGATGCAGAGGATCGGTTATCGATATCTGCCGCATCGGTTGATGGAATAGAAACCTCTGCTCAACTTAATGAGAATCGTTCAGTGGTTGAGTTGGAGTTGCCCAAACCGCTTCAGCCTAATCAAACAGCAACGATTGCCATCGAATTCACCCTGCAACGCTATCCGTTTTCAGAAGAATATCGTGATTTATGGAAGGAAAGCTCCTTCTTTCCAATGCTGGCTGTCTACGACCAGGACGGATGGCGTAAGGATGTATGCAGTTATTGCGGAGACATTGTCTACAGCCAAACAGCCAATTTTGATTACACCATCACAATCCCCGCAGAGTGGCAGGTGGCCAGTGGCGGCCATTTAGTCTCAAAGATGCCCCTTGATGACGAATTAATCAAATATACCTTCCAATCACAGGCAGTACGCGATCTGGCGATAAGCCTCAGTCCATCTTTCAAACGTGCGGATGGCGTCAGCGAATCAACCGAACTTATTGTCTATACTTATCAAGACGATACTTCAGCAACCTTGATCCTTGAGGATGCCAAAAAAGTGCTTCAATACTTTTCCACAGAATACGGAATTTACCCTTATGACCAGCTAACCATCGTCGGGATGAAGAGCACCAATACGGCG
>CAYQXM010000291.1:0-1615 GCA_964421295.1 uncultured Pirellulales bacterium
TTATGGCTCTGTTCGGTGTGCTCGGGTATATTTTTGTCAAGCTGGACTGTGAGCCTGCCCCAATGCTGCTCGCGTTCATTCTCGGCCCGTTGATGGAAGAGTATATGCGCAGGGCATTGCTGCTTTCGCGCGGCGATCCCATGATCTTTCTAAAGCGTCCGATCAGTGCTGTCTTGCTCGCCCTCGGCGTACTCGCGATTATCGCCGCGACTCTCCCCGCGCTCTACAAAAAGCGCGAAGAGGCATTTAGGGAGTGATGATGGACAACATTCATAACTATTTCACGATTGCAATCATTTCATTCGGATTGGGTTTCCCGATGATCACACGCACGTCTTATGCTTTGCACAAAGACACCGGCAATCATGAGCGCAAGTCCAATAACCATCGGCGTCCAGTAACGCGGAATATTGAATTCCTTAAATAATACGATTATCAGTCCAACGAGAAAAACAATGGCACCCGCGCAGATCAACCTCATCCCCGGTTTGCTTCCCTTGCATTTCTCTTTCATATCTTTCCTCCGTTTAGTTTGATTTACTCCGACGAATCACAGCTTTATGATGGCCTGAACCCGGCCTGTCTATAATTGCCAGTACAGAATCACTTGATAACTATTTACCCAAAAGCATCGAGGCAACATCAGTTCCCCATTTCTTAATGGCCGCCCAGTCGCGATAGTCCCCTTCGGATACACCTTTCATCCTCAGCATCGACTTGTCCATAAAGGACAATTTGCTGAAATCTATTACTCCCGCGAAAAGACCTATGTCCACCGGTTTGATGTCCGGAGCCGCTTTACGTACAGGATCGAGATAAGCCAGAACTTTTTTACGGTTCTCAGGTGTATCATCTTTCATAGTATTACACACCACAAAGTAGGCCGCAGGTACCCGACTTAGTTTATCGCGGTGTTTCTTGACAAACTCCGCTGCCTCCGGCAACCATTTGCCCACGCGAATGGCACTTCCGACTATTATCGCCTGATACTGATTAAGATCATTCGCATCTGTTATCGGGTACACATCAACTGACGCCCCAGTTTCTCCTAGCGCTTGCCCTATGATCCTAGCCACTTCACCCGTAGAACCGGCACGACTTGCATATACAATCAGTACCCTTTTCTTCATTTGATCATCCTTTTTATATGTCAATCCGGTAGGCTCTTGCACGGTCTGCGGTTCCGATGCATAGCTATTATCCGCTATTATCAGAGGTATGCATATTATCCCAATCAGCAAAAACAAGACGTTCTTCCGTCGCGTTCTATGTTGTTGTTCACGAACAGCCTGCATCGGCATATTCCTTTTCATTAGTCCTCCATATATCTTCTATTGAATCTCGTTCTTTTTTACTGATAGACATAATTCCCATATTGCACGTACCAGGGCTCCGCCTCCAAGCAAAATAACTCCAAATCTCACAAAAATGGCGAGCGCAGGAAAAACAGGGCCTGTTACAGATAGTCTGCCCAATAACATCAGGAAAAACAAACTCGCGTTAAGTATAATTAAGCCGGTACCTAACCTGTATGTCAGAGGTTTTTCTTTGAGCACCAGTTCAGTCATGCTTTCGTAGTATTTTGGAGAACATGATGAAAGCATAAAAGCAATTA
>CAYQXM010000292.1:0-770 GCA_964421295.1 uncultured Pirellulales bacterium
CTGCAGTTCGTGAAGGCCCGCACCGGCCGGTTGGCGCGGCTGCAGGACCTCACGGACGAGGTGATCCAGGCGTGGATGGACGACATGGCGGCAGCGGACCTCGCGATCGGCACGTTGCGCAATCGACAGGCGACTCTGTCGAGCTTCTGCAACTGGCTGGTCAAGCGACGGCTGCTCACCACAAACCCGATCCACCGCATGGACCGACCGCCGCATCAACGGGTGCCGCCGACCGTGCCGGCACCGCACCTCATGGACGCCCTGGTGGTTGCGGCCAAGACGCGGGGCCGCCCGCGCGACGTCGCGCTCTTCCTGCTCCTCCGCTACACGGGTATGCGGCGGGAGTCCGTGGCCACGCTGCGTGTGAACCATCTGGATGGCGACTGGGGACTCCGCGGGGTCCTCACCAAGGGCGGGAAGGTCATGACCGAGATCTTCGAGGGATCGACGATCAACACACCTTCGATGCTCGCCACGGAGGACTACATCGATGCCCTGAAATGGGCAAAATCGCTCAGCTACAAGGGCAAGACCGGCTTGGACGCCCTGTTGGCCCGCAGTGCCGATAACCTAGCGGCTGTGGCTGATTTCGTCGCCAAGCATCCCTGGGTCGATTTCCTGCCGGTCAAGCCGGAGATCCGCAGTTGCACCTCGATCTGCCTGAAGTTGACCGCCGAGTGGTTCACCAAACTGCCCGCCGATCAGCAAGGGGCGTTCTGCAAGAAGATCGCTTCGGTTCTTGAGGCAGAGGGGGCGGCTTACGATGTCGC
>CAYQXM010000292.1:780-1572 GCA_964421295.1 uncultured Pirellulales bacterium
GAACCGACCAAAGTGATGGCCCGCTGGCCGGTTCGGCTATAATCATGAATGACGGCGGGTTTCCGCCTGATAGATGGCCATTCGGAGAAGATGAACTGAAAGCCGACAGCCCAGGGGCGGGGAACAGCGCGGCGAGTGTACAGTTGCCGCCCGCGACTCTACCTCTGAGACTGCGGTTCTCGATTCCCACACTATGCAGCGTTTCATGCTTAAATCGAAGATCCACCGTGCCACGTTGACGGGCACCGAGATCAACTACGAGGGCAGCATCTCGATCGACGAGAATCTGATCGAGAAGGCCGATTTCCTTCCGGGCGAGCAGGTGCATGTTCTGAATGTCAGTACGGGCGACCGGCGCATTACCTACGTGATCAAGGCTCCGGCCGGCTCCGGGACGATTATGCTGAACGGCCCCGCCGCCCGAATGGGCATTCCGGGCGACCAGGTGATCATCATCTCGTATTGTCAGTTAGATGATGCAGACGCCCGGAAACACAAGCCGATCGTGGTCCACGTGGACGGCAAGAACCGCCCGGTGAGCAAGTAGGGGCGGCACCCCTGTCGACTTCGCGCTCCCATCCTCCCGGCAAGTGGATTCGCGTATTCGCCTAACTTTATTTACCAAAGCAGGTTGCGCGTGCGTGGCCGCGAAACGTCATCGGTCGGCGGCCGGGCGAGTGGGCCCCATGATTGCCATTCGAAGGGAGAAGATAGGCGGTTCTGGTGCTCCTGGGCGGCGGGAGGGTTGGCGGTCTTGATGGGGGTTGAAGCGGGATCCCCGGGCGGGCTCAA
>CAYQXM010000293.1:0-1571 GCA_964421295.1 uncultured Pirellulales bacterium
TGTTTGCTGTGCAGGGAGCAATAACCAGGAGATCGGCGCTGCCGCCATCGCCACAAAAGGTCACATGCTCCACCATGCCGGAGATGCGGGTGATGGCTTGCCTGCCACAGGCGTACGTCAGGGCATCCGGGGTGACAATTCCCGCAGCCCCGCTGCTCATGACCACCTGGACGGAGGCCCCTTTCCTCCGGAATGCATGGATGAGCTTGACGCACTCAACGGCTGCAATGCTCCCCGTTACCGCGAGAACGATCTCCTTTCCGGCAAGTGTCTGAACGGTTGTCATGCGAGTGTCACATCATGCACTACATGCCATGCATGCGGGCGGTATTTCTTTACTGTATGTACCTCGATGGAAGGAGAAAAACCTGCGCCTTCCACAATCTTTCTGACCTGCTCCTGTGCCGGGCCGATGCTGTGGATATGGAGCACTGTCCCGGCTTCGGCATGGGAAAGTGCCTCGGGCAGCATGGAGATCGCGGAAAAATGCCCCATTACGATCCGGTGATATGTCCCTTCGAGCTGGTCGCGGCAGTCCCCGAACGAAGGGATGATTTTGCCGGAAAGCTTGTTCTCCCGGATATTCCGCTCGAGGTATCCGAATGCAACGGGGTTAATCTCAATGGCATGCACACATGCCCCCGCAGTGGCAAGGGGTATCGTGAAATACCCGATTCCGGCAAACATGTCCGCCACCCGTTCAGGGTTGCGGTTGGAGCGGACCAATGCAGAGATGCGTCTCTTCTCCAACCGGTTGCCCATCGAGAACATCACTTTCTGCGGATCGAGGATGAAGGTATAACCGTCCTCTTTGTGGTGCACTTCTCCGGACTCTCCAAAGACAAGTTTTGTCTGTGGCGTCCGGGTCACCCCCCCGAGGGATTCAATCCAGACAATGCCGCGCGGGTGACGAAATGCTACAATGGATTCGATCTCGGCAGGTGACGGGCGTTCACCATGGATGATAGCGACATCCCCGGTCATGTAATAGCCCCTGCCCCGGTAACGGGAGCGCTCAGGCATCTCGGCATCGCAGGGCTCCCCTTCCCGTACCGGGACCCATGCACTATCTCCGTCAACAAAGGGACTGCGTGAGGAATCCACCCACTCTTCATGGAGGGCTGTTGGCAGGTCCGCTTTGGCTATCTTTCTTACCCGCATTGTCTACCTGACAATGATAAGATTCTCGTTGTCTTTTATGATGCTGACATGGTCGCCGGCACGGATCTCCATCCATTTCGGTTTTGCGATATCCATGGATTTACTGGTTACCGGGTCGATGATGCCGACCATTGAGCCGTCAACGAATGCAGCCAGCGCGGGCACTGCGTTCCGGGAATTTCCGGCAATCCGCTCAACATCATCATCACGGATGGATTTTGCGGTCCCGTCCATCAGATCGGTCACCCGGACGTAGTGCGCCTCCACCCGGTCGACTTCATAATATCTCTTCCTGGCAACAATGATGTCATGCTTCTGGAACCGGGGGAGACGGACGGAATAGGTGATGCGGTAGAGCTGCCTGCCGTTCTTTTCACCCACCAGTTTCGGGTGCGTGGTGTACCGTCCTC
>CAYQXM010000294.1:0-1566 GCA_964421295.1 uncultured Pirellulales bacterium
CCTGCCCCATGTTTATCGCATTGTGCGTCAGGCGGGCACCAATAGCGGGTACCTCGACGGCCAACTCTTGAAGCAGGCGCTGGTGATAGGTCCCGGGGCAGTAGGTGACGGCTCCCTCCGATTGGAGTGGGGTTTCAACCCGAATGCGGATACGCCTTCGTCGGTTGAGGTATATTACTTCAAGGCCGCCAATGGCGCAGTGCTGCCGGGGGTTACCTTGAACGTCACCAAAAACGGAGACCAGCTTATCCTTTCATGGGACGCTCCGGGGTTTGTCGTGCAGGAGAATAGTATTCTCACCGATGCCGGCGGATGGACGAATACCCTCAACGGCGACGTCAGCCCGGTCAACGTGTCGATCGGCGCCGGACCGAAATACTTCCGTTTGCAGGGGCAATAGAACGGAACATCCAAATCGGTTGGACAAGCTGCGGCAAGAACTGCCGCGCTTGGAGATAGAGAACCGCAGACCGGCGTCATACGGCGCCGGTCTCTTTATTTGTTCCTTCCGTACAGGTCATGGAAATACCGCCGCAGTCCTTCCTGAATGTCTCCGGGCACCCGCGATTGGTAACCGGCCAGCAACCCCTCGACCCGGTCGTGTGCTCGCTCCAGCATCGGCCGGCTGTCACCGTACCCGCCACTGAGGTCGAACACGTCATCTCGGAAAAACTCGTCTGACCGCATCAACTCCACAGTCAGATCGTCGTCGAGGAACTGACCGCCCGGACCGACCCGCTCGAGGCTAGCTGTCCCGAGGTGAAGATCGTCGGTGCGGATCCCGCGGGCGATGTGGCGGGCGGCGTGCAACCATGCCTGCTGAATCACCATCATCTCGGCCGACATCCCGACCGCGTTGTGGCAGGAACCGAACCCGGCGATCCGGTGCGCGCCCGACGCGTGCGCCGCCAGCATGAACAGCATCCCCTCCGCCCCGGCCTGCGGGTCGTAGCGGTGGGTCAGCGTGCCGCCGCACTCCGCGCCGACGGGCATGTGCTCCGCGAGCCCAAGTTGGACGCCGGCATTTTTCCAGAGCACTTTGTCCAGCGTGTAGTAGAGGTCGGCGCCATTGCGCAGGTCGGTCACGGACAATCCGGACACATATTCAACCGCATGCCCCGGGCGCAGTATCTGGGCCATCAGAGCGATCATCAAGACCTCTATATGCGACTGCAGCAGCGTGCCGGCCAGAGAGTAGGGCGCAGTCGAACCCGCCATTGGACAAACGGTGGGCACGATCGCGAGACCTTTCTCGACCGAGCGCACGAGGAGTTCGCCGTTCAGTTGGTTGAGCACCAAGGGCGAGCCCACGGCGACGCCCGCGCTGATCAGGCGGCTCACGTCGCCCCCTCGGGCCAGGACATCAGCAATGCCGAGCCACTGCTCGAAACTTTCCAGGCTGGCTGCCATCACCTGGTAATGCCGCGTGTGATGCAGCAAATGGGTCTCGAGCGCGCGCAGACTGGAGGTTGGCCCGGGCACATCCGTTACCGGGTAATCCATGCGGCTGATGCTGACCACCGGCTCCAGTTGTTCGGCGATGATGGTGTGCCGTCGAACATCCTC
>CAYQXM010000295.1:0-1556 GCA_964421295.1 uncultured Pirellulales bacterium
TTGTCTTGGTCTGGAGCACAAGTTGTGTAGAACCGCTTAACTGCACTTGCAGCAAGCAAATCCACACTGCTCTTGCAAGTTGGGTCCCGGTCGTAGAGTCTCATTACGTCGATTAGCGGGATTTCGGATGTTTCATAGAATACTGTGCTGTTTGGGGAGGCAGAACCTGCTGCAGGAGCAAAGGTCAAAAACTCCTTAATCTTATTTAGCGGATTCATGCGCTTGCCCTCCAAGCCAAAAATGCCTTGCCCTTAGCTGTGATTTGGTAGGGCATGAAACGGTCACCCTTGAGCTTCACAACATTGCCATCTTTGAGAAGGAAAGTCAGCATGCATCGGAAACGGGATAGTGTTATGTCGTGTGAGCGGAAGACGCGTTTTTCAAGTTCAGTTCTTCCGGCAGAGCCATCGCTGAGCACTTTTAGAATTGCTGTTGCGACTTCCATTCTTTGGCTTAATTCTTTCATGTGACGGTACCTCAAGGGATTTTAAACTTGAAATAAACAGGGGAAAAGATAGGGGACTCAGCTTTTGGCTAAGTCAGGGTTGTTTTGATGTTGGTCATTTTGGCTACGGCTTTGCTGCGAAGAATGCCAAGTCCAAAGCGGCTGGTTGCTCGTACACCGGATTTGCCTGTTTTTGCATCATACCAATCCTCAACCGTCAAGTCACGTCTGAGAAGCATTACTGAGGCTACTCGGGTGTCGATTGCGTAAGCGGTGCCATTGGGGATTTCTGTGCTTACCTCAACACTCATGCCTAAGACGCTTCCAATCGTGCCTTGATTGATGTCGGTCTGGTTGCTTGGCAAATAGACGGATCGTATGAATTTGTCGTCGTTTAGCAGCTGGTGAGATTGCATCTCGCTGATTGCTAAGACGTTGGGGTTCCATCCGCCGCCAGACTGGTTGCGCACCTGTGCACGTAATGCGAGAAGGCCAGCCCAGCTTAGAACTGCGGCTCCGCCTGCTACGACGGCGCCTCCGGCTAGATCTGCATCAGCAATTCCAGCGTATAGGGCAATGATTTTTTGGGTTTCTTTGAGTGCTACGGCTCTTCCGATGTTTGAGACCATGCGATCCATAACATTCCAAGTGGCATCTTCAGAGAACTCTTTGGTCCACTCATCGCCCGACTCCGTAGTAATGTCAGTTGCTATGTCTACTTTTGTTGGTTTCTTGCCGCTCAATCTGACCACGGCGCCTTCTGCGTACTCGTAGGCGATTGCGCCTGCATCCAGTGGAAAACGCTCAAGCGGCTCTGTGGTGGGCATGACTTGAATCATGTTTCTGCCAATAAGCTCTGGCCAAGCAGACTCAACCATTGTGTCATGCATGCGGCCAAGCGCATTTGTTGAGTCGCTAAACAGTCCTTCCTTTAATCCCATGGCGACATAGCGCTTAAGGAACGGATTAGCGTCTGCTTTGCGTTTGAGCTCTTCATAGGCATGTTTTTGGTCGCCATCTTTATGCATGAGGGCTTCGAAAAGTCTGGGTTTCATCTAGGCTTTCTCCACTTGGATCTCGATCAAATCGTCTTCAGCATCGGCCGTCTGCA
>CAYQXM010000296.1:0-1553 GCA_964421295.1 uncultured Pirellulales bacterium
ATGGGGATCGTAATCGATGGCAAGCGTGTAGATGTCCAGGATCTTCTTGTAGAAGCGTTTCTCGGATGCCCGGATATCCCGGATGCGTTCCAGCAGCTCATCGAAGTAGTCTTCACCGATGCTGCGTCCTTCTTTCAGCCGCAGATCGTCCATCACAAATCCCTTGATGAGGTATTCGCGCAGCCGTTCGGTTGCCCACCTGCGGAACTGCGTGCCCCGGTGGGAGCGGACCCGGTAGCCGATGGCAAGGATCATGTCGAGGTTGTAGTACTCAACAGACCGTTGAACTGTCCGCACTCCTTCAATTTGAACAGTTAAGAATTTCTTAATAGTTGCACCTGTATCGAGTTCCCCGTCTTTGAGAATATTCCGGATGTGCATGCTGATGTTGGGCACTGTTGTCTGGTACAGTTCCGCAATAAGCGCCTGCGTGAGCCAGACGGTCCCTTCATCCAGCCGGACCTCGATGCGGCTCTTCCCGTCTTCGGCCTGGTAGAAGAGGATTTGCGACCGGGTGACCGGTTCCGGAAGGGAGGGATCATTCATGGTATGCGTAGTGTAGTTCCGGTTGCGTGCCCTCATAAATGGTGAGGGTGCGGGGTGAAACTGCAATTTCTTTTATCGCAAGGTTCCCATGCAGTGAACGTTTCAGACAGCAGCAATCTTTTTGAAAAACCGGTGCGTTTGTAAAAATGCCAGGACCGCATCCAGGCCCTTTTCGAGATAGATTGCCCCGATGAGCATCTCAAGGTGGTCTGCGAGCATGCAGGCTGATTCCTGGCTCCAGTTTTTTTTCATCCGCTGATCCGGTCCCCGGAGGATATATTCCTGCAGGTGTGGCAGTCCCGGGCGTGAGACTGCTCGTTGAGAGTATTGTCCGTTGTGGCACTTCCCTTCCGGGGAATAAAATATATTGCCGCAGAAATACAATAGGTATTCAGCGCAGGTGTGTCCTCCTATGACTTCTGCAAAAACCGTTCACCGGATGATTGAAGAACTGCCTCCGGACCTCCGGCAGGAAGCGATTCAGTATATCGAAGAGCTTGCGCGGAGGAGCAAAAAGCCGGTGAAGCGGAAGTTCGGTCTTGCATGGGCCGGCGGACTTTCTCACCTGAAAGAGAGTACTACCTCTGTTGAACTCCAGCATGCAGCCCGCGAGTGGCGGGACTAGCATGTATCTTCTTGATACCAATATTTTTCTCGAACTGCTTCTTGATCAGGCTGAAGCCAGGTCCGTGCAGACACTTCTCCAGGAAAAGTCCCCTGCGGATTTGTTTATCAGCGATCTGGCGTTTCATTCAATAGGAATAATTCTTTATCAGAAGAACGCTGCCAGCGTGTTCTCCGAGTTTGTCAATGATCTTTTTGGAGATGGCGGGATAGCTGTCATCAGCCTTGAAACCGGGGATATGGAACGTGTCCGGCAGGTTGCCGATGAGTTCGGTTTTGATTTTGATGATGCGTACCAGTATGTTACCGCGGAAAAATTCAACCTGGTGCTCGTAAGTTTTGACACAGATTTTGACCGTGCCGAGAGGAAGCGGGTTGTGCCG
>CAYQXM010000297.1:0-1550 GCA_964421295.1 uncultured Pirellulales bacterium
TGTCATCCCTTTTATTGTCTGGTATTTCTTCTCTGATTATTGGTAACCATTACCACCTTTCATCAATGACTTTAAACATTGGCTGAGCAGCTACTTTAATTTTTTTTTATTTATCTTCAAAACCAAGTCCACTAATTAGGACTCGATAAATCAGCTTTTGTAAATAAGAAGATACCCTCCACCAGCAGAAAAGTGCTTTTTTGCCATGGGGTTAGCTCACCAGACAATGCTGGCTCAATTTCAATCCAGCCGGTTACGAGATGTTCTACGCCCTAAGCCACAGACTGATGCATACTCAATTCTCGAGCCTGAGAAGCGGCAACGGCAAGATCACAGGATGTGATCTTCTGGATCGTGTTACCTAACGCCACAACCCAATCAGGAGCTCCGCCAAGTGCTTTAAGGTGTTCCTCAACGGTGAAATCCCGAGAAAGCGGGGACGGATTCGGTACTACCATTTCGCGAATCATCATCCTTTTTTTACCGGCTTTTCGGGAGCTAACGGTAAGGGCATAAAAACGGCTTCACGTAAAGCAGTCGA
This sequence comes from uncultured Pirellulales bacterium, assembly GCA_964421295.1. GTDB lineage: Bacteria > Planctomycetota > Phycisphaerae > Sedimentisphaerales > Anaerobacaceae > PLanc-01. Next base: position 542 of record CAYQXM010000297.1, read on the forward strand.
CACGTTAAAGCCATGGTCTTTTTCCCGTACACCTATGGTCTTCAATGCGAGGCGAGCCGCTCGGGCGTACTGCTGGAACGCGCTAAAAGCGCGTTTATCAGCCATGATCGTCAATAGATAATCAACTGCTTTTATTGCATCGCCACATTTCGCGGAAATAAGACATGCATCCTCCAACTCTTCAAGATTCAAATTGTCATACCGAGCCCTTGTAATTAGCGCTTTAACAAGTGCTTTTGAGGTCCCGTTATCAACTGCAAATTTTGTCACGATGGGGTCGTGAGTAGGTACAATCCCGGACGGCAGCCTGAGGGCAGGTTTTTCACTCTGGGGTTGCGTAGTATCGACAGCCTTAATTTGCGAAGAAGATGGGCCAGGCTCTGTCTCAGGCTTGCAGATAACATCTACTCTAATAGATTCAGGCACAGACGGTGACACAGACGAAGGTGGTTGCTCTCCTAAGGGTGGCACGGTTGAAGCAGTATACTGTAACGCTGCTTTTTTGGGAGATGCATAATACATTTCAATTGCAGCGAAGGGATCCATTTTTTCCTCAACAACAGCTTCAGCCAACTTTCTGGCCATCTCTAAAGAACATTCTGTCAGAGTTTCGGCCAGCTTGTTGTGATTTGTAGGGTCAGAATTGGTAAAAACAGGTTTCAAAGATACGACTGCTTTAACCGCTGTGCCGCGAGCTAAAAGAGTTAAAAGGGACTTTGGTGTGTCATTTTCTGTAATTTGAATAAGTCGGTTTACATAGGCCCTATCCCACCCAGTAATCCCCGCTATTTCACCTTGGGATGCCGAAGGGTGCTTTCCCATATATCGCCTTATTGCCATAGCTTTTTCATACGGAGTTTGAGGTTTACCACCAGAGTTCTCAGTAAGCGTAAACGCAGAGACATCCTCAACTGGTCTTGCGACGTGAGCCCGAATCTTTTCCCAGCCCAGGTTCTTAGCAGAGGCGAGCCGGCGATGCCCGAACACCGTCCTGTATTTTTTACCCTGG
>CAYQXM010000298.1:0-1066 GCA_964421295.1 uncultured Pirellulales bacterium
AGAAATTTAAAATGATTACTTTTGTGGTAACAGTAACAGTTTTAACAGAATTTTTATGACAACAGTTATAATAGATACCCGTACAAAAGAGGCGAAAAAAATCGTTGAATTTTTAAAAACAACACGCTATGCAAAGGTATTGGAAGAAAATGTGCCCAATGAGGAGACAATACAGGCCATGAATGAGGTTGCAGAAGGGAAGGTAAATACTTACAGATCGGCTAAAGAAATGATGGAAAGCCTGAAAAAAGTGGCCAATGTACACGATTAAAACTTCCGGCACATTTGAAAAAGACCTTATCAGGTGTATTAAACGCAATTATGAGCTAAAGCCTTTTGAAGATGCGGTTATACTCCTTGAAAGATTAGGAAAACTGCCGGCAAAATATAAGCATCATAAATTATCGGGCAGATATAACGGTTTTTGGGAATGTCATATAAAACCTGACTGGCTGATTATCTGGAGACAGAATGACAATACCAGGGTTATTGAATTAACCAGAACCGGCAGCCATTCCGATTTATTCCAATAGAGATTTTTATTAACCCCCCGCTGGCTCCGCTGGCGCGGGATTGTATTTCGTTGCTCTTTTTAGCCGCAAGCTGCAAATCACGAGCCACGAGCTGCAAGCCACAAGCTGACGAGCTGCAAGCAAATTGCTTTACATTCTGCGTCGTCTCGCAAAAACATGTTTGGTATCGTCAGGTAGAAGTTCTTTTCAACAAAGTTGGTTTGCAACGGGTTAATCGTTATTTTTGTTATAAATAATAAGACCATATATGATTGGTTCTAAACAGTTGGCAAAAGAAATAAAACAGCATTTGAATGAATCGCTCAACAATATTGTATCAGATGTTGTCATTTTCGGATCAAGAGTTAAGGGGCAGGCAACTAAAAATTCCGACTACGATGTTTTGATTGTTCTCAACACCAGCTACGATCGTAAGATTCAAAGAGCAATTAACGATTTGTGTTACGATTTTGACCTGAAATACAATATATTTCTTGACACACAGGTTATTTCTGAATTCGAATTAAATAACAGCATACGAGGTAAACATCCTG
>CAYQXM010000298.1:1076-1548 GCA_964421295.1 uncultured Pirellulales bacterium
AAGGGTTACGTGCATGATAAGTAACAGCGACCGCGATATCCTTATTCAGTACAGACTTGACCAGGCGAAGCAGATCATTGTTGAGGTAAGTAAATTGGTGGAAATGGATTTGCTGAATGTGGCAGTAAACAGAATTTATTATGGCATTTTTTACAGCTTAACCGCATTGGCTTTAAAATACGAATTCTCTTCGTCGAAACACGGGCAGTTAATAGGCTGGTTTAACCAAACTTTTATTAAAACCCGGAAAATTGAGGTGAAGTACGGTAAAATTATCAGAGATGCATACAAAAACCGAAGTGATGGCGATTACGCACCATTTATATCATTTTCAAAAGAAGATGTTCAATGGATGAGTCACTTGAAAGCAAAGCTACAAAAACATCTTGTGGAAACGTGTTCTTCTTGCGCTGATGACGCGTTTAAAAGGATTTGGAGCCAACAACTATTAAAGAGTTCGTATGTGCCAATT
>CAYQXM010000299.1:0-1533 GCA_964421295.1 uncultured Pirellulales bacterium
GTAGTGCAGTGTGACGACCAGGCGCTGGCGCGGCGTCAGGACCGCGAGGTCGACGGTCGTCGGCAGGTCGGTGCGATTGCCTGTCATGCGCCGTTCGGGCCCGTGACGATGCACTGCTCTTCGCAGACCGGACACCACCAGAGCGCGCCCTCGCGCATGTTCGGGCGTTCGGCGCCCTGGCCGTCCCAAACGAGCGGCGAGTTGCAGTCGGGGCAGACCGGCAAGACGACCGACCCGTCGGGCTGTGCGGCGTAGTCGCGTGGCATGGCGTCATGGTGGCAGCGCCAAGGCGTAGAGCCTGAATCGCCTTACTGCGCGTCAGCCACTGCGGGGCGTGGGTGTATCATGCTGCCCATGGAGACGAGGAGATAGCTCATACGGGCAGCCGTTCCTGCGCCGCCGCCGCTTCTATCCGCCGCCGGGCAATCTCGACGTACTCGGCCTCTTTCTCGATGCCGATGAAGTCGCGGCCCTCTTCGGCGCAGGCGGCGCCGGTGGTGCCGCTGCCTAGGAACGGGTCGAGCACGAGGTCGCCCTCGCGGGCCACGAGCCGCACGAGCCACTGCATGAGGGCGACGGGCTTGACCGTGGGATGGTGGTTCGTTCGTGGTGCCGAGATGCCGCCGGGGTTCGTGCCAGACGCGACCCAGTGGTCCCACTCTGCCGCCTTGGCCTCCATCCCCTCCAGCCCAGCGTTCCGTTCCCGGCGCGATGCCTTGGCGCAGTAGAAGAAGCGGGAGGGGCCGCCGGAGTCGCCAGGGGACAGCGTTGTTCCAGCGCGGCGAGTGACACCGAACGACCCCGTTGGAGAGTCATTGCGACAGGTTCCGGGATTGGTCGTCAGCGTCCCCACCGCCCCATCCAACTCCCGCCCCGCCTCCTCATCCAGCACGAGGTTCGCGGGCCAGCGACCTTCGGCATGGTGGCGCGGCGAGTCTGGGTGCGGATTCTCGCTGCCTGTGTAGGTGTGCGAGAAGCCGCCTGCGTAGACCTCGCCGCGCCCCAGTCCGTTGCCGGGCTGGTTGTACGAGCGGCGTGTCGGGTCGATGCAGCCCTCTATCGAAACCCGGCACTCATCAATCCCCAGCTCCCGCATCGGCCCCGGCTTGCGCGCGAGGATGACCGGCTCCCACGCGGGCTTGAGACACGCCTTGCCCTTCGGGAATCCAGACCCGTACAGCCACATGAGCGTGTCGCGTATCTCGAACCCGGCGTCTTCGAGGGCACAGGCGAGACGGTGCCATGTGCGGGTGCCACCGAAGGCAAGGAGGTAGTGACTGGGCTTGAGGACGCGGAGGGCGGCGACGGCCCAGGCATGGTGCCAGTCCTGCGCTCGACGGTTCGCTCGACCTGTGCTGCGAGCCCCGTCGTGCGGGTTGCAGGCATGATGGTTGCCGCCAATGTGGTCAAACGTGGTGCCCGTCTCGGGCCTGCGCTCGACGAAGGAGCCGGGCGCGTCCCACTTCTTGCCCATGAAGTTGAGCCCATACGGCGGGTCCGTCACCACGGCGTCCACCGACCCGGCCTCCATCC
>CAYQXM010000300.1:0-1518 GCA_964421295.1 uncultured Pirellulales bacterium
ACCGTTTCACTGCTTAAAATAAAGGAGGGTAGGTCTGCTGAGGATGGGCTATGCGCCTTTCTTATAGGGCTAGAGGCTAACTGGCAAATCAACAGACTCCACCTACATACGGGCAAAATTGATTCCTCTATACAGCGACACAGCCGCACCCACAACAAACCAACATACCCAAACATACTCGATGTGGCGAAAATAGAATCCACCAAAAGAAACAGGCGCTAAAACAAACGCTGACAGCGTAAAGCAACGTAGTTCACAAGCCATCTTGTGGCAGCTAAGAAATCTTCACATCCAACAAAGAACAAAACAACAAACTAAAGCTAGAAAGAAAACAGAGAAAAGAAAAAGAAAATTTAGGATCGCTCAGCGACTTATTCGCCGAGGATTCTTCTGAACGCTGGGAACATTTCTGCTGCGCGTTCACGCATTAGCAACTCGTAGTACTGGTAGATGATACCCACTGAGAGTAGGATACCGGTGCCTGTACCGAAAGCGCCCAAGAAGTCCGAGAGCGCCGCGACCAAGCCGACGATGATACCGCCCAATACGGTTACAACTGGGATATAGCGTCGCAGTATGGCTTCGATGGGTTTCTCGCTGCGTCGATAGCCGGGGATTTCCATGCCGCTGTCCATAAGTTGCTTGGCAACTTTTTCAGGGCCTAAACCGCCGACTTCCAGCCAAATCAAGCTGAACACGGCGCAAAAGGCTACGATTATGCCAAGGTATAAGGCTGCGCGTATTGGATCGCCGATGACAGTTTGTAAGCTTGTGGGTGCGGTTACGTAGTAGGCTAAGCCCCCAACAGGATAAGCACTCGTACTGGTGGTTGTGCCGGTAGTGGTGGTTGTTGAGTTGTAGTCGCCGATGATCTGGAAGAACAGGTTCGTGCCTGGATCAGGTCGACCTAGTTGACTCCAGAGCAGTTGACTGAAGAAGTACACGTTTGCGAATAGTGCACTTGCGAAGATGACGGGCAGGTTGCTGACGTATAGTAGCTTGATTGGGTATCTGCTACGGAAGCCTTTGTAGCCTGCATAGCTCATTGGTAATTCGATGCGGACACCCTGCAAGTAGATTACGACTAGGAACACTGCTATGGTTGCGATGAAACCGATCATTGTTGGGTAGACACCGCTTGCGCTGCCAAAGATCCACTGGAAAGCGCTTAAGCCGCCGCCAAGATATGTGGATAGGGCGCCGACGAATAGACCAGTTTGGGGGTTGAATGCTTGCCAGAGTATGGTTTGAGCAACACCTGCCATGATGAAGAGACTGATGCCGCTGCCAAGTCCCCAGCCCTTCTGCACAAGTTCATCCATCAACATGACGATGATGCCTGCGGCTAGGAGCTGGAAGAGTATGGCTAAAATTACTGGTATACCAAGCTCAGCTATGGTGCCGTACATGCCGCTTAGGATGTAGGCGATGGCTTGGACTGCGGTTAATAAGATGCTGAAAACTTTGCTTGCTGAAGTAAAGAGTCCTCTATCTTCAGGGTTGGATAAATCGCATTTA
>CAYQXM010000301.1:0-1514 GCA_964421295.1 uncultured Pirellulales bacterium
TAATATCCAACCTATGCAGAAAACCTATAGGAGGGAGGTCACTATTAACCAGAAATTAACTTAATACTTGGTTATTTTAATTGTTTCTTTAACTGGTGCATAATCGTTTCTAAGGATTTAGCCCTAGCTTATAATTCACTAGGACTTCATCCATTCCATTAAAATATGTATGATCAAACTCGAAGATTAATTCAATTACCTCATAAGAATGCCCTGGACCTAAGGTTACTGTGCCATTGTTTACTGGGCTGGCAGATCCATAATACATATCAAAAAGGAATCTTGAAGCGCTTAAGGACAAGTAGAAATCTGAATATTCTATAGTAACATCTTCACTTCCAAGGTACTCAATTGCAACAGTAAAAATTCGTGAATCTTTATCAGAGTAACTAAACTTTATCGCGTTATCGGCAACTCCAGATCTGGATGAAGATGACGTACCCATACTAGGTGTGTATGTAACCTGCGGCTTTGATCCAGAAGTTAGGGTGCTCCAGAAATCGGATGGCAAGGTCACTATAGTTAGGGCGGTTAGGCTGAACACTAAACAAAGCGACACCAGAACATAAAGGGGTATCAGCGAAGTCTTCATACTTTTGCTTTAGAAGTAAAATGAATTTAAGGCTTCTCGTAAAGGTTTTTTGACTAACTGTAGTCAAGAATTCTTAACTACTTTTTAGCAGGCTCTTTTTTATCAGTTTGCTGTTGCCGAGCAAGGCTTGCCTGAATGTTTCTTTCAGCCAAAGCCACAGTCATTTCAATTCGCCTCTGACGAGTCTGCGATCGTTTAGCATCAGATACCCAAAACAAAATCATGCGCCTTGATGAAGCTGGAAACGCTTGGAAATTCTCAAAAGCCTTCCTGTTTTGATCAAACAGCCTCTGCAGATCGTCGGGGATTTCAAGGCTCTGCATTTTTTCAAGAGCCATCCAAGTGCCCGTCTTCTTTGCCAAATCAATCATGTCTTGGCCAGCTTTAGTCATTAATCCCTGCTTAATGAGCTTCTCTGCGCGTTCACGGTTTGACTTGCTCCAGTAACCTTTAGGATTTCGCCGAGAAAAAAGCAGGTAGAAGCTTTCTTGGTCTTTGCGGTTTCCTCTGCTGTCTATCCAGCCAAAACACAGGGCTTCTTCAACGGCTTCCCCATAACTAACGCCTGGTGTCTTGGAGCCTTTACGGGCAATAATTAGCGTGATTGACTTTTCTGATTGATGGTTCTGCTCGAGCCAACGACGCCACTCAGCCCGCGACTTAGGATGAAACGAGTTTGGTTTCGCAGTCAATTGTATACCTCAGGGAACCAATTGGTATTAGCGATTTTAATGCCCTTAAATTTACTGATTGTTCTATTATACTAAAGTCTCCTAAACACCACTGCCAGTATTATTTAGGAAAATGACAGAAGTTTTAAATCCATCCTCATCCCACTTACTGTGTGGGAAGCAGAAATTTATGGAGTTAATTGAGCAGGTTAACGTAAAAGTTGATTCAAAAGGCAGAATCTGCATTCCAG
>CAYQXM010000302.1:0-571 GCA_964421295.1 uncultured Pirellulales bacterium
AAATAATATGGAAAGAGTAAACATATCAAATGATCGGTTATGTATACCTCCGATTGACGTTGATTTTGCAGTTGAAGCTGTTAAAGCTTTGGTAAACGTTGACAAGGACTGGATACCTTCCGCAGAAGGAACTTCACTTTATATACGTCCATTTATTATAGCTACTGATGCTAATCTTGGCGTTAGACCTTCTCATACTTATAAGTTCATGATAATTCTTTCACCGGTCGGCTCATATTATAAAGAGGGGCTTAATCCTGTAAAAATATATGTTGAGGATGGCCGCACCTTCCTCCGCAACACCACGAATCAGTACGATCTGGTAATCTATGCTCTGCCCGATTCGGTGACTTTGACCTCTGCCTATTCTAGCCTTCGACTGGAGAGCTTCCTCCTCACCACCAATTCCATCGCCGACGCCTACCGACTGCTCTCCCCAAATGGGGCCCTGGTGCTCTACAATTACTACCGTGAGGAGTGGCTGATTGAAAAACTGGCTGGCATGGTGGAAAGCGGCACAAATACCACGCCATTTGTGACAACCTATGGAGATGAAGGCCGCGCGGCCGTA
>CAYQXM010000302.1:581-1511 GCA_964421295.1 uncultured Pirellulales bacterium
GATCTCCCGGAAGTGGCCAGGCACGATTACAACGAAGACAAGATTGTGATGATCCCCGGGCAGGGCTGGCAGATCCCCGTCATCGGACAGGGGTTTATGAAAGGCTCGGAAAAAGCCCTGGCAGTGGATGACTGGCCCTTCGTCTACATGCCGGCCCGCTCCATTCCAGGCTTATATCTGGGCTCTCTCGCCATGGTGCTTGGCATCGGCCTGGTCATGTTGATCACCGTTGCTCCCCGCCGCACGCTGCTCCACTTCGACTGGCACTTCTTCTTCCTAGGCGCCGCCTTCATGCTCCTAGAGACTCGGAGCCTGGTCACCTTCGCCCTTCTGTTCGGCTCAACCTGGATGGTGAACTCGCTTGTCTTCTTTGCCATTCTATCCAGTGTGCTGCTGGCAATCTTGTTCAACTCTCGTTACAAGATCAGGCGCGTATGGATCCTGTATGCTTTACTGTTCACCATGCTGGTCATCAACTTCGTTTTGCCACAGCAGACACTGCTTGACATTTCATCACCGGTCGTCCGTTATACCCTGGCGAGCATCCTGGCCTTCCTGCCCATCTTCCTGGCTAACATTGTGTTCAGCCGCTCCTTCCGCGACACAGAACAGGCCGACATATCCTTTGGCTCCAACCTGCTGGGTTCCATGGTTGGCGGCGTGTTCGAATACATCGCCCTGGCCACCGGCTACCAATCCCTCCTGCTCATCGTGATCGCCTTTTACGCTATCGCCTACTTTTTCTGGCGCAGGATAAAGAAAGAATAAAATTTCACCAGCATGAGGTAAATCGGGTATCAATGCAATCCATCCGTGAACTTTACCGGATTGGCCATGGGCCATCCAGCAGCCATACCATGGGCCCACGCCGCGCGGCCGAGATATTTAAGGCGCGGTATCCTCAGGCTGAGCGCTTCCAGGTGACACTCT
>CAYQXM010000303.1:0-1503 GCA_964421295.1 uncultured Pirellulales bacterium
ATTGGCGACAGCATCATGGTGACACAGGACACTTATGATCAGCAAATCTACGCAGTCGGCAAAGGTGCAAGTCAAACAACAGCCAATCAAATTACCTCTGCTATTGAACAAGGTTCCTCAGTAGTTATATCTGGCACCGTAACTGACATTTCACCAGGCACCACAGATTCATCAATTACTTTGCGGTTCCCAAATGGTGTCCCAGCGATATCTGACGAAAGTATGAGTGAATGGATGCTATACGTATACAAACAATTCGAGCAGCCAACTGATGCAACTGGTGTTCCAGTATCAATTGACGCAGTTGACCCTAACGGCAACTATGTGCACCTTGGTGATGCAACAACTGACTCTTCAGGCTACTATAGTCTGATGGTCACTCCAGAACTTACTGGTAAATACACAGTCTACGTTACATTTGCAGGCACTGATGGTTATTACGGTTCATATGCTCTAACTTCCTTTGGTGTAGATCAAACAGCATCATCACCATCACCAACAGCAATCAGCTTCGACGCAGTCAACAATACAGTGACAACATCCATACTTGCAGCAGGTATAGCAATTATTGTTGCAGTAGCAGTCGTTGGATTACTAGTGCTAAGGAAGAAATAAGCAATGAAAACACAAAATAAATCATTCCCTTTTTCTTTTTTGATTTTAAAGAAGGGGCTGAGAGGGCTTCAATGTTTACCCGCGATTGCAGTTGTCAAGGGTTTTCATTTTTTCTTCTTTCTCCTTAAATTCTGTAAAAGCCTCAGCAAACCCTTCTAATAAAACATTCAGAAACTAAAACGGTTGTTTTCTAAATTTTATGCTGCTTCAAACATATGTCGGTAAATGCACATGGTTACTTCTCGCTGCATTAACTTCAAGGTTATCGCTTCATGGTTAAAAACAAATAACTTAACTTTTATTGACGCTCCTTGACGTTTGCTAACGTTTAGTGACGCAGTCTGCAAACAATTTAAGCTCTAATTTAAAAAAGCAACCTAAAACAAGCTCTCCACCGACGACGGGAGGGGGGATAACATCACAACTAATAGATATAGCACACTTTCATAGGATCAAGATTAACAACTAAATATGCTATGTAAAAATCGATAATTATTAATCCATAACTTACGCTATGCTGAGTGAGGTTGAAAGCATTGAAAGTATTTGAGCGCCCTGGACCAGTAAACACCCAAGAAGTCGTAAACATCCTCAAATCAGCACAGCAGCCGATAGAATTTTTGATTGTTGCATCTGTAACAGGCGACTCTGCAGTAAAAGCAGCACAGCAAATCAAGAACCGCAAAATCATCTGCGTCACCTGTCCACAAGGAATGTTCTGGGAAGTCAACGCTATGAACGCTGACTTGTTTGATAAGATTCCTGAACTTAAAGCGCGAAGAGAGGAATGGGTTAAAAAGCGCTTAGACCGCGTGCCATTAAGCATTACAGAAGAGAACAAGGTTAAGCTAAAAGAGCTCGGCGTTGAGGTTGTCCGTGGAACCATCC
>CAYQXM010000304.1:0-1227 GCA_964421295.1 uncultured Pirellulales bacterium
GACTACTGCTTTGCCTCTGCCATAGACGACGACTGTGCCGCTGTAAACCATGTTTTCGCGGTCGTTTAATTGGGTTGTTTCGGGTAGGGTCTCAGAGGATTTTTGTACAGGGCTGGATTCACCTGTTAGGGGGGCTTCGTCGTCTTTCATGGTGTAGGCTTCAAGAATTCTGCCGTCTGCGGGAACGCGGTCGCCTGCATAGAGAACCATGATGTCGCCCGGCACCAGTTCTTCCGCTGGGATGCGGACTTCTCTGCCATCACGCAGGACGCTGGCTGTAGGCGCCGTCATTTTCTTTAGAGCTTCCACGGCTTTTTCGCTGCGGTATTCTTGACTGAAGCCCAATGCGGCGCTTGCAAACACGATTATTAGGATAATTACTGCGTCTGTGTATTCGCCTACTGCAACTGATAAGCCGGTTGCTATGAGTAAGATTACCATTAAGATGTCGGTGAATTGGCCCACGAAAATTTTTAGGGGTGAGGTGCCTTTCTCTTTTTTTAGGCTGTTGGGGCCGTATGTGGTTAGGCGTTCTTTTACTTGTTCGGTGGTTAATCCGCTGCTTGTGACTTTTAGTTCAGTCATTACGCTTTCAGGTGTTTCACTATGCCAGTTTTTTGTCAATTCGCTCCCTCGTCTTCCTCTACTACTTTATAGTCGGGTATATAGGCATTTAGTGTTTTATGATTAATAATCGACAATTGACCAGCAAAATTAGCGCTGTGTGGATACAACATGGTTTTATGTTAGATTAGATGAACAATATAACAATTTAGGAGTAAAAAATTCAACTCGTGAGTAGAATCGACGGTAAACATGTCAATTTTCAACATCAACCAACTCAGGATGCCGCTTAGAATAATCACGGCTATGCATATAAAGCGAAAACACCCCAACCGCAAAAACCGCCACACTTAAACCATAAAGACCCCATGCAAAAACCCACGGAAAATCCACAGTCGCCTGCAGCGGCCACGGCCCAAGAACAGTGTAAGCAAACCCGAAGACCGTCAATAAAATTGCAACGTGTTCGCTATTTGATGTGATATTTGAACGTAGGACTTTAATGGAGTATACGCAGAGGATTGCGGTACCTACGAGTAAGGCGGGTAAACTGGTTAAGAAGAAGACAGGGATAATATATGGATTTAGAATTGGTGGATAAATGGCGAGTGATTCCAAACGATGCATTTGACTAAACCCGTCAGAGGGCACCCAGCCGGTTCG
>CAYQXM010000304.1:1243-1501 GCA_964421295.1 uncultured Pirellulales bacterium
TACACCGTAAGCCGCTAAGAAGGTGCCAAGCGATGCAGAGCGCTGTTTAATGTAATTTGCGATGCGTTGGGGTATGGTTTGGCTCATCAACGATCTTTTCTCTAATGTAGCTACTATGTTTTATAATATATTACTTTTCGGCACACCCTTAGTTGCGCAAACTTCTATAAGTTGAGGGGGTTAAAATTGGCAGTATTTTTTTATCTCCATTCTATCCGGTGTTTTTTGTTTGTTTTTCGTCGTGTTATAATTGCGGTG